>CAVPQS010000031.1:0-28575 GCA_963707485.1 uncultured bacterium
ATCGCGAACACGTTCTTATCGATCTGCGTATCGGCCTGCACGGTATAGCGGCCGTCGACGAACACCGCGGCGCTGTCGGTAAGCACGATGGCGAAGCCGGCCGAGCCGGTGAAGCCGGTGAGCCAGGCGAGTCGCTCCTCGCTCGCCGGCAGATATTCGTTCTGCTGCCGGTCGGCGCGGGGGACGAGCAGGCCGTCGAGGCCGAGCCGCTTGAGCGCGGCGCGCAAGGCCACGACGCGGCCCGCACTTTCGGCGCGTTCGCTTGAATCGTCAAAGGTCTGGAAGAGGGCTTCGAACATGGGACCGGCACTCTATCCGCCTCCGCGCCGGGGGCAACGCGCAGGGCCCCTATGCATCTGGGTCATGCACCAGCGTCATACTGCCCGGCTGGGCGGCAAAGCCGCTAGGCAACCTGACTCTTCATTGTGCAGTGCACCCTATTTGCCGCAAATGTATCACATATATGTACGGTTGATTAAGGTTTCATGCTGGTTTTACAGGGCTTCCATGCGCCTGTGGGCTTCTTCGCAGGCGCGGAATCGATTATGCTGCGATGCAATAGTCAGGGATGGATGCGCGGGAGTTCTGTACCCCCTCGGTTCCAACAGGAGACTAACATGGTTGCCGCTACTTATGCTGCCGTCCGCGTTGCCGACCCTGCCAGTGCCGACGTGGCGCCGCGCAAGGGCTTCTGGGCGCGCTTCATGGCTGCGTTGATGGAAGCGCGCCAGAAGCAGGCGCATCGCGAGATCAACATGCACATGGCCCTGTCGGGCTACGGTTTCGACCCGCGTACCGATCGGCTGGTGAAGATTCAACCAGAGGCGTGGTGTGGCGATCAACGTCGCCAGCAATCAGTTGGCAGCGCTATTGGAGTCGGTGAGAAATGAGAAGGAAATCCTTCGGTTGAAGGACAGACTCAAGCCGTCTGAAGAAGCCAAGCGCATAACCGAAGAACTGTTCTTCCGTCGCGGAATTGGCGGCAATCTGGAATTGCGCGAGGCGGTCGAATTTGAACGCGTGCGCAAGTTCTTTGATGCCGACTGTATCAAGTTGGTATTTCGCGATCAGGACGGCGAATTCCGCATCAAGGCATCATCGGGAGGCGCCGAGACGGGCCTGTTACTCGACCGGCGCAAGTTAGGTGGAATCAATCGATCTGTTGGAGAGCGGAAGTTGCTTCTATTGACCTCACCGGAGTCGACCCCCGCCGGCAAAGGGTTTGATTCGGTGCCGCGCCAGACATTGTTTATACCAATTCCATATCCAGATCGCGATGATCTCGTGCTGCTTCTGGAAAGCGAGAACGCCTCGTTGGAGTTCTCTGAGGAAAAACTCTCGGCAGTCAGGGTGGCTTCAGTTTATCTAGCCGATTTGCATTTCCTATTCCTTGCCAAGCGGGATGGCGACAGCTATCGCAACTCGATTCAGCAACTGGATTCTTGTCTTAAGAAGCTGCTCGAATCTTCAACGGTCGACCAGATTGTCGATGCGTTGTCGGAGTCTTCCGGCAAGCTGCTGCCGAACCAGAAGGCGCGTTTTATATCATTTGATCCGCCAGGATATGCCGGTATTACGCCAAGAATTGAAGGCTCGGGAATCAAGTTTCCATCGGATCTGGCGCGGGCCAAGCAACAGCAACTCATTTCGGCCCTGATCGCAAGTTTCCCCAGCGGTGACGAATCGGAAAGAATAGTCACCAAGTCAATGCTTGCCGAAAATATCGCGGCGGAGCAGCAGTCAGTTATAAACAAAGCGATGGCTGCTTTGCCCGAGTCGATGATACAGTTCCATCTGCCATTACGCTGCGGCGATTCGGCATTTGGTTCGATCATGATGCTCTTCGGTGATGAAGACCGTGTGACTCGCGAGAGCATCGGTCTTTATCGGCGCGTGGCGGATCTCGCGGCACTGCGGCTCGAGACTATTCTTGCACCAAGTGTAACGAAAGCCGCGGCCGAAATCAAACCTGCGAATCCCGGCACGGTCGAAGCGAGTCAGCCTGCGAGTGTGATTGTTCCCAGTAATGGAACTGCCGTCTCCGATTTTATGGTCTGGCACCGCATCGAGAGCAATGTCGATACGACGCGGCTCGGAGTCGAGACACCTGAGACAATTCGCGCCATCGAATCACTCGTCGAGCATCTCTTTGGGCGGTCCTCCGACAGCGGGCTGTATTTGTCGGCATACGAAGACAATCAATATCGATATTTTCAAGTTACCACCAGCGAACCGGAAATGCAGAGGTTCCGGAACAAGCTGCTCGATGTTGTTCAGTGGCAATCGTCGCTGTTGGCGCTGGATTTCCCCGAGAGCTTTAGGAACCTGAACGGTGAGTACTCCGTTTCGAATCCACAGGGCAGGCTCGAGTCGATTGTGTGGCGCGTTCCCCGCGACGTGCGCAAGAAGGAAAAGCAGCGTCGGCTCAGTATTCTCGGCATCGATGATCAGGAAGTAATCCGCGAATTGCTCTCCAACATAATTACGCGGATGGGCCACAAGATTACCACCGTCGAGAGCGGGCAGGAAGCGCTGCGGCTGTTTCGGCAAGAACAATTTGACTTGGTCATCGCCGAAGCGGGAATGCCGGATATCAGCGGTTGGTCAATTTCCGAGCAGGTCAAGAAACACGCTCCGCAGACGCCGGTGATTATTCTCTCCGGCTGGGATAATATTGCCGACTTGGAGAAAGCCCACGCCGGGCATGCCGACTTCGTTTTGACCAAACCGTTCAAGATGGAACAGCTCGGCAAAGTCATCGGTGCGGCCTGCCAGATGATTACTGCCTAAGAATTGTGCTTCAGTTCGATTTTACTCCGCCGATAACTTAAGAAACGCAAGCTTTAGTTACCGCAGATTTGGTGGAGTTATGGAAAAGATACGTCTCCTCGATAACATTGATGCTTCCAAGGACCTACTGTCAATACCGGACACCTTGATCAAAGTGCTCGAGGCCGTGTCGTCGGAAGAGACGTCGCCCGATCAAATCGCAAGTATCATCCTCAAAGACCCGTCGTTGACAGCCAAAGTGCTGAAAATGGCGAATTCAAGCTACTATTGTCGCAATACACCGATCAAGACCGTCCATCAAGGCATTCGCGTGATGGGCGCTAATGCAATCAAGTGTATTGCGCTTTCGGTCTCGGTTTTCACAGGACCAAGAAAGGGCGCCAATCTGAGTGAGGAAACACTGCGCCACTTTTATTTCCACTGTATTGGCGTAGGGTTGCTTGCCCGAAAGATGGCGGAGCAATTACACCACAAGAATCCGGAAGAGGCGTTTGTTGCCGGTCTTCTGCATGACCTCGGCAAACTTTATATCCTTAACGCACACCCCGAACACTACGCCAAGGTAGCGGCGCTTGAAGATGCCGGCGATGATATCCTTGTTGCCGAGCGAAAGATTTTCGACGTCGACCATGCTGAATTAGGCAGTGTGATTGCCAGTCGCTGGCGTTTGCCCGAGGACCTCCAGCGCGTGATTCGGAGCCACCATCAGCTTCAGCAGGACAACCGCGAGGATGTTCTCTTAAGCATCGTGAAGCTGGCGAACATTCTCACCCGCAACATTCAGGCACCAAATTTGAAAATCATTGAGCGCAATGCGCTCTATGTATCTGAACTTGCCGGCCGTCTCGGTCTTGCCAGAGAGTTCCTCGATGGATTGGCGTTTGAGCTGCTCGATGAGACGATTACTGCCGCGGTCAACATCGGTATCGACATTGGCAATCAGACGGATCTGCTTAGCCGAGCGAATCGCGAGCTGTGCCGTTCGTATCTCATGATTGAAGGGCTCTTCAAGGAGCGGCAGGAATTGTCCGGGAAATTGCTCGCTGAAGAACGGCTGGCGGGGATGATTCGTTCAAAGAACATCGCGATTGCGACTCTTTCGCATTATCTGAATAACGTCGCAACGGCAATCAGCGGGCGCGTCCAACTGCTGCAGATGGGACTCCAGAAAGGCGACATCACCGATAAGAGCGGAAAGATGCCGACCTCGCTGGGCGTGATCGAAAATTCGATTTTGAAGATTCTCGCTGTACTCGCTGAATTGAAGGCAGTCTCGCGTTTCGACGATCAGGAATTCTACAACGACTCAGATGCCATCAACATTGACGAACGCATCAAAGAGCGCATGGATGCCTTCGACAGCACAATGGTCAATAGCTGATACGATTTCATAAGCTCCTATTTGCCGCCGGCGGAGAATTCGCCGGCGGTTTTTTTGTGCGCGCAACACGAATTTATTGTTGCAAATGGGCGGCAAGTCAGATAACATCCCTCCATGTTAAGGACAACGACTGTTGGAAATTACCCCAAGCTCCCATCCGAGAAGGGGCAAGTCAACATCCGCAAGATGCTGCATCGTTTCGACAAGAACGAGGTTTCGCGCGGCGAATTGGATGCCGCATACGACGCGGTGACAACTCGAGTGATTGCCGAGCAGGCCTCCGCCGGAATCGATTTGCCGACAGACGGACAAATTCGTTGGGACGATATTGTTACGCCGTTGGCCGCAGGGTTGGACGGATTTAAGGTCGGCGGCCTGTTGCGTTGGTTTGACAACAACGTTTACTATCGCAAGCCGAAGATTGCCGGTCCGATTTTGTGGAAGGAACCTGCAACTGCGCCTAACTTTCAGTTTGCGCAACAGAAGTCCGCACGACCGATCAAGGCTGTCTTGCCGGCGCCATACAGCTTCGCAAAGTTGTGCGACGACCAGCATTATACCAGCCAAGCAAAGCTGCTTGCGGATATCGGGTCGGCGCTGCGTCTGGAAGCTCAGGCTTTGATCACCGCAGGGGCTAAACATATCCAGTTCGACGACCCGTGGCTGCCTTATCACCATGAAGATGCAGGCGTCGCTATTGATGCTCTCAATACTGTGGTCGACGGACTTGAAGCGGAGTTTTGGACGTGCTACTACTTCAGCAACATTGCCAAGCTGGCGGAGAGTCTCAAGCAGTTGCAGGTCAGCGTAATCGCAGCCGATTGCGTTTCCCATCCGGGAAATGTCGAGAGCCTCATGGGCCTGAGTAACAAGTTTATCTGCTGCTTTGGTATCGTGGATGCGCGGAATATCAAGATGGAGCGCGAAGACCAGTTGCAGACAATGCTGAACCGAATCGCGGCCACGGCGCCGAATGCTTACGTGAGTCCGTCCTGTGGGCTGGAATTTCTGCCTCACCGCGACGCGGTTGCCAAAGTGCAAATCCTTGCGCGTGCGGTTAAGGCATTCAATGGAGAACCGCATCATGCTTGAGACCACCAGCGTCGGCAGCTTCCCGAAACCTGATTACCTACAGAAAGCGCGAACTGCGTTTGTGTCCGGCAAGATGACGCATGAACAGCTCGTCGAGCTTGAACTTCAAGCGACGCGCGAGATCATCAAGATACAGGAAGAGATTGGCATCGATATTCTGGTGCATGGCGAAATGGAACGCGGCGATATGACGACGTATTTCGCCGAGAAGCTCGAGGGCATGGGAATCAGCGACTTGGTGCGATCATACGGCAATCGCTACTATCGCAAGCCGATCGTCGAAGGCGCCCTGCGCAGGCCCAAGGCTATGACAGTCGACATGTACAGGTACGCGCAATCGCTGACGAACAAGCCGGTCAAAGGAATGCTCACCGGACCGTACACAATGTGCGACTGGTCGTTCAATACGCACTACGACACGCGCCGTGATGTGGTGCTTGCCTTTGCGCGGCTGCTCCATGATGAAGTCAAAGACCTTGAGGCGGCAGGAGCACAGTACATACAAATCGACGAGCCGGCGATTTCGACGCGGCCGGACGAACTGGAAATTGCGATTGAAGCAATGGGAATTGTGACCGCTGGAATTAAGTCGATGACGGTCTCCCATATTTGCTACGGCGATTTCAAGACCATCTATCCAAGAATACTCGCCTTGCCGGTGGATCAACTCGATCTGGAATTTGCCAATTCAGGATATTCAAATCTCGATGTCTTCAAGACTCCGAAGTTCACGAAGAAAATTGCCTATGGAGTTTTGGACATCCACAGCCATCGCGTTGAGACCGTGGAAGAAATTGTCGCCGGAATCAAGAAGGGTCTGGAAGTATTCGACGCCGAGTTGATGATGGTCGACCCTGATTGCGGATTAAAGACGCGGCTAATCGAAGAAACTGTCGCAAAACTGCGAAACATGGTCGCGGCAGTCAAGATCGTCAAGATCGAACTCGGCCTTTAGAATCACACAATGTCAACCCCGCTTTTGAGTCGTCTCAAGCAGGGGGCTATTCTTGGCGATGGCGCCATGGGGACATACTTGTATACGCGGGGCGTCTCGTTCAATCATTGCTTCGATCATCTGAACATCACGAATCCGCAACTCGTCGGGTCCGTCCACGACGAATATATCAGCGCCGGCAGCGAATTGATCGAGTCGAACACTTACGGCACAAATCGGCTGAAGCTCGCACAGCATGGACTGGAGAACTTTGTACGAGAGATCAATTACCGCGGTGTCAAGATCGCCCGTGATCGCCGGGAAGTTTCCGGCCGCGATATTTTGGTGGCGGGATCAATCGGCCCGCTGGGCAAGCTGATTGGTCGATTTGGCGGGCTGACGGTTGAAGAGGCGCGCGGACTCTTCGCTGAACAGGCGGAAGCGCTGCTGGAAGGCGGAGTCGACCTGTATATGGTCGAGACGATTCCGGAGGTCGACGAACTTCGAATTGCCGTTGAGGAGATTCGCAGGATTTGTGATCTGCCGGTGGTCGGACAGGTGAGTATCAATGACGACTTAACGACGATTCGCGGCAACTCAGTAATCGAAGTCTTCGACGTGGCGAAGGAGCTCAGACTGGAAGTCGTTGGCGCAAATTGCTCAGTTGGCCCGCAACGAATATTCGATTTCATCTCAATGCTCAGAAATATGACCGATGTCCCGCTCTCGGCGCAGCCAAATGCCGGTCTACCAAAATACAACGAGGGCAGATTCTTCTATGTGTCCTCGCCGGATTACTTTGCCGAATACTGCGGTAAGTTCTTGAATATCGGTGTTTCGATCGTCGGCGGTTGTTGCGGCACTACGCCCGAGCACATTCGCGCAATGAAGAGGGTGTTCGATTCCTTCCAGCGAACCGAGAAGAAGAGTGTGGCAGTGAGTCTTGAGGCGGGAACGGTTGTGCGCCCGATACTCACGACGGACGCGAGAGTTTCTGATTTTGCCGCCAAGCTGGGAAAGAAGTTTGTCGTCTCGGTCGAAATTGATCCGCCTCGCGGCGCTAATTCAGAAAAGGTCCTCAAGGCGGCTACAAAGCTCAAGGAAGCCGGCGTGGATGCCGTCAACGTTGCCGATTCACCGATGGCGCGCACCCGCATGAGTTGTTTGGCAGTTTCCGGTCTCATTTGCGCTCAAGTCAACATGCAGGTCATTTTGCACTTCTCTTGCCGGGACCGGAACTTGATGGGATTGCAGTCTGATCTCATCGGCGCGCATGCATTGGGAGTTCGAAACATATTGGCGATCACCGGCGATCCGCCCTCGTTGGGCGACTATCCGAATGCGACGGCGGTGTACGATGTTGACGCCATCGGTCTGGTTGACATTATTGCGCGGCTCAACAATGGCACTGATCTCGCGGGGAATCCGATCGGGTCAAATACGGAATTCTCGATTGGCGTCGCGATCAATCCGACCGCCGAAAATCTCACACGCGAGTTGGAGAGACTTGAAAAAAAGGTCGCCGCTGGGGCGCAATTTGCCATGACACAACCGTTGTATGATTTGGATGTTCTTGAGCAACTTTTGGAGCGCACGCAGCACATCAAGATTCCAATCCTATTGGGTTTATTGCCGCTGCAGTCATTTCGACACGCCGAATTTTTGCATAACGAAGTGCCCGGAATCGAAATACCGGTCGACCTGCGCCGGAGAATGAATGATGCCGGTAAAGACGCCGCCTCTGTTGGTGTGGAGTCATGCCGGGAATTGTTGTTGCGCGCGCGCACTGTTGTTCAAGGCGCCTATCTGATGCCGTCATTCGGCCGCTACGACACGATCTTAAAAGTCTTGGAATAATCGCCTCGTTCCATTATTAACATTGTCGGATGTAGTTCAATCTGAAGGAGACACATGCGATTAACTGTCAATGAATTCAATATTGGGAAGCTGAAGTGTGATTTACTCGTATTGATCCTGAGCAGCGAAAACCTCGGCAGCGAGTCGGTGAGGGCAATAGATCGTTTGCTCAAGGGCCAGATTTCGACACTGAGAGCAGAGAGAATATTTTCGGCGAATACTCTGGAACATCACGAAATCATCCCGCATCCAGCCCGGCCGTTTAAGCGGTTGATGTTGATCGGTCTCGGCAAACACGAGGATATCCATCTGGACCTTATTCGTAAAGCTGCTGGACTTGCCGGTCAGAGCGCCACACGAAAAGGAACGTTGAATTCAACTATAGTGCTGCCGCGCTTTTCGGCGACAAAGCTCAATGCTGCATCTGCTATACAGGCTGTCGTTGAAGGATTCAATCTTGGCTCATACTTCAACGATAGTCTCAAATCAGGCGAGCCAAAGCGAATCCACCCGGCAAAGCTAAGTTTGCTGTCACAGGGAACCGAACTGCGTGGACAAAAAGATGCTGCCGAAAACGGGCTGATAATTTCCAACCTGCAAAATCACTGTCGCGATCTGTCGGCGTGCCCTTCGAATATTTTGACTCCCGGATTTCTCGCGACCGAAGCGCGCCGGATCGGCAGAAAACATGGACTACAAGTTCAGGTGCTGAGAAAGCCACAGATCGAAAAGCTCAAAATGAGCGCATTTTTGGCAGTGGCAAAAGGCTCCAACGAGCCGCCGTATTTGCTCCGAATTGACTACAAACCAAAAGGAAAGGCGAAGAAGCGCGCGATCCTTGTCGGTAAGGGCGTGACATTCGACACCGGGGGCATTTCGATCAAGCCGGCGGACAATATGGGTGAAATGAAGCAGGATATGACCGGTGCAGCGGTGGTCCTGTGTACTATGGCTGCTTTGGCGCAACTAAAACCGCAGGTGCAGGTGACCGCTTACATTCCAACATGCGAAAACATGCTCAGCGGTTCAGCCTACAAGCCCGGTGATGTCGTGACCACGTCAATCGGCAAGACCATCGAAATCGTCAATACCGACGCCGAAGGACGGCTCCTGCTCGCGGACGTGCTCGGTTACGCCGCCGGGCAACGCCCCGACTACCTTTTAGATGTTGCAACACTGACCGGTGCTGTGACAGTGGCGTTGGGACATGGCGGCGCTGGAATATTGTCGACTTCTGAGGAATTGGTGGGAAAGTTCTTTGCCGCTTCCAATCGGACCGGCGAAAAAGTTTGGCAACTGCCGCTCTGGGAAGAATACGAAAATCAGTTCAAGTCAGGAGTCGCCGACATGACGAACTCTGGCGGACGACCCGCCGGCACGATTACGGCAGCTTTGATACTCAAGCAGTTCACCGGCGGCTTGCCGTGGTTGCATATGGACATTGCCGGAGTTGATTTCGAGTATCGCGGCAGCGAATACATTCCGCGCGGCGCCTCAGGTTTTGGCGTGCGTGTTTTGACCGAAGCTCTCTGCAGTTTGTAGCACACAAAGGAAAAGGGTAACCTTGCGGTTACCCTTCTCTCATTCAAAGATATCTGAACAGCTTAGTTCGACCAGGCTGGATTGTAATCCGAGCCGGGGCCCGAAAGACGAACCGGTTCGCCGCCGGCAATTGCTAACTTATAGATTGATCCGTTCTGGGTGGCAAACAATACGTACTTAGAATCCGGCGACCAGGAGACCGGTCCTCCAGCGAAGCCAAGTCCCGCCGCGGGTTTCCAAATGACCTTTTTCTCGGTCAAGTCTGGCGTTGCCAGCGAAAGGGCCTGATTTGCCATATCGCTTGCCATATAGGCAATCCACTTTCCGTCGGGGGACCAGGACGGCGCCGTTGCGCCTTTCCACTTATTGGCGCGTTCAAGCATTACATCATCCTTGAGCGGAAATTCGGCTACTGCTGCGGTAGCGATTCCAGTCGAGGCAAATTGTTCGCCCTGCAAGCGCATAACCACGAACGCCACTTGATTTCCATCCGGCGACATGGTCGGTGACGACACAAGCAACTCAGAACTTGCCGGCATATCGAGATTTCGCAGAAGGAAAGTTTTGGTGTCGTAGAAGCAAAGGCGATAATTCGGCTTGACCACATTTGCCATATTGGCGTTCAAGTCATGGAGAAAGAGGATCTTGCTGCCGTCGCGGCTGAATTCCGGATATTGGGCGCCCATTGTATTGGTGATGTTCTCCCAAAAGCTGTTGCTTGAATCTGTGTACGCATAAAACAGGTCGTACACCGCGTGTTGATGGCCGCCGAGGTCCGGATACTGCAGTTGCAATGCGCCACGGCGCGCGAAGGCGAGTTTCTTATTGTCAGGCGACCAGGTTAAACGCCCGCTGGCGTTGGTCAAACCGGTCACGAAGGGACGCTGGTTGCTGCCGTCGGCATCCATCAGCCAAATGTCGTTATTACGCAGGAATGCAATTGTGTTGCCCTTTTTTATCGTCGCTCCCATCGCGACCGCAGCAGCGATCAAGAGCACGGCGCACAAGGTTGCCAGGGTGAGGACTCTGTTCATGATTCTCCTTTATCGTGGACGAATTAGTATCTTCAATATGGTATTTTACCCAAATAACTCTGATTGTTTCAGATTATCGGTAAGTTATTGATTTGTCTTAAGATGTCAAGAGCGCTTGAAATCGATTTGTCATGCCAGCAGACGCGGTAAATCGGCGGCTGAATCGATTGTCAGGTCAGGCTTTACAGAGGACGCTGCTTCAGTATCCTGTCGGTACTTCCCCGTGCGCACCAGAATGCCTTTAATTCCAGCCTTTTGCGCGCCGAGCACATCACTGATCAAATCATCGCCAACCATGCAGGCTTGAGCAGCCGGTATTGACAGGTTTGTCAGCGTCAGGCGAAAGAACTCCGCCGACGGCTTGCCAATGAGTATCGCGTTCTTGCCGGTTGCATATTCGAGTCCGGTTATGAACGCGCCAATGTCGAGTTTCAACTTTCCGTCAGCTAGCCAGTACCGCCCCTTGTGCAGGGCAATAATCTGGGCGCCGTTCATAATCCACTCGAAAAGCTTTGTCATAAGGCCATAATCCCACCTGCCGCCAATATCACCGATCACGATGTGGCTTGGGTTGGAATCGTTATCAGCGAATTCGGCGAAGTCTGACTTTACGTCTTCGGAGAGCAATTTGCAGCACGAGGTGATTCCGTTCTGGCGCAGATATTCCACCGCAGCAGCCGGAGAACTGAAGACTTCGTCTGCTTCGATCGGGAGCCCTGATTCCATCAGTTTTCGGCTCATGGTCGTACGTGACATTGTTGTCGAATTCGTGCAGATTCGAATCGAAAATCCATGCGATTTCAGCCACTTAAGTGCGTCACCAACGCCTGAAAGCGGCTTGGCATCAATGGTCAAAGTTCCGTCGAGATCAAATAGAAACACTTTGATATTCTGCAGCGAACGGTCCAAATAGTGGTTCCTTAATGGGCAATTGATGCAGTTGCCAAAAAAAATATGATCGGTATTATATTTGATTTCGCGCGAATGAACAGCTTAATTGTCAAAGTTTCCGGGCAGGTAAGTTAGCAGCAGATCGGAAAGTAGCGCACGATGAAGTTTACGACAATTCGTTGGATAGACAATCAAGTAGAGATTCTCGATCAGACGCAACTGCCGAATGATGAGAAATACATTCGGTTGGCAAATTATCACGAAATTGTCACGGCCATCAAGACGCTTCAAGTTCGTGGCGCACCATTGATTGGAGTGGCAGCGGCCTATGCTGTCGCGATGGCGGCCCTGCATTGTCGCAATAAAGTCGAATTTGCGGTCGCGATAAATGAGATCAAGTCGGCGCGTCCGACGGCGGTCAATTTGAGTTGGGCCGTCGAGCGCATGCTGATTTCTTATCACGCGTTCGGGGATTCACCCGACCGTAACCGGCGCTTATTGGACCTGGCCATGCAAATCCATGACGAAGATGCTCGCATGTGTGACCGGATTGGTCTGAATGGAATGGAGTTTATGCCGGCAGTTGGCACAGTAATGACCTACTGCAACGCCGGGGCGCTGGCGACTGGCGGCAGCGGAACGGCTCTCGGCGTCATATATCAAGCCTATCGCTCCGGCAAGAAACTCGGTGTTTATGCCTGCGAAACCCGCCCGATTCTGCAGGGAGCGCGGTTGACTGCTTGGGAGCTCTTGCGTGAGGGCCTTGATGTGACTCTGATCACCGACAACATGGCCGGCTATCTCATGTCCCAGGGGATGATTCAGTGCGTTATTGTCGGGGCGGATCGAATTGCCATCAACTATGACGTAGCGAATAAAATCGGCACATATTCACTGGCCGTGTTAGCCAAAGAGCACCAAATACCATTCTACGTGGCAGCGCCGACTTCGACCTTTGACAATCGCGTCGCTTCCGGCGTCGACATTGAAATCGAGCAGCGCGGGCCGGACGAGGTCCGTCAATGGGGCGGACATCGAACTGCACCGGAGGGCATTAGGGTTTACAATCCGGCGTTTGACATTACGCCGAACCATCTAATTAGTGCAATTATTACGGACAGGGAAGTTATTCGGGGTAAGCGTTGGGCGGATTAAGCGGCTTTAGATACTTGACAGTTCGCCTTAAAACATTGATATTCAACAGCTATAGAGGAAAACGACGATTATGATTCATGTTGCAATAATAGCCGGCGGTAAGGGAGAACGATTTTGGCCTTTCTCTACCCGCGAGAATCCAAAACAGTTGTTGAAGATCGCTTCCGACAAGACGATGCTGGAGGAAACCCTCGACCGCGTCGCAGATTTTGTCTCAATCGAGCAGACCGTTATTGTTACCGGCGAAAATATCCGGAAGCAAATACTGGAAAAACATCCGGCCTTGAGTGAATCAAATATCCTGGCCGAGCCATTCGGAAAGAACACCTGCCTCGCGGTCGGATTTGCGGCGATGCATCTTTTCAAGAAAGACCCTGGTGGTGTGATGATAGTGCTTTCGGCGGACCACTTCATCAGACCGAAGGAACGCCTGATAGACATTCTTCAGTTTGGCGCTGCCATTGCCCAACGAGACGATGTCCTGATAACCATTGGCATCAATCCGACTCGTCCGGAAACGGGCTATGGCTACATCGAACTGGGCGAACAATATGATTCGTTCGACGGATTGATCAGTTTTCGAGTGAAGCAGTTTAAGGAAAAGCCGAACCGCACTTTAGCGCAGCAGTACTATGTCGGACGCATGCATATGTGGAATTCCGGTATGTTCATCTGGTCCGTCAAGTCGATCTTGAATGCCATCTCGCGCTGCAAACCGGAGATGCATAAACTTCTCACTGAGTACGGGGAAAAGATTGGCACCGCCGGCGAGCAGAACGCGCGTCTGGAGTTGTTTGAAAAAGCTGAAGGCGTTTCAATCGACGTCGGCGTTCTCGAGGAAGCCAATAACGTCGTAGTTATTAAGGCTGATTTAATTTGGGATGACATCGGGAGTTGGCTGGCATTGGAGCGAATTAGCCCGAAGGATAAAGACAACAATGTCTCGATTGGCGACACGATACTGCATGAATCGTTTGAAGTATCGACCGTAAACTCCGGCGACGGTATTCTGGCAACACTGGGCGTATCGGACCTTGTTATCGTCAAGACCAATTCGGTGGTTCTGGTTGCCCACAAGACGCGGGTGAACGACATCAAGTCGCTGCTGGCGCGCATGAAGGATGATCCCCGTTACGACCAGTACCTTTAGAAGTTCGGACAAAAATCTCCATGCGGGTTAAACAATCATCAACTTTTCAATGTAAAGTAAATCCTATGCCGAGCAATGAGAGCATAAAAAGCCAGATTTTGAGTTGGAATCACGCCGAGGCGATAACGCGGGCGTGCGATGCCGTTAATTCCGGCGGAACCGCGATAGTTCCGACCGAGACGATTTATGGGTTGACCTGTAATGCGCTAAAATCCGAAGCGGTGCGGAGCGTTTATGAGATTAAGGGCCGTGATCTCTCCAAGTCGTCGGCGGTATTCGTCGCTTCGTCATCAGATATTGCGGAACTTGCCCATATCGCGGATGCCTATATCCAGCGCATAATTGCAAAGTTCTTGCCGGGTCCGCTGACGTTAATCGCCCGAGCCAAGCGCACAGCAATTCTCGGCGTCGTTGGTAATGACGGCAAAATCGGGATCAGGGTGAGTTCACATCCGTTCGTGCAGGCGCTTTGTGGACTGACAAAGGCGCCTTTGATTGCGACCTCTGCCAATTTTTCCGGTCAACCTGACTGTCGCAGTGACAGCGAGATTCTGGCGACCTTTGACGGCATAGTACCGGTCATCATTTTGGGGCGCTCCACGATGGTGGGACGTGCATCAACGGTGATTGATGTCAGCGGCGCCGAAGCGGCGCTGATTCGCGAGGGAACTATCCCGTTTTCCCAAGTGTTAAACTGCGCAGAAGAAAGAGTGGACTAGTGTATCGTATCCTATATGTATGCACCGGAAATACTTGCCGGTCGCCAATGGCCGAAGGTATTCTCCGAAAACGTTTGGAAGAAAAAGGCATCGAAAATGTCGATGTGTCATCGGCTGGAATTGGAACTTTGGACGGTTATCCGGCGACGCACCATGCCGTAGAGATTTCTCTGCGAAACCAAATTGATATATCAGGGCACCATTCGACGCGGATGACCGAAAGACTTTTTCGCGAGGCCGATCTCGTTTTTGCCTTGGCACACAATCACTATGAGTTTCTCGAGGGTCTGCCTTCGGCTGACGAGAAGTTATTTATGGTTAAAGCTTTCCCCAAGAGCGACCACGCCGATGATAGGCACTCAGTAGACGACCCGGTGGGAGGCTCGCTGGAAGAGTACAAGGTCACATTTGAAGAAATCAACAAGGAAATTGACCGGGCCCTCCCTGAGATAATTCGGAGGGCAGCAAATCATAGCTAAACACCGCAAGAAAGCGTTGGGACTCGTCCTCGTGGTTCCGGTCATCGCGATACTTTTCTTCTTCAATATTCAGGGCCGCAGCGGCGCGTCCGATGTTGCCGCTACTCCGGCGGTGCCGGCGGAGAGCCTTTACCGCCAGATTCCCAATGATTCTTTTGGTCCTGGCGAGTATTTGAAATTCGACGTTGGCTATGGTTTTGTGACTGCCGGAATTGCCACACTCGAAATTCGTGACACGAGCAGGGTCAACGGCGCTCTTTGTTTTCAGATTTATTCCGAGACAAACTCGAACAAGTTTTTTGACGGCTTCTACAAGGTCCGCGATACGATTGTCTGCCAGATAGATGCCGAGGGAATCTTTTCGCAGTACTTCTTCCGCGCCCTTCACGAGGGATCCTATCATTCATCCAGGGAAATCCATTTTGATTACAACTTGCGTCGTGCGGTTAGCCGCAAACAGGATGACATCGACACAATCGCGATCAGCGCCTTCTCGCAAGATGTGCTGACAGCGTTCTACTATATCCGCACCATCCCTTTGGAAGTTGGTCAAACCATAAAACTTAATTACGTCGACCACGATTCGGCCAAGGTGATGGACGTTCGCGTTCTCAAGCGCGAGACTGTCGATGTCCCAGCCGGCCAGTTCAAGTGTATCGTCGTTGAACCTATGCTGAAAGCAGCCGGCGTTTTCAAGCAAGAAGGCGAAGTCAAAGTCTGGCTCACCGACGACCGGCTCAAAATGCCGGTCTTGATGAAGAGCAAAGTTTTGGTCGGCTCGATTTATGCTGAATTGGCCGAGTTCAAGCTGGGGAATTTGGACTGGTAACTTTGAAGCAAATTGACCTTTCGAAAATAAAGGTACGCTCAATTGCGGGCAGGAAATCGAAAGTCCAAAGTTCGCAGTTGGGCGCCAAACTTTCCAGCCACGGAGTGAGCGCCTTTGTTAATTCACTTCCGGATATTCTCAAGGGCGCCGATCTTAAGAGACTGGTCGCCGCCATCATGGGCGCGCGCCGCAAGAACAAACCGATCCTCTGGATGTTCGGAGCGCACGTGATCAAAGTCGGTCTGGGTCCGATTCTTTGTGAAATGATGCGCGCAGGATGTGTTCAAACGATGTCGACAAATAATGCCAGCTTGATTCACGATCTTGAACTCGCCTTTTACGGCAAAACTTCAGAAGATGTCGAGACCGCCTTAACGGAAGGCGAATTCGGAATGACAAAAGAGACGATCGCGCACTATGCCGGCATCATCGCTGTCGCTAAGAACTCGAAGATCGGACTTGGCGAAGCTGCCGGAATCTATATCAATCGCAAAAAGGCGAAGAACCGCTCACGCTCGATATTCGCAGTTGCTCAGTCGCTCGATATCCCGGCAACAGTTCACGTTGCGATTGGTACGGACATCGTAAACGCACATGATTCGTACGACGGGGCGGTGGTTGGGGCAGCTTCACAGATTGACTTCAAGATTCACTGCCACAATGTCACAAAGCTCAAGAACGGCGGCGTCGCGCTGAATTGGGGCTCGGCGGTGATTATGCCCGAGATTTTTCTCAAGGCCATCGCCATCGCGCGGAATCTTGACAAATCCTTCACCAAATTTACAGTAGCTAATTTCGATATGATCGGGCTTTACCGCCCGCGCAATAATTTCGTCTCGCGTCCGCGTTTGCTGGGCGCAGAGACTTTCGACTTCGCCGGTCATCACGAGATTATGATGCCGCTGGTTTGGGCGGCAGTTCGGGACCGGCTTTAGTTTATGGAGAAGCGCTCATGCCAAAGATCGTAGAATGCGTCCCGAATTTTTCGGAAGGGCGGCGCCCCGAAGTTCTCAAAGCGATTACCGATGCAATCACCTCCGTGCCGGGTGTTGTCCTGCTCGATGCCGAGATGGACAAGGATCACAATCGCGCGGTAGTGACCGTAGCCGGTGATCCGAACGCCGTCAAAAAGGGCGTGTTCCTGGGAATAAAAAAGGCTTCGGAATTAATTGACCTACGCACACATCAGGGAGAACATCCGCGTATGGGTGCGACAGATGTCTGTCCCTTCGTGCCGATCAGCGAAATCAGCGTTGAAGAGTGCATAGAATTGGCGAAGGCGCTTGGAGAACAGGTGGGCAAGGAACTGGGCATCCCCGTATATTTGTACGAACAAGCCGCCACGCGTCCGGACCGCGTGAGCTTGCCGGACATCCGGAACAAGCATGGACAATATGAAGGCATTAAGGCAACTATTGCCGGCGATGACACGCTGATTCCCGACTTTGGTCCGCGCGTAATGCACGAGCAGGCCGGTGCAATCGCGATTGGTGTGCGCCTTCCGCTAATCGCATTTAACGCTTATCTTGCGACCAACGATTTGAAGGTGGCGCAGCGCATTGCAAAATCTATTCGAGCCAACTCCGGCGGGTTCACTTACTGCCGCGCTCTTGGATTTGAAATCAAAGATCGCAATTGCGTTCAAGTGTCGATGAACCTCGTGAATTATCTGCAAACCCCGATTTACCGGGTGGTCGAAGCGATCAAGTCCGAAGCTGCGCGCTGGGGAACTTTTGTCACCTCGACGGAGATCGTCGGATTGGTGCCCAACGAGGCAATCGCCAACACAGCACGCTGGTACCTGATGCTCGAAAATTTCAGCAAGGAGCAGATTCTTGAGTTGAAGCTGCAGAAGTCGCTGGAAGAGCAGGGGACCCGATCCGGTTTGAGTTCGTTCGTTGAATCGGTCGCATCCAATTCGCCTGCGCCCGGAGGCGGTTCAGTATCGGCAGCGGCGGGATCGCTTGGCGCAGCATTGGCGAGCATGGTTTGCCGTCTGACAATTGGAAAGAAGAAATACGCCGATGTGCAGGAGCAGATTGCTGCAATCCTGGAAAAGAGCGACAGCTTGAAGGACGAACTATATGAATTAGTGGCGCGCGATGCCGCGTCATTTGATGGCCTGATGGCAGCGATGAAACAGCCAAAAGAGACACCGGAGCAGCAGGCGGCGCGCAAGGCAGCAATCCAAACGGCCACGATCAGGGCCACGCGAACGCCGCTTGAGACGATGACCAAGGCTGCGGCAGCAATTGACTTGGCAATTGAAACGGCTAAAATTGGCAATGTAAACTCGGTCAGCGACGCCGGTGTCGGTGCATTGATGGCGTTTGCCGCGGTTCAGGGAGCATTCTACAATGTACAGATAAATCTCCCGGGGATCGAGGATGCGGTGGTTAAAACAGAAATCGATGGTGAAGCGCGGAAAATTCTCGCGGAAGCTGAAACTAAAGCGCGGCTGGCGCGTGAAACGGTTATCGAGAAAATAGGATGTCCGACAAACTGATCGATCTGCACATGCATACGATCTACTCCGACGGCCGCTACACTCCGACCGCGACAGTAGAGTACGCCCATGAGAAAGACTTATCGGCGATTGCTATCACCGATCACGATTCGTTTGATGGAATCCCCGAGGCTTCCAAACGCGCCGCCGAGCTGGGAATCGAGATAATCAGCGGCATCGAGCTGTCCTGCACGCATGAAGAGTCAGATATTCATATGCTTGCCTACTTTGCCGATCCGGCTTTTCATCCTCTTGCCGACAAGGTCAAGTATTATCAGGAAGAGCGGCTCAAGCGCGGTTTGATAATTGTTCAGAAATTGAATGAAATCGGCATTGATCTCAGGATGGAAACAGTGAAAGCCATGGCTGGTACCGGCGTGATTGGCCGGGTTCATGTCGCCGACGCACTACTTAAGGAAGAGTTTGTGCACACTTTCGATGAGGCCTTTAATCGCTATCTTGGTTATCATGCTCCCGCGTATGTGCCCAAAACGTATTTTGATCCGGTTGAAGCGGTTAAATTAGTTCACGATGCCGGCGGCATGATAGTGATGGCGCATCCCGGCACAGTCCGCCGCGACGAAGCAATACCGTATCTTGTCGAGATTGGCATGGATGGAATTGAAGTGTTCCATTCCAAACATACTCCGGCGCAGGTGCGTCACTATAAGAGCATTGCCGAAAAGCACAAGCTGCTCATTTCCGGGGGATCGGACTGGCATGGCCGCAATGATCCTCGCGCCGACATGGGCAACCAAAAGGTACCGTACATCATACTTTCCCGAATGAGAGAATATCTTGCCAGCCGCAAATCTACTTGACAAAGGAGTCCGCGTGATCGCGCGAATTACAACTTCCATTGCTCTCCTGCTGATACTTTTCGCCACGAATATCACCGGCGCCGAACTTTCGCAAATGAGCCGTTACGATCAGATGCTTGCATTACGCGCGGCCTATGAGCAGCAGTTTGGAGTCGAGAAGTCGACCCTTGCGGGCGACGAAGCGCTGGGTGGTGACCGGATGAGAAAATGCGGGCTGCCACTGGCTCTCGAAATCCGCGCACTGATAAGCCAATATGGGACAATTGCCGGGTTTGAGGACGTGATGGCCAGGCCAACAAATCTTCCGCTTGAGTTCAATTCGACCGGCGGGCATTTCAAAATTCACTATACAACTACTCCCGGCAGTCGCGATACTATTGACACTCGCTATGGCGACCAGAACAGCAATGGTGTCCCGGATTATGTCGAAATAGTGGCCCGCATTGCAGATTCGTGCTGGGTCCACCATGTTGATTCGCTGGGTTACATGGAGCCGCTCAATGATGCCGGTCTTGGCGGCGGTGACGAGCGCTATGACATATTTGTCCACGATGTGGGAGCATCAATCTATGGAGCCACTTCTCCGGAATTGAGCATTCTTGACGGTACAATTTTCCGCACGAGCTCTTGGATAGAAGTGGACACGAAGTATCAGAGATTTCCGGGGTATTCCGACCGCCCAATTGATGCTCTTCAGGTGACACTCGCCCACGAGTTTTTTCACGCGATTCACTTGACTTACGACGGGCAAGAAGTCTGTTTCGGGACTCCTTGTGAACAGTTCGCCAACCAGAACCCGTATTGGCTCGAAATGTCGGCTGTGTGGATGGAAGAAGAGACGTATGATGACGTGAACGACTATTACTCCTACCTGCCATATTATTTACCCACCGTCCACAATGCGCCATATTACATAAGCGAAGACAATCTGAATATTTACGGCGCGGGAATCTTTCCGATTTTCCTGGCGGAGAAGTACGGCAAGGACGTCATTCGGCGGGCTTGGGAATATTGCGGTGCGACGGCCAGAGAGAATTTCTTCAAGGATGCTATTCAGAGCGCGCTTTCTGATCAGACGAACGGCGAGGTGAACCTTGAGGAAGCCTGGACCGAATACTCACGCTGGCTATTCTTTACCGGCGGACGAACGCGTCCAGGTCGCTATTTCTCTGAAGCAGCAAATTACGACGTGATTCCGGATTTCGTCGGCAATCCACCAAAGCGTTACATTCGCTACTTTTCTGAATATCCCATAACTACGGCAGAAAGCGCCGACAACCAGTTTCAGCCGTCT
The DNA here is from genome assembly GCA_963707485.1 of uncultured bacterium. Taxonomy (GTDB): domain Bacteria; phylum Zixibacteria; class MSB-5A5; order CAIYYT01; family CAIYYT01; genus JADJGC01. Next base: position 20,475 of record CAVPQS010000031.1, read on the forward strand.
GAATTGGGTATGAACTATTGCGTTTTCAGAACCGGGTCGCTTGATTCAGGTTTTGTCATGGATTTCGCCGGGACTGTCAGCGTCAATCCCACGACGGAGTGGCGCAAATCGGTAATTGCCTACGATCGCTTCAACGGCAATGGTCTCTTTCGCGCGCACCAGAGCCTCTATCCGCTCAATACACAGGTCCAAGAAGACGAACTGGAGGGCGTGACCGATGTGTTGGTGATCCCGGCGATTGTCAACACCAATCTGAGACGGCTTAACAACGCCTATCGATTCAGCGTAGCTGACTCTTCGGTCTTTATCGACGAGGACATAGTCTCTTTTGCAAATACCAAGTTCATCATAGCGAACGCGAACGAGCAACCCTTCAAGGTCATCTTCGAACTCCACGCAGATGCCAACATCGATATCAGCATTTTTACAGTCGCGGGCGAACGTGTTTACCAATCCGACGTCGAGCCGGCAACACCGGGTGATCCGTATTCACTGATCTGGAACGGGCGAAATGATGACAATGAGGATGTGGCGTCTGGAGTTTACATTGTGCAAGCACGCATTGGCGAAAACGTCCATCATCAGAAGATCCTCGTGGTTCGGTGAGACCGCGCACCGTCGCAGCCATCGGGCTCTACTCGGCGTTGGCTTATGCCGGTTCATTCGTTCTGATGGTAATTCCAAACGCGACATTGGGCATATTGATGGTGTTTTTCGGCGGGTACGGGACCGGAACGCTTGCCGGTTGCCTGATCGGCGCTATCAGCGCGACATTAATCTCGTTATTCAACCCTTACGGTATGGCAATGCTTCCGATTCTCCTGGCTCAGATCGGCGGCTATTCTTGTGTCGGCATGCTTGGTGGTTCGTTGGCGAATAGACTCAACGCCAGAACGTCCGTGTATTACCTCCTGTCGCTGGGGTTGCTCGGAGTCACGACGGCCCTTCTTTACCAGATTCCCGTGTCAATAGTTGATGCCTGGCTTTTCGGGCCGTTTCGCGAACGACTTGTTGTGTCGGCGTCATTTGCACTAATCACAGTCGCTTCAAACGTGATCTTCTTTATTGTGCTATTCCCAATCCTTGCTAAACTGCAAAAAGTCGCTATTTTCAAAACTTGATTATTGGAGGCAAGCGATCACGCCACTTGGCCGCCGGCTGTCTTGCTCATCACGGAGACAAATTGAAGCAAACTGCAATTGTTATCGCGCTGACGCTTATCGTGATCGGGGGATGGGCAAGCGCCCAATCATCGCCTGACGATACCACCAAAGCGGGCATCGCAACGGACACATTGCAGGTCGATAGTTCACGTGCCGCATATGTCGATACAGCGCTGATCATCACGCGCCCGCGATTTACAGCAGTTAGCGACTCGCTCCTCAAGCTGTTGTTTCGCGACCGCCATTCGAATCGCGAGGCATTTCCAGATCGGCCCCAATCCAACTCGAATTGGCAATCTGAACCGGCTCTTTATCGTAATTCCGTAACAATGTGGGGCGATTTCGAGTCGTTCTATGCATTTGGGCTTCCGCCCAGCCATATGTCGCGGTCGGATGATTTTGTCGGCGAGCAATCGTTTGCCAATCCAATTCCGCTGGCAAATTCGGAAGAATTTGTTCGCAGCGAGCCGTCGGATCGATACTATCTTCTCTCTCCCGGGTTGAGCGGACTTTTTGCGCCGTTTGGGCGTACTTCGGATATTCACCAGCAGTCTGACTTGGTAGATTTCGATACTGCAACAAGCACGATCTATGTCAATCGCGGCCGCGGCGGATTTGCCAACACGACATTTGAATTCAAGAGCAATTTCGGCAAACTGGGCAGTATTCGAACCGACGGCACGTTTCAAAAAACGGACGGGCTTGTCATAGGCGCCAATACGAATATGCGGCGAATGAGGATACTGGTCGAGCCGCGCATGAACCACAAGTGGCGCTCGAATATTCTCTACTCGTTCAATCGGCTCGAAGGCAGTAAAGTGTTCTTTCCGGACAATTACAATTTTGACGGCCACGTATCCGACTACTTCGCCAATCTCTCGACTTCCTTGAGCTACTTGCGATCTGAAAATACACAGCTTGATTTGCGCTTTAGTTACAAGAACGACGCTCAATATTTTGACCAGGTCGACCTCGTCACGTCGCAGAGATTTCGCCTGGTTGAATCTGCAGCCGAATATCAGGTTCGCGGAAGTCGCAGCACATTTGCGTTGAGTGGTAGAGCCCGCTACTTGCGTTTCATCAGCCAGGATATTGCCGCGAACAGCGTGTCATTTGATTTGGGAGCACATGAGTTGTTCGCGTTTTCACCGCAAACTACGCTATTCGGTGCGGCATCAATTACGGGATCAAGTGATGTTTCGCCGCGACCATCCATCGTGGGGTCCGCCGTTCATGATTTGAAGGACAAATCATCATTAGCCGCGACTGTTGCCTGGCGGGCAATCCTGCCGCAGCCGGAAATGCTCTATCTTCAGCCCATTTCGGCGGCGCTGTTTGACAGTGTGGCTGACTACTCAATCACCGGCGACGATGAACTTGGTGCAGGTACTGCCCGGACTGCTGAATTAGCGTACATCTTTTCGCACGAGAACAATCATCTGCGTCTTGCCGCCGGTGTGATCAATCTCGACGACGTCGCAGAGTGGAGCATCAATACTGGCTCGCTGCTTTACGGCGAGACCAGACCTGTTGAAGTCGATAAGAGCGTGTTGTATGCATCTGTGCAAGGAAGGGCACAGCCGTTCAGTCGCGTCTCGTTGATGCTTGCGTACGGCGTTCGCAAGGCTAAGACGGATGGCGCTGATGTCACGGTGGGTCCGCAGCATACAGCGAGCGGTTCGACGTGGTACGGCTTTCCGATCAAGCGTTTCAAGTTGTGGGTCAATTTCGGAGTCGGCGCCGCGTTCAGGTCCGCTATCAATCGTCACATGTACGGTGGTGTCGAGGACGGCATTGTTATCGCCGAGTCATATTTCAGCTTTGATTTGAAGCGCTTTCATTTCTATTTCAATTATCACAATCTGCTCAATGTCGATTACACGATGAACGGAGTCGAACAGCCGGGGCGGTCAACCTGGTGGGGCTTTCGGTGGAAGTTCATTGATTGAGGGTATTGCCATGAATCGCAGCGAAGCATATCAGCTTGTCGAAGAAAAGATCGGCTCAGGAAACAATCTGCTCAAACACATAATCAGCGTCGAAGCCGTCATGCGCCGGTTAGCCGAACATTTTGGCGCGGACCCCGATCGGTGGGGAATGGTCGGGCTGTTGCACGATCTCGACTATGTCGTTACTGCAAACGACCCGGAGCGACACACCTTTGTGACGAGCGAATGGCTCAAACCGCATCAAGAAATCGATGACGAGATGATCTACGCCATCCACTGCCACGCCGACCACAAACCATGCTTGTCGAAAATGGACTGGGCACTGTATGCCACCGATCCGACTACCGGCCTAATCACTGCCGCTGCTTTGATGAATCCCGCACGCAAGTTGTCGGAGGTCCAAGTGTCGTCGTTAATGAAGCGGTTTAAAGATAAACGTTTTGCCGCCGGCGCCAGGCGCGAAGGAATCGCTAAGTGTTCTGAACTGGGATTGACTCTCGAAGAATTCTTGCAGTTGTCGCTTGACGGCATGAGACGAATATCCGATGAGTTGGGACTATGACGACACTAAAGGTGGCGCTTGATCGGGAGTAAGAGCTTTTCGCGGCTCAAGGCGCAGGTCGGTTGGGTCCTGTACGACTTCGCCAACACGATCTTTTCGATGAACATCGTCACGTACTATTTCTCCCCGTGGATCATCGAAGACCTCCACACAAAGGACATTTTCTTCTCGCTCAGCTATTCGTCATCGATGCTGTTGGTGGCTGCAACACTGCCGGCGCTGGGTCGCAAAGCCGACCACGGCGGGACGCGACTGCGCGACCTCAAGACGTTCACGTACCTTTGCGTCGCGTGCACTGTCTTGTTGTCCCTTTTCGCGCTGCTGAACTTTTCGCCATTGGCGACGGTGGTGATTGCACTGATCTGTTTTGCCGGCGCGAATTACTTCTACGAAGGCGGCTTGACCTTCTACAATGCGCTGCTTTCGGATGTCTCGACGCCGGCTACGGTAGGGAAGATCTCCGGCATCGGCACGGGTATCGGGTATGCTGGATCAATTACAGGTTTGCTGCTCGTTTCGCCCTTGCTTGGACTGAACCTGGTCGAGGGACTCTCCGGCCGCGTCTATACGTTTCTACCAACTGCGCTGCTATTCCTGATTTTTGCGCTGCCATGCTTCTTTTGGGTCAAAGAAGGAACACATGTTCAAACGGCGGCCTATGCCAAAGAATCTTTCTTCCAGAGTTTGAAAAACTCGCTTCGCGACACCAAACGCTACCCGGGGCTTCTGCGCTACATGATTGGGAATTTTCTGGTCATCGACGCAGTAAACACCGTGATCATTTTTATGGGTGTCTATTCAAGCACGGTAGTCGGGTTCGAGGAAGGCGACAAACTTATTCTCTTCCTCGCTTCGACGTCATTTGCGCTGGTTGGGTCAATCGTCTACGGATACTTAACTGACCGGATCAAATCGAAACCGGCGATGTTGTTGTCAGTAGTCGGCTGGGTGATTGCGCTGGCATGGGCCTCGATAGAATCAAGCAAGACGAATTTTTATGTCATTGGCGCATTTTTCGGAGTGTTCTTGGGCGCCGTTTGGACTGCCAGCCGCCCGCTTTTGAATAGCTTAGTCCCCGAAGAGAAACTGGGCCAGTTTTACGGCGTCTATTCGCTTTGCAGCAAAGCTGCGGCGACGGTCGGCCCACTAATATGGGGAGTCGTCGCACTTATCGGTGAACGCGACATGCCACTCGGCAGGGGCGTATTGTCTGTGCTTGAGGGCAAGGGAGTTGTCATCACTGAACAACTGGCATCAACCATTCATTACCGGTTAGCGCTGGCTGCTCAAATCGTCGCGCTTGTCGCCGGGTTTATTGTGCTCCTAAAGGTCCCAAATAAGCGGGAATACTCACCTGAGGAACAGCATTCTCCAATTCTCTAAGAGTATAAGCGGTCCCGGTTAGCTCTTCATCAACTTCCGATTGCCTTATTTCGGGAATCGCGTATATTGAGCTATCTATTCAATCTACTTTCCGGAGGATACCTGCTTAGATTACTCCTGATTCCAATCATGGTATTGTGCCTGCATTCAAGTACGTTTGCGGTGATTCCATGGCCAATGGAACCATTCGACTCGTCGCACGCGCTCGGGAATTCGTACGGCGAATATCAGAATTATGGCGGTACTCCATACATGCATCCGGGTATCGACATTCTACATCCTGCTGGAACACCGGTTTATGCAGTTAAAGCTGGATGGGTTAAGGCTGTACTGACAACGGCCGCCGATTTGCACTGGCGAGTGGCGATAGGGGATACCGACGGTTCAGATAGTTGCGATGCCTGGCTCTACGCCCACCTCGACCAGGGAACTATCACTGTAAGTGTCGGGGATTATGTCGATAGTGGGCAACAACTTGGCAATCTCGTCCAGTGGCCCACATCGGATTTCCACCACCTGCACTTTGTCAAGATTCGCGACGCCGGCCTGGTTTGGTCGGCAAATTGGCTTTTCGTCGGCAACCCGCTCGACGAGCTGGACAATATTGACGACTTTACTGCGCCATACTTTGTCGACATCAACGTCGGAGCACCATTTCGCTTCTGCCGCGATAATTCAGATATATTTTTCAACGTAGGAATGCCGCTTGACGGAGACGTCGACATCATTGCAAAGGGACACGACCGAATTGGGCATCCGACTTGGGTTCTTGCGCCCCACGAAATGGGATATGAAATCTACTCTGATTCGGTGGCGATTGGGCCCTTCGTGACTTTCAACTTTAGCAGTAAGTTGCTCTGGGATCAGTCATATCATACGCTCTACAAGAATTCCGGTCCCTGCAACTCCGAAGGAAATTATCAACAAAGGCAGTTCTTTGAGATATTGACTAATCATGATAACGACAGCTTGGTTGAGCCTTCCGACGTCTCGGGGAAGTGGTCCACGGGAACGATTCCGAACGGGACTTATACCGTCAAAGCTTGGGCCAAGGACTTGTATGGGAATATTGCCTGGGACAGTATGACAGTGACTACCGCCAATTTCTATTCCATCGACGGCAAATTACGAACCAGTGATGGAAACCCGTCTGCTGAGAATTTTCATGTCGAAGTCCCGTTTAGTTCATCGGGCTATTATCCAGCCGACTCCACTTTCAATTTGATTGGACAACCGGCTGGAAGATACGAAATCAAGGTCTCGCGACCGGGTTATCAGACGTACTCAGAAATCACCGATGTATTTTCTAATCTGAATCTCGACGTTGCACTGGATCCGGTGGCATATATCAAGGGCGATGTTGACTTCAATGGAATCATCACGATTTCCGATGCAGTCTATTTGATCAACTTTATTTTTACCGGCGGCCCTGCCCCTAATCCTTGGGCGACAGCGGTTTACATCGACAGCAATCCAGTTGTGACAATATCCGATGTCGTCTTTTTGATAAACTTCATATTTGCCGGTGGACCTCCACCCGGTATGTAATCAGCGAAAAATACTTAATAAAATATCGAAATTTTATAAATCACACTGACAGCAGGTGTCAGTGGCTGTAGCTATACTTCCCCGAGAAGAAAAGGAGGCGAAGATTGCTCGATGCAAATCGCAGCGATCTTTGTTCTCGGGGAGTCCGGAGTCCAAGCTGGGCTCCCCACCTATTTCCGCCCTGTCGGAATTTCCTGCAACCTCAAAAAACGCTGAAACTTGCGAAACAAATCTAATTCGCATCCGTAAACTCTGGCAGGCAAGTCTTGTCGAAAGTACGGTTATGGAGGATCAATGCCACGGCTAATTTCATTCGCTGCGTTTGGCCTGCTTTTATTAGTGGGAATTGCGCAGTTGCACGCAGAGTCCGGTCGGATATATGGAAAGCTTTACACTGTTGACAATGACGTTTTTGAGGGTTGGATTCGGTGGGACAAAAATGAAGCTTACTGGGATGACATTATCGACGGCACAATCGAGAAAGATCGCCGCGAGGCTGACCGCAAGCACGGGAAGCGCAAATACAAAGATTCCAAGGATCCATCCATAGAAGTATTTGGACTAAAAATCGGCGAAGGCAACTCCATTTTCGGCTTTGATCTCTCCTCAGAATCTCAACTTCAATTCGGTCATATTCGTACTCTGGCTTGCGACCGTGATGACGGCGCAACAATAACGCTTAAGAGCGGTGAAGTAATTGTATTTAGCTCGGGATCTGATCTTGGGCCCGGTCTACGCGAAATTTTGATCAATGACGCCAAGGAAGGCGAAATCTACTTCGATTGGGACGACATCGACCATATCGACTTTATGCAGGAACCGGCCGAACCGACCGACGAATTGGAGCGTTTATATGGCCGCGTCAGCACTCGGCGGGCGGGTGAATTCACCGGCTGGATCGAGTGGGACGTCGACGAGGTATTCAACGCCGACGACTTGGATGGCGACGAGGATGGCGGCCGCTCCCGTAAGGTTAAGATGGGCAGGATCGCGTCAATCGAACGCCGATCGTCGTCTTCGGCATCAGTTGTCCTGAAGGATGGCAAGGAACTTGTGCTGCGCAACTCCAACGACGTGAATTCAGAAAACCGCGGCATTATTGTCAAGTCGGCTGAATTTGGGCGTGTCAAGATCAACTGGAGCGATTTCGAAAAGGCGGAGTTTTTACCTGTCCCGAATGCCGAACTGCCGCATTACAAAGACTTCGATGGCGGCGCACAAATCCGCGGCACCGCGACGACCGAAGACGGCGAGGATTTCACCGGTAACATCGCCTGGGACAACGACGAAGAATACACATGGGAGCATCTCAACGGCGAGTACAAAGGCGTCGAGATTGTCATCCCGTTTGCAATAATTTCCACGATCGAAAAGAGCTCGCAGAGAAGCGCGTCGGTTACGCTGAAGAACGGCAACACCTATATTTTGAGCGGTTCGAATGACGTCAACGAGGAGAACAAGGGAATCTTCGTGATCAAAGAGAAGGGCAGCGCCGA
>CAVPQS010000032.1:0-99540 GCA_963707485.1 uncultured bacterium
CTCGACGGGGCCTCGATCGCCGCGGTGATCCCGCTGCTGCTGTGGATCGCCGGCGTCTACGACCTGCTGCGCAACCTGCGCTTCTAGGGACCGGTCCCGGTGATCTCGGCGATCGCGTCGTTGAGCCGGTCCTGGTCGAGGGCAATCGATTCGGCCGCCTCGGCCGTCGCGTTGAGCAGGGCCTCATTGAGGCGTTGCTCGACGGTGGTGGCGCCCAGCCGCAACACACCATCGGCGATGAAGACGTCCACCAGGTGGTGATGGCCATTCAGCGTCACCTCGACGGTCTCGGATTCGTCTGTCGCGGTGAAGGACTCGCTGGCCATCTTGTGCAGCTGCTGGTCCATCAGCTCCTGCAGGCGGCCCGCCTGTCGAAGCACGGCCGCCACCTGCGGGTGCATCTGCCCGCCGGTGTGATCGGCATCGGTGCTCACTTCGGCTCCTTGTCCTGCACGTCCCTGCGCCTGCGGTTGCCGATCACCGGTTCGGTGTAGGCCCGGTCCTCCACATAGACGCCCTCGTCCGGTGTGAAACGCGCGTCGCGGCGCTTCTCCTTGCCCTGCTGTCCGCCGCCGTGACCCATGCCGCCCATTCCACCGCCCATGGCCGATGCCGGGATGGCCCCGGACCCGCCCCCGCGGGCGCCGCCGCCGGGGCCGGGCGCTACGGTCTCGGGACCGACGTTGGGCTGCAACGGCATCGAAGGCTTCCCGCCACCGGAACCGCCGCCCGACCCGCCGCCACCGGCAGCGCCCACACCCCGTGGTCGATCCGCTCGGTGAGGGCGACTCCAGACAGGGCTGACGCACGGGGCAGTCGGCGCAGATCCGACGCGCCACCTCCACCCCGGCTCCGTCGCTGGGGAAGAACACCGTCGGGGGGACGCTTGCGCATGCGCCCCGAGCCATCCAGTTCGAGTCGTCCATCGGATCGCCTTTCGTTCGTACCGGTAGTACGAAGCCAGATGCGTTGTGGTTCCCCATTGTCGACACGACATCCTGGGAACTTGCTGAGAAACCCGGCCGGAGCGGCCCGCGATCGTGCCCGAGGCGGGACAATGTTCCCGATGGAACCCTCGCACCCCGACCATGGGCGCCCTTCGGCCCGGTCCGACGCGACGCCGGGGGTTCGCCCCGGCCGATGGTCCGATCCGACCTCGACCGGCTGGGCCGCGCCCTGACCCCACCCAGCGCCTGAGCGCTCCCCTCGCCCCGCCCGCGGCCCCCCCCGCCCCTCCGCCCCCGCCCGCTGCCGGGGCCGAGGGTGTGGCGGGGGCATCACCGCCGCTGGCCCCGGTGGCGCGCCCGCCGGGGCCATGGCCGTTCCCTTCCACCGGTCCGGGCTCCGCGCCGACAGGGTCGCCTGAGGACCGCGGGGACGCCCCGCGCGGCGCTGGCGACGGTCGTCGCCGGGGCCCCGGGCACGGCCGGGATCGCGTGCGCGCTGATCGGCGCCCTCGTCGGGGCGGTGGTGGCAGCGCTGATCGCTGTCGGTGGTCGCGACCAACATCGCCGATGACTGCGACGGTTAGAGCGGGCCGTCCGTTCCGAACATATTGGCTGAGATCAGCGTCCAGAAGGAGCCCGGCGGCAGCGAGCCCTTGAACGCGCCGTCGAGATCGATCTCGGGTCGGTTCGAATGCGCGGCGAGCTCCAACGTGAACGCAAGCGGGACGGCGATGATCGTCAGGCCCGTGAGCGCTCCGGCGGCGAGGGGCGCGACCGCGCTGAGTTTGGGCGATTTATCCGTGGCGACGCGATAGGCGGCATAGGCGGAAAGCATCAGCACGCCTAGGAACGCGACTTGGTCCCGTCCGAGCACCAGCAGTGCGGCGGCGTCGTTCTCGGGCATTCTCTCGGCGCTGTTCCCTCCTGCCTCAGTGACCGGCGCTCCCAAACCGCGAACTGTGCAAATTATCTCCGAACTCGAAAGCGCGCCGCGACGCATTTACACCGGCACAATCGGCTTTGTCGCTCCCAACCGCCGCGCCCAATTCAGTGTTGCCATCCGAACCGTCCTCATCGACAAGAAAAAAGGAGTAGCTGAATACGGCGTCGGCGGCGGTATTGTCTGGGATTCGCAAGTTGACGAGGAATATCACGAATGCTTGACCAAAGCGCAGGTACTTGCCCAACGACCGCCGGAATTTTCACTGCTCGAAACCATGCGCTGGTCGCCGGTCACCGGCTGTTTCCTTCTCGAGAAACACCTGAAGCGTCTTGCCGATTCCGCGGATTATTTTGACTTCTCCATTTCGCTCGATGATATCCGTTCCCAACTGGAAAATCTTGCCGCCTCACTTGCCGGCGACCAACGCGTTCGCCTTCTTGTAAGCAAATCCGGCACTGTCACGCTTGAGCGCCAGTCCCTCAGCGCCACTGAAACCCCTTCGCCGCTGCGCCTGCGTCTGGCGCGACATCCCGTCGATTCCGGCGACGCATTTCTCTACCACAAGACGACCTACCGGCGCGTCTACGAAGACGCCCGTTCGCAATTTCAGGACTGCGATGATGTCATCCTCTGGAACCGGTCAAACGAAATCACCGAAACTTGTCTGCACAACATCGTGATTCGCAAACCGAATGGATCACTAATCACGCCGCCGATCCGATCGGGGCTTCTGGCGGGAACCTATCGCGAACTATTACTGGAGCAGGGTGCCATTTGCGAAGAAGTCATCGCGCTTGAAGACTTGAAATCCGCCGCTGCTATATCTGTCATCAACTCGGTGCGTGGCTGGCGCGAAGCCGTCCTGATCGACTAAAACTCAATTATTAGATTGGATCACCCTTGCCCTTTTTTCACCGCCTCCACTTTTATGGCGGAGTGGCAGGGATTCGAACCCTGGAGACCTTTTTGGGGCCTACACACTTTCCAGGCGTGCTCCTTCAGCCAGCTCGGACACCACTCCGTTTGAAGCCCCAATCTATGTTTTGTCCGCCAAAATGCAATGGATTCTTTACCCGACGACGGCGCGAACCAAAGCAAATTATTCCGCTCTGCCGCGTGATTATACCCTTTTTTCGATCAGTCCCTTCTATGATAGTCTGTAAGAAATCCCGCTCAACTCGAATACCAGAACGCGAGTATCACGACAATCACAAGTATGATCAGAACGAAGAACAGCGGATTAATGGCCCTTTTTTTTTGGGCGCTGGGGTCGTAAATTCCCCCGTCGCTGCTACCGATTGCGTTTCTACCGGCGGCTTATCCGCCGCTGGAAAACTGTCCGTCGCAATCCGCGACAGCTCGTTGACTTCGCGGTCTTCACCCCAGTCAATCGTAATTCGCCGGATCTCGTCGAACTCCTGCTCCTTTTCAAGCTCTTCTATCCGCGCCGCACAAACCGTGACGTTATCCACGCCGCCGGCTCCGTTCGCGCGATTGATCAGGTCCGCAACCAGCGCGTCAATGTTGTCGCCATGTTGGATGCTCGCCTTGAGAATGTCGCCATCGCTCACCATACCCGTCAGGCCGTCGGAACAGATCAGAAAAATATCATTCTTGATAAAGCGAATCTGCGAAATATCAACCCGAATCTGCGGCTTGGTTCCCAGCGCCCGCGTGATCACGTTCTTGTTCACCTGCGCTTCAGCTTCCTCTTCAGTGAGATTGTGCTTCTCCATCAACTCGCTGACCCACGAGTGATCGACCGTCACCCGGCGGATATTCTGTTCGCGTATCAGGTATGCCCGGCTGTCGCCGACGTGGCAGATACTCACCACGCCTTCGTCAAAGTGACACGCTACGACCGTCGTGCCCATGCCCGTCTGACCGGGAACGCTGCGCCCATGTTCGATAATGCGTTGATTGGCTACCCCGATTGCGCCAGCCAGCAACTTGCCTACTGGGGTGATCGCCTCCGGATAGCCGAATGATTCCGACTCAAATAACTTGAGGTCGTGCTCGCTGAAAAACTTGGTGACAGTTTCAATCCCAATGCGCGAGGCTACTTCGCCGGCAGCATGACCGCCCATTCCGTCGCACACCAGCATCAGATTGCGCTCCGGATCTATCGCATAGGAATCTTCATTATGATGACGCACCTTTCCGACATCGGATGCGCCGGCAAACTTGATCTTCATCGTCCTGACTAGTCTCCAAGCAACCAGATGGCCGCTACAATAAGCAGTGTTATTATTAACGCAAGCCCTATAATCATCGGCAGATATTTGCTGCGACCCTTGTCCGGCGCAAAATTCTCGTTCCCCACAAAACACAACCGAAACTTCACTTCACCGCGCGGTACCGGAATCGAAATGACGTCCTCCGGCGCAATCGATTCGCGCTGATTCTGCTCAAGTACTTTTCCATTGATGTATGTCCGCAGCCGGCTCTTCTTGTCGATCAAAAACAGCCCTTCGTCGGTACTGTGTATCGTAAAGTGTTCGCGCGACACGGAATTGTCGAGATCGCCGCCCTCGGTTCGGTCGACGACAAGTTCGCATGTCGACCCGTCTCGCCCGACGACAAATTCCCGCGTATCAATCTCGCGCACCTGACCCTTATACTGTCCCGCTAATCCAACCAACGAATACACCGGCGTGATTCGCGGCTTGCGCGCCTGCTGTGCGGCTGCTTTTTCGGCGCGCGGCGTTTCCGGCTGAGCAGCTCGCGGACTCGGCTCGCGTGTCTCGCGCTGACTCGGCGCCGGCGGTTGCGGCTGTGACGGTCTGCCCGCTTGTGCCATCGCAGCGGAATCAATGATCGTCGTCGCCTTTTCCGGCCCGCGCTGAACCGGTTTTGGTGGATCAACCTTCGGTGGTGGTGGCGGGGCAATTGGCGCTGCTGCAACCGGCGAAGTGTCTTTGGATTTTCTCGGCTCTTCCGCAACTGGCGCCGGCTGGCTTTGCGCCGGCTCGACCACCGGCGCGCCAAGCGTCGGCGGGTACGTCGCCACTATTATATAATCCAGGAATGTGACCTTATCCCCGTCGTTGAGGAAAACCCGATTCCCTGCCGCAGCTCCGTTGACATTGAAACTCAGGCTGTCGTTGCGCCGCTCAATTTCATAGCCCCGCGGTGTCTTGGTCAGGAAAAATAAATCCCCGTCTAAGCCCGGCGCTTCGAGATCAAGATCCATCGTCTCGCCGGAGCCAACGCGCGCAATATTCCCGTCGAATTCAAACACCTTATAGCTGGCGCCGCCTTTCAGCACGACAAATCGAGCCACGCTATCTCCTCTTAACCTTGATTGTCAAAACATACTGCTCGCCGGCTTTTACTTCTTTGGACTCGTCGCTATTCTTGTAGTTCTCATGCGAGGTGATAAACTTGTATTTGTTGGGATCAAGCATCGCAACCACGCGTCCGTCGGCGTCTGTCCGCCCAACATCGGCAATCTGTTTCTCCTTGCCGACCTTGAATTCCGCAGTGACCAGCACGCCGCTGACCGGGCTCTTCTTGTCATCGACTACGAAGATTTTGACTTCTGACTTCGCCGCATTGCTCGGTTTCGTCGTGATGTCCGGCGTCGCCGGTCTGCCCGATTCGCGCTTGCGCATCACGACCGTAAATTCCTTGGCAAACGGCGTGACTATCGTGTCGGCATCCTGATATCCATCCGCCGTCAAAACGATCCGGCAATCAATGCCCGGCAACCTGACCGACGCCGGCGTTATTTCGCTCGATGCATAACTCTTGCCGTCGTATACGATCTCGGCGATGCGGGCATTTACTGTCTGGTCAGGATGGCCCGACTCATAAGCCTGAACATCAACCCGTCTGAAAAGATATTCCTTGTAAGTTTCTCTGCGTTTGCCGATTGCCGGTATCTCAAGAATCCGGTCTTCGTACCCGGCCTTGGTAATCGTCAGCATCACCGCATCATCGCCCAAATCTTTTTTCAGCGGTGATCTGCCCAGTTCCACTCCGCTGCCGGCTATGGACACAGTCGCGTCGCGCGGGTAAGTGATGATCGAAGTCATCGGCCGCTCCGAGAACGATCCCGAAAACTCGATGCCGCCGGTCGCGCTGCGCTCTGCCGTTATGTCGCCGAGATTCAAACTGGCATAGTCAGCAAGCACGACCGCCCCGCTGTTCAAAACTTTCTTCCCCGGCATCTCCAGCGTAAACTGGATTGTATCGCTCGCCGACGCGCTGAATTGATGCGGCGTCGTCTTACCGATGTCCTGTCCATTCAACGTCAATTTAGCGCCGACTGGATTTGACGTTATCTCGACCACCGTCTTCATCTCATAAGGTCCTTCGGACAGCCGGTCAAAATTCAGTACAATCGCCGAGTCGGGACAGCACGGATGTTTCATCGTAAGCAATTCGCCTTCTGCCATCGTGATTGTCAACGGCGTATACCCAAGCAGCGAGTCCGCCGAATATACGGCGACCCCATCCGGGATGGTCGATATTGTACCGCTCTCCATCTCTATGACTTCACTTTCAGCGCCGCCGCCGGCGCCCTGCATCATCTTGCGGACGACAAGAAATCCGACGACAAGAATCAACAGCGCGGCAATGCTGCCCAAAGCAAGAACCGTCTTGTTGCCCCCAAATCCGCTGCGTTTCGCACGTTTTAAACGTTCCGATACCGGAGTGCTGGAGATGCGCGTCTCCTGCCCCGCTCGCGGCCTCTTATCGTCGTCGCGATCATTCCGTGACTGATCGGCCATGGATTGAGTCCCTTCCTCGAAATCGGTTCGATCAACTGCCCGGGTCCGTACCCGTTCGCTTCTGCCCGTTGGATATGTCTGCAATTTAGGAATTTCTGACAGCTTTTCAACTAATTCTCTTACTCTTTTTTCAGGCCTGATGCCCGCCTCGCGAACCAGCGCTTCCGCTCGATCCGCAAACTGAGTGGCGGTCACCATCCGGTCATTGCGGTTCAACCGGATACAGACTTCAACCAGCTCCGTTATCCGCTGATCCGCCTTGCTTGAGCGCAGCGCATCAAATTGATACTCGCCCTTGAGCTCCGCAGCCATTATTTCGGACACATTGTTCGAACCGAAATACCGCCTGCCCGTAAATAGCTCGTACGCAATCAATCCCAGGCTGAAAATGTCTGCCCGCTGATCAAGCGACCCGCCTTGTATCTGCTCCGGCGCCAGATAAGCCACCTGCTCGGCTTCTTTAATCTGCGCCGGCGGGTACTGGAAATTCGTCAGCCGCACCGTCCCTGCATCCGTAACCCAAATCGTCCCCGGGTTGAGACTTAGATGATACAGCTTCAGCGGCTGCGCCGTCTGCCGGTCGCGGGCGTCATGCGTCGCCGCCAAAGCGCGCGCTATCTGCCCGGCAATGTAATAGCACTCCTCAATCGGCAGATCAAAAGCCGGTTGGCTGTCGAGCAGCTTGCGCAAACGCGCACCGCCGGTATGCTCTAATACAATGTAGGGCGTTCCATCCTCGCCCCGCTTGACTCCGAGCGCCTGTTGGATGTTCGGATGGCTGATCTGCGTTAGACCGTAAGCCGCACGAACATAGGTTCGCACCTCCTGGTCCTTCGCAAACACATGTCGGTTTACTTCGACAATTGTGAGTTGACGCGCCAGCTCCGTGTCGCGCCCGAGATGGATATTCCCCCACGGAAGTTCTTCAACCAAACCCGTAAATTCTATTCGATTATCAAGAATCTTCATCGTATCCCAATCAATTGGTCTTCCGCAAAATTCGCTGCACTACTTCTTCAGCTTGAAACCTTCCGGCACTTCAAACTCAATTGCCGGTATCGCGCCCGTCGCAACTTCCGTAACTTCCATATTAAATGTCAACAACGGCGCCGACTCTTCCTGCCCTTGCTCGTCCTCGCCAACAAGTGTCACTGTCGTGATCGACCGTAGGGCAACGCCCTCAAGATCCTTGACCGCGACCTTGACATCGTTGGGATCGATCCCCAAACCCATAAGTGCACCCTCAAGACTCTGCCGGCTCCGACCGGTAAATCCCAGCTTCTCGAATAACGTCGCATAGAATCGCTTGTATTCGTCGCCGCCGACATCTTTGGCCAGCCACGTGTCGAGCTCGATCTTCATCCTGCCTTCGCCGCCTTCGCTGCTCTTGCCGTAGGTCTCTATCGTGATGAAATACTGGTCGGCGTTGTGACCGGCGATGATTTCGCTCTTACCGGTCTTGTCCACTGTGAATGTTGTCTTGAAGCTCAGCGAATCTTCCGGATGGTCCTTAAGCCGTTTCTCTTTCGACTTCTTGTTATCGGCGAGACTTTTTTCAATATCGGCACGCGCCTGGGCAAATGTTTGCTCTTTATATTTCTTGTCCTTCATTTCCAATTCCCAGAACAACTCCTTGTCGAGCCGCGTTATTTCCGCCGTCTCATTCGGTTTCCCGGCGCCCAGAGACTTCATCACCTTGCTGGTCATCTTCATGTTATTAATAGTCTTAGCTTTGTCCCCGGAAATCAGGTTGTTAACCGTGCCCTCCATGTTCATCAGCCCAACCAGCCCCTCCATCTTGAAGTTCGATTTGACTCGGATGTCTGCGTACAGACTGCCGGTCACCAGCAAAACCGCCAATGCGGCAGCAGTAAAACGTCTCTTCATAAGATCAAAACCTCCTGTTTAATACCGACACCGCTCCAAAAATGATGTGGCTCTGGCACCCGCGGGCATTCCCGGACAAGGCGGCACATCCCCTCACTCATGTTTGGATTTCAGAAGATCGTTACTCTGGATGCATTCGGCAACATTTTTCCCAAAACAAAAAAAGCCCCGCTCTTGCAAGCGGGGCTTCCAACTTTCACTAAGGGGATACTTTAATTACTTGAGCAGGGTCATCTTCCGCGTCAGGTTAAACTCGTTCGCCGACAAGCGATAGAAATAAATTCCGCTCGCCGCCTGGCGGCCATTCTGGTCAACGCCGTACCAGGTGAATTCATGCTGGCCTGCTCCCAGGTAACCGGAATGCAAGGTCGAAACTTTGCGTCCAAGAATATCAAAGACCTCAAGCGTCACGTCGCTGGTCTTATCCAACGCAAAGGCGATCTTCGTCTCGGGATTGAATGGATTCGGATAATTCTGACCCAACGAAAACTGCCCCGGAATAGCATATCCGCCATCCGCAACATCCGTCGACTCGTCAACGGTCGTGGTAACCTCTTTATCGTAGGTTTCAGCCACATTAAATCTGGAAGCTGCGGTCAATGTCAAAATGTCTTGAGCGCCAATTATGGTCCCGGCAGGAATCGAGACACGAACCTCTACCGTAATGTGCTCGCCAGCCCCAATATAATTGCCATCCGGATTGCTGTCTACCGAAGTCGACCAGCCGTTTTGGCTGCTCGCCTCGAGAGTGACCAAATCTACGCCGTCGCCGTTATTATAAACGTCAACTTGATAAATCACTTCCGTGCCGGCTTCGCCCGCACCACCATCTGGTCCAATTACTGATAAATCGAATATCGTGATATCACTTGTTGCAAGATTCATGAGTCGCAAAGGTCCGAGACCCGACCAAATGTCACTTCCCGGCCCAAGTTTATATGCCACCTTACCATCGATTTTGAATAGTACTGCATCGCCAGATTCACAACCTTCGTCGACGCCCGACGTGAAATCGTCGTCTCCGTAGACCGGCATGCCAATGTACCGTCCAGCAGCTGTTACCGTACGCTGCCCGCAGAGAATACCCTCTGGATCAAAAGCTTCGATTACCGAGCCAGCGCCGACCTGCTCTCCGTTAACCGTGCATTCAGTGCCGCCAAAGTCCGTCCAGACATTCGTCGGAACCACCTGGCCCATTGATGTTGCAGTCATCCCGATTGCCACCATCAACGCCATAATCACAATTCGTGTCACCTTCATAACTTTATATCCCTCGTGAAAGTTTGTATTCATAATAGAAATCACCTTCGACTCCGCAAACTATTTTACGAGCATCATCTTCCGCGTGTGAGAAAATTCTCCCGCCGACAGACGATAGAAGTAAATTCCCGAAGATGCCGGTTGCCCGGCAAGGTCATCACCGTTCCAGTTCACACTGTAGTGACCGGCGGGAAGGTTGCGATCGACCAGTACATTGACTTTCTCGCCCAAAAGGTTGAAAACCTCGATACGAGCGTGGCCGGCCGCGGGCAAGCTGAATTCAATTAGCGTCGACGGATTAAATGGATTCGGAAAATTCTGATCGAGACTGAAATTGTGCGGAATGGCATCCGTCAACTTGAGCACCGAGGACAAATCACCGATCTGCACCCGGTCGCCGAAGCTGCCGTATTCATAACTCTCGCGCACCGGCTCGCCATTGATCGACAAACTCATGCGGCTGCCGGCTTCAATGCCTTCGTCCAGTGTGGTCGACTTGTCGTCAAAATACACCGGCGTAAAATTCAGCCGTCCGTCGCTTTCAACCAGCGCCTGCCCGCAAAGATTTCCGGCTTCGTCATAAACTTCCACAACTGAGCCGGCGGCGACCAACTGGCCGTCAAGCTTGATGCCCTCGCCGTACAAATCAATCCACTCGCGCGTCGGAATCAAGTTCATCGATATCGGCGCGCTCTTCATCGATTCATACGCAAACGGATTGTACCCCGGCGCCGGCGCTTCGCCCGGATAGGACAGGATCGACGCGTCCGTCGTCTTCAGCCAATAGCCAAAATCGCGCCGCATAAAGTCCAGCGAAGCGAGTTGCGGGTTGTCTGGATCGTAGCTTAACCCGCCGTTGTCATAACCTAATGTAACTACCAAATCATCTATCATCGACTGCAGCGCGATTTCCGGTGCATTGTCGTCATCCGGCAAGTAGCTCACCAGATTCCAATTCGACTCAAGCCCAATCGGTGTCCCCACCGCTGCCTTCATTCCAGTCACGCAAAGAACCGTGTCGCAGTCCATCCGGAACCAATACCCGTGCAGATGATCAAGCGCCGTCAATGTCGAAAACTGCGGCAGGTCGGGGTCGTAAGTCGCAGCGCCGATCTCAAACCCGAACACGCCATCGATACATCCCTTGACATTGGCGATTATCGCTTCGATGTCGTCATTCTGCGTATCAACATTCCAGCTAATCAAATTCCAGCCTTCGTGCAGCGCTATACATCTGGTCTCTTCAGTCGGGACCTCGGTAATCGTCAGATGAACCATTGCCCAAGCCGTCTGCGGATCGGCATTGGCATCATGCACCGCGACTGAATCGTTGTATTCGCCTGCAGCAAGTCCCGTAACATCCACCGACAATTCAGTGCTGCTTGGTGCGGTCCCGGATGCTGGATTCAGCGTCAGCCAATCCGGCTTGTAGCTAATATCCCAATTCAACGCTCCGTCGCCCAAGTTTGTAATGTCCATCATTTGAGATAACGGATTCACGTCCACCGTCGTGACGAAGAAAAATTCGTCCGGATCAAGCCCGATAATCGGCGGGCCCGGTTCCCTAACTACCAAACTTACTTGCGCATAAAGAACTTTCGGCGTCGCAAACTCATCGTGCACTGCAATCGAATCGTTGTAGGTGCCGATTCCCAATCCTGTCACGTCAACCATCAAATCGATACTGCTCGGAGCTGTACCGTTCATCGCCGACAAACTCAACCAGGTCGGCTTGTAAGTTATATCCCAATTCAGCGGGTCGATACCCAGATTCGTGATCTCC
This sequence comes from uncultured bacterium, assembly GCA_963707485.1. Taxonomy (GTDB): domain Bacteria; phylum Zixibacteria; class MSB-5A5; order CAIYYT01; family CAIYYT01; genus JADJGC01. The sequence goes on from CAVPQS010000032.1 coordinate 11,557, forward strand.
ATCGTCTGCGCCGGCGGATTCACGCCAATCGGAGTGTTGAACGTGAACGTCGAAGGATCAAGATGAATAATCGGTCTTTGCGTAAACACTGTAATCGTGCCGCGGTCGAATAAATCCTGCACCGGAACGCCGCTGGTGTTCAGCATGGCGTACTGCATGCCGTCAATCGTCGCCGAGTCAACGCAAATATTATGCGCCGGCGCCGATGAGAAAATCAGGAAATGCACCGTGGCAATCAAACCATCGCCGGCGGGAAGCGGCGTGCCTTCGTTTGCGTCAAACGTGACCCAAAACTTGCGGCCGCCAAGATCGAAACTCTTCGTGATAATGCCCAGACCTTCGAATCGGCTTCCTACTGTGGACACCGAATCAATTCGTACATAGGTGCCGGGAACGAAATCGATTGGCGCAACGACTTGATCGATATCAACACCATTGCTTAGATACACCGGATAAGCTACACTCTGCCCGTTAGCGGCAAGTATCTCCGGCATATGAACGAAATTGAGGTGCGTCTGTGCCAACACAGAGCCGCTTGTCATCATCAGCAGTATTGCGACAACGGCATAAATCGCTAAACGTCCCGGTAACTTCTTCATCGAAGAGTTCCTCCTAATAAAGAGAGTAGTAATATTCCAAATAAAGTCCCCGCTCTGGGGATCACAATTCCAATTCGTGTGATCTATCCTGCATCCGGCGAGTAGCCTCTTAGCGGACTACAATCAGGGGAAAGTAAAAGCAAAGCATCCAATCTTTGCCGCGATAATATAACGCCCCACCCAAAAGAGTCAAGAGAAAATACTCCGCAAACCGGAGCGCAAATGTCTAATTCTTAAACAGTTACGCCCATGATTTAAAGTGAAAAATCGCAACGGGGACGCCAACAAAGGTTTGACAAAAGCACTTATCCTGTATTGATTTAGGCGCCGGTCCGGATTTTCGCCCCAATAATGTTTACCGGCCGCCGGACGATATCTATTACTACATGAGGAGTCACAGTTGCAGATTTCACGCTATCTCAGCCCCAATCTAATTAAGCTGGAGATGGATACGGTCTTCGCGACGCCGGAAAACGCCGACGAAGTCGGATTTCTCACCATCAAACATATTCAGGCGCACAAAGAGCAGCTCCTATCCGAATGCGTTGATCTGCTTGATCTTTCCGGCAAAGTCGGTAATCGCAACAAGCTCCTCAAGGACCTCTTCGACCGCGAGAAAAAAGCCACAACCGCCATCGGAAAGGGGATCGCAATTCCCCACGTTCGCACCATGCAGGCTAAAGAACTGATCATCGCCATCGCCCGCTCCACAGTGGGCTATGACTTCGATGCCGCCGACGGCCAACCCATCCACCTCTTCGTCGCCATGGCGGCGCCCCCTTATGACGATAGCTTATATTTGAAAGTCTTCCGCGCCCTTGCTCAGTTGTTCGCTTATGAAGGATTCTACGATCGCGTCATGGCCGCTGAGCAGCCCTACGACATTATCCGCATTATCAAAGAAATCGAATAATTCCTAAAGCGTCGCGTCAAGCTCGGACGGTAGCGTCAACGTAACAGTTCTTCCGCTCCCAAGTTTGCTTGAGACCCTTATCTCCCATTGGTTCTTTTTCACGATATTGTAAGCCGCAAACAATCCCAACCCCGCCTTGATCCGCGAACCTTTCCGGCTGAACGCCGGCTCGAATAGGTGCACCGGTTGCTCGGTTGGAATTCCGCTACCTGTATCGGAAACGCTCACCGTAACTTTCTTGTCCCTATGGCAGGTCTTGATACACACCTTGCCCGCGTCGCGAATCGACTCGATTGCGTTGCGCAACAGACTCATAAACACCCGGTTCAATTCCCCGGGAAAATGCGCAATTTGCGGAACTCAACCGAAATCCTTCTCGATCCTGATCTTGCCGTTCAGCTCCGGTTTTCGCGCATGTTTATGCGCACCATGCCGGCATCATGGATGCCTCATCGCGATCACTTTTGAATGCGCCTTGACTTCTTTGCTAAATGCACTATTATATGGACCAACATTATCGAACATATTGCTGCCGGCTACGTACTTGTCCTTTAACCAATTGGACCGGTTGGAAGCGCCATACTTAGTCTGCTCGCCCTGCGGCGACGGAACACAATTGCATAACTTCAAAATTCAGAGGAGCATGGAAGATGTTCGCACAAATCGTTATCGTTTGCCTTTTTGCCGGCTTGGGAATCCCCGGCTCTCTTTTTGCCGCCAATTCCACCGGCGACGCAAGGCGACAATGGCTCGATAACGACGCTGCTACTATTAATTACGACAACAACACTAACACTTTCCGACCCGCAAACGCCGAAGAGATTCGCCCCGCCTTCTCGCAAATGATCGACCTCCCGTCGGTTAATTCGAAAAACACTCCCGCGCTCAACTCGGCCCTCGAAAAACTCGATGGAGATTCTCTCTACGTTTGGGGTCACTGGAATGGCCGCGCCACCTATGGCGGAAGTTGGGGCTATGTCGACTCCGCTAGTGGAAACGAGTACGCCCTGATCTGTTCGCGCCCACAAGGCGTCTCCATTGTCCAAATCAACACCTGGCCGCCGACTGAGGTCGGATTCATGCCCACGCTCTTCGGAAACCGCGACGCCAAGGAAGTTAAGATCTACCGCCATTGGGCAATCATCGTCAAGGAAAACGAACCGCTTCAGATATTCGATATCGCCAATGTGGCAAGTCCGGTACAGGTCGCGACCATCAACCCCATCGGCGGCGGCTCCCATAATTGCTGGGTCGAGGGCAACTATCTCTACGTCGTTGGCAATCACGGCGTCGGTGGCCTCGAAATCTGGAACATCACCAACCCCGCCAATCCCGGGCCCCGCGTCGGTCAATACAACACTTACTACTATCATGACATCGACATTCGCAACAACACACTATTTGCCGCTGCCATTTACGGTCAGGGCATCGATGTTCTCGATATCTCGAACAAGGCAAACCCGACGTTTATCACGAACTTCAACTACCCCGGCTCCGGCGCTCATAATATTGAAATCAGCCCCGATGGCCACTACGCCTACGTCGGCGATGAAATCGGCACTTCCGGCCAGTGGACCCGCGTATTCGACATTTCTGATATCGACAACATCCAGATGCTTTCGCAAATCGTCGTCCACCCCAGCGCCTCAACCCATAATTCGTATTACAAAGATGGTTATCTCTATATCGCGCATTACACCGAGGGCGTCCGCATCTGGGATGTCACCAATCCGGTCAGTCCATTCGAAGTCGCACACAATGACACCTATCCCGGAGGTGGTTTCGGCTATGCCGGCGTTTGGAACGTCTATCCGTATTTCCCGTCCGGAAAAATTATCGCATCCGACATGCAAACCGGCCTTTACGTTATGGAGTGGGGAAATTTCGTTTGCCCCGATATCGTCGACTCCGACGGCGATGGCCGCTTCAATGCCTGCGACAATTGCGCCGCCGTGGCGAACTCTCAGCAATATGACGAAAACGGCGACGGCGTCGGCGACGCCTGCGATGGTCTATTTCACATTGAAAGCTACGAACCCGACACCGCGTATCTCAATGTGCTATACAACTACCAGTTCTGGACCGTCGGCGGAACGGCTCCCTACAATTGGACATTCCTCGGCGGCGACGTGCCATTTGGCTGTGACTTCAATAATGGCGTTGGCGCCGTAACCGGGACACCCAGCTTCAACGCCACTTACTATTTCACCGTGGCCGTGTCTGATGGCTCAGTTCCCGCCAAAGTCGACACCCTGAGCACACGCATCATCGTTGCCAATGCTCCGCCTCCGCCATTCGTCTGCGGCGACGCCGACGGCAACGACGTCATCACCATTTCTGATGCAGTGTATATGATCAACTACATCTTTGCGGGCGGGTCCGCCCCTGCTCCCATGCTGTCCGGCGATTCCGACTGCAACGGTATTATCACAATCTCAGATGCTGTATACCTGATTAACTACATTTTCTCCGGTGGGCCGGCGCCTTGTAGCGGATGTTAAGAAGTCTCTAAACGCTGAATCGCCACGCACACCAGAAGCCGGTCTGCTTGGCGTCGGGCGGACAACTGATGCACTCCGTTTTGATCGCCGGATCGATTGTCTTCGCAAATAACGAGTATTCCACAATTCCGACTTCCTTGCACGGAAACGGCGTCATGCCCTGCCGTTGTCTTGCTGATTGGACTCGGCACTCTTTCATCCGAAACTCGAAACTGCTGGGCGTTTCGTTTACGATCTCCTGTTCGTTGACATAAGCGTATAACCGAAATCCCAGCGCGATCTTATGCGCCGCCAATCCGCCCTTTTCCGGAAGTTGATGTCGCGACATGATTCGTTTCGCTTCAATAACCGTAAATTTCGCCCAGGCATTTTTGTCGAGCTCTATCGCCTTCTCAATTCCAAACGCCTTTTCGATTTCCTGAAACCACAACCCGTCATGCGCCAACCACAATTTGGCGGCATCCTCAAGCATTCCTCTCGAATCCTCACTCATCTCAAAACGCTCCCATCACTCGCGGGTTGTTGCCAATGCTCGATAATTCCCCACGCGCTTTCTGATTTACCATCAGAAGTCACGGTGCCGGTCGTTACCGACAAGGCATAACCGCTTGAATAGAAAATTCTCGGTTCGACCAGTTGCAGTTCAAATCCAATTGCCAGCCCCGCCACGGACAGGGATTTCTTGAATGCAAACATGTCGTGAATCTTGTGGTCGCGCTGCAATCCGTCGGAGTTGATTCGCACATTGCTCGCCCCTTCAGCAAACTTGACCGCACGGCCATCATACATCGCAACGAAGCTCTTGAGAATCTTGTCGCCCGCAGTCGTTGAGTCGGATGATGCAATCATCGCCTTGCCGCTTTTGTCGACAACCGCAACCCAGTCGTAGTTCGTATATTCGATTCCCGTTTCGATCTTGTTGACCGGGTTGTAATTCTCTAACTGAATCATCTCGTACAAAACAGTCGCTTCCAGCGTATCGGCGCCAATCGTGATCATGCCCTTGCCGATTGCGTGCGCGCGCCGGTTGTGATCCCCGTGGCGGTTGCTCTGCACCGCAGTCAAATTGCTGAAGGCCGCATCAAATTTCACGCCCCGCCAGTCATAATGAAATCGCCCGCTTGAATGCCCTGCCTCCCACGTAAGTCCGCCAAACGGAAAATCGTATCCGATATCCAGCCGCGTCGAATCATGCCGCGCTTTCGTGTAAGGCAGATTTTGCCAGAACGACCCGTTATAAATAAACCCCGAAAAATCCCGTTCCGCGCGAATGTACTTGTTGTCATTGAGCGCCCGCCGCAATGTCACAGTCAAAGCCCTTCGCATCGTGTCGCGCTCTGCCAGGAACACCAAGTGCTCCACTATCCCGAATCGCTCAAATTCGGTCTCAAGCTTGATCTCTTCCGGCGCTATCGCAGAAATCTCGACCTTATGATCGCTCTCTACCACGCCGCTCGTGCCGTCAAACGGTGCATCCGCCGCCCGTCTCGAACATCCTGTTAGAATCGCTGCGAGTAATACCGCTAATATGAATGTTGTCCTTCTAATTTTCATGCCCCAATAGTAACAGAATCCCCCGTCCCTGCAAGCGGAATTGCTCGCTTTCGTCTCTCCCGCTGGGAGCGTTGAAAGAGTCGAATTCACCATAACTTTGGCTTGATGACTGTAGGCAAGCATCCCGTTAAGTCATTCCGGCGACGGGGACTGTTGAAAAAGTGCGCGATGGTTGCCAATTTACTAAGCCATGTATTGCGAACTTCGAATTAAGTCGTTCCCGCGCACGCGGGAACCCAGCAGGGCCTATTTCTGATTCCGAGTCAATTCCTTGGGGCACGACTTTTCAACAGACCACCGTGCGGCTGCCGAAGGCGTCCAGCAAGACTTATTTGGAAATTTGTGTGCGATTCTATCTACACCACCTTTTTCAACAGTCACCCTTGCACCATTTCCCCCAATCTCTATATTACCCCCATGCTTCTCGCCATCGACATCGGCAACACCAACATCGTCGTTGGATTTTATGACCGCGACAAACTTGTCTCGTCGCTGCGCTTCGCCACCGATCATGGCCGCACCGCCGATGAATCCGCCCTCGTCTTGCATCAATTCATGTCGATGAAAAATCTCTCCGGCATCGACGGTATCATCATCGCCACCGTCGTCCCGCGCCTTGATCCGATTTTTCGCCAAATGTCCCGCGATCACTTTCGCATCGAGCCGCTCGTCGTTAACTCCGGAATGAAATTCAACATCACTTTTGACTATCCGAAACCCGCCGAGATCGGCGCCGATCGCATCTGCAATTCCGTCGCCGCATTCAAGCAATTTGGCGGCCCTTGCATCGTCGTCGACTTCGGCACCGCGACTACCTTTGATGTCATCTCTGCTCAAGGCGCCTATCTTGGCGGCGTCATCGCCCCCGGTATCGAAACCGCCCAAAGCGCCCTCGCTCATCGCGCGGCGCAGCTATTCAAAATCACCTTCGAACCGCCAAAGTCGCCGATCGGCAAATCGACCGAGGAGGCCATGAAGGCCGGCTTCTACCTCGGCGGCGTCGGTCAGACGGAATATATCATCGAAAAACTGACTCAGGCGCTCGGCTCAAAACCCAAGGTCGTCGCCACCGGCGGTTTGGCATCGCTGATTGCGCCCGCTTCAAAGTACATCACCGAGGTCCTTCCCGACATTACCCTCGACGGCCTCCGCCAAATCTACGCGCTGAACTGCTAAGGAGTTCGGACGAAGTCGGGCAGTTTAGTGCCCAACTTCGTTTGTTGTTCAAGTCGAAGGGATTGTCTGTTTATTCAAAGGTACAGGGTGCGGGACCACTTGCGAACATCGAGTTAATTCCCAAAGTTGTGTAAGAGGCAAAAAAATGGCGTAACCTTTTCTAAACAACAGTTCCGGCAAGAGGCCTTGAGGAGAGGCTTCTTCAAGAAAGGATACGCCGATGTCAAAGTATGAAAAGTTTAGTTCGTCGACCAGCAAAAAGGTCGACCGCTCGTCTGTTGAGTTTATCCGCGACCTGGATGAGATCGCTCAAGAGTGAGCATTGCGGATGTATCATGCCGCCACCAAAGCGGACAACTTATCATTAATGAAAGAGTTTGCTGATCGTTATGAACACGAGTATCCGCGCGGTGTCGAATGACTGCCAAAGGCCAAAACGCTTAATCGGCCTTTTATAACTACCCGTAACCGCATTGGCTCTCAATCAAGACCAGCAATCCGATCGAGTCGGTGTTCGCAATCGTCAAGCTCAGAACCAACGCCGCCAGAAGAATCAGATCACCAAGGTCAGCCTTGTACCTGATCTTTCAGTTGTTCCAGAGAGCCAGCCGAAACTGGCGACGGCACAGCCCCGGACTTGATGATCAAAATGATAGAAGGAGTGAAGTTCAAAGATGGAATCGAAGTGAAGGAGAAAAAGTCAGCAAAGTCAGCAACCGAAAAACACGCTGCTTGAATAACTTTTTACACAACTATTGACAAGAGCTCGGTGTTCAATCACGCCGTTTCCCACTTTGTCAACAGTCCCCTACGTGTGGGTCTATGCCTCCGTTGCCGTCAAGGTCGACGACGTCAATCTCCCGGGAGATTTCGTGCTCCTGCAGAATCACCCCAACCCCTTCAATCCGACGACGACAATTCGCTACAGTCTCGCCCGACCGCAACTTGTCCAAATCGAGGTCTTCAACATTCCCGGCCAATTAGTCCGGACGCTGGAAAATTCAGCGCAGGGTGCCGGCGTTTACGAAACAAGTTAGGATAGCGCCGACGCTACCGGTCGCGATGTCGCCGGCGGCGTCTATTTTTACCGACTCAAAGCCGGTGAATTCGCCCAGACCCGCAAAATGGTCCTCTCGCGTTAAGCAAACTTCGGTAATCAAAAAAAGAGCCGGTGACCACAGTCGCCGGCTTTTTTCTTGGCTGTAATCGCGGCGTTTATTTTTTCGGTAGAATTATCAGCGTATCTTCGATATCGAATCCACGAAATGCGGGCTCTTCCGACGGAAATACCAATCTGATTTCCTTGCCGGGCTCAAGTGTAAGGACTTGTGATCCGCGTCCGAATCCCTTTGTCGCTACAGGGATTACTGTCTTGCCAGATACAGAGTATACTTGGAATACCCGGGAGAACGAAATCATGAACTTGTTTGGTTCTGGGTTTTCGACTCCAACTGGCGGGATCTTCTTGATTACTACTGCATACCGTGTCTGAAGCGGTTCAAGCTTATTCTCACTGGGAAGACTGAATTCCGCGTTGAATCGGGTTTCCAGACCAAAGCTTGACTTCGTGTTTACGGCCTTGGAATACTCCCTCCCGTTTAGCCGCTGTGTCGAGACTAACTTGATAGCAAAATCCGGTTCCGATTCACTCATCCTTGGTGCTTCGGCAAGTGCCGTCACGTACATGAATATTTCCTGTCCAGTCGTCGTCTTGGCCGAACCGACCGGCGACGATTCATCCACGGTGAGTCTTTGATTGATCACGATGCGACTTCCCGATTCGATTCTTGTACCGTCAGCATAGTTGGCCGATATTGCCAATCCTTTTGCCCAAACGTTTTCCGTCTTGTCGAGTGTCAGCCGCAATGCAAACAGCAATTCGAAATCCGGCAATTCTTCGTCAGCCGGAGACAATCCACTCTTGACACCGGAAGAAGTATTACTGATGTAAAACACTCCCGTGCGTTCGCCGAAGTCCGTTACATCGTACGCCAGGCGCGCATCAATAACCGGTTTTTGATTCTCCGTTCGCCTTGAAAAACTGACCTCAAGATAGCGCGGGATCGCAGCGAATGCCTGTGAACTAATCCACAGAATGACAAAAAACAACAGGCCGATTGTTCTCATATACCCTCCTTGAGTGAATTGAATGAAGTTGAATCGGATTCTATCGAAATTGCTTGCGAAGACGTTACACGAATTGTCTCAATACAATAGCTCATCGGCTTGCTCTGTCGGACGGGAATGTCAACCGTGCGATCGCTGACCAGCGCAAGTATCCAGCCGGCAGCAGAAATTGCAAGAAATGATGCCGCAACCGGAACCGGGATCGACCAACGACGCCGCCAAAATGATCGTGATTCCTGAACAAAGTCCACCGCCGGGAGTGAACGTAATAGCGCTCTATCTCGTTCGACGCGGGCCACAAATGCTCGACACCGTTCGCACTCTTTCAGATGGCTGTCCAGCTCACCTAGCGCTCGATTAGTCAGCTCTTCATCTAATCCCTGAGAAATGAGGCTCTCGAAATACTCGCAATCCATTAACATTACATCTCTCCAATCTTCTGCATTTTCTTGCGAATTCGGTAAAGGCGTACCCGTATCGCCTCCGCGGAACTCTCCGTCAATTCCGCAATCTCGTTGATCGAAAACTGTTGCTGCTCTCTGAGAAGAATCAGCTCACGTTCTTCAGGCGTCAGCCCGCTCAGGACTTCCTCGATGAATCGCTGAGATTCAGGAGTAACCACCGCATCCTGCGTCTGAAATATGGGTGCGTATCTGCGCTTTAGTCTTTCCTGTCGACAGCGTGAAAAGCAGAGATTCCGTGCGCAGATAAATAGCCAATTTTTTCCTGCTGACGAATCGATCAGCTTCGGGGTACGATTCATCAGCCGCAGAAAGCTTTCCTGCACGACCTCTGCCGCTGCCTCGCGATCTCCCAACACGTACACGCAATAATTGAGTAGATTCTTCCGGCTACTAAGATAGATCGCAGAAATGTAGTCGTGTTCCTGCTTCAATGCGCCATCCCTCTCTTCCGGCAACTGTTCCGTCTGTCGAAATAAAGACTCTTTGACCTGGAAAACGTTACCAATTTTTCGGAATATAGGCGTATGCTGTTGTTAATAAATGGCTTACGCGAAACGTCGCCGCGACAGATACCTGTGAAAAATTTCCCAAAATTTCGATTGACTCACGCAACTCTATCCTTTTATTGTCGTACAATTGTTAGCACTCAACAGAGACGAGTGCTAACAAACGGTAGAGAACCTTAAACGATAAACTGTTAAGATTTATCACTATCAATCAATAGGAGTTACTCAATGAACATCCAACCGTTGCAAGACCGCGTTCTGGTCAAGCCGCTTCATCAGGAAGAAGTCAAGAAGGGCGGAATCATCATCCCCGATACCGCCAAAGAAAAACCGCAGGAAGGCGAAATCATCGCCGCCGGTCCCGGCCGTATTTCCGACGAAGGCAAAATGCTGTCAATGTCCGTCAAGGTCGGCGACAAAATCCTTTACGGCAAATATTCCGGCACCGAAGTCTCCGTCAACGACGGCGAATTCTTGATCATGCGCGAATCCGATATTCTCGCGGTACTTAAGTAATCCAGTCACACCAAGGAGATTAATAGAATGGCTAAGCAAATAGAATTTGATGCGATTGCGCGCGAGAAGCTCAGAAAAGGCGTCGACAAACTCGCAGATGCAGTCAAAGTTACCCTCGGTCCCAAGGGCCGCAATGTCATCATCGACAAAAAATTCGGCTCGCCGACCGTGACCAAAGACGGTGTCTCGGTCGCCAAAGAAGTCGAACTCGAAGATCATTTTGAAAACATGGGCGCCCAGATGGTGCGCGAAGTTGCCAGCAAGACCAGCGATGTCGCCGGCGACGGTACCACCACTGCCACCGTGCTCGCCCAGGCAATCTACAACGAAGGTCTTAAAAACGTCACCGCCGGCGCCAACCCGATGGGTATCAAGCGCGGCATCGAGAAGACCGTGACCCGCATCATCGAAGAACTCAAGAAGCAGTCCAAACCGATTGCCGGCAAAACCGAAATCGCACAGGTCGGAACCATCTCCGCCAACGATGACAAGCTCATCGGCGATCTCATTGCCGAAGCGATGGAAAAAGTCGGCAAAGACGGCGTCATCACCGTTGAGGAAGCCAAGTCAACCGACACCACCCTCGAAGTCGTCGAAGGCATGCAGTTCGACCGCGGCTATCTGTCGCCCTACTTCGTCACGAATCCGGAAAATATGGAAGCCGAAATGGAAGATCCGTATATCCTGATCAACGACAAGAAAATCTCCTCGATGAAGGAACTCCTTCCGGTTCTCGAGAAGATCGCCCAGACCGGCCGTCCGCTGCTCATCATCGCTGAAGATGTCGAGTCCGAGGCTCTCGCCACGCTCGTCGTCAACAAGCTCCGCGGCACGCTCAAAGTTTGCGCCGTCAAGGCTCCGGGCTTCGGCGATCGCCGCAAAGCGATGCTCGAAGATATCGCCGTCCTCACCAGCGCCAAGGTTATCTCCGAAGAACTCGGCTTCAAGCTCGAGAACGCCGTCCTCTCCGATCTCGGCACCTGCAAGAAGATCGTCATCGACAAGGAAAACACCACCATCGTCGAAGGCGCCGGCAAGCAGTCCGACATCAAGGGCCGTATCGATCAGCTTAAGCGTCAGATCGAAGACACCACCTCCGACTACGACCGCGAGAAGCTCCAGGAGCGCCTTGCCAAGTTGGCCGGCGGCGTGGCTGTCATCAACGTCGGCGCTGCGACCGAAACCGAAATGAAAGAGAAGAAAGCCCGCGTCGAAGATGCTCTTCATGCCACCCGCGCTGCGGTTGAAGAAGGTATCGTCCCCGGCGGCGGCGTCGCGCTTCTCCGCACGATCCCGATGATCTCCACCATGAAGCTGGAAGGCGACGAATTGATCGGTATGCAGATCGTCCGTCGCGCTCTCGAAGCTCCGATTCGCTTCATCGCCGAAAACGCGGGCCACGAAGGTTCCGTCGTTGTCGACAAAGTGAAGACCGAAAAAGGCGCCTTCGGGTTCAACGCTCAGTCGGGTGTTTACGAAGACCTGATGAAGGCCGGCGTTATCGACCCGACCAAGGTCACCCGTTCGGCTCTTGAGAACGCCGCGTCAATCGCGTCGCTTCTCTTGACCACCGAAGCTATTATCTGCGACAAGCCCGAACCCAAGGGTGCTGCAAGCGCTCCGGCCATGCCTCCCGGCGGCGGCTACGGCGACATGTACTAAGACCTAATCGAGAACATCAAGGGATAGGCCAACGGCCTATCTCTTGATTCTTGTGAGGTCCATTATTTAGATTTGAGATAACGACCACCGTTGTCAATGAAGGAGAGAAAATGCAGGACGAAAAAGAGGAAAAAGACCCTCTGCCCACTCCAAAAAAGAGGCCGAGTCAGAAATCCAGAACACGGGCGCGCAAGCGGGCAAATGGCAAGAATGTAAAGGCAGGAACCAAAAAGAACGCCGACCGTGCAAAAACGCAGCGACCATTTCCAAACAGAACGCTTGAAGAAGCACTCCAGATACCAGAAAAAATCAAAGAAAATAACAGTGGTAATCCATGGAACACTGATGATGCTGCCGCTGCATCTGGACTTTCGAGGAAGTCAACCAATTTCTTCTATCTTGCTGCGGCAGCTAGGGATTATGGACTTACGACAGGAAGCCGCGACACCGAGAAGATCGAACTCGCTGAACTCGGAAGAAAGATCGTTTATGCGGGGGATGCGGCGACGCTGCTGAATGCGAAAATAGAGTCTTTTTTCAAGGTCGATTTGTTCAAGAGAGTCTATACCTATTATGGTGGCAGCACTTCGTTGCCGAAAGAAAACCAATTCTTTTACAATACCCTGCAGAATGAGTTCAATCTACCCGAGGAACTCAATGAAGAGTTCAGCAAGATTTTTGTTACAAACTGCGCGTTTCTAGGAATCGAAAATGGACTTGGCGAATCGTCCCTTTTGGACCAAGCTGAGGCGATTGGTAGCTCTACAGAAATTAGAGTGGTGGGACAGCCAAAAGGCAAATTCGACAGGACCGCATTCGTGATTATGCCTTTCAACGAACACAAGTCCCCAAACAGACCAAGGGGGTTTTTCGAAGAAGTGTTAGAGAGCCTGATAACACCCGCTGCGAACAGTGCAGGCTTCGCCGTGGAGACTGCAGAGCGATCGGGTAGCGATGTAATCCAATCCACAATTATTAATCAATTGTTAGATGCGCAACTTGTCATTGCTGACCTGACAGATCACAATCCGAATGTTTTGTTCGAGCTTGGGATTCGCATCGCAAAGGAACTCCCAGTGGCATTGATTAAGGCGGACGGCACGGGGCAGATATTTGACGTGGACGGCATGATGAGAGTATTACCCTACAATCCAAATGTCTGGCCGTCAACGGTTGAATCAGACTCGGCAAAACTGACCGATCATTTTAAGGCCGCTTGGGATAATCGCTCGACCTCGCTCGGGTATATGAAGATACTCACGAAGAGTTGAATGGCGAACCGGGAGCGCAGTGCCATATGAAACTTTCTGAAGCGAATTATCGAGAGCAGTTTATAAGATCAGCAAACTTAGCTGCCTATTGCCAGCCACTGTCAGACAGGAAAAACGAAACACGCTTTGAAGTCGTAGGCGGGATCACATATAAAATCTGTTGGGCTGCAGGTGAGACCAGAGGGAATTATACGTATTGGTTCTTTCAAGTACCGAAGGCAGACTTGAAACGTACAAATTCGCATTTTGTAGTCGTAGCTTGTGGGATACTGGGTGAGTTCGTCGTGTTGCCGAGCATCGTGGTTCTGGATCACATCGAAAAAAATTCCAGGCGGCTCGTTAACAAGGTCTACAAACTCGATTTGGCAATGTCCGACACGGGCTATTGCCTCACAGGAGATTCTCGAACTGTTGTCGAGGAATTCAAGATGCGATTCGACTTGGTTCAATCACGAAGCTAGTTCGTAGGCCTCGTTCGCAGCGAAGCGCCGAACCCGACATTTGCCTTGACTCTGCACTGATAGTTGAGTAACATTTCTACAATTAGATTTAGTCCGTAGGTTCGAACCCCCGTGGTTCGGACTCTTTGGATATCACACCCAGCGCCCTTTTTCCCGTCGTGTCAGCTCTTCTCGGAAATCCCGCCGTCAAAGACCCTTGGCAATCCCACACAACTCACGCGGGACGAGGGCGACCTAACACAAAATCCATCCCACGCTCGACTTCCTTATTCGCCGGTGCCCCACCGCTCGCGGTGGGACTGTTTGAATCTGACGTACGCTATCGCCACCACCATTTTTCTTCGCGCACTCACCCGCCTCCGTCCTCGCAAACCGCACGCCCTTCACTCTACCCCCGTTCAAACCATCGGCCACGTATCACCACCGCCAACCGCTCGACCTGCCTCCACGCTCCCTTTGCGTCATTCCCGCGAAGGCGGGAATCCAGGCGTCCAGGCGTGACGACATCAGACCAGTTGACGCAATGTGACTGACATTGAAAATGTGATTGACGGGCTGGGTCGCCCACCGCTTGTCGAAGATTCCGTTTCCGGGGCGGTGGGACCATTCGATTCCTATTTCCGATTCGTCAACACGATCTTCCCCCCGCTCCAACCTCGGCCGCGTATCACCGCCGCCAACCGCTCGACCTGCCGCTGCGCCTCCGATTTCGCTATCTACCCCTTGAAATAAAACTTCAAAACTGGATATTGAATCGACAGTGACATCCATATTCACTCAAAACGGCGTCAGACGCATTTCGTCCATGAAAAGCCGGAGGCAATTATGACCGACCCCAACTCCCAACCCGTCACACCCGCGCCGGACGATGCCGCCCCTGATCCGATGCTGGTCCAACGCTACCTGCAAAATGTCCGCGACAATCAGAACCTGACAATGGGCATCGTCGGCGGCGCGGCCGGCGCACTGATCGGCGCGATCATCTGGGCAATTATTGCCGCCGTTGCGCATATGAATATCGGCTTCATTGCCATCGCCGTCGGCTTACTTTCCGGCCTTGGCGTGCGGTTTCTCGGCAAAGGTATCGACATACAATTTCCGATCGCCGATGGATCGATCCACCGCATCCTTAAGAACTTCCCCTCTGTCGTCGAAATCAATGCCGCTCTTGAAAGCAAAGCAATCGACATCGATGTCCAGGAATTGCAGCACTACTGGCTTGCTTCCTGCCACAGCAAGTAGTTATCACCAATTCGAGTGTTAACAAACATTAACACCGCCGTCTGCAACATGCCCTTGACACCATGCGTAATTGCTTACATAATTTGACGTCGCCCATAATTCGCTGATTGAATCCAAGAGGAGAAACCATGATCGATCGATATTTCAAGATGTCACTGGCCATCATGCTTGCGTTGGTCTGCGCGGTTGCCGCCCCGGCGCTGGCCGCCGAACTCGCCGACTCTCCCGCCGGTAAACTCGTGGCGGATTACATCGCTGCGCTGAATACCGGCAACGAAGCCGCCATGCGTGCCTTCCTCGAAAACAACGTCAATGCCGAAGCCCTCAAGCGCCGCCCGGTAGCGCCCCGTCTCGAAGTTATGCGCGACCTGCAATCTCGCTGGCAGTCTGCCGGGATTAAACGCGTGGTTGAAATTGCCGACTCATCAATAACGG
Source organism: uncultured bacterium (assembly GCA_963707485.1). Lineage (GTDB taxonomy): Bacteria > Zixibacteria > MSB-5A5 > CAIYYT01 > CAIYYT01 > JADJGC01. The sequence goes on from CAVPQS010000032.1 coordinate 26,984, forward strand.
TCCTCGTCGCCACCAAGCTCGGCGATTGGTTTCAATTCCGGATGTTCCACGACGCCGCCAACCCCGCCAAAATGATGGGCCTCGGAATCGAGGACAGCGAACCGCCTACCGAGGTCGACCTCGTTCCGATTAACTATGACGACTTCTTGAAGGAAGCCGCCCGTATCGTCGAGTCGCGCTCTAAGGCCAATGAATTTTCCGGCGCGGTTTTGATCGCCCGTCATGACACACCTGTATACCACCAAGCGGTCGGCTTCGCCGATGTCGGCAACGGCACACCCAATCGCCCCGACACTAAATTCAATTTGGGTTCGATCAACAAGAAATTCACCCAACTCGCAATCGACATGCTCGCCGAACGCGGCAAACTCTCCTATGACGATCCGATCGGCAAGTATCTCACCGATTATCCTAACAAGGAAGCCGCCGCCAAAGTCACAATCGGACACCTTATCAAAATGCAGGGCGGCATCGGCGACTTTTTCGGAGAAGCTTTCGACAATACACCCAAGGACCGACTGCGCCACAACAACGATTTCATCCCCTTGTTCGCCAGTGAGAAACTTCACTTCGAACCCGGCACCAATAACGAATATTCCAACGGCGGCTACATCCTTCTCGGCGCGATCATCGAAAAAGCCGGCGGTCAGGATTACTATGGCTTCGTTCGCGACAACATCTTCGTCCCCGCCGGAATGAACAATACCGCGTCATTTCAAGCCGACGATCTCGTCGGTAATCTTGCGCAAGGCTACACTACCGAAGGCTCGCCCGACGGAACGCCTCGCTCGAACATCTATTCGCGTCCGGCGCGCGGAAGCGCCGCCGGCGGCGGTTACTCGACCACAGAGGACCTGCTCAAATTCATTCTCGCTGCGCGCGCGCAGAAATTCGGCAAAGCCTCCGCTACCGCTTTGGGTATGGGCATCGCCGGCGGTGCGCCGGGAATTAATGCTGCAGTTGAATCGGATCTCAAGGGAGGATTCGATATTATCGTGCTGTCAAACTATGACCCGCCGGCGGCGGAACGGCTCGCGCGCGAATTGCGGATACTCATTTCGCGTGTGACCGAATAGGCTGGCCCTGTCAGTTGCGTGCCATGCGCCCGCGCGCCATTGACGCAAATATTCCCCCGAAGCACAGCAGCGCAAATAGCCCGAACGCATACCGGCAACTCAACACGAACTCGCCGCTATTGGCGGCAACAATGTCGGATTTTCCGATGAACAATGTCATCGTGACGGTCACCACCGCCATCGAGAACATCATGCCGATTTGCCGCATCGCGCTTACCGTCGCGCCCGCGAATCCGTAATCACTCCGATCGACAGAACTCATAATCGCATTTGTATTCGGCGAAGAAAACAACGCAAACCCGAATCCCAGCACGACCAGGCACGTCACGATATACGCAATCGGAATCACTGCGCTGACAAACGCCAGCATGATCAATCCGGCACAACTCACACCCATTCCCACCGAAGCCAATGTCCGCGGCTCGATCCGGTCCGACAACCTCCCCGCTACTGGCGAGAATATCGTCTGCAACAGCGGCTGTGCGACCAAAATCGTCCCGGCCATTTGCGGCGTTAGACCGCGAACCTTTTGCAGAAATAAACTCAGCATGAACCCGACCGCAAATGTCGCCGCATAGTTGATCAATGCCGCGAGATTGGAAAACGCAAACACCGGATTCTTGCGAAACAAATCGACATCGACTAACGGACTCGCCACACGCAGTTCATATCGCACAAACAGCACAAGTCCAAGAATTCCCGGGATGATTGTCATCACCGCCTGATACGACGGCATTGTCGTGAACCCATACATCGTCAACGCCAAACCCGCTCCGAGTATTGTCGCGCCCTTGACATCAAATCGGCTCTTGTCCTGGCTCGACCAATCTCCCTTGAGCAGGAAATGCGTCGCCGCCAGCAACAACAGACTCAGCGGCACATTGATCCAGAAAATGTATCGCCACCCAAGTTGCTGCGTGATGAATCCGCCCAGGAATGGCCCCGTCGATAATCCCAAATACACCGCCGCCACTGTCAAACCGATCGCCTTACCCCGCTCCTCCGGCGGTACCACCGACATCAGAATCGGCAGTCCGGTCGCAAAGATCATCGATGACGCAAATCCCTGCAGCGCCCGGTATCCGATCATCATCGCCGCCGAATTTGTAGTCGCCAGCAGAGTCGACGACACCAGCAGCAGAAACACGCCGACCGAGAAGATGCGTTTGCGACCGTAGATGTCGCCCAGTTTTCCGAATGGTATGAGAAATATCGCTGCCGCCAGCAGGAAGGCCGTGTTGATCCAGCCCAGCGCGACTGCACCCATCGAGAATTCTCCGCCGATCGCCGGCAGCGCCACCACGACCGACGCACCCATGAACGGTCCGATGAACGAACTCAACGCCGCCACAAAAACTGCGGCTTTGCGTTCGGTTCGGACATTCTCGATGCGCATGTTTACGAATCTATGCAATCTCGCCGTCGTTTGCAACTCGTATTCGCGTCTGAAGATGATTGTGAAACCGTGGTGATGCTGCGTTTGCTATTTGCGCGCAAGTCCTCTCTGCTGCTCGCGTCTCCGATTGCGGCTCACCTTTTGCTCGGATCCGTCCTTTATTACGACCAGACAGCTACCCCCTTCTTCAATGCGAAATTCCCGTATCGCCGCAACATTGATTATCGTCGTCCGATGAATCCGGGCAAACCGCCCCGGATCAAGTCTCGCGTCGAGCGCTCCAATCTACGAATACAACAAATACGATTTGCCGCTTGATTAGCGACGATGGTATCCGTATTTTCAGCCCGGGTTTGGAAGGGTTGGTCGATAGCAACTGGCCCAAGCGAAGGAGTAACAGATGATTGACGATTCAAAAACACTGGCGGAGGCTTTGCAACAGGCCGCAATGGCGGAACGTGAAGGACACAGCTTCTACATCATGGCGGCGCACAACACTCAAGACCCGAAAGGGAAAGTCGTGTTTGAAACTCTTGCTCGCGAAGAAATGGATCACCTGCATTTTCTCAAAGAACACTATGACGCCGTCATCGCCACCGGCAAACTAAGTCCATCCGCGCATCTGGGCGCTCGTATCGATCTCGGCATCAACTCTCCGATTTTTACCAGCGCGATCAAATCGCGTATTCGTGAAGCCCACTTCGAAATGACCGCCTTGGCCGTCGGCATCCAACTCGAACGCGACGCCACAGCGTTCTATCAAAAGCACGCTTCTGAGGCCCAAGACCCGCAAACTCGCAAGTTGTTCTCTGAACTCGCCGCTTGGGAATCGGGACACTACCAGGCTTTGCTAAAACAACAGGAAGAACTGAAAACCGACTACTGGTCCGGCGCAGGATTTTCTCCGTTCTAAAACCTTGTTAGCCGTCAAATTCAGCTTGCCAAAATGGGTCCCTCCCCTGCATCATGGAGTAGGAGGACACAATATGTCATGGATATGTCTCATCTCAGCCGTTGACGTCGGCCTGAAATTATTCTCATCGCACCCGGAGCCGAATTAGAATGGCGGGATATTCCGGCACGCCGCTCCTGAGCAAGCTCGGCATCAAAGCCGGCATGTCTGTTCGCTTCGTCAATGAACCCGCCGACTTCTTAAAATTGCTCGGACCCTTGCCAACCTCCTGCACGTCCGTCGAGTCGCGCGCCCGCAACGTCGATTTCATCCACTGCTTCGTATCTCAAAAACCGCGCTTAAACGCGCTCTTGCCCGGCTTAATGAAACAGCTCGCCAAAAATGGAATGATCTGGATTTCCTGGCCGAAAAAGGACTCTAAGGTCCCAACCGATGTCACCGAAGACGTCATCCGCGAAATCGCCCTGCCGCTTGGCTTGGTCGATGTCAAAGTCTGTGCCGTCGACGAAATCTGGTCCGGCCTCAAGCTCGTCATCCGCAAAGAACACCGCTGATTTCTTCCCCGGAGGAGTTGTTGAAAGAGTGTGTTGTAATCGATGATTTGGTGATCCAGTGTCGGCGACTCTGAGACAAGTTATCCCTGTTACGGGGACCGACGAAAAAGTCGAATTGCCCTACAATACTGCATGATAACCGTTGCAAGCAGCCTGCAGTGTCATTCCCGCGCACGCGGCTGCCGAAGGCGTCCAGCAAGGCTTATTTGTAGAATCTGAAGAGGTTTTCTCGACCCCACCATCCTCTACAGCGCCCGACCCCACCGGGAACCCCGACTCGAAATTATGGTTCAGTATCCGATATTATAACTGTGATTACTTGTGTAGCTGCCGCATTACAATTATTGCTTGTTGGCAAACTGATCGCGGCATAAATTCGAATCGACAGCAATTACACGACTTGATCAGAGACTAATGAAGATACCAACCTTTTCGGAAATTCAGGCTGAACTCAGCGGCGCCGCGACCGGGCTGATGCCCGCTTTGGACATTCGCATCCTGCGCAATGTCGTCGTCGAACCGATCGAACCCTACCTCCGCTACTTCGGTCTCAAGTCCGGACTCAACGTCAAGGTCCAATTCGGCGAGTTCGACAACGTCTTTCAGGAAACCGTCGGCGGTGCCGGCGATATCCTCGGCGGGCAAGCCGACGCGGTTTTGGTCATGCTTCAATTCGAATCGCTTTGTCCTTCCATCGCACTCGCCTTCGCCCAACACGACGCCGCGAAAATTCTGCAGGAAGTCGAGCGCATTGAGCAGCACGTCGAGGCCATCGTCGCCGGCATCCGCCGCCAAACTTCCGCAATGATCCTTTGGCACTCCTTCGAATTTGTGCTTCACCCCAGCCTCGGCATTGTCGATGCCCAAAGCGAGAGCGGTCAAAATGCGACTATCCAGAGACTCAACGATTCCGTCCGCCAGATTCTCGGCAATGTAACGAATGCCTACCTCGTCGACATCAACCTTGCTGTCGCCCGCATCGGCGCGGCGAATTTCTACGACCGGCGCTTCTGGCACATCGGCCGCGCTCCGTACACCCGCGAAGCGCTCCGCGAAATCGCGACCGAAAATTTCAAATTCATTCGCCCGCTCAAGGGCTTGAACAAGAAATGCCTGATCCTCGACTGCGACGAAACCCTCTGGGGCGGAATCATCGGCGAGGACGGCATTGCCGGAATTCGTCTCGGCAAATCGCATCCCGGTTCGCCTTACCTGGAATTCCAGCGCGAAATCGTCAACCTTTACAATCGCGGCATCATTATCGCCCTCTGTTCCAAGAACAACGAGGACGATGTCTGGGAGGTCTTCCGCAATCATCCCGAGATGATTCTCAAAGAACACCACATCGCCGCCGCCAAAATCAACTGGCGCGACAAAGCCGAAAACATCCGCCAACTCGCGCTCGATCTCAACATCGGCATCAACAGCCTCGTCTTCATGGACGACAGCAATTTCGAAATCGAGCTGATTCGCAAAGAGCTTCCCGAGGTCGAGGCCATCCAACTTCCGAAAGATCAGCCCTATTCATACCGCCACATTCTCGCCTCGTGCGGTCTCTTCGATACGCTCACCATCACCGAGGAAGACCGCTCCCGCGGCGCCATGTATCGCGCTGAATCCCAACGCCGGCAAATGGCCGCGCAGGTCACCGACATGGCCTCATATCACAAGTCGCTGGAAATGGTTCTGCACATCAAGCGTGCCGATGACTTTTCGATTCCGCGCATCGCCCAGCTGACGCAAAAAACCAATCAATTCAATCTCACCACCCGGCGCTACAGCGACGCCGAAATTGCAGCCTTCGCCGCCGGCCCCGATTCCGCCGTCTTTCACATCCGGCTCGAAGATCGCTTCGGCGACTCGGGCATTGTTGGTGTCTGCATTGTCAAGTTCGACGCCAAGGCCGTCTACATCGATACATATTTGCTCTCTTGCCGGATTCTGGGCCGCGGCGTCGAGGATACCTTCCTGCGGCGCGTCCTGAAATTGGCAAAGAAAAGAGGCTGCACTCGCGCAATTGGTGAGTATTATGCCACCAAGAAAAACGCCCAGGTCGCCGAGTTCTACTCAAAGAACGATTTCGTCGAGATCAACCGGCCCGATCAAAAAGCCACTAAGGTTTTCGAATTTAATTTGACCGGAGAGATCGACTGCCGCGACGGGCACTTCAAGCAAGTCATCTCGGATATTGATTGAGAGAAATATGATACGTGAAAAAGTGTTGAGAATTGTCGGACAAGTGCTCGAAGTCGACCCCGCATCTTTGACCGACGAATCTTCGGGCAAAACCATCGAGGCCTGGGACTCGCTCAAGCACATCAATCTGATCTTGTCCCTCGAGGAAGAATTCGACGTCCACCTCAACGACGAACAAATTTTGAAAATGAACAGCGTCGGCTCAATCGTCTCTATCCTCAAGGAAGTCTCACACTAAGGCGCGATGATGGAATCCCTCTCTCTAAATCTCAAAAAACTCTTCGGCTACGCGCGCGGCTACTTGCTCAAAACCAAGATCACCACGCTCGGCCCGATCAAGTCCTATGGCCGCACCATTATTCGCAATCGCCGCGGCAAAGTCATCATCGGCAAGCGTTCGCTGCTCTGGCCCAAAGTCGTTTTCGATTTTACTTCCGCGCCGCCCAGCACAATTCCCGTCGTCGAAATCGGCGAGCATACCGTGCTCGGCGACCGCACCGAGGTCCACTGCGGTCATCGCGTGAAAATCGGCAACTGGGTTGGCATTTCCTGGGATTGCTTAATTATGGACAACGACTATCACGCCGCCGGCGGTGGCGATGCCGTCCCCAAACCGGTCCTCATCGAAGACGAAGCCTGGATCGGCGCCAAAAGCATCATTCTCAAAGGCGTCACTATCGGCAAAGGCGCCATTGTCTGCGCCGGATCAGTCGTGATCGCCGATGTCCCCCCTTACAGTTTCGTCGCCGGAAATCCCGCCCGCGTCATGCGCAAGGTCGAATCCCGCGTCGGCACCAGCCCGGAAGCATAGCGCCGATCACTGTTTGCAGGTTCGAATTTCTGCGGTTCGAACTCTCTGATATTTGACAAGACAAACGACTCCTGGTACCTAAGACGGACAGTCACTCAAAATCAATTTCGTCAATTTTCTGCACTGCCTTTCGTTTGAGCTACCTTGATCAATTCACTGACCGGCGCGGTCAAAGTCAGGTCCTCGACCGTTTCGCCTGCGAGCGATCGTAATAAATTCCCAAGCCTCGTTGTCCCACTTGAACTCTTGAGGGCACTGATTTCTAAGTCAAATTCGGAGCGCGTTGTCAGTCGGGCCAAATCCACGAGCGCAAAATCACAGTGAGGCGAATCTGGAAATTTATTGAGTAGTTCTCTGACGTATTCCACGGAGCCTTCTTTGTCCATGACGCAAATAACAGACAGGATTGCAGGGGTCCATGGTGATGCCGAGTATGCACGGACAAAATCCTTAAATTGACTGAGCTTCTCAGCGCGTGCATTTCCAGTGTGAGGTCGCCGATCTATAGCAACTAATCGACTCCATACATCCTTGAGGTTGCCCGCTGGGCGCTCGACTGAAAATCGTATTGTCTCTGACCTTATTTTTGAAAAATCTGGCAGTTGGAACTCACAATAAAGTGAATACTGTTCTGGCGGCAAATGGGCGAAAAAAGTCTGGCCACGGAGTGAGGTGCCAACATGATTAAGCAATGGACTAAGGCGTTTAACCTCCATTCCGGGTGCCAGCTCTGAGTTCATTGGGAGTGCATCAACCCAATCCGGGTTGGCAAAGACCCCGCCGCGTGAATCTGTCACTACACAGTGCACATTTCCACCGACCAGCAGCGGTTCGTTCAATGCGGTTGATCTTGTTCCCGTGTTTCGCACGCTCACTTCCAGCCATATGTCCTCACCCACCATAAAACTCGAGCCAGATAGCTTTATTTCAATGCTCGCATTGACGGCAGCGCTCTCTTGCGCTGTAATGTCTTTTGCGAAAATTGCCAGAAAACTGATAATTATCGCCGAATATGTAAGGGTTGTCTTCATAGCTTTCATCTCCGATTTGGTTCGCCGAGTCGAACCATCCTGGTTTAGTCAATTTGCTGAATCGAGAGCATAAAGGGTCGAGACACCGTGCTTCGGACACACCAACTACTTCTTTATCCGAAATGAAATCTCGTACTCAACCCACAGCATGACTGGAACACCATCTTGTATCGCCGGTTTCCACTTTGAGTTGATTGCACCATAGAGCGCACTTTCTTCGAACCCGCAGTTGAGGCCGGACTCTTTGACGATCATCGCCTCGGCAACGCTTCCGTCTCGGCTTATGAGAACCTCTACCCAGACACTACCTTCGAGTATTGCCTTTCGTGCGAATTCGGGATAAACAACTTTGCCCCGCTTAAGCTGCGTCGGAGCCTCTTCAAGTCCCACAAATTCTTCGAGACCCGGACTCTCATGGTGGAGTGATTCTCCCGAATCTGTTGAATCGTCTAAGATCGGTTGGGGATTCCGGACACTCCAATGCCAGTGCTCGGTCTGCCGAATCGGCTCCCCCTGGTCTGTGACCCTAAGGGAAAACGCCACCTCGTACTTCACCCAAATTGCAATTCGCTTCCCATCAATCATTGCCGGCTTCCAAACCGATTTCTTCGCCGAAGTGAGAGCTGCTTCTTCGAATCCGACGTTTAGCCCTGAATCTTCGAGAATCCGCGCTGTTCGCGCTTTGCCCTTTACGTCAACCAACACCTTCAGCCAAACAGAACCTTCTGCTCCAGTTTTCATTGCAGCCTCCGGATAATCGGGAGAACTGTAGCGGAACCGTTCTGGAAGTACATCTGGATGAACCGTGCCCGTGAAAATTTCCGAAATGGGCTCTTTGTACTTGCTATCCACCCACATCCACTCGCGATCCCTCAACGTATCCAACTCCGCCATCGTCCACGTCCGCGCTTGAGCGGAAACCGCGACCATTGATACAAGCGCGCATGCGAACAGTACAATCTGGGTCATCCGAAATCTCGTCGCAGCAATCTCTCTTCCCTTTCTGCGCTCCGCCAAATAAAATGGACTCATGTCTATATTTACCATGTCGCCGCTTCTTACGCAACAGGTGAATAGCTGGCGTTGGAACCCCCCCAAAACAAAAGCGCCTCGGCTTAGCCGGGGCGCTTTCTATTTGCATGACGGCAGATCAATTATCCGCCGTCACAAAGTGCTGATCAAACTAATCGTTCAAACGAACCAGTTCCACGCGGCGGTTCTGTGAACGACCTTCGGCCGTGGCATTGTCATACTTCGGCTTGTCCGGGCCGTAACCCTTCGCGGTTAGGCGCGAAGCCTCAATACCGTTGGCGATCAAGTTGTCGCGAACAGCTTCGGCGCGACGCTGTGCCAACGTGTCGTTCCATTCGCGCTTGCCCGAAGTATCGGTGTGACCCTGAACTTCAAGTATAACATGCGGGAACGCTGCCAGTGACTTGGCGACTTCAGCAAGCGCCGTCTTGGCTTTCTCAGTCAATGTCCAGGTATTGACAACGAACTGCACCTCTCTCAAGATGAGTTCTTTCTCCGGATAAGCGAAATCTTTCGGACATCCGTCGGCGTTGACGGCAAGACCGGCAGGAGTACCCGGGCACTTGTCGCAACCATCGCAGACGCCGTCGTTGTCGGAATCCAGCGGACAACCGTTTGCATCTACCTTGCAGCAGATCGGCGTATCCGGGCACTTGTCGCGGCAATCCCAAACGCCGTCTTTGTCGGCGTCAAGCGGACAACCTTCGGCGTCAACCTTGCAGTCAGCCGGTGTATCCGGGCACTTGTCGCAGCCGTCCCAAACGCCGTCTTTATCGGTGTCGATCGGGCAACCGTTCAGGTCGACCGTCGCGCATCTCGGCGTATCCGGGCACTGGTCGCGGCCGTCGCAAACGCCGTCGCCATCGCTGTCGATCGGGCAACCGTTTTCGTCGACCTTACATTTGGCCGGCGTGTCCGGGCACTTGTCGTCTTCGTTGCAGACGCCGTCTCTGTCGTCGTCTTTGCAACTGCCGAAATATGCCGTCGCCTGCACACCGCCTTCAAGCAAACCGGAATGGATATCAAGCGATTCCTCGAATCCTTCGCGGGCATCGTTATCCCTGAAGCCCGACAAAACGTCGGTGAAAATATGATAGCGCAACGCGCCGCCGATCGAGAAATTCTCAATCAGGAAATACTCAATTCCGCCGCCGAACATGATTGCAAATCTCTGATCCTTGAGATCGTATGACTTGCCGTCCTTGTCGATGAGCTTGATGACATCGTCACCCTGCTTGACCGCCCAATAACCGATACCGGCGCCGGCCGTCAGGAAGAAATTGACGTTCTTGTCCGGTGTCGCATTAAACGTCGGTCCAAGTTCAAGAATGTAATTGTATAGCTTCGCCGACAACTCGCCGTCAACCGGCTCGCGATATATCGGAAGACCCGCACCGTTGACATCGAGTACGGCATCGCCGGTCCGTCCATAGGTTCCCGTCAAGCCAATCGCCCAATTTTTGTGAACGACAAACTTCGCCTCGCCGCCATGCATCGTCTTCAGACTCCACGGATCCTTCATAACCGTGTGGAAACCAAAGCGATAGCCAAGACCCAGTCTTCCGGTCTGATCGTAAGCCATTGCTGGAATTGCACACCCTATTATCAGAGCGAGCAGTGTGAATAGTACTATTGCTTTTCGCAAAGTGTGTACCTCCCAATTAAGGTTAATTCAAAAGTCCCGGAAGAGACAGTCTCAACTTATCCCTCCATGGAAAGTCAATTCTCCAACTCAAATCGCGGGCATGACATACCCGCCCAAAAGTAAGGCAAAAACTACTTTCTCCTCAAACTGAAATCAACTAAAAAGATAACGAAAACCACCTCTCCCTATTCATCGGATATAGACTAAGAAGATACACTTTGTGAAATATTTCCCTTTCCTCCATTAAGCGCCCTAAACCCCGCCTCAAACCACTCGGTGCTAACCCTCTCTCCAACAAGACGTTCCAGACTAAATGGACAAAGACTTCTTTTTTAGTGGTAAATTCCCTTGACAAGATAAATACGGTAGATATCTTCGTCGATAACAATGACTGAATGTATAAGGATATAGATGACCAAGTGAACATCTTGAGGAGATCGAAAATGACAAAAAAAATGACTGTGTTGGCCATGATGCTCTTAGCAGCATTCGCATTGGTTATGAACAGCGTTGTCGCCCAGGAAGCCACGACACCTGCTCCGGCCAAAGCCGATTCTACTAAGGCTGGAGCCGCGAAATTCAATTACGTTGGCGACGCCAAATGCAAAATGTGCCACAAAGCCGAACACACTTCATGGATGACAACCGTTCACGCCAAAGCTTGGGAAGCCCTCAAGCCGGAAGAACAGAAGAAAGAAGAATGTGTCGGCTGCCACTCGACCGGCAAAACCGTTGAAGGCACACTGTTGACCGGCGTCGGCTGCGAATCCTGTCATGGCCCGGGCTCGGAATACAAAGCCCAAAAAGTCATGAAGGACAAGACTCTTGCGCTTGCCGCTGGTTTGACGGAACCGAAGAAGGAAGTTTGTATCAAGTGTCATAATGAGAAGTCACCGACGTTTAAGGGCTTCGAATTTGACAAGGCCGTGAAAGACGCCAAGGCGATTCACGAAAAGGCCCCTAAGAAAGACGCGGCTCCGACTAAGGGTTAATTCGCCAAATATCATCGTCGCAAGACAATGATTCTGAATACGAGGCAGGTCGCATCAGCGACCTGCCTTTTTGATTAGCGCAAGCGCGACACGATATTCGACATCGACGAAGTGTTCTCCGCCTCATCGGACACCTTGATCGCGAAATATGTGCTTACCGAAAAAGTGTCCGGCAGATTCATCGATTCCTGGGTGCCGAAGGCCGCCGGCGCCGGCTCGCCCTGTTGCTGGCGCGCTCCTCCCCAGTTTTTCAACGTTGCCGTATCCGCCGCCGAGCGCAAATCATAATAGGTCGCCGTCCCTTTCTTGCTATCATCACCCGTCGCCGTCCACGAATAAAGAATCTTCCCGCCGGCAATAACGTCAATGGCCAAATTCGTAATCGCCGACGGACGCGTCGTGTCGGTCGGTCCGGTCGATTTATCGTTGCAGCTATTTGAAACGGTTGAAAACAATACGAGTAGAAAAACTGTGGCGCGCCGAATTGGCATAAATACCGACCCCCGCTCAAAAAAGTCTAAAACTCGACGCGACCCTCAAGCGCTTTCGCCAGGGTTGCGCTGTCAGCGAACTGCAGATCGGTCCCCATCGGCAGGCCGCGCGCGATGCGTGTAACTCTGACTCCCAGCGGATGAATCAACTTGGCAATGTATAGCGCCGTCGCCTCGCCTTCCGTGTTCGGGCTCGTCGCCAGTATAACTTCCGTCACCGGCCCCTGCATGCGTGTCAGCAATTGCCGGATCTTCAAATCATCCGGACCCACGCCATCCAGCGGCGATAGGACTCCGCCCAACACATGATAGACGCCCTTGTATGCTTCGCCCTTTTCCAGCGCAATCAAATCATTGGCTTCTTCAACCACGCAAATCTTCGTCTTGTCGCGGTTGTGTTCGGTGCAAATCCGGCAAGGATCGCTGTCGGTCAGATTGCAGCAGATCGAGCATTCCTTGACCTTGATCTTGACGTCAACTATCAACTGGGCGAGATCGTCGGAATCTTCCTTGGGGAGTTTGAGAATATAAAACGCCAGCCGCTGCGCCGATTTGCGGCCAATCCCGGGCATCCGCGACAAACGGTTGACCAGTTTCTCGAGCGTATCTGATGTTACCGGCGTTCTCATTGCTGTTCCCAATCGCTTGTACAAATGACAAGGCGCGGAATCCGCGCCCCGTCACATGCGAAAATCAGTTCCGTAATCCTATGTGCCCATTTCCCAACTGGCCAGATACTTCTTCTGTTCCTCAGTCAGCTTGTCAATCGGCGTTCCCATCGACTTCAATTTGAGCGCGGCCACATTTTGATCGAGCTTCTTCGGCAATGTGTGCACGCTCTTGCCGAGCTTCTTGTAGTTCTTAACGATATACTCCGACGCCAGCGCCTGGTTGGCAAACGACATATCCATCACCATCGCCGGATGTCCTTCCGCGGCGGCCAGATTGATCAACCGGCCCTCGGCAAGCACATTGACTTTGCGGCCTGACTTGAGAGTGAACTCCTCGACCAGATTCCGCACCATCCGGCGCCTTTTCGCTAACTTGGCAAGACCTTCCAAATCAAGTTCGACATTGAAATGCCCGCTGTTCGCGACAATCGCACCCGACTTCATCCGCAAAAAATGCTCCGGTCGAATGACGTGGATATTGCCCGTCAGCGTAATAAAGATGTCTCCCAACGGCGCCGCCTTCGCCATCGGCATCACGCGGAACCCGTCCATGACCGCCTCGATCGCCTTGATCTCGTCGACCTCGGTAACAATGACGTCAGCGCCAAGTCCCTTGGCGCGCATCGCGACTCCGCGACCGCACCAGCCATATCCGGCAATCACGACGACAGCGCCGGCGATCAAAAAGTTCGTCGCGCGGATAACACCGTCAATCGTCGATTGTCCCGTGCCGTAGCGATTATCGAACAAGTGCTTGGTCTGCGAGTCGTTGACCGCGACAATCGGATACTGAAGCACCTTGTCTGCCGCCATCGCCCGCAAACGAATCACACCCGTGGTCGTCTCTTCCGTGCCGCCGATCACGCCTGCCAGCAAAACCCGCCGATCGGAATGCAGCACGCTCACTAAGTCGGCGCCGTCATCCATCGTGACATGCGGCTTCTGATCGAGCGAAGCATTGATATGCCTGTAGTAACCCTTCTTGTCGATCCCGCAGATTGCATACACGCTGATGCCGTGATCCTTTACCAACGCCGCCGCGACATCATCCTGCGTCGAAAGCGGATTTGAAGCACACAAGCTGATCTGTGCGCCGCCGGCTTTGAGCACGCGCATCAAATTCGCGGTCTCGGTCGTCACATGCAAACACGCCGAGAGCTTGAACCCCTTCAGCGGTTTTTCCTTCTTGAATCGCTCTTCGATCAGCTTGCACACCGGCATGAAATTCGCCGCCCACTCGATGCGGCGACGCCCTTCGTCGGCAAGTTTTAGATCCTTGACGTCATAATTCTTCAACTGATTTCTCCTCTATATGTCCGCTCAACACTATTTACACTTCAGCGCCGCGACCTTACGCGTCCTTCTTCAAATCCGCCGCCTTGTCGGTCTTCTCCCAGGTAAACTCCGGCTCGGTGCGCCCGAAATGCCCATATGCCGCCGTCTTGCGATAGATCGGCCGCCGCAGTTGCAGCATGTCGATAATGCCCTTCGGCGTCAACGCGAAATGCTTGCGGATTAATTCGATCATGCGGCCATTTTCGATCTTTGGCGTATCATCCGTGTAAACCATAATCGACACCGGTTCCGCCACGCCGATCGCGTATGCCAACTGCACCGTGCAGCGCTTCGCAATCCCCGATGCCACGATATTCTTCGCTATGTAACGCGCCATATATGCCGCCGACCGGTCGACTTTGGTCGGGTCCTTGCCCGAGAAAGCGCCGCCGCCGTGTGGCGCGCTGCCGCCGTATGTATCCACTATAATTTTGCGTCCGGTCATGCCGGTATCCGACTGCGGTCCGCCGGTGACAAACTTGCCCGTCGGATTGACATACAGCTTCGTCTTGTCGTCGAGCATATTGGCAGGCACAACTTCCCTTACGACCGCATCGATAATCTCGTTGCGCGCCTTCTCGGTAATCTTCTTGCCGGTCGCATCAAGAATGCTCTCGTCGTGCTGTGATGAAATTACGATCGCCTCGCAGCGGGACGGTTTGCCGTTGTCATATTCGATCGTAACTTGGGATTTCCCGTCCGGCCCAAGATACTCCAGCGCGCCGCTTTTGCGCACTTCCGCGAGTCTGCGGCTCAACTTGTGCGACAGCATAATCGGCAACGGCATCAACTCCGGTGTTTCGTCGCAGGCAAACCCGGTCATCAATCCCTGGTCGCCGGCGCCGCCAATATCCACGCCTTGCGCAATGTCCGGCGACTGCGCGCCGATCGCGTTCAGTATCGCGCACGAGTCGTAGGAAAACCCGTATGACGGTTTCGTGTAGCCGATCTCTTTGATGATCTTCCGCACGAGTCTTTGGATATCGACAAATCCGTTCGTCGTGATTTCGCCGCCCACCACCACCAGACCAACCGTTACGAATGTCTCGCACGCCACCCGGCTCATCGGGTCCTGGGAGAGCAAATCATCCAATACACCGTCGGAAATCTGGTCCGATAGTTTGTCCGGGTGTCCCTCGGTGACCGACTCCGATGTAAATAGAAATTTGTTAGTCGACATAATTCGATCCTTTATTCAGATATCGCCAGTGGCGACGCATTAGTTCGATTTACGATTCTTGCCGCTGACCGCGGAGAGATCACCCAGATTGAACACACCCGTTGCCGAATGCAGCTCGGCGTTGTTTCCAATCAACGAATCTTCAATTACCGACCAGTCAACCTGCACACCGTCCGCCAAAATCGAATCCCTGATCGTCGAGTTCGAAATCCGGCAGTTCTTCCCGATCGAAACATAAGGTCCGATCGTCGACTTGCTGATAACAGCGTCCTCCGCGATATGCACCGGCGGCACTATCGTGTTGCCGGCGCGCTCAACGTTTGCTCTCTGCCGGTCGAGTATGAAGCGGTTCGTCTCCAGCATGCTCTCTTTCCGGCCGCAGTCATACCAACCCAGAGTGGGAAATGTGTGTAAAGACGATCCTTTTTTCAAGAGCAAATCGAAGGCGTCGGTCAGTTGAATTTCGCCGTGCGTCCTCACGCCGCGGTCAATGATCTCGTCCGTGCATTTTTTGAACTCTTTGACGTCGCGGATATAGTAGACGCCGACTACCGCCAGATTCGTCGGCGGATTCGCCGGCTTCTCAACCAGCCGGATAATCCGGTCGCCTTGCGTCTCGACAACACCAAAAGCCCGCGGGTTTGGCACTTCCTTAACCGCCAGACTATTCCGACCGGCCGTGATCATCCCCTTCCAGTCGATCTCCACTATCGTGTCGCCAAGAATGATCAGCAAGTCCTCGTCAGTACTGACGATCCCCAAATGAATTGCGTACCCGAGCCCATACAGCGTCCGCTGCTCGACAAATGTCGTTTTGATCGTGTAGGTCTCGCGCACAAAGCGCTCAATCTTGTGCCCTTGCGGACCCGTCACGAATATCATCTCGCTGATTTCCAAATCTATGATCTGGTCGATGATGTGCCCGAGGATCGGCTTGCCCGCTATTTGCAGGAGTGCTTTTGGTGTGGTAAAAGTGTGTGGGCGCAGGCGCGTGCCTTCACCGGCGACGGGAATTATGACCTTCACTGTTCCTTCTCGTCCCTAAGAGACTATCTTGAACCAGTCAATGAATATGAACTGGACGCGGCCTATCAGCAGGCTGATGCGGCCCATGACAGTGTAACCAAAATGCGCGCCGAAGGCAATCATGATGTACCAGATACCCACCCGGGCGGCAACGCCCAGTGCGCCGGTGTGCTCTTTCGAGAAGTAGAAATAAATCAAGGTCACAATCACGCCGACAAAAATTATCAGTCCCAGCACGAACGCCGCAGGCGACGCGCTGAAATCGATGAACGTCGAACTTACCTGCGCAATCAAACGGCCATGCAGTTCCGAAGTTAGATAAATCCCCGCCGTGTTGCCCATCACGAACGCCAGCGGATACCGCGATATCCACGACATCTTCGGGAACAACCGCGAGAAAATCAACACGCCGAGCAATCCGGCAATTATCAGAAGTGTAAGTTGGACCGTATGTTGAGTCGTGTCGGGCCCCGAGAACATCCCCGCCCAGTGCTGGCTGATCGGGTCGGCAAGCTGCTGCAAGATCACCGATTGCCATATTAGACCGAGATAATACCCCGCCGACAAACCGGCGAATATATGCTCCGCCAGCCGGTAAAATGGATTGTCCTTATACAAGAACGAGAATATCGCCAGCGTGAGAAATCCGCCCATCCAGATGCCGAATGTTTCCATCAGCCGGACTCTCCCTTCCGCTTGCGGGCTGCGAAGTAGGCCAGATTTCCCAAAATCACGAATCCGATAATCAACAAATGCACCAGCGACTGCGAGTTCATTCCGCTCAATGCCATCGCCGGCTTATTGACCAGCAACTCATATTCAGCCGCGCCTTTCATTCCACCCAATAGGCCCTTCATCTGATTGGCTTGAAGATAACTATAAAACTTCGGCGCCATCACCGCCGTCACCCCCGCACCCATCGGCTTGTTAAATTGCGCGTTCACGATAGAAACCCAGTTGTCGACAATGCCGTTGTCTGCCACGATGAAAATAAACGAGATGTCTTTGTAATCATGTACCCGCTGCATCAGCGGCAAATGCGGCAGCGCCGTACCGTACTGATCGGTTGGATAGATCGCCTCTATTGACGTTCCCATCCCCAGCAACACTGCGGTGTAATTCGCCTTGTAGCCGAGATTGACATAATCGACGCCGTACGTCTTGTTGTATTCTTTCGCCATCAAGCGCGTCACTTCACTCGCCATCGACGGTCCGCCCAACGGAATCGTCGTCATCGTCACGACTTTGATGTTCTTTCTGAATAGGTGGTGTAAAGCTGCGATCGAAACCGGTCTCGTCTCCGCCGTCGCCGATGCATAGTAATCGAAAGTCAACATCACGACAGAACTATCCGGCAATGCTTCAACGGCATCATAGAGCTGCCGTGCTTCGGGAGTGACTTCCATCGGCAGTTTCAATGGGAACAGCGCTGGAAATATGACTGTGAGCGCCACAGCCAGATAGATCCACCGCCGGTCAGTCGCGCCGATTTTCTCCCAGATGTTCATTTGCTGCTACCGCCCATGTATGTCCGCTCAATCCCCAGCATGATCCGCAACCCCATTGTCGCAGCGCCCATCGCCGAACCGATAATGATCCCGCGCTGTACCGCGACATTGATTCCGCCCATCACATAGTTGTTAATCGCCTGCGGCAACTCCGGATGGATACTCGCAAACAGCTTTTCCCCCATCGGCACGCGCCACAGCATGACAAGCACTGCCGTAATCAGCAGCAATGTCGCCTCGGCATTACGCGCCCGAAACGCGCGAAAAGCCGCCGATGCGATATAAAACGCCAGCATCGCAAACATCGTCGCCATCATCGGCGCGTTCATATTATTGAATAGCCAATCGTAAATCGTATTGTCGCCGGTGCCGAAACTTGAGGACCAACTGACCGGCAGCACCCCCGGTATCCCGGTCGCCGCGACGGCCAACAAAAGCGCCAGCTTGTTGTGCCAGCCCTTTTCCCGCCGCATTACCGGCCGAATGTTCACGCGCACGATCGAGATGACGCCCAGCAGCAAAGTAAATCCGCCGATCACCGACACCCACTGCAGCAATGTGCCTTCAACGTCGCCGAATTTGCCGGGGCTAAGAATAAATGCCGCCACCATGGCCAGACCCGATAAGAACGCTACTATGATCGGCGCCGTTGACTTCACTATCTGACCTCAAACAATTTGCTCAGCCACGTGCTGTCGGCTGAAAACGTCACTATCAAGGTCCCGGCCACGATCGTCGCCAGAATAAGTACCTTCATCAAATCTTGCCCCTTGAGTCCGCCCAACATAACCGGTTCGTGCGAAAGATACGCCGAAGCCGCGAATAGCTCCTCGCCCATCAAAGTGTAATCGCAGGCAGCGATAAAAAACGGCAACTGCTCCGGCTGTGCAGTACCGGCAATCTGTATCGATCCGGCTGCGTTTCCGGTTTCCGCCAATAGCAGCGACTCGGCATAAAACGCGCCCATGAAAATATTCGCCGCCGGCCGTTCCCGCATCATGTAGCCATTCACGGTCGCCGTAAAAGCCATCTGCTCACCCGCGACATATTGCACGGCGTCACGGTCTTGCGCGTCGCCTTTGCCCTCGGCAATGTACGCCTGTTGGACAACTTCCTGTGCCGCCGCCAACACCATCGGATAGCGCACCGGCACATGCAGGGGAGTCTCGTAACGCGCAGTAATCTTCGCCACGCGCCCCAAAATCGACAAACCCGCAATCGTGTCCATCACGTCAATTTCGTTAATGCCGGGAATAAACAGAACCGGGCGCCCCATTTCGGTCGCGCGGCCAACCGCCTCTTCAACCGCATCAAGACCCGCTAATTTGCGGATAAACAGCTTCTCGCCGCGCTTGGCGCGATTGGTGTAGTAGGTGATTGCGGCGGAAAATATGATGATCAAAACAAGGGCGTTGAAACGATAGTCGCGGAACCAGCCGTCATCGACAACGGCCTGGCCGTTTTGCGCCAACGCCGAAGCACATAATATGAAGAACAAGGATATGGTCAAAAGTGCGAGACGGACAACTCTCAATTCATTTTCTCCAGGGACGCTTTTAGGCGGTTAATGACATGTACGGGAGAAGGGTCGGTTTTGTTTACCAACGCCAGATAATAGCTGGCCATATCGCCTAATTGCACCAAAGAAAATATCTCCGCCAGCCGGTTCGGCCCCTTGGCTTTGATCATCATCGACTGCGCTCCCTTTTCCCGCACGATCTTGTCGACCACCTTGAATCGGCTCGTTACGCCCTTGGAATCCGCCGGCCCCGACAGGAATATCACCATCAGCTTCTTCACCAGCGGCTTCGGATTGTCAAACCCCACCAGTTCGTTGTGGTTAAACTCGGGGCTGATATTGGCATACGACAGATGCTTGCCGTTCTCGCAAATCTGCCCCTTGAATCGAATCGCCGCCACATCGTAAAAGTCCGCTCCACCATAAACAATTGCGATCTTGTCCTTCAGCGCATTGGCAATCTTCTTCGCCTCATTGCGCGACTCTCCGACACTCACCGCCATCTTCTTGCGGTTGTCTTCCAGAAATTTGCACGTGTCCTCTACCGCCTGGTCCTGATTCGCAACAAATCCCATCTTCTGCATCAGGTTCAGTATCGGACCAAACGAATATCCCAGCGCCGCGCGCGGTTCAAATCCGCCCGGCAATATCACATGCGGATAATTTCCGTCAATCGCCGCCTGCCCGATCTTGCCGCCGGTCGTCGCCATCACAATCTTGCAGCCGCGCTTCTTCGCTTCGTTGAACGCCGCAATCGTCTCCTCGGTGTTGCCCGAATATGACGACACGATCATCAGCGTGCTCGAGTCGACCCACATCGGCAAACCATAATTGCGGTTGATAAACAGCGGCGCCGTCAATTGGTCCGCCAGGTACGTCCGTACAAAATCGCCGCCGATCGCCGAACCGCCCATTCCGGCAATTACTATATTCCTAAACTGGTCGGCAGCATAGCCTGACAAATCGCCGTTGATCGGCAGGTTGTAGCCTTCGCGCAGTTGCTGCGGAAAATCGAATATCCGCTGGTACATGTTCGTCGGGTCATACTTGCTTATGGTAGCTTGCGTTAATTCCATCTAATCCTCCAGGAGTTCCTTGCTCACATGAGCTTCCATCCAATTGTGCAAAACTGCCTCTACCTTTTCCGTCGTCGCCAGACTCAGTACGCGGTCGGCCAGTCGCCTGCATTCAGAATAATCAAGCGATGCGATCAGCTTCTTGATCCGCGCCACTCGCGGCGGCACGACTGAAAATCCATTAAGTCCCATTCCCACCAAAAGCGGAATCGCCTCATTGCGCGAACCCATCTCGCCGCACAGTGTCACAACGACTTTATTCGTCTCGCCCGCTTCTATTGTCATCTTAATTAACTTCAACACTGCCGGATGAAGTTCGCGGTAAAGCCCCGCGACCTTCTTGTTGCCGCGATCGGCTGCCAGTGTGTATTGCACCAAGTCGTTCGTTCCGATACTGAAAAAACACACATGCCGCGCCAGCTCGTTCGCCATCAGCGCCGCCGACGGCACCTCGATCATAATTCCGATGTCAATGTTCTCATCGAAGGCAACGCCCTCCGACTCCAGTTCCTTCATCGAGCCGTGAATGATCCGTTTCGCGCGAATCAGCTCCATCGCCGTCGACACCATCGGCAGCATGATCTTCACGTTCTTATTCTTCGATGCCCGCAATATCGCCCGCACCTGCGTCTTGAACACGTCAGGCATGTCCAGATCGAGCCTGATTCCGCGCCATCCCAGCGCCGGATTTAATTCCTCCGCATCGCGATAGTCGCTGATCACCTTGTCCGATCCGAGATCATATACCCGCAGCGTCACGTGATTCGGGAAAAACGTCCGCGCAATGTTCGAATAAATCACGGCCTGCTCGTCCTCAGTCGGAAACTTCATCCGCGTCAGATAAAAGAACTCGGTCCGATACAACCCGACTCCGACTTTGTTGCCCGCAAGTATTTCATCCACCGCCGTTGGTATTTCCAAATTCGCCATGACCGATATTTCTCGCCCGTCGAGTGTGTGCGAGGGTATCTTGCTGATCCCCCGCAATTGCCTTGCAATCGCCGTTTTCCGCCGCTTTTGTTCGTCCTTGAATTCCTCGAGAGTCGTCTTTTCCGGATTGATTATCACCCAGCCGTTTTCGCCATCGATGATAACTTCGGCGTTGTCCGGGACCTTCTCCAGAAGCCGGCTTACTCCCACGACTCCTGGAATCGACAGCGACTTGGCGATCAGCGTCATATGCGAGGTCTGTCCTCCCAGCGAGGTCGCAAACCCGGGAATGCCGTACTTGCCCATCAAGACAACTTCACCGGGCGAAAAATCCTCCGCCAAAGCAATCTTGCCTTTGTTGTTCACCAGTTTGTTGACATGATGCCCGATCAGGTAATTAAACACCTTCGCCGCCGTCGCATTGATGTCGTTCGCCATCTCCCTCAGGTAGTTGTCCTCAGACTTGCGCAGCGATGTTAGCGTTCTCTGCAGGTGGCGATTGTATACATATTCCGCGTTAAGCCGCGACTTGCCGATGTCGCTGCAAACTGCTTCGAAAAACGTCTTGTCGTCAAGAATCAACAACTGCGCTTCGAATATCTTTGCCAGTTGCGACCCGATCGAATTGTCCGCCTCGGTCTGAATTTGTTCCAGTTCCTTGCGCGCTTCGGCAATCGCATGATTTAGCCGCTCAATTTCAGCGTCGACCTGGTCGGAATTAATATGTTGTTTGGTGATCATGTGCGGCGCGTTGTCATGCTTAAAACAACGGCCCAGGGCAATGCCCGGCGAGGCCACCAATCCGCGCAGGCGTATCTCTTTCGCCTGACTGGGATCTATCTGTTTCTCTCTATGAGACATTATCTGTGTTCGGCATCCTGAGCCGCTTCGGCGGATTCAACTTTAATCGCAGTCCTCAGTCAAACTTCGACGTGACCACTTCACACATCGCTTTGACCGCCTCTTCCTCGTCCTCACCGGTTGCGGTAATGGTAATTTCGGCGCCCATCTCCGCAGCCAACATCATCACCCCCATAATCGACTTGCTGTTAACCTCGATCCCCTCTTTCTCCAAAGTGATTTCCGACTTAAATTTGGTCGCCGTCTGTACTACTTTGGCGGAGGGACGCGCATGCAAGCCTAACTTATTGCTAATCTTAACCGTTTTCGCGATCAAACTCAATTCCTTTTACACGGTGCGCAGAAATAGTTTCCCCGGCAGTTGTCGCACCAGTCCAGCCATCTCCAAACTCAATAACAGCGACAAAACCTCGCCCACTGGCCGGTGTACTGTAACCGAGAGATTATCGACCAGTTGAGGTTGCATCGAGAGACTATCATATATGATTTGCTCGGCTTCCGGCAAACTGATTCGCGACCGCTCTTTTGCCGCCGCTCGCGCCGAGGGATCAATCCCCAGCGCCAAAAGCACATCCGCCGCTTGAGTAACCGGTATCGCCCCCTGCTTCAACAGTTCATTCGCCCCGTGCGACGCCACCGAGGTTATATTCCCCGGCACCGCAAATACCTCGCGATTTTGGTCAATCGCATGTTGCGCCGTCACCAAAGCCCCCGATCCCTTGCGCGCTTCAACGACAATTACTCCCCGCGACAGTCCCGAGATGATCCTATTCCGCGCCGGAAAATTGAACTTCTCCGGACGTGTGCCAAACTCAAACTCGGTAATTACCGCGCCCGATCCGGCAACGTCTTCATAAAGCTTCTTGTTTTCCGGTGGATATATCACATCAATTCCGCACCCGAGCACGCCAATTGTCCGCCCGCCATGAGCAATCGCCGTCTGATGCGCAATCGAGTCGATTCCCCGCGCCAATCCCGACACAATCGTCAATCCCAGCTTGCTCAGTTCATGGCAGAGCATTTCTGTTGCTTGCCGGCCATATTCGGTACTGGTCCGGCTTCCGACAATCGCCACTGCCAGCCGGTCCTGCGGCTGAAAGTCGCCCTTGATAATCAAAAACGGCGGTGGATCGTAAATGCGTTTTAGCTGTTCCGGGTAATCACTATCAAGTATGCTGATTAGTCGTGCTTCGTGCCGCTCAAGCTTGGATAACTGCTCTTTCGCGTGTTCTTCATCGACCAGGTCTTTCAGCGCGCTAACAACCTTGTCGCCGATATCAGGAATGGAATTTAGTTCTGAAGGTGACGCTTCAATAACTGCTTGCGGCGAACCGAAATGCTTGACCAGCGCGACATAGCGCACGGCCCCAATTTGCGGAACAGTATTAAGCGCCAACCACCAGAATCGCTCGTCACTCCGGTGCGACATAGCTCTCCTGCTTCAATTCCAGCAGTTTTTCCCAAAGACGCGCTACGGCCACGTCGATATTTATCTTCTCCAGCGCCGAAATGGCAATCATATTTTCGTTAGTCGATGATTGTATGGCTGCCAACTGCTCTTCGTCGAGCGCATCAATCTTGTTGAACAGCGTCAATTCCGATCGATTCAGCAATGTTGGATCGTACGCCAGTAATTCCTGCTTCAGCGAAGTAAACTGCTCTTCGTAACTCGGGTCCGAGGCATCCAATATAAAGCACAGCACTCTCACGCGCTGGATATGCCGCAGAAATTGCAGTCCCAGCCCCTTGCCCGTACTTGCGCCCTCGATAATTCCCGGTATATCCGCGACGGTAAACGTCTGGAAATCATCTCTTCGTACCACACCCAAATTCGGCGTCAAAGTCGTAAACGGATAAGAAGCAATCTTCGGCTTCGCGTCCGACACCGCCGCTAAAAACGTCGACTTCCCGGCGTTCGGATAACCCACCAGACCGACATCGGCAACCAATTTCAATTCGAGTATTAACGCCTTTTCTTCACCGGGTCTGCCGGCATCGGCTCGCCGCGGTGTCTGATTGGTCGCCGATTTGAAATGATCGTTCCCGCGCCCGCCGATGCCCCCCTTGCAGACGATGTATTGTTCGCCTTCCTTTTCCAAATCGCAGATTATATCTTTCGTTTCCTTGTCGCGCACCAAAGTCCCCGGCGGAACTTTGATTCGCAGGTCTTCGCCGCCTTTGCCGCTGCGCAGCCCCGATTCCCCTTGTGCGCCGTCTTCGGCGTGGTATTTCAGCCTGTAAGTGAAATCGCGCAGTGTGTTCAGGTTGGTATCGACTACAAAGACGACATCGCCGCCTTTGCCGCCGTCGCCGCCGTCAGGACCGCCCTTGGGGATAAATTTTTCCGTCCTGAACCCGATCTTCCCAGGCCCGCCGTGACCGGCGCGGACGAATATTTCGCATAAATCAACAAATCGCTGCATAATTAGAAGATTAGTATAGGTCAATCTGCGGGGATTATCAACGTAATTCGGGGGTTCTATCTCTCTCGTTTGATTATCGTCGTATCGATTTCAAACGCCTCAACCGCCAATTCCCAAAGATCAATCACTTCTGCCCGCGCGGAATCAGGACGCACTTCAAGTTTATCCGGCCCCCGGCGCAACGGATTCTCTGCCAGGTATTCTGTTACTTCCGTGACACGATACTGGTCGAATGCCAAAAGATCAAAATTGAAGTACACTCGCAGAAAATTGTCCGAAGCCCAATGAACCTCGTAAAATCTCTCGAACTGGCAGGGCGCAACCTCGCGCAGGAATTTGAATCCGCCCCAAAAGTCACCGGCATCCCCACCGCCATCCTTGATGCAGAAGAGCAGAGTACTGTCCGGGAAAATAGTAATATTGAAAATTCTCGCAGACCCAATTCCACTCTCAAAGTCACCTATGTCAAAACCCAGGAACCGGATCGAATCACCGGGAATCGTCTGCCAACATGTTAGCGCATTCTGCTGTGACTCAAACCCGCAACCGTCACTCATGATTATGTAGAGACGATTCTTGAGATTATCCGACATATGTCGGCTCTGATATTGTATCTCAGAAAATTCCGCTCGCGGCGCATAGAGCCACGTAAGCCCCTCTGCTCGACTGCAGGGCGCAAATGTTGCTCCATAGCCCCCCATAGAATCAAGATACCACGATTGAAATTCTCGGCCGGAATACCCGACGCTGTCGCCTTCCGTTAGCGCCCTCACACTCGCAACCAGTCTCGGAAAATCCTTGATCGCAATCGTCTGTGCCGAGCTCGCATCAAATGCCAAAGTCAGAAATCCGAACACGAACCAGAAATTGCTCAGCCCCGCAACTTTTGATAATTCCACCAGACCCTCCTTAGAAAAGGCATCACTTATACAGTCGAGCGCCCCCTAATACTCCTTCAGCTTCTCCTCCCCCCTCAAATACCGCACCCCCGCCGCCGCCAATGCCTCCATTTCGAACTCGCCGCCAACGACAATCACTTTGCCGAGAAATCCAATATACTTACTGATCTCATCCACCAGCCGCTGCGACTTCGCCATCCCGCCCGTCAACACGATCGCTTCGTACTTGCCCGCAAGCACCACCGCCGCCTGTCCGATTTCTTTCGCGATCTGATACGCCATCGCGTTGAAATACAAAAGCGCCTTCTCGTCGCCGGAGCGGATCATCCGCTCGCACTCGCGTAAATCCGCCGCGCCGATATAAGCCACCAATCCCGATTTGCGCGACAACTTGTCGAGCATCTCTTTTTCCGTGAATTTTCCCGAATAGCAAAGTTTCACCAGCGGTCCGACCGGAAGCGCCCCCGCCCGGTCCGGCGAATACGGCCCCATCCCAAGAAGCGCATCATTGACATCGACCACCCGTCCATTCTCAAGCGCCGCTACCGACACGCCGCCGCCCATGTGCGCGCAGACATAATTGACCTCTTCCAATTTCTTGCCGTTCTTCGCCGCCTCGCGCCGGCACACTTCCTTGATATTCAGCGCATGCACTCGGCACTTGCGTTCGATCTCGGGAATCCCCGACACCCGCGCGATATCTGTGAAATTGTCGACTGTGATCGGATCGGATATCAAGCACGGCACACCCAGCTTCTCGCCAAAATGATGCGCGATAATCGCCCCCAAATTCGAGGCGTGATTCGAGTACTTCATCGTGCGCAAATCGTCAAGCATCTGCGCGCTGATTGCATACGATCCCCCCGCCAGCGGTTTGACCGGCGCTCCGCGACCGACAACCGCTTTGATTTCCTTCAAATCAATCTTCGTCGAGTCCAGCCAAGCGTTAATCGCCGTCAATCGGAATTGAAGCGAGTCTGCGACATTGTCGAATTGCGCGAGATCGTGGGCATCGTGACGGATACCCTCTTCCGCGACTTTTTTCTCTCCGTCGAACACCGCAACTTTCGTCGATGTCGACCCGGGATTGATGATGAGAAGGTAGTTGGGCATGGGATTGCGTCCTCGTAGTTTACGGTTGCTGCGTATGCGACGTCAATTGCGTTGAATGGTTGGCTCAAATTCTTCTAGATATTCGTACCAACTCAGGTATTCGACCTCCAGTGACACAGTTGCAGCTTCCAACGCTTTGTTCTTCGCTTCACCAAAGTCTTTCGAATCCTTAGAGTACTTGAACAGATGAAAATACGCTTTCGACATCTGATACAAAGCTAAGGACTTGTAATAGATGTCAACATGTAGAGACGCTTCTTCGAGTATCTTGATAGCTTCTCTTATCTTTTCAGCACGATCTTCCGCAGAAAGGTCAAGTGCACTCTCAGCAGTTCGCCACAATGCGGCTCCATGCTTTGAGCGTGCGACATCCGTATATAAATGACTTTCGCGCGTCCTCAGTTGGGTGAATAACCCACTGGACAGTTCCCAGTTTCGCGATCTGAATGCTTCCTCTGCGGCGTTGCGAAGCTGCTGATCATTGGATTCTAATTCATCGCCCGACCTAATTGGCTGATCTTCGGGTCGGCGAGTCTCCGTCTCGGCAGATATAGGTTTCGGTATTAGCTTTGCAAACATACTGCTGTCGATTTGTACTTCAAGTACGGGTCTTGCCTCAGCAGCAAACCTGTGATACTCACCCTTGTTATCGTCTTCCGGATTCTTCCCCAATCCAGGCACCCTGAATAGAAGCATCGGTTTGCATTCGTCGTTCACATAGACGAAAGGTTCAGCTTGCCATACTACCGGCTTATCATCTGACTGGGAATTGAGCCACAAGAATGCCGTGGTGTAACGATTAGCTGACGTGTCTTTCCAGTGAACGGGGGTTAGTGCTCCGGTAAGAAGTACTCCTTTATGAAATATGAAGCCCTGCAGGATATTATGCCAATTCTCATCGTGTATCAACTCAGCGTCGTCAGAAGCAACTTCACTAGCACGTTCAAAAACCGCGGTCCCGATAGCGTTTCTCACTCCTGCAAAAAGTGAACGCAATATTGGATGCGGTAGAGGCACATGTGCGATCCGGTTACGAAGATGATTCATTGCTGCAAAGCTTGCGAGTCGGTTTTCAGGCTTGCTTAGTAATTCCGGCACTGGCCCGATCTCTTTCCAAGTAACGAGGTATGGCACTTCGACTGCTACAGGCTTCAAAAGGTATTCTTTGAGTGCACTTGCAAAAGGATGACAATCAAACAGATTGTCTTTCGTAAATCTGCCCAGCAATTCCGTCCACGTCTGAATGCTGCCTGTAGACAAACAAGATGATACTGGGGGCTCATCTCGGTCAGGGTTCTGCACGCCAGTGATTACCGCGCGATAGACATTTAGCTTTTTCATCAATTCTCTATCGTCGCCCTCAAGTTCAAACTCATTGATGATACCAGCTAGTAACGAGCCCATTGTCACTACCAATGCTTCGTTAATGTGTAGTAAGCGCCAGAGATGCTCATAAACTGCGTCTCTATCGCTAGCCAATCGTCGGTTAAACGCATCAACGGCATTCCAAATTGGCGTCCAGGGCTTTATTCTTTCTCTCATAATCTACACACTCCCTTTCGCTATGGTACCCCGCAATTTCGTTTCATAAAACATACAGTTGCCGATCAAAAATTCCTCGCAATGTATCTGACAGAAACACAGGTGATTCAATGGAATCGATCAGCCATTTTCAAGGAGCAAGCTCGAGATTGTGCCTGACGAATGGTACACGGGAGCTCCTATCTCCTACTTCCCCACCGCTCCCAAATGAATCCCCCTCCCCCTCCCAAACGCCTGCAAATTCACCGCCACAAACTTCTCCTTTACCAGCGACTTGATCACATCTATCCACAGCTTCTCGTCAAACGGCAATAAATTCGCCAGCACACCAATCAATATCGTATTCACCAGCCGCGGATTTCCCAGCTCGCCCGCGATCTTGTCCGCCTCGACATCGATCACGTTCTGCGCTTTCGCCTTCAAATCCGCAATCGCGTCTTCGGGATAATGGAACTCCTTCGATGAGGTCACAATCGCCGGCACCAAAGTCGTATGCGACACAATCGCCGTCCCCGACTTCTTCATCCACCCGACAAACCGCAGCGCTTCCGCCTTCTCGAATCCCATCAAAAAATCAACCTCGCCTTGCTGAATCGTCGGCGAATAAACCTTCTTGCCGATCCGCACATGCGAGGTCACCACGCCGCCACGCTGCGACATGCCGTGAATCTCCGACTTCTTGACATCCAGCCCGGCGTTCATCGCCACCTGCGAAATTATTTCCGATGCCAGCAGTACGCCCTGTCCGCCGACTCCGACGATCAAAATATTGTAAAATTGTTCAGTCATTTCATTCTCCTCACGCTTTCGCAAACTGGCTTTTGAGCAATATCGCCTCGGTCGGACAAATCTGCGCGCACAAAGTGCATCCCGTGCAGAGTGTCTCGTCAATCACCGCCTTGACGTGTCCGCGCTTGTTGGTCTCACTCGATGCCGCAATTGCCGGGCACGAAATTCGGAAACACGCCGAGCAACCGTTGCACAATTCCAAATCGACCTGGTACGGCTCATCCATAATCCGTTTCGGCATCAGCACGCACGGACGGCTCGTCAATATCACCGACGGCCCCGGCGTGTCCATCTGCCGTTTCACGCACGCCAGCGTCGCGTCGTAATCATACGCGTCGACTTCCTCAAAATTCTTCACGCCGAGCGCTTTCACCAATTCCTGAATATCCGTCCGCCCGACAGTCTGCCCCATCAGCGTCTTGCCCGTTCCCGGATGTTCCTGCCCGCCGGTCATTGCCGTCGCGCGATTATCGAGAATGATCACCGTCACATTCGATTGATTGTAGACAGCATCGAGCAATCCCGTAATCCCCGAATGGAAAAACGTCGAATCGCCGATCACCGCAACTGTCCCTTTACCCGATCCCTTCACCCGCTCCATCCCGATTGCATTGCCGATCGAAGCCCCCATGCAGATGCAGGTATCCACCGCATTCAGCGGTTTGAGCACGCCCAGCGAATAGCACCCGATATCGCCGGTCACCGCGACGCCCAATTTCTTCAGCGCCATAAACGCGCCACGATGTGGACACCCCGGACACAGCACCGGCGGACGCGGGAACAAATCCTCCTGCATAATTTCCGGCGCCAAGACTTTACTAATTAGTCCGGCTTCCTTGAATCCATTTGCCACGCGCGAGGGCGACAACTCTCCCAGCGCGCCGAAATATTTCTTACCTTCTACTTTGATCCCCGCCGCTTTGATTTGGTCTTCATATACCGGTTCAAGTTCCTCCACCACCAAAGTCGCATCATGTGCACTGACGAACTTGCGAATCCCCTCCAGCGGCAACGGATATCCAAATCCGATTTTGTAATAATCAAAATTCGGCGCAACTTCTTTGGCATACTGATAAGCCACACCACCCGCGATGATGCCGATCTTCGACCCGTTCGATTCGATATGATTAAACGGCGTCTCCTCCGAGTACTTCGCCAGGTCGATCAACCGTTGCGCGACCACGACATGACGAACCTTGGCATTCGCAGGAATCATCACATACTTTTCCGGATTCTTGACGAACTTCCGCTCCATCGGATGCAGCGGCTCGACAATCTCGACAGTCCCCATTGTATGCGAAATGCGCGTCGTCATCCGCAGCATGACCGGCGTGTCGAAGCGCTCCGAAATTTCGTAAGCCGCCACCAGCATATCCTTCGATTCCTGCGAATCCGCCGGCTCCAGAAAAGGGATATTCGCAAACCGCGCGAAAATCCGGTTATCCTGCTCGTTCTGCGAAGAATGCATCTCCGGGTCATCCGCCGACACAAACACAAACCCGCCGTTGACGCCCGTATAAGCAAACGTCATCAACGGATCGGCAGCGACATTCAGCCCGACATGCTTCATCGTCACCAAAGCCCGCGCGCCGCCAATCGAGGCCCCGATTCCCACCTCGAACGCCACTTTCTCGTTCGGCGACCACTGCGAATACACCGAGCGATGCCGCTCAGCCATTGTTTCGAGGATTTCGGTCGAAGGCGTCCCCGGATACCCGACCGCCATCTTGACACCGGCCTCGTACGCCCCGCGCGCGACCGCCTCATTTCCCGACAAAAGTTGCTTCATCGTCATCTCGCTTTATCTCAAAAAGAAAAAATCATCCTATCAGTATCTTCAGTCGGACAGACATTCTTGTCTGTCACTTGCAACCAACCTCGGTAGGACAGACATTCCTGTCTGTCACTCGCCGTTACCTTCGGTAGGACAGACATTCTTGTCTGTCACTTGCAACCAACCTTGGTAGGACAGACATTCCTGTCTGTCACTTGCCGTTACCTTCGGTAGGACAGACATTCCTGTCTGTCACTTGCAACCAACCTTGGTCGGACAGACATTCCTGTCTGTCACTTGCAACCAACCTTGGTAGGACAGACATTCCTGTCTGTCACTCGCAACCAACCTTGGTCGGACAGACATTCCTGTCTGTCACTCGCAACCAACCTTGGTAGGACAGACATTCCTGTCTGTCACTCGCAACCAACCTTGGTAGGACAGACATTCTTGTCTGTCACTTGCAACCAACCTCAGTAGGACAGACATTCCTGTCTGTCACTCGCAACCAACCTTGGTAGGACAGACATTCTTGTCTGTCACTTGCAACCAACCTTGGTAGGACAGACATTCCTGTCTGTCACTTGCAACCAACCTTGGTCGGACAGACATTCCTGTCTGTCACTTACTTTCTCCCCTCGCCCGCTTGCGGGAGACGGGTCGGGCCGAAGGTCCCGCCCTGCGGGAGTTGAGGGACCCTATCCCGTATCCACACCAAGACACTATCCCCGATGTGAATCTTTTCACAAATTAAGCGGATAAGAAGACAAATGCAATGGGTTTTTAGGGGGATTAATCGAAGCCGTTGGACGTGTGAACCGCCCAGTAGAGTAAAAATCCGACGGCAAAACTCGCGCAAAACGCAACCACGCCGATCGTTCTCTCCCGGTCAAGTTCCTTTACCGACACTTTGATGCTGTCAATTGCCGACAATGGCAACGACTCCTGCCGTTGCAACCCCGCTTGAGCCGCGACATTGACATTATAGTCTTCGGCACGTCCCGAAAACGACATTGCGCCTTCGTGGACGATCGGCGATTCCACCCCACCGAAAGCTTGATCGCGCGTGAAAATCATTTCCAGCTTTGACATCGAAGGCGCCCAGATACGCTGATAAATTCCAGCGGCAGAACGCAGCGAATCGATTTCGTCCAGCGGAATATTTGTTATAAGCAGACTGTCAGCGGTAGTTTGGCACTTTAGCTCGCCATCTTCGATCCGGCAATTTGACACCGGCGCTGAAACCCCATTCTTGAAATAAACTCTCTCCACGGCAACAGATCGATCACCATCGTTTGCGAATAGTGTCCCCGGCCGCTCGATAACGAGCACTTTCGAAGTCGAGCACCCAATTGGGAATATGAGAATCTCGATTATCAGTATTGCTATAGGCTTCTTATGACCCTCAAAGACTCTCAGCATCAACCCTTATCCCCCTACCCCTTCACAATCTTCCTATACCGATTCCGTCTATTCTCAAACGGCTTGCCGCCAAGCTCCCGCTTATGCCAATCCTCGTACTCGCGATAGTTGCCCTCAAACCAGCGCACATTCCCTTCGCCCTCGAACACGATCAGATGCGTGCAAATCCGGTCTAAGAAGAACCGGTCGTGGCTGATTACCAGCGCGCAGCCCTTGAAATTCATGATCGCCTCTTCAAGATTCCGCAGCATGTTGACATCGAGGTCGTTCGTCGGTTCGTCGAGCAGAAGCACATTGCCGCCGACTTTCAGCACTTTTGCCAGATGCGCCCGGTTGCGCTCGCCGCCGGACAACTCATGCACCATCTTCTGCTGGTCTGTCCCCTTGAACCCGAATCGCGCCAAATACTGCCGGATCGGTACCTCCAGCTTGCCCAGCAGCACATTGTCCGCGCCGCCGCCGATCTCCTCGATCAAACTCACATCGCCGGTCAGCGAATCGCGCTCCTGGTCGACGTAAGCCAACTGCACGGTCGCTCCCACCTTGACCTCGCCCGCCGTCGGCGTCTCCTGTCCCACGATCATCCGGAACATCGTCGTCTTGCCGGTGCCGTTCGGCCCGACCAGCCCGACAATCGCCGAGCGCGGCACGATAAAATTCACGCCCTTGAAAATCACCCGCTCGCCATACATCTTGGAAACATTCTTGAACTCGATAACGGACTCGCCCAGTTCCGGCCCCGGCGCAATCACGATATTCGCGCCGCCCTCTTTCGAGGCCGCCTCTTCCCGCGCCACCAACTGTTCATATTCAATGATGCGCGAGCGCGTCAGTTCCTGCCGGTCGCGGTTCGACATCTTGATCCATGCCAGTTCGCGGTTAAGCATCCGCGACCGCGGCGTCTCTTTCTTCTCGTCGCCGGTGATCTTGCCCAGTTTTTGCTCCAGCCACGAGGTGTAATTCCCCGAGTAGGGAGTTCCGTAGCCGCCCTCGAGTTCCAAAATCCACTTGGTGATATTGTCGAGGAAATACCGGTCATGCGTCACGATAATAACCGTCCCCGGGTAATCCTTAAGTTGCTCTTCCAGCCAATCAACTGTCTCGGCATCGAGATGGTTCGTCGGCTCATCCAGAAGCAGCAAATCCGGCCGCTCCAGCAGCGCCTTGCACAAAGCCACCCGCCGTTTTTCTCCACCCGACAGAGTTTCAACGACGCGTTCGTCATCGGGCAAGCACAGCGCATCCGCCGCTTGCCGGATCGCCACATCAAGATTCCAGGCGTCGGCGGCATCGAGCTGCTCCTGCAACTCGCCCAGCCGGTCCATCAGCTTTTGCATCTTGTCGTCCGGCATCTCGTCGCCCATTTTCGCCGTGATGTCGTTGTATTCGTTCATCATCGTCGTGACTTTGCCGAATGCCTGTTCGACGTTCGTCCGCACCGTCGCCTTTTCATCCAGAAGCGGCTCTTGCATGACAAACCCCGACCGGAAATTGCCGATCAGCTTGGCCGTCCCCTGGTAGGCGTCATCCATCCCCGCCATGATCTTCAGCACCGTCGACTTGCCCGATCCGTTTTCACCCACGATTCCGATTTTTGCCCCCGGAAAGAAGCTCAAATTGATGTTGCGCAGAACCTGTTTTTGGCCATAGAACTTGTTCAGCCCCAACATTGTAAAGATGTATTGTTCAGCCATTCCCTGTAACTTTCGTGATTAATTCCCTGTAAAGATGCCAGTCCCGCCGTTTTCAACGGGGCACCCGAGCCTTGAGAATCTGAATGAATCGAAATAACCCGCTCAAGTCAAGCGGATTGCAACTCCCCCTTGAGTCATTCCGGCGAGAGAGACTGTTGAAAAAGTCGAGTCCACTACCATCATAACTTACCAAAAATGCGCCGAAGTCTCGTTAAGTCATTCCCGCGCGGGCGGGAACCCGGCAAGGCTCACTTTAGGAATCGCCGGCAGTTTCCTTGACTTCAACCTCTTCAACAGCCCCTGAGCCGGAATTCAGCACAACTTATTGACAGCCTCAAGTGACTGCTACTTCACTTGCTGTAATGCGCGCTTTCGGGTTCTTGTGCAAAAAATAGCTCCATTTACTCAATTATTTTCTCAGAGGCTGTACGAACTCAAACTCCCATTCCTCTGTTGTCTGAACCTATTGTCGATGCTGTCGGACTAAAATCAAATTTTTGGATAATCTCAAGAAGGAGCCGTGAACCAGAATTTGAAACATGCCGCCCTTGCGCTGCTCCTCAGATGCGCCTTTCAACTCGCAGCCGCTGGATGCCCAAATCAGGCTCCCCTGGCTCCGCCGGAGGACCAGCAAGTGTCGGCAACCGTTCTCACCGGCAGCCAGGTCACAACCACCACCGGAACCTCAAACAGCGCTCAGAATCCTCAAATCGGTTGGGACGCCCGTACCGCTTCCGGTCTCAACACCCGTTTTGTTCGTGACGAAGTCTTTACCACAATTGCGTTTACGGACATGAACGTCAGTTTTAATGTCGCGACTCAAACCATCCGATTGATGGAAATGCCGGGAGAATTCAAGACCTGGATCGGCCATATCACAGAAAATTCCGAGTTAATCGGTCTTCGAGGTGAAGCTATCACTCTTGCCGACTTCGGCGTCTGCAGCCAGGCAATGACAAGCGGCGAAATCATCAACGACGACGAATTCGAGATTAACTTCTTGCAAATGAAGAACTTCTAAGACCGGTGATTTTCTGCTGACGGCGGCAAAATCATGAGCCGGCAGCGACGTCGGCAGTGATCCCCCTACGGGCGCAAAGAAATTTGCGCTCGTCTTTTCTTTCGGGATAAATTTAATTGTATATAATGAACATATAATAAAAACTTGTTGACAGAGTACATAACACACCATTTATTCGCCCCTTGTCTGATGAGGGATTGTGAAAGGATGCGCAAGCGTGAGTGGAATGATGCGAATTCTCAACAATCTGACGGATAGTGCCGGATTGGAAAATCCGGGGGACATGAAAAAATTAGTTAACTGAACAAAACAACCTCGTGGGATGGGTGTAAGCTAAAGGCAGCTTTCGCGTGTCCTTTTTTTTTAACCGCTCCTATCGAGGAAAGAAAGGAAGTACCAAAATGAGAAAGGCATTGTTAGCTGTTATTGCTATTTCGTTGATAGTAATGGCAGGCTGCAGCAAGCCGCCGGAAGCCGAAATGGCTGCCGCTCAAAGCGCAATCAACAACGCCAAGGCCGCCGAAGCCGAGCAGTACGCTCCGCAGGCCTTCCGTATGTTGTCCGATTCTCTCAACGCCGCCAACGCCATGAAGACCGAACAGGATGGCAAGTTCGCCCTGTTCCGTAGCTATGGCGACTCCAAAGCCATGTTTGAACGCGTCGCCGCTATGTCGACCGACGTCGTCAATCAGGCTAATGCCGAAAAGGAAAGAGTCAAAGCAGAAGTCACGACCATGATGGGCGAAGTCAAGGTTATGCTTGATTCCGCTATGGTCCTGCTTGACAAAGCCCCCAAAGGCAAAGACAATAAGGCGGAATTGGAACTGATTAAGAACGACCTGACCAACCTTGGTTCCGAGTGGACAGTTGCCGAAGGCGACTTCAACGGCGGAAAGTACCTGGTCGCTCGCACGAAATTCGAATCCATCAAGTCGCGGATAGCTTCTATCACGGCTGAGATTTGTAAAGCGTACGAGGCCAAGGGCAAGAAGTGCATGTAGCGCTGAGCCAAGTTTTCTAAGGTACGTATAACTCCGGGGGGACAACGGAAACGCTGTCCCCCTGATTAATTTCTAATATGAACGGTACATCCGTTGATTTGCGGGGATCAACAGTGCGCTACTTCAGACAAGCTACTCTATTACTTCTGGTCTTATCTGCGTTAGTGTTTCTTTTTGCCGGCTGTGAAAAACCGCCGACACTGAGTCTCGAAAATGCCCGGCAAGCGCTGCGCCTGGCAGAGGACGCCGGCGCCTTGCGCTACGCCGAAATCATCTATCGCGATGCCGAACAACTGGTCAATACCGGCTGGATGGCTATGGCGCGCGAAAACGGCAAATTGGCGCCGTTTCGTAACTACGACAATGCAGATTCGATTCTGGCGATGGCTTATCGCCGCGCCGACGAGGCTCGCGTCAAGGCTATCGACAGCATCGAAACTGCAAGAGCCTCTTCACAAACCAGCTTCGCCGAACTCAGCGCCGAACTCGAGGAATGGAACGAAGCGCTTAACGGTTCGCTCGACAATTTCAATACTCGCGACGACTGGCAGCGCGCCCACATCAATCTCGATATGGCCCATAAACTTATGGCAAACGGCGAGTTCGATGAGGCCCGCATTTCCATGCTCAAGGCGCGTAACTTCCTCAAACAAGTCGGCGCCGCCCTGGAATCGCACCAGCAGGACGAGTCGCGCCAGATCAGTACTTGGCGCCGTTGGGTCTCCGAGACTCTGGAACTTTCACGCCGGGCAGATAGTTATGTTGTTATAGTGGACAAAGTCGCGCATAAGACCTATCTGGTCAAGGGCGGTAAGCTCTTGCGCACCTATGATTCTGAACTCGGGTATAACTCCTCGAGGCAGAAGCTCTTTTCCGGTGATGCCGCCACTCCGGAGGGGAAGTATCGGGTCGTCAAACAAAATAATAGAAGTAAATTCTATCGCGCACTATTATTAGACTATCCGAATGACTTTGACCGCAAGCGGTTCGCCGATAACAAACGCCGCGGCGTAATTTCCAAACGGGCACGCATCGGCGGCTGGATCGAAATCCATGGCGACGGCGGCAAAAACCGTGATTGGACCGAAGGCTGTGTCGCTTTGACCAATAAAGATATGGACCATATTATGAAATTCGTATCGGTCGGTACTCCGGTAACCATTGTCAGAAAATCGGATCAGTGGCCATGAAAAAATTCCTCCTGATCGTTCTTCCGGTATTCGCCGTTGCCACCATCGTCTTCTTTGTCTTGGCGATCAATCGCGAACAACCCGAAGTCATCGCCGAAGGCTACACTGTCGACACTCTGCTGACGGAACTGCCGAAGGACGAGAAGAAAGCCCAGAAAGAGCTCGCAGCCGCACGCAAAACGCTGGATAAA
This sequence comes from uncultured bacterium, assembly GCA_963707485.1. Lineage (GTDB taxonomy): Bacteria > Zixibacteria > MSB-5A5 > CAIYYT01 > CAIYYT01 > JADJGC01. The sequence goes on from CAVPQS010000032.1 coordinate 64,286, forward strand.
CTTACGCCCGCTAAGCCTTATATCGTCATCGACACGCACGCCAACCGCATCTACATGCGCACCAAAGACAAAGTCCTGCTCGATGCGCGCTGCTCCACCGGCTCCGGCGGGGAGTTGATCGATTCCGTTACCGGGCGCAAATGGATATTCAATACACCGCGCGGCATTTTCAAAATCCGCCGCAAAGTCACCGAGCCTTGGTGGCGCAAACCCGACTGGGCGTTTATCGAAGAAGGCGAAGAGGTCCCCAAGAAGGATTCCGATCGTCTCGACCCCAATGTCATGGGCGACTACGCGCTTGACTTCGGCGACGGTTTCTTCATTCACGGAACCATCTATGAACGACTGATTGGTGTAAACGTGACGCATGGCTGCGTCAGATTGGGAAGTGATGATCTGGATGCGCTCTACAAGCAAACTCCGATCGGCACCTATGTTTACATTTTCTAATAAATTGGGGACGAATCTAAGCTCGATGCGATTGTTCGCGGCGACTCTCGTCGCACTGTTCCTCGGCGTTTCCTGCGGCGGCAGCGAGTCGAAATCCAGCGATGCCGCCGGTTCGCAGACCAAACCCTGGAACCAGGCCGACGCCGAGTCCGAGTACCGCATCATCAAGGCTGAGCTCAGTCTCTCCGACGCCAAGAAACCCTATCTCGTTCTGAATTTCCGCGATCAGCTCATTCAATTCCGACTCAATGGCGTTCTCGTTTGGGAATACCCGATGGAATTGCTCGAGACCGACAAGTCCGAGCTGAAGGACTTCGCCGACGACTTCCTCGGCGAAAAACGAACTTTGGTCCGCCCGATTCTGGAAAAACACCTCTTCGGCGCCCAAGACATGACTCCCGATTCGGTCCTCGCGATTATTAGCGAAGCTACCAACGTCAAGGGCGATCTCATGCAGCGTGAGCTGCCATCTCGCTTTCAGCTTCTCTGGGCCGGAGGATTGACAATCGACGTCCGCACTGATATTGAAGGCAAGCCGCGATCCAAGTTCCAAAATACTCTGGCCGACATCAAACAGGCAATCTCCGGACCGTTCGGCCATGAAATCATCATCCTGAAGATGCCCAAGGAAAATGCGCTCACCCTCTATCGCGCAACTTTGCCGGGCCTCCCGACCCTGATCATTCCTTCCTGACCTCGCCTCGGAAAATTCTTTGTATCTTTATGTGACAAAATGCTTCGCGAATGTATTATAGCGAGTATAATAGCGTAACATGATAAAGGATTTGGAAACTCAGTCACAAGATCTTCATGGAATCGGACGAAGACAGTAATAACGCAAATATAGTCGAGGAGTTGGTTAGATCCGACTCCCCGCTTCAAAAGCCTCGGGGGCTGCGATACCTGGCGCGCCTGCGCGACGAGAATTGCATTGTTAATCTCGCCGGAAATTACAACTATCTCGAAACCGGATATTACGCCTCCCAGGACCTCGAAGCCGACCGGGCTACGGTTCATCCCACGTGCAAGGAAGCTCTCGACGCCTACATCACTCCGTTGATGCTCGAAAAAGCCAGACTCTACAATGTTCCCGTCCCCGAATGGTATATCACCAACGGTCATTTCGAACCGCCGGTTATTATCGACACCATTAACCCTTTCATGACCCGGCATAGCATCGTCGAACGACAGGGCCATGTCGATCGCGTCGCCAAATCAATGACGCGCAATTTTAAGTATGCAATCTGCTGTCAGGAAATTCCGCCCGGCGCCAAAATCGGAACGTTCCGTTCCATCCTCGGCTGGAGCGTCGTGCCCATGCACCGGCCGCTCGCTGAAGCTATCTGGCGCGTGCTCCGCATCCCCCTCGCCGTCGTCCGCGTTATTCAACTTGATGACGACAAAATCCTCCTCAGCGACATCAATCCGCTCCCCTTCGAAAAACTGAATGACCGGGAACGGTTCTATCTGCAAAAGCGAGTCGATCATTGGCTAATATAGGCGTCTTTGTTGAGCGCTATACTGTGAGCAGCTCGGAGCAAATGGGAGCCTTGATGAAGCTCGGACAGGTCGCGCACATGCTTGGTCATCGCCTCGACTTTCTCTTCCGCCCCGACATGTATAAGATACCCGGCTACGATGCAATCTTCATCCGCGCATTGACCGATCCGCTCAACAGTTCCTACGTCGCCGCGCGTCTCGCCCAGATGAACGGTCTGCGTGTCATCGATGACCCCGAGTCGATCTACATCTGCTGCGACAAGGTCAACATGTACCGTCACCTGCAAGACAAAAACGTGCCAATGCCGGAAACAACCTTCCTGATAGAATCGGACCTTACCCGCGAAACCGGCGCCCGCTTGCTCGAGTCGATGGGAGCGCCGCTCGTTCTCAAAGCGCCCAACTCCAGCTTCTCGATGTATGTCGAAAAAGTCGCCACCCCTGAGGAATTCGTCGCCGTCGGCACACGTTACCTTCGCCGCGCCGACCGCGTCGTCGCGCAAAAATTCGTTCGCTCACAATTCGACTGGCGCGTCTGCGTCCTCGCCGGTAAGCCGCTTTTTGTCTGCCAATATACGATTCCAAAAAAACGCTGGAAGATCATGACCTACACCGAAGCCGGTCGCGCGATTTATGGCGACGTAAAAGGCATTCCCGTTACCGAGGCTGACCCGGAATTGATCAACGTCGCCGTTCAAGCTGCCGCCGCAATCGGCACGGGTCTCTATGGCGTCGATCTCAAGCAAACCGACGACGGTTATCTCGTCATCGAAGTAAATGACAACCCGACGATCAATCAGGACGAAGAAGATCAAGAGGCGCCCGACCTATACGAGAAGCTCATCACCTACCTCGTGGGAGACTGGGGCTAATGACCGGAAGGATTACCGTTCGGAAAGCGCGCAAAGATGATCTCGGCGGAATGGTCGCGCTGGAAAATCGCAGCTTTGAATTCGATCTCTTCACCCGCAAGCAATACCGCTACCTGGTCGCCAAAGCCAACTCGACTGCCTTCGTGCTGTTGATCGACAAAATAATCTCCGGGTCGGCAATTATTCTCTGGCGCAAAAATTCCACGAAAGCACATCTTTACACCATCGCCGTCGATCCTGCTTTTCAGGGCCGTGGCTTGGGCAAGCGCCTGCTCGACGTCTGCATCAGAGAAGCCCGCCGTCATGGCTGTGACCGATTCTCATTGGAAGTTCGCGCCGACAACAAACGCGCCATCGCACTTTACAAAAAGTCCGGCTACGAAATCACCGGCCGAGTCCCGAAATATTACGAGGACGACTGCGATGCCCTGCAGATGGAAAGGCGCCTGTAGCCACTGCCCCGCTTTTGTCGAAAGTCATCTACACTTCGAACGTATTCCTGCAGAAGTATGACCGCACGGTGCCGTCCGACTGCTTCTGAGACCACACTTCAAACCCTTTCTTGCTCACCGCATCCAAAAGCGGCGCCGGCACAAAAGGCGTCACCAACTCGTAAATCGCCCCCGGCTCCAAATTCTGCAGATCACCCATGACTTGGGCCAACGGGTGCTCGCCCGCCTCAAGTATCGGCGCCGCGTCCAGCAGCATCGAAATCTTCGCCGTCGCAAACCACTCCGGAACGTCTGTTCCGCCTTTCTTATCTGCCGGTCCGCCTTTCCATTTTTCGTCGATTCCAAGTTCTTTCCGCAACGTGTTAATCAGCACGCCAATCGGCACCTCGCCGATCTTCGCCACTTGCTGGAGCGTCGCCACCTTGGCGACCGTCTTCCGCAGAAGCGGATTGCGCAGCTTGGCGTAAGCCGGCGACAATTTCATCAGCGGCGCTTCAAGTTGCGGGTACTTGTCCAACAGCGGCCCGATTTTCGCTTCGGGCGTGATCGTGAGAATTTCAACTTGTGCCATTTTATATCCTTCCCTTAGTCATTCATGTATTCGAGCAATCGTTGTTCGCCGTCCAGCGCGCGCTTGTCGGTCAAATCCTCGCTGACTTCGAGTGTGCCGAGGTACTCGCCCTTCTTGTCGCGCAGCGCAAAATACTCGATATGAATAAATCGACCCTTAATCGTGATCCAAAACGGCGCCCGCGTCTGCTTGCCCGAACGAAAGTCGCTGATGATCTTTTCTACGATGTGCACGCTGTGCGGCGGATGGCAAAGCTGCACCTTGCGACCCAATATCGCCCGGTTGCGGTCGAATATCCGCTCGCGTCCCTGCGTGAAATACCGCACCGTATCGTCCTTGTCGACGAATGTCAGATCAAACGGAATCGTATTGAGAATCGCATTTAACTCGGTCGGCGTCATGCTGCCGGACGGAAGTTGTATCCTTCCTTCTTCACTGAAACTTTCACTGGCAACAGCCGTCTCACCGCTTGGCATCCACTCATCAGTCGGATCGAATAAGCAGAAACCGATTTCGAGGCTTTGATTATAAACCTGCCACCACTCTTGTTCGGTCAACGTATCCATGCACATCGGGAAGAGAATCTGCTCCTCCTTGAATATCATATCCTCGATTCCGTCCGACGCCGGCTTGAATACCAGTTCCACCAGCGTCCCGGCTTCGTCTGCATCCATATTCTCAGCATGCTCAAATGTCTCGATGGCAGCCTTCAGCAAGTCGCGAATTTGATCGTGCTTGCCCCACATAACTGTCGGCGGTCCGGTAATACCGTGCTTCTCCAAAAACGGAAAGACGAGATTCTCTTTTCGCCGGTAGTGCTTGTCGACATCATAGAGCTTGTGCAGGTTCGCTCGAATCTGCGCGACCGCGTCCTTGAGACTCTCTCCCGTCGCTCCGGCTGCTATCGTCGCGTATGCGCTCTTCAGTCCATTCAATTCCCATTCAATTGCGCGATTCTCTTTCAGAAATGTATCCACCGGATGTCCCGCCGGTGCAGTCTTCGCCGCCGAGGTATCAATCCCGCCTTTGAGTGCCGCGCTGTGGATGTCGCACATCTTCAGCACTTCCGTCAGCGGCAGCCCTTCGTCGATCAGCTCTTTCTCTACCGCCATCACTTCATCGTAAGGCACCTGTCCAAGAATGCGCTGCAACTGTGCCCGCACCTGGCCCGGCGCCTCGCCCTTGTGCAACTGCAGAATCAGATGCTTCAGCAATTCTCTGCGCTTGTTGGCATTGTTTATTAATTCACTCATGAAACTAACCTCTTCTATTGTTTAGCGCCGTTGCGCCGCGGTGTTCTGATTCATTTTCGACAATCCGTCCGGATCGGTCGGATGTCCATAGCCCTCGATGTATTGCTGATGCTGCATATACTCTTCGGTCGTAATCTTGTTGTTCCAATAACCGGTGATCATTCCCAGTCCCGTAATCGCGGCAAAAATTCCTACTGTCGCGATCGCCACCCAGCGCTTATGCACCGGCTTGCGCGTGAGCAGCGACTTGACCTCGAGCGTGTCCGCTACCGGACAAACATCGACGCAGGCCATGCACGAAGCGCACTCATCCGAAACTACCGTTTTGATTTTGTCGACTTTGATAAATGACGGACACTTGAGTGCGCACTTGCCGCAATCGATGCACGACACCGGATTGCGCTTGATCTTGTGCGGCGACGCCAGCGATAGCAATCCCAGCAGCGCCCCGTACGGACACAAATTGCGGCACCAGAACCCCCGCAGCGGAATCGACACCAGCGCCAGCGCGCCGATCACGATCATCGACACCTGCGATATCTGCGCGAAGAAATAGTACATCTTGATATCGGAAACAAGATTGTAGTCGCCGTCCAAAAATGCCCGCAGCGCGAACTTGCCCATCACGAAAAAAATCGAATACACGAAGAACGCCAGCAGCAGATACTTCAAACTCCGCAGCGGATAGTCCAGCCACCGTGGCATGGTTATCCGCCGGCGAAAAATCTTCTCGCCCAGATCGCCGAGCGCCTCGGAAATCAAACCCACCGGGCACAGCCACGAGCAAAACGCCTTGCCGAATACCAGCGACAACATGATAATCGCGACCAGAATCACCATCCCCGCCGGATGCGCCGGATGAATCTCCCCCGACAGGAAAAAGTAGTACAAACTCATTAGCGAGCTGATGGGCAGGAATCCCTCAACTCCGGGAGGCCTCTGGATAAACGTCGTCGATCCGCCTGATTCGAGATACTTCACGAAAATGTGCATCTCGATCCCGATCCAAACGCATAGCAGCGCAAAACCGATCTGGACGGCCAGCCGCCACTTCTGTATCGAACCCTGGCGATTTTTTGTTACTTTGGGTTTGGATTTGACCGCTGCGGTGCTGTCGCCGCCGTTGTCATTATCGAGTGCTCTATTCATTACCATATTCACAATCCTTCGAAGGATCTTCATTCCTTCACCGACAGGATCGGAAAGTGGGCTCGATGAGTCCTTGATTTAAGTCAATTGTCTTAGATTTTTTCGCCCGCGGCGATTGATTCGAGGTGGTCGGAATCGAGAATGGTAATGCGCTTGCCTTCGACGGCAATAACTTCTAAGTCCTTGAGTTTCTTGAGACTGCGAGACAGGGTTTCGCTGATCGTCGCCAATTCGCTAGCCAATTCGCTCTTAGTTATGTCGAGTTCAAAGCTGTCCGATTTCAATTTTTGCCGCTGCCTCAACAAATACGTCGCCAGCCGCGCCGGAACCTCTTTTAACGACAAATCTTCCAGCTTCGCGGCAAACTCGCGCAGCCACCGCGACAAGCTGCCGATAATCTTCAGCGAGATGTTGGGATACTTTGTAATCAGTGCGATAAACTGGTCCTTGGGAATGAACGCAACCTCCGAATCCTCCATCGCCATACAATTCGCCGGATAGGTATTCCCGCGAAATATCGCCGCTTCCGCAAACACCTGCCCCGGCGTTATCTGATGAAGCGTAAACTCTTTGCCGTCGGGTGAAGATTTGTAAATTCGCACTCTTCCGGAAAGCAGCACAAAAAATCCGCTGGCCGGATCCCCTTCGAAAAACAGCATCGCGTCGCCGTCGACATGCCGCAACTGCGTGATGTCTTCCATCGCCTTGAATTCATCCGAATCAAGCTCCCGGAAAATAACCGCGTCTATGAGTAGCTTCTGCATAACCTACAAGACATACCCAATCCTACTTACTGCCACAAGCCGAAAGTATGCTTAACGGACTTGTGTTGGATCGGATTGAGAGTATTCGCCGTTACCCTTGAATGCTATGAAGCCCAAATCTCTGAGAACCTGAAGCTGCTGCCTTATTTTTGCTCGCACGTTCAAGTTCTGCGGATGCAACGTGCTAAGGAATTCCTCGTAGCGGTAAAGGTCTTGAAGTGAAAAATCGGTATTCTTGATCTTGCGAACGCAATTGAGAACGTCAATTAGCCACGTCCTCTGTTGACCTCCTACGTTGCGAAGGTCACTGATCCGCCTAAACTGGGTGCGAACCGTAAGCGCTGGAACGACGGCAGATTGCCGCACAACCGAGACAATCAATTCATCTGGAATATTACTCAAAACAATATTGCAGCCTACCCAGCCTGCTCGCCGCGCTGTGGGTGCAAGCGGATTCCTTTTCTCTATCGCAGAAGCTGGAATTGAGAATCCCGGAATCAGAATCAAGTTCTCTACACAGTTTGATAAGAGTCCATAATGGAGCACAAAGAGGTGGGGGCATCGATTTTGAAGTATCGCCGCGATCATCGAATCGTACGCCGCATCGGCAATTTTCCGACCAATTGGTCGTGACAGTGACTTAAGTTGAAAGTCACTTTCGCACTCCCTACACCGAAAATCATAAACTGGAGTATTATTTCGCGCTCGTTGGAGGGAATTGTTCGAACATGAAGGACAATAAAGATTTGCCGATCCCCACTCTTCAGTAATGACTCTCGATTGCTGAGCCTTACTGCGGAAAGCGCTTCCCAATGATGTATCCAACTGTAGTTTCATGTCCGTCTTTCGTTTGATACGGCCCTCACGCGATTATAACTTGTCATATCGCTCCGGTACAGCATAACATTCTCGTTTCGCAGCAATCAGACAAAAAGCAAAAAACCGACGTCGCAGCCGCCGATTTGCATACCTCCATCATGCAGCGTTCGTAGCTGAAGGGTCTCCCTTTCTTTGCGCAGATCAAGGGCGTTCTTCATGTTACAAACCCCCATCCTCCCCCCATTTTGTCCCGATTTTCGCCTCTTTCACCCCTCAGAATATTCCCCCACATCCGCACCAAATTGCTTAAATTATTCTGTAATCTTTGGCGACGTTGTCGTCTTTACTGTGAGGTGTCTTGACCGTGCCGCAATCAGAATCATCATTCTCACCCGAAGTGATCGACCACTTCCTGCATCCGCGCAATGTCGGCACTGTCGACAATGCCACCGCAATTGTCGTAATCGAGAATGATATCTGCGGCGATCACCTCGAACTGTCGGCAAAGGTCTCCGGCGCGCTCATCGAATCGATGCGGTTCCGCTCCCAGGGCTGCGCCGTCGCCATCGCCGCCGCCTCCAAACTCACGGAAGCCCTCGCGGGCGGACCGGTCGCCGACTCTGACCGCCGCGCCCATGCAGCAATCGAATCCGTGCGAGCCGGCTCGCACAACGAAAAACCCCACTGCCTCGACATCGTGCGCCAGGCATGGCGGGAATTGCTGCAAAAGTTAACGGAAAATTGAATTTGTTTACCTTTACAGGAGATTGACCATGACGGATGTTAATAAGCAGCTCGAAGCCATCATTAAGATCGGCATCAAAACCGAAATCGAGGGCCAACATTTCTATTCCACACTTGCGCAACAAATCAAGAATTCCGATGCGCGCAAGAAAATCGAAATGCTGGCAATGGACGAAGTTAATCACGAGCGCACTCTCCGCGCCTTATACAAGAAATTCGTCGGCACGGAAGTAACCGACCTACCGTCTGAAGGCCTCGCCATTTTTAAGAACGCTTTTGGCGACGCGCCTCTTGCGGAAGCCGATAAATTTCGCTTGATTGAATTGGCGATGGAGGCCGAACGCCTTACCGCCAAACATTACAAAGACGGCGAAGTCAAAGCTGGCGACGCCCAGATTCGCCAGGTCTTTGCCGAACTGACTGCCGAAGAAGACGGCCACTATAATATGCTCGCCGCCGAACGCGAAGCTCTCCGCGGCAACATCAGTTGGTTCGACTATGAGGGCTCGTCGATGATGGAAGAATAACTTCTATCCCAGTGGGCGCGAATTCTTTCGCGCATAGAACCGGTAGCCCACCCGGTGCGAAGCGTAGGGTGGGAATTTCAAAATTCGATAGAGATTTTTTGGAGGAATACACTATGCCAACAGAAGTATACGACATCACAATTATCGGCGGCGGCCCCGCCGGGCTGTTCGCTTCGTTCTATGCCGGACTGCGCGATGCCAAAACCAAAATCATCGAAGCTTCCGGCGAACTCGGCGGCGCCTTGGTCCATGAATACCCCAACGAGGTCCTCCGCGACGTCGCCGGTTTCGTCCTCATCACCGCCAAAAAACTCGCCGAAAATTTCATCGAGCAGGCGACTATGTACGAACATGCCATCTGCAAAAATGAATCCGTCAGCTCACTTGAGTTCGATAAAGCCGCCAAACTCTGGACTGTGACCACTAACAAGGGCTCGCACAAATCCAAAACCGTCGTGCTTGCGCTCGGCACCATGGAAAAAGTCAACACCAAGAGCAAGCTGCTGGTCGAGTCATTGAAAAAGAACGGTGTCAAAATTAACGATCAGGGAATCGCCGTCGATGCCACCATGAACGCCGGCCTTCCCGGTCTCTATGCCTGCGGCGATGTCATCAGCAAAGCCAAGGAATTGAATTTCATCTCGATGGCGACTGCCGAAGCCGCCATGGCCATCAACAACGCCAAGAAGTATGTCAATCCCGCGGCCGACACTTTCCCCGGCTACTCGACCGACATTCGCAAAGACAAACCGAACTACCACACCAATCCGCTCGCGGATTAAGGTAATTCGCGACTACAAGCGAATTGACATTCGGCAATAAATCAGGCGGCAGGAACCCCTTCCTGCCGCCTTTTGCTTTGGTAATTGTATCCACTATTTTCACCCGGTGCCCCACCGGTACGGTGGGATGGATGCCCTCTCCTAATTCGCCACAGCACCGGTGCCCCACCGGAACGGTGGGATAGATGCCCTCTCCTATTTCGCCACAGCACCGGTGCCCCACCGGAACGGTGGGATAGATGCCCTCTCCTATTTCGCCACTGCCCCGGTGCCCCACCGGTACGGTGGGATGCGCGCCCTCTCCAATTTCGCCACTGCACCGGTGCCCCACCGGAACGGTGGGATAGATGCCCTCTCCAATTTCGCCACTGCACCGGTGCCCCACCGGTACGGTGGGATGGATGCCCTCTCCTATTTCGCCACTGCACCGGTGCCCCACCGGTACGGTGGGATGGATGCCCTCTCCTAATTCGCCACAGCACCGATGCCCCACCGGTACGGTGGGATAGATGCCCTCTCCTATTTCGCCACAGCACCGGTGCCCCACCGGTACGGTGGGATGCGCGCCCTCTCCTATTTCGCCACAGCACCGGTGCCCCACCGGAACGGTGGGATAGATGCCCTCTCCTATTTCGCCACTGCACCGGTGCCCCACCGGTACGGTGGGATGGATGCCCTCTCCTAATTCGCCACAGCACCGATGCCCCACCGGTACGGTGGGATAGATGCCCTCTCCAATTTCGCCACAGCACCGGTGCCCCACCGGTACGGTGGGATGCGCGCCCTCTCCTATTTCGCCACAGCACCGGTGCCCCACCCAAAGCGACCCCGACTACTAAATGTCAGTGCGACTTCATCATCGTCAATTTCAGAACACAGTTTGTAAATTAAAATAGCGGAGGGTGGGTTCTTCATTCGACGTACAACAAAGTCCCATCCTCCGCTATTTCATTGGGAGATTTTTGTGATTGGAAAAGAGAGTTGGTGCGACATTCTTTCGTGGAGTATTGGGACCGCTGCGGGTGGACTGCCGGCTATTCTGCCCAATTTTTTGGATTCAAACGCATAAACCATGAATTGCCGTCGTGATTGTCAATTCGCCGCGTCACCTCCTTTGTCGCGAGTTCGATTTCGAGAATGGGCCAAGCCAAAATCCGTAATCTCCGTTCAAAACGGAGAGAGTTTTTCCATCCGGGGTGACTTCTCAGAGCCGCCGGCGTATGCCAAATAAAGTCGCTTGGTTGTTGGGTGAAGCGCAACCCCCAGATACGACTCTGGAGTAACGTGTGATTGCCAGGCCAGACTGTAATCGGACAAATTGTAGATTTGAAGATACCCTCTCTGTCCACTGAAGCATTGGAGTACCAGTAAACTATCAGTTACGCAATCGGACCCAAGCTTTGCGCAGGTGTTCCATCATAGAATGCAATTGGAAATGACTTCCAGACAGGTGGGACCGATTCAAAATCTATGACATACATACTGTCCAAGGCTGCTTCCAAAGAAATGTAGAGAACACCTCTTGAACCTCCGAATTTGCCAACCCAAGAATCGACTGAGTCCTGAAAGACTACCGCCAGTGAAGGCAAGCGAACTACCGCCATAAAGTGACTCCCCGAGAGGAGCGCGAACTGGTCATTCGGCGAGATCACGACAGCCATAGCGCCAACTCCGCGAACATAGCTAACTGTATCTCCTGTCTGAGTATCAGCCACCCATGTCTCACTGTACCCTTCCGTCCCATGGTAGTCGTCTGTATAACAGGCGTATCTACCGTCATGGGAAAAATCCATGCTCTTGAACATGCTTCCGTGATAATATGCGGAATCGATCTCTTTTCCCGACTTGGTGCTATAGGTGAGCACGTAATTGTCCGGCCATTGCCCGACATAGCTGTAAAGAAGATGGTAGTCCGGTTGCGCCGGCGGCGGATCGTCGGGACATACGGTGCAATCATCATCCCCGCAGCCGGACAGTCCCAGCCACGCAAACGTGCAAATGCTGAAAATCAAGATGAGCTTTTTCACATAGAGTTCCTCCATTACTGAAATGAGTTTATTACTGTCTCCAGTAAATTTGCCACAATATTTCCGAACCTTCGCGTCTGCTCGACGGCCCTTTGAAGCCGTTGCTTGAAGGTATCGTATACCTCAAGTATTGAAGATCATCGATAGCGTTGTTAAATACTATTTTCCCCCTTTTTCCCATTGACACACCCTCCCAAATTCCTATCTTGACCATTCCAGTCAGGATTGTGGAACTGATGGATGCACTTAGTCGTTATTCCCTCGGAGGTATTTAGTGTTTGTTATGATGAACCGGATGTCGGTACCGGATGATTACCGCGAAAAATTTGAACGCATGTTCGCCACCCGCGCCGGCGCCGTCGATCGCAGGCCCGGCTTCATTAAAGCTGAAATCCTTAAGCCCACCCAGGGCAATGAATATATCGTGATGACCCACTGGGAATCCGAATCCGACTTCGAAGGTTGGACCAAGAGCGCAGAATACATCGAAGGCCACCGCCGCGTCGGCGAATTCAAAGGACAAGACGGCAAAATTGTTCTGACTTCCAAAGTCGAGAAGTATGAAGTCTTCGCGACTTAAAGTAACCAGCACAACAGAGGCCGTCGCGGAAGGCGTAGCCGCTCCAAAAGCGTCTCTTTGCAGCCGATTAAAAGGATTCCTCAAGCAGTTCAAGCGCGACCTGCGCGAACCGCTGCCGGAAAGCGAGGGTCTGACCCTCTGGCCGAAGATCAAGCTCCGCTGCCGGCATCTGTTCAAACGCTACGGCTGGAGGCTCTTGGTTGCGATTTGCGTCTATTATCTCATCCGCGACGGCGTGACCTATATCCTCATTCCCTATCTCGTCGCCCGAAAGCTGCTGATTGACTAATCCCGTCGAATGTGTATATTCGTTGCGCCTGAAACTGTATTGATGCGGCTGCGATCAAATCGCAGCCATTTTACCCTGTCACATTCTGGAATCTGAATTGACCGTCCGATGAGCGACCTTATTTCGACAAACGCCGGCCCGCACCCGAATCCGCAGGCGCCGACGCCCCACAAGACCGTCTTCGTCGAGACCTATGGCTGCCAGATGAACGAATACGACTCCGAGATCGTCCGCGAGATTCTCCGCCGCAACGACTTTGTCCTCGCCGAATCGGTCGAAATGGCCGGCGTCGTTCTGCTCAACACCTGTGCGATCCGCGAAAACGCCCACGACAAGATCCGTTCGCGCATCGGCGAACTCCGCCAAATCAAGAAGCGGAACAAAGGCATGATCCTCGGCGTGCTCGGCTGCATGGCGCAAAATCTCAAGAAGGAACTGCTCGAGGACAACACCGGCGTCGACCTGATCGCCGGTCCCGATTCCTACAAAGCCCTGCCGGTCATGATCGACCGCGTCCACAACACCGGCGAACGCGAATTCAAACTCACGCTTTCCGAATACGAAACCTACGCCGACGTCTTCCCGACCAACCGCCACGGCACCAACGCCTGGATCGCCGTCATGCGCGGCTGCGACAACTACTGCACTTTCTGTGTCGTCCCGATGACGCGCGGCCGCGAACGCAGTCGCGATCCGTTCAATGTCATCGAAGAAGTCAAGCAGCTCGCCGGGCACGGCTTCAAGCAGGTCACCTTGCTCGGCCAAAACGTGAACTCATACAAATTCAAAGGCTTCGATTTCGCCAAGCTGATCACAGCGATCAGCCGCGTCGACGGAATCGAACGCATTCGCTTCACTTCGCCGCATCCGAAAGATTTCCCCGAGTCGCTGCTCGAGGTTGTCGCGACCAATCCGAAAGCCTGCAAGCATATTCACCTGCCGCTGCAGGCCGGCTCCAACCGCGTGCTCGATGCCATGAACCGCACCTACACCCGCGAGTACTTCGTCGCACTCGCCAATCGCATGCGCGCCTTGATCCCCGGACTCGTCCTGACAACCGATGTCATCGTCGGTTTCCCCACCGAGACCGAAGCCGAATTTCAGGAGACGATGGATGTCATGCAGACGGTCCAATTCGATTCCGCGTTTATGTTCAAATATTCCGAACGTAAAGAGACAATGGCCTCAAAGACGATGCCCGACGACATCTCCGACGAAATCAAAACCGACCGCATTGTCCGCCTTGTCGATCAACAGCGGCACATATCCTACCACGTCAACCAAGCGCATCTCGGCGAAACCTTCAATGTCATGGTCGAAGGCTACGGCAAGAAACCCAAGCAGCTTCTTGGCCGCAATGACGGTAACAAGATCGTCGTCTTCCCCGACACCGGCGCCAAACCCGGCGATTTCGCCCTGGTCAAAATCGAAGAAGTCACCCCGAACACGCTGATCGGAGCAGCCGTCTAATTCCCACGTTCGCATTTATGCGACTCTATTCGCGGTCATTCGATGTCGTCCTAAAATAACTCGCCCATCAAAATGTGATTCTCCGCCTGTACAATTGTAGTTATCATCGGTCTATGACTTTTTAACCCGGAGGATGGACATGTCTGAAATAGTACGAATCACCGACCAACTCAAACGCGCCGTCTACGGCGAAGCCTGGCATGGTCCCGCCGTCCTGGAAGCGCTCGACGGATTTGATGCCAAGACTGCGATGGCAAAACCGATCCCGGCGGCGCACAGCGCCTGGGAACTTGCTTTGCACGTTACATCCTGGTTCAGAATTATGAAACGGCGCTTCGCCGGCGAAGATCCGGAACTCACCCTCACTCTTGATTGGCCCCCAATTGAAGACTCATCCAGCAACGGCTGGACCGCGACCATCGCCGACCTTAAGCGCGCCCATCGCGAATTTCAGGAAGCAATCGATGCTACGAGCGAATCCGAGCTCTTTATCGAGCTGCCGGGCCGCGGCTTCGATCTATACTATATCCTTCACGGCATGGTCCAGCACTGCATCTATCACGCCGGTCAAATCGCGCTCTTGAAGAAGTCGTTAAGCTGATACTGCGAGTTTTTGCCCGAAGCCCGGTTCTTACGGCCTGCCGGCCGTTGTCGCCGACTCCATCAGTCCGGCCAGTGTCGAAGGTGTCGCGCCCGACTCGAGATTAAGCAGGTACTCCTTGCGCCACAGCCCGCCGCCGTAGCCGCGCAATCTCCCCGTCGACTCAATCACGCGGTGACAAGGAATCACGATCGACAAGTAATTCGCTCCGTTAGCCCGCCCGACCGCGCGCGAAGCGTTCGCATTGCCGAGCCGGCGCGCCAGTTCGCCGTAGGAAATCGTCTTACCGTATGGGATTTTCAATAGCTCATCCCAATCGCGCATCTCAAATGCCGTCCCTTTAACCGACACCGGAACAGTGAATTTCTTCAGTGTCCCCTTGAAGTATCTCTCAAGCTCTCTGCGCAGAAGCTCCAAATGCTGGTTCCAGCCTTCTTCGAGCGGCGCCCGATAGCGCTTGACCACCCGTAGCTTGATTCTCTCAACGCCGCCGCGATCGTGCCACTCGAGAAAACACACACCCTCGTCGGTCGCTCCGGCAATCATCTCTCCAACCGGACTGTCGAGATTGGCAAATGTGATTTTAGTTTCGTTCATAGAATGCTCCCGGCGGTTTGCCGAATTGTTTGGTGAAAGCCTCTCGAAATCCCGATGCCGATTCATAGCCGCATTCGTAACAGGCCGCTAAATAATCTTCTCCCTGCTCAATCAACTCGCGCGCAAAATTGAGCCGGATCCGCCGGTGGAAACTCAAAGGCGTCGCATCCAGATGAAATTTGAAATAACGGCGAATCGTCGAAATGTCCACACCGCTCAACTTGGTTAGCGCGATCTCATTCAACCGGTCTTGTTTATTTTCGCGCATATGCCGCAACACCCGGTGCAGCCACGCCGGCAGGTAATCCGGATAGCGCTCCGCCGCGCAACGTTTGCAGCTCCGCAGTCCGGCGGCTATCGCTTCTTCGCGCGTCGGATAAAACTTGACGTTCTTCAACAGCGGCTTGCGCGCCTTGCATGACGGCAGGCAATAAATCCCCGTCGAATGCACGCCGACGTAGAACTTCCCGTCAAAGCCCTGGTCGCTGGCCATCATCGCTTCAACCATGCGTCTATATTCCGGTAACTTCATACTGACAACTTACGGTCGTTTTGGGTCTTTCGTCTACCGAATTTCGCTCAAGGAATTCAGAATTTGCCGATAATTGGTTGCCACGCCTTGGAGCGGCAGCGTACAACTAAAAGGAGAGCGATTTGCAATACAATCGACTGCGGGGCAAACTCATGGCTATGGAGGTAAAATATGATTAAGTCGATAAGTGATTTCTCCCGATCCCCGGTACTCATCGTGTCGGCCTTCGTCCTGTTGGCTGGGCTTGCGTCGTTGGCTTCGTCCTGCTCGTCTCAATCACAATTGCGGAGTTGGCGCGACCCCAAATACCAAGCAACCGGCTTCAAGAAGATCTTCGTCCTCATGCGCCACGATGACCTCACTCTACGCCAACAGCTCGAGGAAGCGGTCGTCGCGAAATTTAATGACAGCGGCATCGATGCAGTTTCCAGTCTGCAAGTAATCTCGGCAACCGACAAACGTACTCGCGAACAATTGGAAATGAGCTTCGACAGCCTCGGAATTGACGCGATCATGATTATCCGCCAGACTGGCGAGACCGATGTCCAGGAGTACGTACCGGAAACGACCTATTTCAACTTGTATGAAAATGCATTCAACGAAAAACAGGTCTCGCGCGTGACCGAAGGCGGATATTGGCAGACCGCCGGAATTGTCTATTCGACGCAAACCAATCTCTTCGCCAATAGCACGGACCTTCTCGTCTGGCAAGGTCAGTCCCAAACTGCTTATGATGGCGATCTTGAGTCCTCTGTCGGTTCCTACGCGTCCGAGGTCATCAACGACCTGATCAAGCAGGGTTTGCTGGCGGTACGGCCCAAACGTGCCGGATAGCGCCAAAATCGAATCGCTCGTGCAACAGCCGGCTTGGCCCTTGATATGAATAGGGCAGACTTATCCAATCCTTGCCGGCTGCTGAAGAATCAGCCTCGGCCGTCGCGGCTGGAACCGGCCGATTCACAGGCGCGGTCTGGCCCGGATCCCAACTGATGGCCGTTACAAATACCGTCAGCGACATGATAGACAGCAGGTGATAGGGGCGAAGTAGCGTTCGCAGTGTAAACATTGTTAGCTCCAAAGTGTGACTCGGGGAGGTAGAAAAACCGTGGTTATCCGATTCTTATCTCGCAGAATCTGTGCCGCCCTGACACGCAAAACCGCCGCCGCTAAATCACCTCGCGACAACGACTACCAAATTCGTGAATGATGGTTCTCCGCGAACGCGCCCTTATTCCTGTTCAACTATTGTGATTTGTGCTTTTCTTGCCGGAAATCTTAGTTTGCCATCTGCTTCTTTAATGCGTCGGCGACAAAAGACACCCGCGCATCATAAGTATACATCCTGACCGCACCCGACTTCCCGACAACAACAACCAGCGGATACTCCATCACGCCATAATCCCGCAGAAAAACCATGCCCGTGTCGGCATAAATCGGAAATGTCAAACCGCGCTTCTTGGCGTAGTTCGCTACGTGCGTCGGAGCTTCAATGCTGATTCCCACGACCTGCTCGCGCGCAATATCGCCGGAATTGATCAGCTCCTGCCACTTTTGCGTCATTGTCTCGCAAGGCGGACAGCCGGTCTCCATGAATATAAACACCGAGCCGTCATTGGCGACGAAATCCCCGGTGCGCACCCGCCCCGAGTCGGCGGTCATTAATTCCAGGTCGGGAAACAAACTGCCAACCTGCAATTTCGAAGACGGTCCTTCACCCTGAACGTATTCGCTGCTTTGCGAAGCTTGCATACTCCGGTATGACATTCCCAGATACATGCCAACACCGGCCACCAATATGATCAAGAGTCCGACCCCGACGTTTTTGAGAATCTTTTTCCGCGTTTCGTTGCCGTTGCTCTGTTTTGACATCAAACTGACACTTTCCACCAAAAGTAATCCCACGGAAGCTCCAATCCCTCAGAGCTCCCGTGGGGCGTTTTGCATCCACCGACCTTCAACAGGTCACTGGCTTGCAGTTAGCAGGTAATAATGGCCGGGCAATAGATTGCTCCGCCAGCCGGCTTGCAGACTTCCACGCCGTAAGCATTGATACAGCATTTCAGCGGGGAACCGGTACAGCTACACTTGTAATAACAGTTCGCTGCGTCAGCGGCCGGGCTGGTGGTACCAAAAATGAATGCGGCGACGAAAACTACGAGAAGAATACCAAGAACTTTACGCACAGTCTCACCTCCCTCCACGCAAAGAATGGTTGAAGAAAGATTACACTGGTCGATATTATCCGTCAAGAGTTTTATTTTGATTCCTGGCTTCGGTCCCGCAAATATCCTTGCGCTCGCAGCCGATATCATTAGCGTAGTGTGCTCGTAATCATGGACTTGGAAAAAACGACGCGCTGCAGGAATTTTTGAAAGGCAACGTTTTGAAGAAAATCAAATTTTGTTTCGGAATACATAATCACCAACCCGTCGGCAATTTCGGCTGGGTCATTGAAGATGCCTACCTGAAATCCTATTTCCCTTTTCTCGAATTGCTCGACAAGTTCCCGCAGTTTCGTTTCTCGCTTCACTTTACCGGAATTCTCTACGACTGGATCAAGCAAAATCATCCCGAATGTTTCGACCTGATCCGCAAAATGCGGGACCGCGGCCAATTGGAGTTGCTCACCGGCGGATTCTACGAACCGATTCTCCCCTCAATTCCTGATCGCGACAAAGTCGGCCAGATCATCATGGAGTCCGACTTCATCGAAAAGGAGTTCGGAGTTCGCCCCGCTGGCATGTGGCTCGCCGAACGTGTTTGGGAACCCTCGCTGCCAAAACACCTCAGCAAAGCCGGAATTACTTACACGATCCTCGATGACATCCACTTCCGCTACGCCGGTCTGAGCGAATCAGAACTCGACGGCTACTTCATCACCGAGGATCAGGGCTACAAAACCGCCCTCTTCCCGATCGCCAAACGCCTGCGCTACACCATACCTTTTGCCGACCCGGAAGAAACCGTCGCCTATTTGCGCGCAATGTCCACCGAATCCGGCGACAGCATTGCCGTCTACGCCGACGACGGCGAAAAATTCGGCGTCTGGCCCAAAACCTACGAGCATTGCTTCGTCAACGGCTGGCTCGAACGCTTCCTGCAAGCCATTTGTTCCAACCTCGACTGGATCGAGATGTTGACCTTCAGCGAAGCGCTATCCGCGGTTCCACCGCGCGGTCGCGTCTACCTGCCGACCGCATCGTACTCGGAAATGAACGAGTGGGCAATGCCGGTCGTCGCAATCGGCGAATACAACGATTTCGTGCACAAGCTCAAAGACACCGGCCTGTACGAACAATTCGAACCGTTCGTCAAAGGCGGATTCTGGCGCAACTTCCAAACGAAATACACCGAAAGCAACAACCTCCACAAACGCATGCTCAATGTCAGCGACTTGCTCGAACGCTCGAAGAAAAAACTTACCCCTGCAACCTATGCCCAAGCCCGCAAACAACTCTATGCCGGTCAATGCAACTGCCCATACTGGCACGGTGTTTTCGGCGGTCTGTATCTCCCGCATTTGCGCGGCGCCTTGTATCAGGAGATAGTCTCCGCCGAATCGTGCATCAAAGACGCCATTCCCGCTCTCAAAAAAGGCGTTTTGCTCGAACAGATTGATTTCGACTGCGATGGCCGCGACGAAATCATCATCTCAACTCCCAACATCAAAGCCATCATCGCGCCTCATCTCGGCGGAATGATTCTCGAACTCGACCACTTCGGCGTCGCCAAAAACCTCGTCGACATCGTCGGGCGCCGCCGGGAAGGCTATCACGACAAGCTGCTCAATCGCCGCGAAAACACCGGCGCCGAAACCAAATCGATCCACGACCTCGTCCTCGTCAAGGAAGAGGGCCTCGAGCAACTTCTGGTCGAAGACACTTATCGCCGCGGAATGTTCGTCGATCATTTCTTTGCCGAATCCGTCACTCCGGCGGATTTCGAAACTGGAAAATTCACTGCGAAATCCGGGCGGCCCGACCAACCATACTCCGCAGTCGTCACAAAAAGCAAATCCACTTCGACGGTCACCTTGACTCGTCGCGATACTGTCAATTCCTGGCAGGGACCGGCAACAATTGAATTGATCAAATCGCTCTCGTTCGCATCCGGAAATGACGGCATGACCGCCGACTATTCGATCAAGAACACTGGCCCCCGCGCACTATCCGTCGTCTTCGGCTGCGAAATCGCCCTCGGCAGCTATCCGTTCCCCAACACCGAGGCGTTTCTCCTCGACAGCGAAACCGGCCGCCTTGTACTCGGCACAAGCCACGAACTCAAGCAGCGCCGGACAATCGCAATGTACAGCCGCCTGTATCGCCACTTACTGACCTGCGAGCTTAGCCACGCCGCAACGATATGGACCCATCCGCTTTGGACCGTGTCGCTTTCCGAGGGCGGCTTCGAAAAGGTCATGCAGGGCACGATCCTTCTCCCGCACTGGAAGCTAAACCTCGGCTCCGGCGAATCCTGGTCGGTAAAACTGGCTTTGACCAATAAATTAGCGGTCGCAGAGCCGGATCTGCCTTCCTGATTTCGGGTTTTGGCGGATAATGCCGCAAGAAAAGCGCTCCATTCGGCGCTATGCGATTGACTCGTTGAGTCAAAAAAATCATTGTGCCAAACCGCCGTTTTTGGCGTTATAACATGACATGTAATTTCTTTGCAGTAAGTCGAAATTCATAGGTTGATATAGTTGACTCAGGTTCCGTCCCAAAGCGGCAAAAACACACTCCAGAAATATTACCGTAAGTACATCTGGTACTTCCTCGGCGGCATCGTCGTGCTCGGCGGGGCAAATATCTTCCTCGGCATGTCCCCTTGGCTGCTGCGCGAAGCCATCGATTCGCTTGAAAACCCCAGCCTCGTTTCCTGGGCGCCGTCTGACGCCTATTACGGCCTTCAACACGCCATGTCGCTGGTCGCAACCGGCGTTCTGCCCTGGTTTGCGCTTGCGATCGTGGGCGTGACTCTGGTCGCCGGCGTGTTCCGGTTCTTCGCCCGCCGCACCATCATCTGGGCATCGCGCGATATCGAGTTCGAGCTGCGCAACGAAATCTTCAATCACCTTTTGAAACTGTCTTCATCGTTCTATCAGCGCACACCCACCGGCGACATCATCGCCCGCATGTCCAATGACATCGAATCTGTCCGCATGATGATCGGCCCCGCCATCATGCAGCTCATCAATACGCTCATGGTTAGCATCGTGGCGTTCTACTACATGATCAAGATTTCACCGACCCTGACGCTCTATTCGCTCATTCCCTTGCCGCTTTTGACCATCGCCATGTGGCAAATCGGCCAACAGACGCACCGCCGCTTCATGCGCATCCAGGACCACTTCTCAGCCCTGTCGTCTTTCGTGCAAGAATCGATGTCCGGCATTCGCGTCATTAAAGCTTATCGCCGCGAGAAAAATCAGGAGAAGCGCTTCGAGGAAGTCAACAGCAAGTACGTCCGCCTCAACCTCGACCTCGTCAAAGTCCGCGCCTTGCTCATGCCAACCATCATCTTTTTGGTCCGCGCCGTCGTATTGATTGTCATCCTCATCGGCGGCTCCGATGTTATCAAAGGCGCCATCACCAAGGGCGAATATGTCGCCTTCATGGCTTATCTGTTGATGTTAGTGTGGCCGATGCTTGCCGTCGGTTGGGTGATCTCGCTCTACCAGCGCGGCACGGCATCCCTCGAACGAATAGAAAAGCTCCTGCGCGAAATTCCCGAGATCGTCTCTCCCGAAAACCCGCAGCGGATTCCGCATCCCGCCGGTGCGCTCAAATTCAGCAATTTGTCGTTTACTTATCCGGGAAGCAAAACCCAGGTCCTGCATCATATCGACTTCGATGTCAACCCCGGCGAAGTGCTCGCGATTGTCGGCTCGACCGGCTCCGGCAAGTCAACGCTGATTTCGCTGCTCCTGCGCAGCTACCAAATTCCCGACAACACCATTTTTATTGATAACGTCGATATCAACCGCATGGCCGTCGATGATCTCCGCAGCCTGATCGGTTACGTCCGGCAGGATTCCTATCTCTTCTCCGATACCATCGCCGCCAACATCGCGCTGTCCCAGCCGACTGTCGACATGGACAAGGTTCGCGAAGCTGCCGAAGTCGCCGCATTTGAAAACGAGGTCGAGGCGTTCCCCTACAAATATGACACCATCCTCGGCGAGCGCGGCATTACGCTGTCCGGTGGCCAAAAACAGCGCGCCGCCATTGCCCGCGCATTGCTCAAGCAGCCGGGAATTCTGATTCTCGACGATGCGTTTTCGTCCGTCGACACGCAGACCGAAGAACTGATTCTCGAACGCCTCAAAGCCGCGCGCGGCGAGATTACGACCTTGCTCATCAGCCATCGCCCCTCGACCATCCGCCGCGCTGATCGCATCATCGTTCTCGATCAAGGCACCATCGTCGAACGCGGCGCTCATGACGAACTGATCGCCAAACAGGGACGCTACTACGAAATCATCCGCCGCGAACTTCTGTCCAGCGAATTGGAGCTGCTCGACTAATTATGCAAGACTATCGCGACGAAGATAAACTCGGCAAGGGATACGATGCGCAACTAATGCGCCGGCTGCTCTTCTACCTGCGTCCCTATCGCATCTATGTCGGTTTGGCGCTGTTGCTCCTACTTGTTGCTATGGTCGCTCAACTCGCAACACCGTATCTGATCAAAGTCGCCTTCGACGAGCACATCGCCATCGGCGATGCCGACGGTCTGATCATCATAGCGCTGCAATTACTCGTCATCATGTTCGTCGAATTTCTCACCGGTTACGGCCAGATTCGCATCATGGAGTGGATCGGCCAGAGCGCGATGTACGACCTCCGCCAAAAAATCTTCGCGCATATCCAGTCGATGCACCTCGGATTCTATGATAAGAATCCATCGGGTCGTCTCTTGACCCGCGTAACTTCCGATGTCAACGCCCTCAACGAAATGTTCGCCTCCGGCGTCGTCGATATTCTCGGCAACATCGTGACGCTTGCCGGTATTGTCGTCGTCATGATCATTCTCTCGCCCAAATTGTCGCTGGTCACTTTCATTATTCTGCCGCTCATCATCGGCGCGACATTTGTCTTCCGCAAACGCGTCCGCGATTCATACCGCGAAATCCGCATCATGATCGCCAAGCTCAACGCCTTCACGCAGGAACACCTCGCCGGCATCAACGAAGTCCAAAACTTCGTCCAGGAGCGCCGGACTATGGATCGCTTTGAAAAAGTCAACACCGAGTTGATGGACCAACACAAACGCTCGATCCTCTACTATGCCATCTTCTTCCCGATCGTTGAACTAATCGGCGCCATCAGTCTCGCATTAATCGTCTGGTATGGCGGCGGGCAAGTCGTTCAGGAGGCCATCAGCTTCGGCACACTCGTCGCCTTTATCCAATACGTCGAAATGTTTTATCGCCCGATTCGCGACCTCGCCGAAAAATACAACATCCTTCAATCCGCCATGGCCGCCGCCGAGCGCGTGTTCAACATTCTCGACACCAAATCGGACATTTCCGTTCCTGACAATCCGAAACCACTGCCGAATTTCACCGGCGCAATTTCCTATGAGAACGTCAACTTCGCCTATAACAAGGACCACCCGATTCTGCATGATATAAACCTCAAAATTCGCCCCGGCGAGAAAGTCGCCTTAGTCGGAGCTACCGGTTCCGGCAAAACTACGTCCGTCAGTTTGATCTGCCGCTTCTACGACATCAACGGCGGCGCAATCAAATTCGACGATATCGACATCCGCGACCTCGACCCGCAGGTGGTGCGAACTCAAATCGGATTGGTCTTGCAGGACGTCTTCCTCTTCTCCGGGTCAATCCGTGAAAACATCACGCTCGGCAATGAAGACATCACCGAAGAGCAAGTGGTCGCCGCTGCCGAACGCGTTGGACTCTTGCCCTTCGTCAATCGCCTTGAAGACGGCTTCGACCACAAGGTCGGCGAACGCGGCGGCTCGCTTTCAGTCGGCCAGCGCCAACTCGTCTCCTTTGCGCGCGCGCTTGCCTATAATCCGCGCGTGTTGATACTCGACGAAGCAACCTCCTCCGTCGACAACGAAACCGAGACCATTATCCAGAAGGCGATTCAGAAACTCTTTGAGGGACGCACTTCATTGATCGTCGCCCATCGACTTTCCACTATCAAAGAGGCGGACAAAATATTAGTCTATCACAAGGGCCGCATTGTCGAACAAGGCAAGCATGACGAATTGCTGAAGCTGCGCGGCGTCTACTGGCGCCTCTATCAGCTTCAATATCAGGATCAGGAAGTGACTCGCGGAGCATGAAAATTACACCGGCGCTTGCGAAGACGCTGCTCGAAACCACTGTCGACACAGCCAAAGCCGCCGGCAAACTGCTGTTCGATAATTCCCGGAAAACTCGTCAGATCCAGTTCAAGGGCCGTATCGATCTCGTTACCGAAATGGATCTGCGCGCGGAAAAATTGATCGTCTCGCGCTTGCGCAAGGCTTTGCCCGAATCGTCGTTTCTTACCGAAGAAGGAAGCGCGCAAGAGTCGGCCTCGGACTTCAAATGGATCATCGACCCCCTCGACGGCACGACCAACTACGCCCACACTTTCCCCGTTTGGTCCGTTTCGATTGCCCTGGAATATCGCGGCGAAGTCATCGTCGGCTGCGTGTACGATCCGACTCGCGACGAACTCTTCACCGCAACCAAACACGACAAGTCTCGCCTTAATGGCCGCCCAATCAGCGTCACCAACCGGCAAAAGCTCGGCCAGTCTTTGCTCGCTACCGGATTTCCGTATGACATCCGCACCAGCCCGGTCAACAATCTCGCTAACTTCGCGCGATTCGTCAAAACTGCGCGCGCTGTGCGCCGCGCCGGTTCAGCCGCATTGGACCTATGCTATCTCGCCTGCGGTCGCTTCGATGGCTACTGGGAGTTGAAGTTACACACATGGGATATGGCTGCGGGGGTCTTGATCGTCAAACAGGCGGGCGGCAAGATTACCGATTTTTCCGGCAATGCCTTTTCGATCTACACGGACAAACTGCTCGCTTCGAATGGCCGCATCCACAAGGAAATGCAACGCGTCCTCGCACGCGGCAAATAATCAATCATTTGGAAGTGAATTCGAAGGGCCTGCGCTAATCCTTGGCGATTACGCACGACTTGACCACCACATCAAGTTCGTTGAAGTCAACCGGTTTGGAGAGAAACTTCTGCACCCCTGCCTTGCGAATCCGCTCCAGCAGTTCATCAGTCGCAAAAGCGCTCACCATCACTACCGGCAGGTTTGGAAATCGCGTATGCAGTTGGTCGACCAGACTCAGCCCGTCGCCGTCCGGCATCTTCAGGTCGGTAATAATCAAATCCACCGGGTGATCCATCAAGTACTCGCCCGCACTTTTGACCGTCGTAAATGACTGAACGTCGTTGTCCTGCGCCTCAAGACGCTGGCAAAGACTCGAAAGAAATTCCTCGTTGTCGTCGATAACCACGATCCGCCGCTTGCGCAAACTCTGCAGCATCTTGCCGATCTCCGACTCCATCGTTCCAATCCGAAACGGTTTCGCCAAAAATCCGTCGGCGCCCTTTGAATACGCCTGATCCTTGATGCTGTCGCTGCCGATGCCGGTAATCAGCATCACCGGAAGTCGGCGATTGATCTTCTTGATCTCCTGCAATAATTCGATGCCGGACATTTCCGGCATGTTGATATCGGAAATCACCAAATCGATCCGCACTTTGCGCAGCACAGCGAGCGCCGCCGCCGCAGAGCTTGCCTCATACGGCTCATAGCCGATTGCCGAGAGCGTATCCACCAATAAATCGGTCAAATTCGGATCGTCATCTACGACGAGGACTTTCGACATCTCTTTGCTCATATCAACTTTGCTCCGGCGGCGCCTGCCCGCTCACTTTGCCTGAAATGTAATCCCTCATCTTTTATATCGGCAGTCAAGTCGGATTACTCAATTTTAGTTGGTGCCGGAGGGCGGGGAAAATAGATTCCCGTATGAGCAAAATCGAGTTTCGCGACGTCGTCAAACGCTTTGGCGCCAATGAAGTCATCCCGCGCCTCAACCTGACCATTCCCGACGGCGACCTGACCGTACTCCTCGGCCCCTCTGGATGCGGAAAATCGACCCTTTTGCGCATGATTGCCGGCCTTGAACTCCCTGACGAAGGCACAATCCTCGTCGATGGCGTCGACATCACCGGCCAGGAACCGCGACTGCGCGATGTCGCGATGGTGTTTCAAAACTATGCGCTCTATCCGCACCTGTCCGTTCGCGAAAATCTCGCCTTTCCGCTCAAAATCGCCAAGATCCCCAGGGAGCAAATCGCCGCTAAAGTCACTGCCACCGCCGAACTGCTCGGACTCACGCCCATGCTCGACCGCTATCCCAAAACCCTCTCCGGTGGCGAACGCCAGCGCACCGCCGTCGGTCGTGCCATCATTCGCGATCCAAAGATCTTCCTTTTCGACGAGCCCCTCTCCAATCTCGACTTCCAGCTCCGCAACCAAATGCGCGGCGAACTGCGCTCGCTCCAGCAGAAGATGGCCAAGACCGCCGTTTACGTCACCCACGATCAGACCGAAGCCATGACCATGGCCGACAGCTTGGTTGTCTTGAACAAGGGTACAATCATGCAAATTGGCGCTCCGACCGAGATCTTTCACGAACCCGCTAATCTCTTCGTGGCCCGCTTCATCGGCTCGCCACCGATGAATATCATCGCTATTGACATCGTTGATGGTAGTTGCCGTACATCCGAACAGAGCGTTGCCTTGCTCCCGATAAGTGCACCGAATGGCAAGTATCTGCTTGGGATCAGGCCGGATCAACTTTTGACTACACTCGACACCAACCAACCTTCGATGATCGTCGAGCTCTCTGAATTCCACGGCAATTCGACATACTTGATCGGAAATGTCGGCGATACTTCCCTGATGGCTCTAAGTGCTTCAGACTCACCAACAAAAACCGGAGATCGCGTACATCTCAGCTTCGATCGGCGTACTATTCACCTCTTCGATATTCAATCCAGCTCGCGATTTCGCCCGTGACGGGCAACCTGAGTACTTCCGGTTTGGAATTCCTTGACTTAAGCCCTCGCCTTTTTATATTTGGAGTAAATGGTATCTTTTTAGTGAGGATTCAAAATGTCTATTAGCCCCGAAGCCCTTGGTTACTTAACAGCAGGTATTCAAGCCGAAATTGCCGCCTACGTCTTCTATCGCATTGGCGCGGAGAAAGTCTCTGACCCAAGTGTCAAAGACACCATGCTCCATTTTGCCGGCGAAGAGCGTAAGCACTTCCTGACGCTCGAACACCAATACGACATCAATGTCCGCTCGGAGAAATGGGTTACCTATCGCGACATCATGAACCGCGACGAACTGCCCCTTATCGATGAATCAATGGGCGACAAGCACGTTCAGCGCATCGCCCGGGTGAAAGCCTCTAAGTCCAAAACTGAAATCCTTGATATCGCTCTGGAGCTTGAGAAAGAAGCATATGATCTGTATACGAAAGCCGCTAAAGTCGCTACTGAAGTCGAGGTTCGCAAGACTTTCGAGTATCTCAGCCAATTCGAAATGGGCCATATCAAAAACGTCGAGGGTATGATCGCGGCAGGTTGATTGATTGCTTAGAATGGCAGATGGACTTGAATGAAAAGGGGTTAATGCGTTTTTGCGCCTAACTGCTCGACTGGCGAATGTGGTTCTTGCCGCCCTGCTTGACTGAGTACATCAGCGAATCAGCCTTGGTGATCATCTCATCAACCGACTCCGGCGGCCGCACAAATGTCACCGCGCCAGCGCTGAACGAAATCGGCCAGTTGTTTTTCCGCGCCATATCAGCCAGGTCGCTGCGCAGTCGCTCCATAACCGCGGTCGCGCCGTTCGAGTCGGAACCCGAGAGAAGTATCACAAACTCGTCCCCGCCCAAGCGAGCTACCTGATCAATTTCGCGCACATTTTGTCTCATAATACCTGCCGTCATCGAAAGCAGGCGATCACCAACCGAGTGTCCGAATTGATCATTCACATTTTTGAAATTGTCGATGTCGGTAAACACCACCGTAAACGGCCCCGGATTACGGTTTGCTCTCGCGATCTCCGTGCGGGCGGCTTCGTAAAATGCGCGCCGATTGGCGATACCGGTCAGTTCATCGATTCGCGCCGCCGACTTGTGCTCTTCGACCAAACGCTTAAGCGCCGACAATACCGATGCACCCGCCACGAACAGCAGCAGCCGCAGCGCTTCGTTGACGATCATCCAGGCCACATGCGAGTTCTGAATTTCATTAAAGTAATCCGCGAGCGACCAGCCGACGACGCTTAGAATCGAAAATAATATCCCGACTCGCAGCCCGGAGGTCCAGGTCGCTACGGAAATCGGTGCGAGAAAGAAAATTGAAATCGCGATCTGGGAGTCGGTAAGATAATAAATTAGTGCGATCACTGCCGTTAAGACGACAGAAAGTATTAGTCTCGCATTTCGAGGCATTTGTTCCAGTGCCAACATTAGTTTCATCATTGGCTCACCCGCAAACTTTTCAACCCGCCCATAGTCTTACCCTAATATGCGCCTACAAAGGTCTGTATTGTGCTGATAACTGCATGATCGACATTTCACAACAGTTATTTAAGCCGTAATGCCCACCATTTTCTCCAAGAAGTCGATGATTGAATCCGTATAGTTAACTTAGCGGGGATAGCATCGACCCAGAATGCCTCTGATTGGCCTGGGCAGGAGCAAAATTGGATGATTAATTTCTGATCTAAAGGAGTTTTTATGGCCTACGAACTTCCCAACTTACCCTACGCGTACGACGCGCTCGAACCGTTCATCGATAAAGAAACGATGACGATTCACCACACCAAGCATCACCAGACCTATGTCACCAAACTCAACGAAGCCGTTGCTTCCCACCCGGAACTTGCGAAAAAGTCGGTCGAGGACCTGGTCACGGACCTGAATAACGTCCCCGAAACTATCCGCAACGCTGTTCGCAACCACGGCGGCGGGCATGCCAACCATTCATTCTTCTGGAAGATCCTCAAAAAAGACACGAAATATGGCGGACCGGTCGCCGACGCCATCAACAGCGCCTTTGGCGGTCAGGATCAATTCAAAGAGAAATTCACGGCAGCCGCAGCGGGCGTCTTTGGCTCAGGCTGGGCCTGGCTGGTCGCCTCCGGCGGCAAGCTCGAAATCGTCGGTTCCGCCAATCAGGATTCGCCCTTGTCGAACGGCAAGAAACCGATCATCGCCCTCGATGTCTGGGAGCACGCCTATTATCTCAAATACCAAAATCGCCGTCCCGAATACATCGCGGCATTCTTCAATGTGATCAACTGGGACGAGGTCAACCGCGTCTTCGCCGCCGCGAAGTAGGCATCTCCAAATATCCATTCTGATTCGTATCAATCCGCTCGGTACGGATCAACACAGCCTTCTTGGAGCTTCGAAGAGGATTCGTAGAGGCGACTTGCAGTCGCCCTTATACCTCGTTCTAGCTTGGGGTGCCCCACCGCTTGCGGCGGGATCGATTGCTTCGGTGTAGTGCAAATCCGGTAGCTCACCCGAAGCGCCCTGCACACCAACTGGCGTCTCAAATTCAGAGCATTCAACACCTGAACAACCTTCACAAATTCCAACAGCGTAGGGTGGGACCTTCACAACATCGCCACAAACTCCCACCCTGCGCTATCTCTTCAACAGGCTATAAGCTTGGGATCAATGCAGTCAAGTAGGTCAAGCCTTCTTGAGGCTTGACACAATCTGCTCTCTTCGAATGATGTCACGTCCCGAGAGTGCGTGACCTACGAACTGTTATCATTAGAATGATAGTCGCCACAATCGTCAATTGCCTTGACATAAGACGCCTCCTCTTTCACGGTTTAGGCCCGACGACGACGCCGTAGGGCGAACGATCAACTTGTGGAAAGATATTCGAGATTAACTTTCGCGTGCGGGCGTCAAATCGCAGTCAAGTAGGTCAAGCCTTCTTGAGGCTTGACACAATCTGCTCTCTTCGAATGATGTCACGCCCCGAGAGGGCGTGACCTACGAACTCGGTACGGATCAACACAGCCTTCGTAGGGGATTCGTAGGGGCGACTTGCAGTCGCCCTTATTCATTTGCAGCCGACCGATTCGATGGCCCACCCGAAGCGACACGAAACACCGAATGGCGCCATAACTTTACAACCTTGAACTACGCTTGGTGCCCCACCGGAACGGTGGGATAGATGCTACTTCAGCTTCTTCTTCAACGACAGCTTGAATCGTGGATCAAATCGGGAAGGCGAACACTTGCCGCACGAGGCCGATATCAGCCGCTTGCGACGCGGATATTCAGTCTTGCAGGCTTTGCACAGATACACATAGCGCGCCGGCAGCCGCAATTGCGAATGCGCCTTCGCCTTGACGGAAGCACCAATGCGCTGCGCTTCGCGCTTGAAATCGGCATTGTGGTTGAAATGGATGATATGAATCATCTCGTGCTTCAGGGTGTCATCGACATCCTCGGGAAACAACTCGTGATATTTGCTCGACAGCACGATTTCGATGCGGCTGCGGATATACTGCCCGGCGCAAAGCATCCGCGACGAATAGCGTATCCGCGGCGTCGGCAGTTTACCGGCAAAGTACTTGACGTTAAAATGATGGAAGCGCGCGTATAGCTCGTCGACTGTTGGCAGTAACCCGTTGCTGGGCTCCTCCGGCTTGGCCGGCTGAACCAGAAACGACTGTTCGAACAAGCTCAAGTTAGTCGGCAGCGTGGCCGTACTGCTTTTTTTCCTGTTCATCAGCGGCAAACTTATATAGTTTAAATCAATCTCGCAAGTGGAGGACTCGTGCGTTTTTTAATAATGATTTTGGCTCTTTCCGGCGCTTTGGCAATATCCTGCGCCCCGCAATACCAGCCTGCCAATAACACCATTTTCGTCAAAGCCGACGCCGAACCCGGCGGCGACGGATCTTTCCGCTCACCCTTTGCGGGACTTCAAGTTGCCATCGATTCCGCCCAATCCGGCGACAAAATCGTCCTCCTGAACGGTACCTATAACGCCGCCGCGACAAAATTCACCGAAGAGCTCTGCGGCAACTGCCTCGAACCAAAAACACCCGTCGAAGCCACCTATGGCTTCATGATCAAAGACAAGGTTCTGACCATCGAAGGATCCAGCAGCGATTCCGTCGTTCTCGTCACCAATGCCGGTTACGGCGTCTTGTTCATGAATAGCTGGGGATCGACGATCGAAAACGTCCGCATCACCGGCGCGATCCGCGACCACGATGGCAACGCCACCGATGCCGCCATCGTCGCCAAGTTCTCCCGCCTGACCGTCCGCAACTGCGAGATCATCAACAACGACAACCGCGACACAACTATCACAGTCGGCGTCGGCGGAATTTTCATTCGCGAAGGCTCCGAACTCTTCATCCTGAATAATCGCATCATCAACGGCGGCTGGGACGGCATCGCGCTCTATCGTGGCGCCAAAGCGTTCATCGCCGACAACGTCATCAGCAAAGGTCGCGGCGCGGGTATCGGCGTCACCTGGGATGCGCAAGCCACCATCCTGCGCAATCGCGTCAGTGAATTCTGGAAAGGTATCGGCTCATTCGGAACCTCGCGTGTCGTCGCGCGCAACAACATCGTGCAGGACTGTCTCGGCTGGGGCATCATCGCGACCGGCGAATCGTTCATGGAAGCCACCAACAATCTGATCTATCGCAACGGCAATTGCGGCTTTGCGAATTGGGGCGACCGGACGCTCAAGCTCGGACCGCGCGGTGTGTTTATGAATAATATCGTTTACAATAACGGCTGGCGCGCAATGTGGGTCTGCCCCTGCGTCGGCGTATGGATGCTTGGCAACCCCAACGATTTCGTGATCGCGAATAACAACGTCTATGTCGATCCGGAAATCATCGCAACCGAACGCGCCACTCCGACGACGGAACCAGGCAAGGACATCAAGTGGGCGGCAAACTATCAGGACATTGCTGACCTCACCGGCAAGTTCGGCAACCTCTCCGTCAATCCAATGTTTGCGGATACGATTACATTCCGCCTGCTCGGGACTTCGCCGTTGATCAACGCCGGCGATTCGGTGCTGACCGACCTTGACGGCACCCGCTCCGATATCGGCATCTGGGGCGGCAACGCAGCAGCGAAGTAGTAAACGGCGATCGTAAGAAGAGACCTGACTTAAGAGTAATCTACCAAAGTAGGAACTCGCACAACATCGCCAATTTCCTCCATTGACTTGTCACGTAACTGACATATATTTAGACTACTTATTACGAAGCCTGGTGCGGTCAACCTGAGTCGCACTAGATTGGGAATTTGGGGGATTTTATTGGAAAAGGAGTGGATTGAATGAAGTTTCTTTCTCGTGAGTCTGCGGCGGAATGGAGAGATCTGCATCTTGACCCGTCTCAAGACGAAAAATCCAAGGCCACAATCGAGAGTAACCGCACGCTTTTGATTCGCTTCTTGTCGGAAGTAGTCCTATCGGCTCGATTAACTGTGTTGTGTGGCCTGGGCACCTCATTGGTAGTGCGAGACGCTAAGCAGAAGCAAATTGCTCCCACCATGAAAGATCTATGGGACGAGGCGAGAGCGAAAGTGGGGCAGGAATTCGACGAAATCTTGAAACGGGTGAAATATACTACTCCAAGTTACGGCGACAATATTGAACTACTACTTTCACGTTGCCTGATATCTGAGAGATTCGAAGGAGACGGGTCGGTCACAAAGTTCGTTGATACCGTGGAAGACTTGATTGCCAATCGGTGCCGCTTCGTTGACAATAATACGGACCTGAAATTGCATCAGGATTTTATCAGACGATTAGCGAAGCGGCCGGTGCGGCAATCAAGAATGCAGCTTTTTACAACCAACTATGACCAGTGCTTTGAAGCCGCTGCAACACATTCTCGTTTTGTAGTCATTGATGGCTTTTCACACGGAATGCCGCAGGAGTTTGACGGAGCTTACTTCGAATATGATTTTGTCAAGCGAGGCCTAAGTACTGAATCGCCGGACTTTATACCCAATGTTTTTCAGCTTTACAAGCTCCATGGCTCCGTCGACTGGGCAGCGAATGGTGCCACTGTCACTAAGGAAATCAAGCCTAAGAAGCCCTTAATGATTTACCCGAGGTTTAATAAGTTCGAGGCGTCTTACGATCAGCCGTTTATTGAGATGATGTCTCGATTCCAATTGTCGTTGCGGCAAGCCAACGTCGGATTGTTAATCATAGGTTTCGGATTCAATGATGACCACGTAGCGCAGCCTATAATCTCGGCTGTTCGTTCTAATGTCAATCTAAAGGTACTCATAGTCGATCCCGGAATTAAAGCAATGAAAAGCAAAGCAGCCGCGGAGATCAGACACCTTGCCGAACAAGGTGACCCACGAATTTGCCTGCTCGATGCAGGATTTGAAGAATTCGTGCCATTGATACCCGACCTTGCCATGGAAACCGAGGAAGACAAGCATTTGGAC
This sequence comes from uncultured bacterium, assembly GCA_963707485.1. Lineage (GTDB taxonomy): Bacteria > Zixibacteria > MSB-5A5 > CAIYYT01 > CAIYYT01 > JADJGC01. The sequence goes on from CAVPQS010000032.1 coordinate 97,800, forward strand.
AGAATACGAGGAGCAAGGGGGATTTGAAAATGGTCGATAAGCGACAGAATCCGTTCGAGCCAATTCGTTTGATCGGTACAATTACGGAAGTTGACCCAACATATGCAAAAGCGAATTTGCCGGATGCAGCAAAGGGAGAAATGCAGCTTGTTCATGGTCACAAGTATGCAGGCGTGAGAGTCGGCGACTTCGTTGTGATCGATTCTGGAGAATTTGCTACGGTGGGGCGTATTGAGTCTGTCTACTTGCCAGAGCGTGAGAGATTCTCGGTCGAACCCCAGTTAGGGAAGACAAAGTATTCTCATCCGATCGGAAAGATCCAGCTACTATCTTCCTTGGAATTGAAAAGTGGCACTATACGTGGTGGTATTCAGAGTTTTCCTCTACTAGCAGTTTGCTGAAAAACTCTACTTGTTGTAGTTGAAAAGTAAAAGAGGCGGGGTTATCGTTTGGCGGATTTTTGTTGAAGGAGATTGCCATGCGTGGAGAGTCGAATCGTCAGGAGACATTTTTGAGTTTGTGGACGCCGGAACAGCGGGTTCCGGCCGATCATCCGATCCGAAAGATTAAGAAGTTGGCGGATCAGGAACTGAAACGGTTATCGCCGGTGTTTGACACGATGTATTCGCATACTGGCCGACCATCGGTTCCGCCGGAGCGGGTGTTGAAGGCTCTCCTGCTGATGGCGCTGTATTCGGTGCGCAGCGAGCGCCAGATGTGCGAGCAGTTGGATTACAATCTGTTATTTCGCTGGTTTCTGGACATGAATCAGGTCGAGGACAGTTTCGACGCGACGGTGTTCAGCAAGAATCGGCAGCGACTGCTGGAGCATGAGGTCGGGAAGCTATTTTTTGATGGTGTGGTGAAGACGGCGCAGAACGGGGGATTGCTGAGCGCCGATCATTTTACGGTCGACTCGACGTTGATTGAGGCCTGGGCCTCGCTGAAGAGTTTTCGGCGCAAGGAGAGTGATCGGTCTGATGACGATGATGATCCAGGCAATCCGAACGTCAACTTTCACGGGGAGAAGCGGAGCAATGAGACGCATGAATCGACGACCGATCCGGAGAGCCGGTTGTATCGGAAGGGTTCGGGAAAGGAGGCGAAGCTGTATTACAATGGCCATGCCTTGATGGAGAACAGGCATGGACTGTTGCTGGACATTAGTGTAACGGCGGCGGATACCAAGTCGCAGTGGTCAGCGGCGGAGCAGATGTTGAAGCGTCAAGCGAAGAAACGACGGAAGCCGAAGACGTTGGCCGGTGACAAGGGGTATGACACGAAGGGGTTTGTTGAGATGTTGCAGAAACGGCAGATTGCGCCGCATATCGCGGCCAATGACAGACGTCCGGGCGGCTCGGCGGTCGATCCCCGGATCAGGAAACGCCAGGACTACGCGATTAGTCAACGCGTGCGCAAACGCATCGAGGAGATCTTCGGCTGGATGAAAACGATTGGCGGGTTGCGCAAGACCCGTCACAAAGGTCGAGCGCGAACGCAATTGGCCGCCGAGATGGTCGGCACGGCCTACAATCTGTTGCGAATGGCGAAACTCAAACCGGATCCGGGACTGGTCTGAAGGTAAAACAGAGAGAACTTGACGCCGATGCCGGTTCGATAGCCGGCCGCTGAGCCTAACAACACTCGGAAAACAACACACTTCCCTCCGCAAAATCCGAAATCCACGAAATCGCAGCAGCGAAATCGCAAATCATCAACTCCAGATGCTGTTTTTCAGCAA
>CAVPQS010000033.1:0-8334 GCA_963707485.1 uncultured bacterium
CGCGGGCGGCGCTGGCGCCGGTTCCGACCTGACCATTTTTGGCACCATCTGGTGGAACATCGGCCGCAACGCCAAGACCCTTCCCAGTGAACTGACTGCCGGTCAGTCATTCACTGAGAAACGCCTCTTCACGGACTATCCGGCCCTCGCCAGCGCTTTGACCGGCCAATCTTGGAGAAACGTAATTGACAACCCGCTCTTCTTCGGCATGGACCTCTCCAAAGCGCGCTTTGCCGGTCAAAATGCGCTTGATCCGCGTCCTTCGCCCAAGAGCCCTGCCTTCACCGAACCGCGCACCGACGCTCCGGCTGAAGACGCCTACTTCTCACCCGCCCCGTATGCCGGCGCCTTTGACTCCGACAATAACTGGGCCTGCGACTGGACCGCACTTTGGGATGCCGACTATTTCAATTGCAACGTCCGGACGACGACCTGCTTCGATGAAAACGGCAAGACCATCGTCAACGTGCCGATTGGTGACATCACCACGAACACCAACTGGACGAATAACAATGTTTACGTTCTGCAGGGACCGACCTTTGTCTCCGATTCTGCCCGCCTCACAATTGAGCAGGGTACTATCATCAAAGGCGTCACCGGTCTTCCGCCCGGATCAGTCTCCGCGCTGACCGTTCAACGCAACGCCCAGATCTATGCCCTCGGTGATTCCTGTTGCCCAATTATCTTCACGGCACAAACCGACAATGTTAACGATCCTACCGACCTTGGTCGCTCCGACCGCGGTCTCTGGGGTTCGCTGATCATTCTCGGAAACGCGCCGATCAACGGCACCGTTACTCCGCCGGAGATTTGCGCCACTAACTTCGTCGAAGGTCTCACGCCGTCGCCGAAAACCCAATACGGCGGTTGCAATGCATTTGACAACTCCGGTATTGTTCAATGGGTCCAGTTAAAGCATGGCGGTTCCATTATCGGCGCCGCAAACGAAATCAATGGCCTTACCATGGGTGGCGTCGGCTCTGGAACCACAATCGACCATATCGAAGTTTTTGCTAACCTCGACGATGGTTATGAATGGTTTGGCGGTACTGTCAATTGCCGCTACCTTGTTTCTGCTTTTAACGACGACGATGCTTTCGACTGGGATCAGGGCTACTCTGGTAACCTTCAGTTCCTGTTCGCGATTTACGATTCGACCAACGGCGACCGCGCCTTTGAAATCGACGGCGACGATGGCAACGCTGACACTCAGCCCTACTCTCGTCCAACCGTCTATAATGTGACCGCCTTCGGCCGTGGCGAGGTGCTTGCTGCTGCTCCGTCAAATCAAAACGCTGCAATTCATGCAAAAGAGAACACCGGCGGCCATTTCCGCAATGCGATCTTCTATGAATGGCCGCGTAATGGTGTCTTCATTGAAGACCAGTCCGGCCCCTCGTTCAGCCTCGCTCCGCTCCCGGATTGCACAATCCTTGGCGGACAGATTGATGCCGAATACAATAGCCGCTGCGCGACTGCGGCGTTCACCAATCCGAACTGGGTCGGTGGATACTCCAACGTCAACCCGGCTTACGCCGTTGCTAACTTCGACATCTTCGGCACAATCTGGTGCGCAATCAACTCAGCGGCAGTTACTCCGTCGCTTGTGGCCAGTGCTCAGACCTTCACAGAACAGCGTCTCTTCACCGACTATCCGGCTGCCGGCGGTGCCATTGCCGGCGTGCCTGGTGGAAGTTGGGATAACGTGATCGACGACCCGATGTTTGCGGGCAACAACCGTGCTCGGAGCCGTTTCGCCAGCCAAAACGCCCTTGACCCGAGACCCGCTGCGGGTAGCCCGGCTTTCTCTATCGGCCTCAAGGATGCTCCGTCAGAAAACTCCTGGTTCGCGTCAGCTCCGTACGCCGGTGCGTTCGATGCGTCTAACAACTGGCTGCTCTGTTGGACTGCTCTCTGGCAAGCTGACTACTTGAACGAAGGTCCGGCTGCAATTACCGGAATCTGCGGTGACGCTGACTGCACCGGAATCATCACGATTTCCGACGCCGTCTATCTCATCAACTACATCTTCGCCGGTGGTCCAGCCCCGTGCACCCCAACCGCAGGCGATGCCGACGGCACTGGGATCATCACGATTTCCGACGCCGTCTATCTGATCAATTACATCTTCGCCGGCGGACCGGCTCCAGCTTGTCCGGCCTGCAGCTAATCTCATATTCCGCCTCTTCTTAGGTACTCTCAATGTGACGGCGACCCCGCAAGGGGTCGCCGTACTTATTTGCTGCTCCGCACTTTGCCATGCCAATTAGAGACCAAAATTGACTTGTTCCGCCAAGTTCTCCGATTCCTCTGCAGCCCAATGTCTCCCCGCATCGCAGGCTAAATTCGTCTCGAATGTTAATTGCGATTAATAAAGTAAACTTTTTATCCCCGCCGACGATACTATAAAATAGGTGAAACTGTCGACTTTTTGGCTTGACAAAGCCGGTACCGATGGTTATGAATATGCAAGGAAATGAGAGAAGAAACGTCGAGTCTTGTGAAATATTTCACATTCTTTCGATTCGACTTATGGTTATAGGGAAGAATAGAGGTGATCTTAGATGAGTTTCACACGCAGAGACCTCTTTAAGTTAGCGGCCGTTGGCGCGGCTGCTTCAGTCGGCGGTAATCTCCAGGCTAACGATGATTCCTATCCGATCGACTGCGATCAAACTTACGGCGTTCTTGTCGATACGGTCGTCTGTATCGGCTGCCGCAAGTGCGAGTGGGCCTGCAACAACGAGCATAAACTCGCAAATACGGATCTCAAAGCTTTTGAAGACAAGTCCGTCTTTCTCAAGCACCGTCGGCCAGTCGACAACGCTTATACCGTTGTCAACGAGTTCAAGAATCCCGCTACCGGCAAACCGCATACCATCAAGGTCCAGTGCATGCACTGCAACCATCCCGCGTGCGCTTCCGCCTGCATCGTCGGAGCCCTCAAGAAAAACAAACTCGGGTCCGTCGACTACGACGCCTGGAAATGCATCGGCTGCCGCTACTGTATGGTCGCCTGTCCGTTTCAGGTGCCGGCTTATGAGTACCACGAAGCCCTCAAGCCGCGTGTTATGAAATGCACTTTCTGCCTCAACCGTCTCGAAGAAGGCAAAAAACCCGCTTGCGTTGCGATCTGTCCCAATGAAGCGCTCACTTTCGGCACGCGCCAGCAACTCATCGACCTTGCCAAAGAACGAATCAAGGCTAAGCCGGATGTGTATTATAACCACGTCTACGGCGAGACCGAAGTCGGCGGCACCAGTTGGATGTACCTTGCTGCAACTGATTTCATTAACACTGAATTACCCAAGTTGACTTCCGAACCAATTCCAACCACCACCGAGGCCATTCAGCACGGCGTGTTCAAGTCGTTTGTTCCTCCGCTGGCTCTTTACGGTCTGCTCGGGTTGATTATGCATTCTCTCAGAGATAATAATGATGAGAAGGAGTCAGACGATGAGCGCTCATGAAGTCCCGACCCCGATTGACCGGGTTCCTTTTTTTACCAAAGGCGTCACCATCATCGCCGTTATCGCCGGACTCGGCATCTTCGCCTATATCTATCGCCTAATCTTCGGCATCGGCGCCGCAACGAACCTTGACAACCAATACCCCTGGGGCATCTGGATTGCCATCGACGTTGCCTCCGGCGTCGCGCTCGCTGCCGGCGGATTCACTACTGCCGCGCTCGCCGATATCTTCCATAAAGAGAAATACCATGTCATCGTTCGCCCCGCGCTCTTAACGGCGTTGTTGGGCTATACATTCGTCGTCATCGGCTTGCTCGCCGATCTTGGACGCTACTACAACGTCTGGCATCCCATGCTTCCAAGCATGTGGCAGGGCAACTCTGTGCTCTTTGAAGTCGGTATATGCGTCATGGTCTACCTGACCGTACTTTATATCGAATTCCTCCCAATCGTCGCCGAACGCTTCGGTGGCCGTGTGAACTTGCCTGGACCATTGAAAATCTTCAATAACCTGGTCGACTCGTGGCTGAAAGTCTGCCACAAATTCCTCGGGCGTTTCATTTCACTGTTCATCATCGCCGGCGTCGTTCTCTCATGTCTCCATCAGTCTTCCCTCGGAACCCTGATGGTCATCGCCCCGACAAAAATGCACCCGCTTTGGTATTCGCCGATCTCGCCGCTGATGTTCCTCATGTCCGCAATCGCGGTCGGCTTCCCAATGGTGATCTTCGAATCCCTGATCGCCTCGCGCAGCTTCAAGCTCAAACCGGAAACCAAAATCCTCAGCTCGATTGCGACGTATACGCCAATCCTGCTCGGCGCTTATCTCGCCGTCAAAATCGGTGATCTCACGATTCGCGAAGTCTGGCCGTTGGTCTTTGAAGGCAGCTTCCGGTCAATCATGTTCATCATCGAAATCGTCCTCGGCGTCATCGCGCCGATTATTCTCCTTTCACAGTCAAAAATCCGCAACTCAGTCGCCGGATTGCTCACTTCGGCATCGCTCGTCATCTTTGGCGTGTTGCTGAATCGTATCAACGTCTTCTTGACCGCATATACGCCGCTATATCCGGAAGGCGCTTATTTCCCGTCGATATTCGAAATCTTCGTCACTGTCGGTTTGATTTGCGCCCTGGTCCTGGTCTATCGCTTCATCGTCCTGAATCTGCCCGTCATCGCGGTGCCCACGAGCGACCACGGCAGCGAAAAAACTAATGTCAGCGTTGTGAAGACGGCGTAGGGAAGGGAATGACAACTATGAGAAATCTCCGCCTGTTATTCGGATTCGGCCTGGCCGTTGCCATTGCCGCATTTGCGGTGCCGATATTGGCTCAGCGAAATAGTCCGGCGCCCATGCCGACAGTCAACTGCCGGCAGTGTCACACTTGCGAGGTTCCAACTCTCAGGGAGCCGTGTCTCGTTTCCTGCCCGCGGACCCAGATGGTGCACCAAAGCGCTAATCACGCACTGCAGGATGCTCCCGACTCGATGCTGCTCTCGCAACTCGCAGATCTATATCAGCCCGTCCATTTCAATCATAAAGTCCACGCCTCTATGGCGCAGATGGGCACCAATTGCGTGACTTGTCACCATTACAGCCCGGTCGGCCAAATTCCGCCTTGCCGCGATTGCCACAGTCCGCTCTCCGAATCGACCGACCTCAAGAAGCCCAACCTCAAAGGCGCTTATCACCGTCAATGTCTATCCTGCCATCGCGAATGGAGCCACGACACCAAGTGCGTGCTCTGCCACATTCCCAACGAGTCCGGCGCGATGAAATCCGACGGAAACGACCCGACCGACATCATCGGCAAGCCGCATCCGGTCATTACTGAACCGGTCAAGAAAGTCTATGAGACTCCTTACAAAACCGCTCCAGTCGTCACCTTCCAACACAAGGAACATATCGACTTGTTCGGCTTTCGCTGCGTCGACTGCCACGAGAAAGAAAGTTGCGGCAACTGCCACGATATTCAGCAGATTTCCAAGGTCAAGAAGACGCAGGAGCAGGTCCATGCGGTTTGCAACGACTGCCATGAACAGGACGCCTGCATCAAATGCCACGACACCAAAGAGCGCCCCGGCTTCTCGCATAACAAAACCGGCTGGCCGCTCAATGACTATCACAAGCGCCTCGACTGCTGGGCCTGTCACCCGACCGGCAAAAAAATCTCCAGACTCAGCTCGATGTGCATCAACTGTCACGCCGGCTGGAATCAGGCGAACTTCAAGCACTCAATTACCGGGCTGCTGCTCGACGAAGTTCACGCCGAAATGGATTGCAAAGATTGCCACGTCGATCACAAGTATGAGGAAGATCCCAAGTGCGATGATTGTCACGATGATGGTCGCACCGCCGACAAGGCGCCGCCGGGAATGCGGTCCAAGCATTCGAAAAACTAATTGCGGGCATTAGCGCGCGCTTCGGAAAAGGTGCTTCAAAAAGCGAGGGCAAACCGGGATGGCAGGTGGCGCCATCCCGGTCTTTTTTTGCGCATCATCCTAATCTCCCGCTAACATTCGTTCGTGATTCTTCCGCTGCCTCTTTTGAGGACTCCGGTCCTCTCGCCCGCACCCCCAATTAGGGTGCGGGCTTCTCCTTTGCGGAAATCTATTGGCGTATCGTCATCGTCACTTGCGCCGAACGACCCACATCGTCCATGCAAATCAGGCGGTGCGTTCCGACCGTCGGCGTCACAAAAACCCGCTCGCTCGGATCTCCGGAAAAAATCAACCTCCGATTCATGAACCAATAAATCTTCCGCGTGTCGTTCGCCACCGAAGCATCAAGCAGTATCTTCTGGAAATCCAATTTCACTTCGCTGCGAATCTTAAACTCCGAATTGTCCGATGGCGACACTATCACCGGCGCATCGCCTGAGCCGACGCGGGCACACGTTGGATTGTGCTCCGGCGCCGCATCGAGTCGAAATCCATTGCGCGCCATCCAGGTCGCAATCTGCGTCGGCCACTTCGTGACAATGCGTTCGTCGTACTTGTGCCCATCGCGGCAATGATTGCACAATCGCTCGCCGCTCTTGCGATCCACCAATATCAACTCATGCATCCCGCACGGTTCATTCGGCGAAACACCCTCGATATACATCTCATCCATCGTGGCCGCACAGCGCTCAGTCGCAATTTGCCCGCTGGTGATACAAACTTGCCGACTCGCCACAGTTTGCGGTCGTACAAACCACCGTGCGGCTTCCGCTCCTGCCAAACCGTCAAACAGCGAAAACAATATCGGCGCCGCTACCTCAGCGCCGACAATGCTCGGATTACCCTTGCCGTCAAAATTGCCCACCCAGACTCCGATCGTGTATTGTTCGTTGTACCCGATGCTCCAGGCGTCGCGCTTTCCCAGCGATGTTCCGGTCTTCCACGCAACCTTTGGCGTATTGACCGCCGCATCCCACACCGTCGGCAACTCCGGCCGCCGCAATTGACTGAGTATGTCCGTGACAATAAACGCCGCCGCCTCGCTCATTAACTGCTTGCCTTTTGTTTCCGCCTCCGATTCCAACAAACGGTAGGGATGAAACTCGCCCCCATGCGCAAGCGCCGAATACAAATTCGTCAGCTCCAACAAATTCACTTCGCATCCGCCCAGGACAATCGGCAGTCCATACTGCGACCACCGTTTATTCAAAGTCCTGATCCCGCCTTGCTTGAGTGTATTGTAGAAGCCTTCGCCGCCTAACTTCGCCGCCAGATTAATCGCCGGAACGTTCAGCGAACGAATCAACGCATCCTCAACCGTCACTGCGCCATTGAACGACTCGTCATAATTCACCGGCTTGTACCCCGAGTAATCAACCGGCACATCATACAACAGACTCTTCGGCGACACCACGCCTTGATCGATTGCCAGCGCGTACACGAACGGTTTCAACGCCGACCCCGGCGATCTCGGCGCCAACGCTCCGTTAACTTGGCCCGCACCCGAGTCCGCGAAAAATTCCTGCGACCCGACCATCGCCCGCACCGCCTGGGTGCGATTGTCGATTACAACAATAGCCCCGTTTCCGATTCCGCGATTGATCAGCGGCCGAATATTCTCCCGCAGCTTCGTCTCGGCTAACCGCTGCACATTCTGATCGATCGTCGACTCCAGTCTGTCTCTTGACTGATACCGCGCACGCAAATACTCCGCCAGATGCGGCGCCGCAAAGGGAAGATCAAATCGCCGCTGCGGAACCGTCTCCGCCAGCGCCTGCTCAAGTATCTCCTCTTCGATAACGCCTTCTGCTCCCATGACTCTCAGCACCCTGTTGCGAGCTTCCGTCGATCGCGATCCACTTACGTCCGGCCGATTGCGATTTGGCGACTTCGGTATCGCCGCCAGCAGCGCAACTTCGCCCGCGCTCAGTTTGTCCGGCTGCTTGTCGAAATACACTCGTGCCGCCGCTCCGACTCCCACCAGATTGCCGCCATACGGCGCCAGATTAAAGTAGAAAGTCAGTATCTCGTCCTTCGAATAATGCGCCTCAAGTTGCAGCGCGCGTAATACTTCAATCACCTTGCTTGCGACTGTCCGCTCCTTCGGCTCAATCAATCGCGCCACTTGCATTGTAATCGTCGATCCGCCCCGGACGACTCTGCCCGCGCGCAGATTATCGATCCCTGCGCGAATCAACGAAATCGGATTGACTCCCGGATGCCTCTCAAAATGCCTGTCCTCGTAAGCCATCACCGCCCGCTTCAACAGCGGCGAAATCTCATCCGACTCAACTCGCAGCCGCCACATCTCATCCGGCGCCAAAAACGCCCGCAACAATTCGCCGTCCTTATCAAGCATCAGCGTCGACGACGGCGGATACAATTTCTCCTGCGGCAGCGGAAACACCATATCCGCCCCAAA
>CAVPQS010000034.1:0-78626 GCA_963707485.1 uncultured bacterium
TAGTGGTCGACTCGGTTTTTCTATAGCCCCGATATGGAAGCGGGATAATCGGCGTCTACGCTGCAAATAATCTTTTCGTCAGTTTATCGCTTGCATCGTCCTAATCACATCGGTTATATTCGGCGCTGACTTGAACTATTGGCTTAGAAGGAGATAGCGAATGAAAAGAAATATGACAGGAATCGCTCTGGTCGCGTTTGTGCTGGTATTTGCAGCAATGGCGATCTCCCAGTCGGGGATGCGCAAGATATTTCGCGGCAATGGCGACAATAATCGTAATTTTGTCACCTTGGAGTCGACCGGCCAGTTGCAGTCGACGCTGGCGATGACTTCGTCGTTCGAGTGCATGGCGGATGTGCGGCTTGATTCGATTCAGGACGCCCCGGCGCTCGAACTGAACGTTCAGATCAATACACTGACAACGGGGAATTCCGGCCACGATATGGAGATTTTCTCAGCGGGATTCCTTGATTGGAAAGGCGCGACTACGGCGAATTTCAAGCTGCTCGATTTGGCGCTCAGCCGGAATTATGCGCTTGAGAACGAAAAGGCGGTGCCGGCAGCGGGACGAGGGGTGTTGACGATCGGTTCGATGGTGGACACGGTCGGCGTTGAGGTGTCATTCCGGTACCTGGCCGCGAACGAGGTGACGGCGGGACGTCTTCCGGGTGATCTTTTGCACCTGAACGGGAACATATTCTTCCGGCTTTCCGATATGGGTATAATGATACCGCAGGAGGCTTTGCTTCGTTTAGACGACAAGATCAAGCTGCATTTCGACGCGTACACTTCGACGCAGATGTAGGATTGGGGACAAGTTGATATTAGCCCTGCCGGAGGTATCCGGCGGGGCTTTTGTTTGGGCGACTGACACGAATACACATATGGCGTTATGGGCATATTAGCATTTAATGATTAATGGTGAGGATAGGGGCGTCGAAACCCCGCGCGACATTCGTTAAGGGAAAGGTGAGTAAATTGTTGCCGCCGACGCATTGGTCCTTAGGTGAAGCAGGACTTGCTGGATTCCCGCGTGCGCGGGAATGACTTAGCTCTGAGTCTGCAGTATATTGCTTTATGATTTAGCAACCATAGCGCTTTTTCAACAGTCCTGGGCGCGGGAATGACCTGACGGGACGACGGTCTCCGGTCACCAAAACGATTTGCTGCCCAGTCCGACGTACTCAACAGTCATTTATAGAGAATAAGTTATATGGGGTTTGCCTACGAAAAGAAAGGGAGCGCGAGAAATTGCGGGGTGAGCGAAATTTTGCGCGAAAGGGTGCAGAAAAGTATTGACAAATTTCGGTTATGCGTTACTTTGATCACTGTCTAGGGTTTTTCGTACACACAAGTCATATCTCTCTTAATCGTTTCTGTAACCAGGTTTGGACATTAGCGCAGAATGCTATGAGCTAAGTGATCCAGCGGCCCACCGTAAAATTATATATCTACTGACTTTTTCTTCGTTTTGTCCTCCCGATACGGGCAGTGGCGAAATGAGATTTATCATGAAGATCTTTCCGGGATCGTAAGCGAGGGTGGAACAGATAGAACCTCGGAAGGCGCTTCGAACTTTTTGAAACACTTTTTTGTGGAGCAATAAGGAGCATAGAATGAAGCAAAGAAACTGTTCGTTCTTTTATTTGCTACTGACATTAATGCTTCTGTTCTCGTTTAGCTCGATTTTCGCGGCAGTAACGGTAACCTACCAACCGGGTAGTTTTCCGTATAACACCGTCGGCAACGTGATCACCGCACGCGTGAACACGACCGAACCGATCGCAGCATTTGACTTGATGTCGAATGTTCGTTCGACGGTCACGAACGCGTTTGGCACAATCACGGCTGTTAACGTGTCTGCAGTAGCCGGCGCTGCTGCCAATACCTCGAAGGTAAATGGTAGCAGTGAAGATTCAACCCGAATCTATGGTTTTGGCTGTAGCACACCGATCATTATGCCGGTTGGTACCTACGATTTCACATTTACGGTGACCACTTCGTGTGACACCGGTTTATTTGTTGTAGAAGATGGTGGAGATTGGGTAGTCGATATCGACCCGGTAATTGCTTCGACTCAGTTCGTCAAGACTGATGCGACGCTTGCCACGACGACGTCGAACACCGGAACCTATCGCGTGTTTAACACGCCTCCGACGGTTTCGAATTGCCCGAGCGCAGCGTTGGTTTTCAATGCTTGCGACATCGTTACCTATAACTTTGATAAGACCGATCCGGATATTGCCTGCACAGCCAACCCGAATGAGAGCTGGTCAGTCGTTTCTGGAGCCGGTTCGATCGACGCAAGCGGAAATTTCGTATGGGATCCAGCTGCCGTTGCCGGCATTTGCGGTCTTTATGAAATCACCGTAAAGGTCACCGACGAGTACGGCGGCAGCGGAACTTGCCAATTTGAAGTTTCGCTGATTTCCGATGCTCCGGCCCTCACCGGCTGCCCGACACCGGGCTCCGAGACGTTCGTCTATTGGGGATGGACGGCTGACGGTGATGTTGACGCTGTCGATCCGGATAACTGCCCGCTGCCATTGGCCTATTCGCTGAATAGCTTCTCAGGCCCAGTGACTGCCGGCGCATTTACCGTGAACCCGGCTACCGGTCAGTGGAGTTGGCCAACCGAATTCAATAATGACGCGTACCTTGGCACCCATACGGTTGTCATCGACGTGACGGACGGTTGCAACACCACATCATGCACGTTCACTATTCATGTAGCCCCGACGGTTGAAGTCGTGATCGAAAAGACCCACGATACCTACCAGGGTATGTATGAATTTGTGTCGATCAGCCTGACCCACGGAACCGAGGGATTTGGCGGTTACGATTTACTGATTTCGTACGATGCAAGCGCGTTGAACTTTGTCAGCGCAGCCCCCGGTGATATTCTCACCTCCTGCGGATTCGAGTACTTCACTTATCGTCCAGGTATCTTTGGAAATTGCAGTGGTCACTCGACTTGCCCATCGGGCTTTGTCCGCCTTGTCGCAATTGCTGACATGAACAATGGCGCAAATCATCCTTTATGCTATGGCCAGAACAAGCCGGGTCCGGGTGGACCGCAGACTGATCTCGCTGTGCTGAAGTTCTTTGTGACCAACGATCGCACATTTGAATGTCAGTACGTTCCGATCCAGTTCTGGTGGATGGATTGCGGCGATAACACCTTCTCGTCAATCACTGGTGACACCTTGCTTATTGCCAACCACGTCTATGCATTTGACGCGGGTGGTGAAATCACGGGTGATCCAGGATTTGGAGGATGGCAGGGAATTCTTCCTGCGATCAACTGTATGAATCTGCTTGCAGCCAAGTATCATCCGGATACAGTTGTCAATTTCCACAACGGTGGTATTGACATCGCCTGCGCCGATTCGATTGACGCCCCGGGCGACCTGAACCTTAACGATATCCCGTACGAAATCGCGGACGCCGTTCTGTACACGAATTACTTCCTGTATGGATTGGCCGCTCTCGATGCGAACCCGACCTATCGTCAGGCTCAGATTGCCGCTTCCGACTGCAACCAGGACGGAACAGTTCTTTCAGTTGGTGACCTTGTTTACCTGCTGAGAGTAATTGTTGGTGACGCTCTTCCGTTTGGAAAGCTTGCTCCGTTCACCGCGACTGCTGAAGTTGCGATCCAGAATGGAACGCTTTCGACGAGCAGCTCCGATGCAATCGGCGCGATGTATTTGACCTATGACGTCACTGGTGAAGTCTCGGTAACGAGCAACACCACGATGAAGGTTGACTACGCCGAGCGTGAAGGCAAGCTGCACATATTGGTGTGGTCAGGTCTTGACAACAAGACCAACGCCATTCCGTATGGAACGACCGAGCTTCTCACTGTCACTGGAGCTGACTTGAGCAGCGTTGAAGTTGCCGACTACTATGGCAACCTCATGAACGTTCGTGTTGCGAAGCAAGTGCTTCCGACCGAATTTGCACTGTCTCAGAATACCCCGAACCCGTTCAATCCGCTCACCAAGATCGGATTCGACCTGCCAGTCTCTGCCGACTGGAAGCTTGACATTTACAACATAAATGGTCAACTGGTTCAGAGCTATAACGGAACGAACATAGGCCATGTAGACGTTTCTTGGGATGCGTTGAACACCGCCAGCGGTATCTACTTCTATAAGTTGACCGCCGGTAGCTTCACCGAAACCAAGAAAATGGTGTTGATGAAGTAATTTAATCCTACTTCACTAATACATCGTTCTCAGGAGCGGGTCGAACAGCCCGCTCCTGTTTTTTTGTGGGGGAGTGGAATAATTTATGATTGGCAGGTTGTCAGGGCATCTTCGACTTGACGCCGGCGGCGGATTTCATGCGGACGGCCCATTTGGATCTTGCAGGGGCGACGATAATGGAATTATTCGCCGCGGTATTCGCAGCGCGTGAGCGGAGTTTCGCTGACGCTGATTTTGCTGAGTGACGGCAACTTCGGCTTGATGCGTTCCCAGAGCCAGCGGGCGATGTATTCGGTCGAGGCGAGTTGCAGACCGGTGATGTTGTTGAGATGCGCGTGGTCGAGTTGGGCGATCAGCGGCTTGACGGCGCGATGGATATCGTTGTAATCGATCAGGAATCCGGTCACAGGATCGACCTCGCCGGAGACTTCGACCAAGACAGTGTAGCCGTGTCCGTGCAGGTTGTGGCAAGGGTGGTCCTTGGGGAGATGATCGAGCCGGTGCGAGGCGTCGAAGTTGAACTGCTGGGAGAGGGTGACGTGCATAGATTAGTATTTCCCCATTTCGATTGGACATGACACAACCCGGTTCATGTCCTCTCCGCCACGGCGGATCGAATTGTAGCCACGCCATACGAGGAAACGTTGAGAAAGAGGGAAACTGGAAATCTGTGGACGAAACTTTTGAGGAGTCTTGCTGGACGCCTTCGGCAGCCGCGTTCGCGGGAATGACATGTTAAGAGAATTCAAGTGATAATTCAGTCTGTCGTGAAACAAGCATGAGTTCTTCAACGGCCTTTCACATGGGGAAATGGCGTGTCCGGTTTCAAAAAAGGCTTTCATCGTGCGCGCTCGTTGCCGAAGGCGAGGATGTGAAGGCGAGGCGAGAAGCGATAACCGCGGCGGTGGCATTCTTCCATGAGCCAGGGCATGATGCGATTCTGCGATTCGGCAGTGATACCCTCGGGCATCAACATGACGCGGTCGGCGGGAATCGGCGGCAGGAAAATTTTCTCCACTTCATCGATGTCTTTGGAGGCTTGAATCACGAATTTGAAATCGCATCTTTGGGTCGCGATGATCGTCGCCAATGCGGCGGCGACGCGAGTCTTCATGGTGAAGAGGCCGCTGTTCGATAATTTGGGCGAGCAATTCCACCAGGAAATCCGCGACAACATCTCGCGAGTCGGCACATACATTGCATTCGTTTCTATTTCAAAGAACGTAAACCCTGACTCTCTCAGACCGTCGATCAGGTCGGGGATGCGATCTTGATGCAACATCGGTTCGCCGCCGGTAATGACGACATGTGTGTCGTGCGGAGGGCAAGATGATTTGGACATGATTTTAGCGGCGGCGCGAACGGCATCTTCGATTGTGACGAGAGCGCCTTCCTCGATTTTCTCTTCATCCCAGGTAAACCTCGTGTCGCACCAAGCGCAGCCGAGATTGCAGTATTTGAGGCGGATAAAGAGAGCCGGCGAGCCGGCAAAACGTCCCTCGCCCTGGATCGAGAGGAACATTTCGGTGACCGGGAGCAGGCCGGCAAATTCGGTTGGCCATTTGGCGATGTTGGGTTTGTAGCTCATTTGCGAATGGACTCGAGGAATTCTTTGGTGTAACGGGTCGGATCGGGAATGCGGGCATCTTCGAAACCGCGATGGCGAATCTGGCAGCTATCGCAGGAGCCACAAGCAAGGCCATGGATATCTGGGTCGTAACAACTCAAAGTGATTGAGTAGTCGAGTCCGAGACGGGCGCCTTCCTGAATGATCTGAGCTTTGGTCATGTGCACGAGCGGGGCGTTGATAATAATGCGGGAGCCCTCAATGCCGGTGCGAGTCGCCAAATTAGCAACATTTTGGAATGCCTCGATAAATTCGGGCCGGCAGTCGGGATAGCCGGAGTAGTCGATCGCATTTGCGCCGATGAAAATTGAGCCAGCGCCGATCGATTCCGCCCATGCCAGCGCGACCGAGAGAAAGATGGTATTTCGGGCCGGCACATAGGTAATCGGAATATGCGTACTCATTTCGACTTCGGCGCGATTCTTAGGAACCTTGATATTGGAGGTCAATGCCGAACCGCCGATTGGACTCAGATCGAGCGGGAAGACAAGGTGCTGGTCAACGCCGACGACCTTGGCGATACTTCGGGCCGCAGCAAGTTCGTGGATATGGCGCTGGTGGTAGTCAAACGAGATGGCGTGCAAAGAATAACCATTCGTCTTAGCCATTGCGAGCGTGGTTGCCGAGTCGATTCCTCCCGAAAGGAGCACGACAGCGGAATTTTCATGGATCACGGATTGAGTCATATGAGTGGAATATAGACAAATCCTGTCTCAAGTCAAATATTGCGTTGAGTTGCCGTTGTTGCAATTGGGACCCCATATGCTTATATTCGGCGCATGACAGATTCATCTTATGAAGGCCGCCAGGATACGATTCGCGAGTGGAAGACTCCGGAGATCGAATCATTTCGCAATATCTATCCGGATCGCGACTACGAGATACGGATGGAGACGAACGAGTTCAGTTGTGTTTGCCCGAAGACAGGGTTGCCGGATTTCGCGACTTTGGTTCTGACGTTTGTGCCGAATGAACTTTGCATTGAGCTGAAGAGCTTCAAGGAATACCTGCTTGCCTACCGTAACCGGGGCATTTTCCATGAAAACGTGGTCAACCATGTGAGCGACGACATAATCAGAGCAATTAAGCCGCGGCGGCTGCGCGTTGAGGCGCGATTCAACAATCGCGGCGGCATTCAGACGACGGTCGTGCGCGAGTACACGGAATAACTTGGATCGCATGAGCTCAATAACGACTGAATACTTCCTCGAATCCCTCGTAGTGGGCGATCTGCAAATGAACTGCTATATTTTCGGATGCAGCGATACGCGGCAGGCTGTGATCATTGATCCGGGGGGAGACGCCGATTTCATCGCGGAAACGGTCGAGAAGATTAATGCGACGATCAAGATGATTCTTCTTACCCACGGACACTATGATCATATTGCCGGACTGCGGGAGACCAAGAAGAGATTCAATTGCCCGGTGCTGATTCATGTCGCTGACGAAGAGGCGTTGACAAATCCGATGGTAAACCTGAGCGCTTTGACAGGGGGCAATGTCGTTTGCGAGCCGGCGGATCAGATTCTTGACGACGGCGACAAAATCGCGGTGGGAAAGCTGCAGCTTGAGGTGATACATACTCCGGGGCACACGCCGGGCGGGGTTTGCTTCCGGCACGGCAAGGTCGTGTTTGGAGGAGATTTGCTGTTTGAGGGGGGTGTCGGCCGAACGGATCTTCCGGGGGGATCATTCGAGGAATTGGAGAGATCAATCGTTAAAAGAATGTACGTCCTGCCTGAGGACACGGTGGTTTATCCCGGCCACGGCGAACCGACGACGATCGGTTTTGAGAAGAAACATAACCCATTTGTGAGGCAAAGCACGTGAGATTTCCAATCGGAGACAACCATGTTCATACCGATCATTCAGTAGACGCCAAGGGGACAGTTGAGGAATTTTGCCAGAAGGCGTTTGAGATTGGTCTCCACGAAATCACTTTTACAAACCATTATGAAATAATGCCTTCCCGTAAGGATCGGATGGGATACTTCATCTTTGGAGGCGAACGGGTTCCGGCCGGACCGGATGCCGTGAAGCGGATGATTGAGGAATTGCGCGAGGCGGGCGAGGCGTATTTTCCGGCGGGATTAAAGGTGAGAGTCGGGCTCGAAGTCGGATGGGATATCAGCCTTTACGAGCGTTTGACGAAGGAACTGAGCGAGTTCGATTTGGATTTCGTGATTGGATCGGTTCATGATATTGACGATAACCCGATTTTGGAGCGGGCTTTTGCGCCACAGTTCTTCCAGAGCAGACCGATTGATGCTTGGATTGAAAAGTACTTCAAGAAGGCTGAAGAGATCGCCGACTCGGGATTGTTCAATGTGATCGCCCACCTCGACGTATATAAGCGTTATGGACTGCCGGTTTATGGCGACGCGCTGCGAGTGGTGCACAAGCCGTTTTTGGCGCGACTATTTGAAAAGATGAAGGCGAGCGATCTGGCGCTGGAGATTAATACGTCGGGAATGCGACATGGGGTGGGGGAGTATTACCCTTCCATCGACATTCTCAACGAAGCCAGGCGAGCTGAAGTATTTATCGCGGGCCTCGGTTCGGACGCCCACGCGCCCGATCAACTGGCGCTGGATTTTGAGTCGGCGATTGCACTGGCGCCGGAGATTTTGCCCTACGGTCTTGAAGAAGGGTATGACCTTTAAGTTGCCACGCGAATTTTATCGCCAGCCAACTTTGACGGTAGCCCAGTTGCTGATTGGAAAGATATTCGTGAGCAAGCGGGCCGGCGCGAAGTTGACGGGAAAGATTGTTGAGGTCGAGGCCTATATCGGCGAAGACGATCCGGCCTGTCATGCGCGATTCGGCAAGACTGGAAGAAATGCGGTCATGTATGGCGATGCCGGGCGCCTTTATGTCTACTTCATATACGGAATGCACAACATGCTCAATTTCGTGACAGAAGGCAAAGGGACGCCGGCTGCGGTTTTGATTCGGGCGGTTGAACCGATTGACGGGATCGAGTTGATGCAGAAAAATCGCGGCGTCGGCGGAATTCACCGGCTTTGCTCGGGTCCGGGGAAACTCTGCCAAGCGTTTGACATCAAGTTGACGGATACTGGTAAGAGCCTAACCGGAGGCGAGTACTTCGTGTTGGACGATGGCGGAAGCGCGCCAAAGGTTGCTTCGTGTTCGCGAATTGGGATTACACAAGGCCACGATTTATTGTGGCGCTTTTATGATAGTGAAAGTAAATTCGTCTCCCCAAGTAGGAGGATAGATGCAAGGTCAGATTAAATCCAAGGACGTGCCGCTTTCTGTATTCGAGAATGTCTTGAATCAGATCGACACGGCCGCGCGACTGTTGAAGATCGACCCCGCTTTGGTGGAAATCATGAAGCAGCCGCGTCGATGCGTGATTGTTCGATTGCCGATTCAGATGGATGACGGCAGGTTTGAGGTATTTACGGGTTATCGCGTACAGCACAGTATCGTGCGCGGTCCGGCAAAGGGCGGGATTCGGTTTCATCCCAATGTCACGCTCGACGAAGTACAGGCGCTGGCAAGTTGGATGACCTGGAAGTGTGCTGTGGTGAATATTCCGTTTGGCGGCGGCAAGGGCGGTATCACGGTCGATCCGAAGAAGTTGTCGAAGGGCGAACTTGAACGACTGACACGCCGATACACGGCGGATCTGATTGATGTCATCGGTCCGAATTCAGACGTGCCTGCTCCCGACGTAAACACGAATGAGCAGACGATGGCGTGGATAATGGATACGTATTCGATGCATGTCCGTCATACAGAGGCTGCTGTGGTAACGGGCAAGCCATTTTTGATTGGCGGTTCGCGCGGAAGGCGCGAAGCGACCGGACGCGGACTGATGTTGACAGTGCGGGAAGCATATAAAGCTCTCGGACTCGATATTAAGAAGGCGACAGCGGCAGTAGTAGGATTTGGCAATGTGGGTTCGATTGCCGCAGAACTCCTTCACAGCATAGGAGTCAAGATCATAGCGGTAACGGATGTTATGGGTGGCGTGACGAACAAGAGCGGACTTGACATTCCGCGCTTGATCGAGCACTGCAATGCGACCGGATCAGTCGTTGGTTTTCCGGGCACGACGCCAATCACGAACGATGAGGCGGTCGCACTGGATGTCGAGATTCTTGTGCCGGCGGCTCTTGAGAATTTGATCACCGGGGAAAACGCGGATAGTGTCAAGGCGCGGATTGTTGCCGAGGGCGCCAATGGTCCGACGATGCCGGAAGCGGATAAGATTCTGGAGAAGAAGGGCGTTTTTATTATTCCCGACATTCTCTGTAATGCGGGCGGTGTAACGGTTTCCTATTTTGAGTGGGTTCAGAACCGGATTGGATACTATTGGACGGAAGACGAGGTTAACCGCCGGCTGGAAATTGCAATGGTGGCTGCCTTCAATGACGTCTATGCGGTAGCTCAGCAATACAAGGTCAATATGCGAGTGGCGGCGTTTATGCTGGGGATCAAGCGGGTTGTCGATGTGATCCTCTTGCGTGGAGTATACGCCTAACGGCAAGAGCGGCGGTTTTGACTCGCGATATTCGAGAATTATGGCGGTTGGAGGCTACTTCGGCCGTCATTTTTTATGGGGAACGAATGGTCATTAATTCGTATTATACTTGACGAAATGGAGGATGAACGTTGATCGACTTACAACAGGCACTCATTGGGTTGCCGATATTGTTTCTCTCATTGACAGTACACGAATTTTCGCATGCCTGGTCCGCCAACAAGCTGGGAGATCCAACTGCCAAGCATATGGGCAGGATGACGCTTAACCCTATCGTCCATATTGATTTGATGGGGTTGGTGATGATGGTGGCATCGGGATTTCGTTTCGGGTGGGCCAAGCCGGTGCCGATCAATCCGGCCAATTTTCGCAACTGGCGTCAGGGCATGTTGTGGGTGAGCCTGGCCGGGCCGATATCAAATATCATTCTCGCGACCGTCGCTGCGGTCTTGTTTCGTTTGATTCCGTATGTCGGATTGGGCGAACAGGATGCGGGCATAGCCTACAATATGGTCTATATGATGATAGTCATCAATTGTGCGCTGGCGTTTTTCAATATGATACCGCTGCCACCGCTGGACGGCTCGAAAGTACTGATTGCGCTGCTTCCGCCGCAGTATGAGAATTTTGCGATCAGTCTGGAACGTTACGGTCCGATGATACTGCTGGGAGTCATTTTCGTAGGCTTCGTGATGCCGGTGTCGCCGATTTGGTTAGTTATCGGTCCATTCGTCAAGACCGCCGTGATGATGTTCACCGGCTATCCAATGGCGTAGCAATTGAAGCCGATTTTTCCTTTCCTTCTTTTGAGTGTTCTTGCCATCGTGGTTTTCGGTTGTGCCGGAAACAATGTTGCCACACAGAAGACGAGCGCCGAAAGCCAGTTTCTCGAATTGGCGGAGCGACATTCGACTGAACTCACTTCACATGCTGCATTGCTGCGGGTGAAGGTTAAACGCGACCGGCGCATCGACGATTTTCGCGTCGAGATTTTCAGCCGCCAAGGCGGAGATCTTTCACTATATGTAAGGGGTTTTCTGGGGACGGCAGTATTTAAGGCGGTGGTGTCCGGAGATTTGTTGACCTGTTATTTCCCGCGGGAGAAGCGATTTTTCAGCGGTCAAGTGGAAGATTTGGAAACCGGTTCGCTGAGTGACTCGCGTCACATAATTGATGTGCTTCTGAACTATTATCGCGGGGGATATGAATTGCCGACCGGCGAGGCATGGGAAGTACATGTCAGCAAGAAGAAGAGGGCGTTTGCTATCGACCTGGTCGACAGCATTCATTGGCTAAAATTCGACGCGAGAATCATTTCGAACCCGAAGAAATTTCCATATTTGCATATGGAGACGATTAAACTGGAGTCGAGCGACCATGGATTTATGGCGAACATCGCTGTGCAGAGCAGTTCGTTCAACCGCGAACTCCCTGATGAGAAGTTCGAACTTGATATTCCCGAGGGCGCTTTTGTTCTGACCCGCGAAGACCTCGCCGATCTGTTGACCAACCTGGCGCAGTAGCAAATCGCTAAACCTTTAGCGGACAAAGCCTGCTTGCGAAAACTTGCAATTGTAACACCAAATTAGGTATACTGACCGAATGATTCGCAGGCTCTATTCATATTTCAAGCCCTTTCGGAAGCACCTCGCGATCTCTCTGGTATGTGTTCTGTTGTATAGTCTGACTTCCGGCGCAATGATTTATCTCGCCAGTGCGTTGCCGGGGCTGCTTTACGGTGCAGAGGCGGTATCGACGGCGCCGACCGATGCCTTGACGAACCTGGGGTTTTTCGACGGGTTGCGAACGGACCTTAACAATTTCGTGACGCAGCTATTGATGAGCAATGACCGGGAAGCCAATCTGCGGAATTTGTGCATTGCGCTTGTACTGATCACGATCGCCAAGAATTTGTTTTTGTTTCTGCAGGGATTTTTTACTGCCTATGTCGAGCAGGGGATAACAAAGCGCTTCCGTGACCAGATTTACAACCATCTACAGAAGTTATCGTTGTCGTTTTTTCATCGGAGCCGCACGGGAAATCTGATATCGATCACAATGAACGACGTGCAGAAGATTCACGAGACGCTGAATAATACGATCAACAATCTGATCCGCGATCCGTTGCAGATTCTGGTGTTCCTGGGGTTCATGATCGCGGTCAGTTGGCAATTGACTCTGATCACGATTGCGGTACTGGCGCTGATTTTCTTGTCAATTTACCAGGTGGGAAAGTTGATCCGACGATATAGTCTCAGAGCGCAAGAGGCGATTTCCGAGGTTTCGACAACGCTGGAAGAGACGATTAACGCGATCAGAATTGTGCGGGCATACGCGGCGGAACCATTTGAGATCAAGAAATTCAACGAGCGGACGCGGAACTATTTCCGCACGATGTTGAAGATCAATCGTGTGCGGCTGATTTCCGGGCCAATCAACGAACTACTCGGGGTGACGGCAGTGGTGATTGTCTTGTGGTGGGGCGGACGCGCGGTCTTGAGCGCGGGGGCTTTGCAGCCGAATGATTTGATGCTGTATATCCTTGCGATGTTTTCAATTATCAATCCGGCCAAGTCGGTTTCGAGTTTGCATGTCAAGCTGAATGAGGGAATGGCATCGGCGCAGAGAATTTTTGATTTATTGGATGTCCAGCCGCGCGTGGTTGAGCCGGAACGCCCAATAGAGATTGCGTCGTTCGAGCGGGAAATCGTTTTCGACAATGTCGGGTTCGAATACAACGAAGGCGAGCCGGTGCTGCAGGATATCAGTTTCAAAGTAAAGAAGGGACAGATTATTGCGCTGGTGGGTCCTTCGGGGAGCGGCAAGTCGACGCTGGTGGATTTGCTTTGCCGGTTTGATGACCCGGGCGTCGGCGCGATCAAAATAGACGGCCATAACCTGCGTGATTTGTCGATGAGTTCGCTGCGCGGGCTATTGGGCGTGGTCACCCAGGAGACGATCCTCTTTAATGATTCGATCAGGAACAACATCGCTTATCCGGAGACGGACAAAGATGACGGCAGATTGCAGCGGGCGGCCAAGGCGGCGAATGCCTACAATTTCGTGATGGAGATGCCGAACCAGTTCGACACCGTGATCGGCAATCGCGGAATGATGGTCTCGGGCGGCGAGCGGCAGCGGTTGGCAATAGCGCGGGCTTTGATGAAGGATCCGGAGATACTGATATTTGACGAGGCGACTTCAGCGCTGGACACGGAATCGGAGCGACTGGTGCAGGAGGCGATTGACCGTTTGATGGCAGGGCGCACGGCAATTGTGATCGCGCACCGTCTATCGACGATTTTGCACGCGGACTTGATTTTGGTGCTGAAAGACGGACGGGTCGTCGAACGGGGACGGCACGACGAGCTGCTGCGAGTTGGCGGGGTGTACCGCCGGTTGTACGACATGCAATTCGAGAGGAATGATGCAACAAAAGCTGGAGCGGAAAGCGCCTAAGCTGGCGCAATTTCTCAAAGAATTCGAAATCCAGTTCAAGTGGCTGTTTATCTGGGTGTTTCTGCGGATATTATCCAATGCCAGCCGCCGGCACGCGAAGCCGCTGAATCCGCGCGCGATCAAGTCAGTGCTGTTCCTGCGCCACGACAAGATCGGCGATATGGTGGTGACATTGCCGACGCTGCGGACGTTGAGACACTTTAGGCCGGATATCACGATCGGCGTGCTCGCTTCGCCGGTAAATCATCAAGTCATCGAGCATGATACGGCTGTCGACCACATTCATGTATATCACAAGTCGATTCGCAATATGGGCAAGATGTTCCGCGAGATTCGGGCGGTTAATTACGACATGATCGTTGATTTGATGACGGGAACCTCGGTGACCTCGTTAGTTATTGCCATGCTCGGTTCGCCGCGAGCTTATCGAGCGGGTATCTGCAAAGAGTCATTTGGAAAGTATTATGACAATTACACAATGAATGCGATGAACCTCGCGAAGAAGCTTCATATCACGGAAATGTTTCTGGCAATGATGGAACCGCTTGGGATCAAGTTACGCGATCGGGTCCACGATACCAAAATTGCGCTGAGCAGACAGCAACAGCAGCGGGGCAGACAATTGGAGGAACAGGTTCGCATTCCGACTGCGGACGGTTTGATTATGCTCAATGTTTCCGCGGGCAAACTTGACCGCACGATCAGCCAGGAAAAGTTTTGTCTCCTGGTCGAGGACTTGTCGCGGCGGTATTCGAATCTGCAATTCATGATCTCGTATGCGCCGAATGAAATCGCGGCAGCGCGCGAAGCGCAAGCACGCGGCGGGCAAAATGTGACACTGCTGCCGGAAGGCGTGGGAATTATGGACTTGGTGGCGTTGATCCCGCATTTGGATGCGATCATATCGGTCGATACTTCGGTGTGTCACATTGCGGCAAACCTCGATGTGCCTTTGTTGGCGATGTACAATGGCAATGAGCCGAATTTCGTGCGCTGGCGGCCATACGGTAGGAAGGTTTGGGTAGTGCGATCATCGGATCCGAAGAGTGTCGATGGAATTGAGTCGGCGCAGTTGCAGACGGCCGCGGATGAGTTCATCGCGGAACTTTCGCGGCGTTCGATTTTGTCGAGGTCGAGTTGAGATGGGACGGCTCTCGGTAATAATCATAACGAAGAATGAGGAACTGAACCTTCGGCGCTGCCTCGATTCCATTCGATTTGCGGATGAGATTATCATCAACGACACCGGATCAAGCGATCAGACGATTGCGATAGCGTGCGAATACAAATGCCGAGTGCTGGAAAATGACTTTGCAGGATTTGGGAGGGCGAAACAGCAGGCGCTGGAAGCGGCAACATGTGAATGGGTGTTGTCAATAGACGCCGATGAAGTAATCGATGCCGAATTGGCGGAGAGTATACGAAAGGCGATTGATTCCAAGTCCGCCAATGGATGCCGGTTCAGACGCAAGTCGCAGTTTCTGGGACGCTGGATCATGCACTCGGGATGGTATCCGGGTTATGTGATGAGGTTATTCCGGCGCGAGTGCGGGCGATTCAACGATAACAGAGTTCACGAGTCGGTGATTTTAAGCGGCAAGGCAGCGCGGATCGAAGGGCACATGCTGCATTACACTTATCCATTCTCGTCGCTGTATATCGAAAAGATGAATCGATATACCAGTCTTTACGCGGAGCAGATGACTCAAAACGGGAAGCGATTTTCGTTTTGGAAGCTGCTGGTCAAGCCGCCGATTTACTTCTTCAAAATCTATATTATCAAGCAAGGATTCCGCGACGGCTTGGCGGGGTTGATTTTGGCGGTGTTTTCGACTTTTGACGTTTTTGCGCGGCATGTAAAGCTCTGGGAATTGCAGCGGCAATGACGCGAGCGCTCTTGGTTCGGTCCGATGCGGTCGGTGATTTGGCGCTGACGTTGCCTGTCGCGCGGTCGATCAAGCAGGCAAATCCGGATATGCAGCTCGCGCTATTAACAAGCCGATACACGGCGCCGATGCTCGCGGGTGAGGGTTACATCGACGACATCGTTACGATTCCGAACCGGGCGCTGAGCAATATGAAAGAGATAACCGCGTTGGCGCGCGATCTGGGGCGGATGAAAGTTGACACGTGCGTGATGTTTTATCCGCGGCTGTCGCTGGCGTTGGCGGTGTATTTGGCGAAGATTCCGGTGAGAATCGGGACGGCGCGGCGGGCATACAGCATGCTGTTCAACAGGCGCGTGAATTTGCACCGGCGAAATTCGGGAAAGCATGAACTGGACTTGAATTACGACTTGGTTGAATCGAGCTTTCCGGGCTTGAGCCGATTCGAGCCGTCGCTGACAGTCACGGCGAGCGAGGCTGACAGGGCGGAAGCGTTTCTTGCTGAAGTCGGGATCGATCGAGATTCGCGGTTCATCATAGTTCACCCGTTGTCGCACGGGTCGTCGCCGAATTGGCGAATTGAAAAGTATGTTGAACTTGTCGAGAAACTGGCTGGTGACGGGCACAGGATTGTGATAACGGGTTCGCAACTAGAGGCGGATGACTTGGCGAGAGCATTTGGGTCGTCTGGGGCGTTTGTTATCAATATCGCGGGTAAAACCGATTTGGCGCTGCTGAAGGCAATAATTCACAAGGCGACGCTTTTGGTGAGCGGGAGCACGGGTCCGATACATTTAGCCGGAGCGGTCGGGACATTTGCGGTGGGGATTTATCCGCCGGAATCAGCGCTTTCGCCGGTGCGGTGGGGACCGCGTGGATACGCAAACAAACTGTTTCTGCCCGCTGTAAATGAATATAAGGGCAGTTCAGTCGATCTAATGGATATGATTGCCGTACAAGAAGTATATGAATTCATTATGGCGCAATTATCCGAGAAAAAGAACAGGAAGATCGGTAGAGAATAGTGCCCGAAAGATTTAGCAATCCGAATGTCTCGGACAACATAACGCGCTATCGCCTTCCGGTGGGAATGATGAATCTCGCCGAGTTCGTTATTCATGTCGAGTCGATGAATGCGAATATCAATATTCCGATCGTGCGCAAGGCATACGAATTTTCGAACTGGGCGCATAAGGGGCAGAAGCGGGCTTCGGGAGAGCCATATATCGAACACTGCCTGAATGTGGCGTACATTCTGGCGGAGCAACATCTGGACGGGGATACGGTAGCGGCCGGGCTGTTGCACGATATCGTGGAGGACTGCAACATAGGCGTCGACGAATTAGCACGGGAATTTTCGCCGGAAATTGCGGCGCTGGTTGACGGCGTAACGAAGCTCGGGCATTATCAGATCAAGAGCCGCGCGGAGAACCAAGCCGACTACTTCCGCAAGATGTTGATCTCGATGGCGAATGATATCCGCGTGATTCTCATTAAGTTGGCCGACCGTTTGCATAATATGCGTACGCTGGAATACTTGCCGCACGAAAAGCAGATCGTGATTGCGACCGAGACGCGCGATGTATACGCACCGCTGGCGCACCGGTTTGGAATGGCGAAGATCAAGTGGGAACTGGAGGATCTTTCGCTCAAGTATATCAAGGCGGACGTGTATCGATACTTGATGGAGCGCATTGATCTGACGCGGGCCGAGCGCGAAATCTACATCAAGGACTTATGCCAGACATTGACCAAAGCTTTGACGGACGATGGCGTGCAAGTTGAAATCACCGGGCGCGCAAAGCATTTCGACTCGATATATCGCAAGATGGTTAAGCGTCAGAAGCCATTTGAGGAAATCTACGACCTGATTGCAATCCGCGTGGTGACGCCGACGATCAAGGATTGCTATCACGCTCTCGGAGTAATACACAATATGTGGACTCCGGTAGCGGATCGATTCCACGACTATATCGCGACACCGAAGCAGAACATGTACCAGTCGCTGCACACGACAGTCGTCGGACCGAACGGGCGCATGGTAGAGATACAGATACGGACGCCTTCCATGCATTATGTCGCCGAGTACGGAATTGCGGCGCACTGGCTGTACAAAGAGGGAAAGCATGTGCTGGAGGAATCCGACCGTCAACTTTCCTGGCTGCGTGAAGTGCTCGATTGGCAGAAGGACATGACCAATGCCGAAGAGTTCATGGAATTTCTCAAGATTGATCTGTTCCACGACGAAGTCTTCGTGTTTACACCGAATGGTGAACTGAAGCATTTGCCGCTCGGGGCGACGGCGCTTGATTTTGCTTTCGCGGTGCACACCAATGTCGGAGTGCACTGTATCGGCACCAAAGTCAATGGCAGGCTCGTGCCGTTTGAGACTGTGTTGAAGTCGGGTGACGAGGTAGAAGTTAACACTTCGCCGCATGCGGAGCCTTCGCGCGATTGGCTGAAGATTTGCAAGACGACTTCGGCACGCGCCAAGATCCGTAAGTACATGAAGCAGAAGGGCTTTGACGAGTCATACGCTCTCGGCAAAGAGATGTTCGAGCGGTCGGTCAAGAGGCGCAAGTTGAAGTACCCCAGTGAAGATGAGCTTGTCGATGCCGCGATGGCATTGTCGTTTACATCGTCGGAGCAGATGTTGTCGAAGTTAGGCAGCGGCGATCTCGCGCTATCGAACCTGATGTCGAAGCTGTACCCGCAGGAAGAAGAGACGCCCGAGAAGCCTTCAATGATCAAGAAGTTCGTCGATCGCGCGCGCGGCGGCAAGGGGATCAAAGTTGAGGGAATGGGAAATATGATGTTCCGCTTTGCCAATTGTTGTGCGCCAGTGCCGGGTGAGAAGATCGTCGGATTTATTACGCGCGGACGCGGATTGTCGATACATCGGGCGGACTGCGTCAATGCGATCATAGCGGCGCAGGAGCCGGAGCGGAGAGTTGACGTATCGTGGGATGTCGGCAACGATCAAAGCTTCCTGGTGCGGCTGGCGATTGTTGTTGAATATCGAAAGAACATACTTTACGATATAACGGAAGTGGTGGCCAACTGCGATGCCGAAGTGCGGGGCGCCGAGCTGTCTTCGAAGGAAGCAATTGCAGTGGGTCATTTTGTAATTGAGATCAAGAACATCAGCCACCTGAATCGCGTGATTGCGGCGATAGGAAAGAAAGTTCCGGGCGTCGTAAAGATTGATCGCGTTTTTGGCGGCGAAACGGAGCAGAGCGATAACAATGAGTAGTATTCCATCCGACAAGTGTCCGCGTTGCTCCGCGCCGCGCAGCAGCGAGCACAAATTCTGTCCGCACTGCGGCGCCAATTACGAAGCCGTCTTGCGGGTAAAGCGGTCGCGGCCCAAGAAGGAGGCTGCCCGGAGCCGGCGCTGGGAATATGCGGCGATTATCGGCGTGATCATAATAGTGGCGGTCGCTTACAATGTGTATGTAGCGGCAAAGAAGAATACGGCGCCGGTGAATACTCCGCAGCAACAACAACAGTCATTGCAGTCGACGGTACAGCCGCCACTGGGCAACAATTTTGACGAGATCGTCAAGAGCGGTCATGGATTTATGGACAACGGCGCGTTTCCGATGGCGATCAGTCAATATGAACGCGCGCTGGCGATTGATTCGCTGCATCCGGACATAATGGTTGATTTGGGCGCTTGCTATCATTCGCTCGGCGAGAATGACGAGGCGATGTTTCAATTCCGCCGGGCGCTGGCGATAGAACCACATCACGCGATTGCGTTGTTTAATATGGGTGTTGTCACGCTTGGCCTGGCCGACACGGTTGAAGCGAAGAAGTGGTGGACGAAGTTTATCGAGGTGGCACCCGAGAACCCGCAAGCGGAGATGATTCGGAAACAACTTCAGTCCCTGTAAGGACTTTGACTACAGTCCACGATTTTAGATTCAGGCGGCTGCTGCGTGATCTGCTTGATTTTGTCTACCCACCGGTGTGCCAGATTTGCCGCCAAACGTTCGAGAGCGAGGACGACAATATATGGATCTGCCCGGCTTGCTCCTCGACACTGGAAATCCTGACGCAGCCGCATTGCCCGATTTGCCGAAACATTCTACCTGATCCTGAAAAACACTGTAGCGGCTGCCGAAAGCCGACTTTACTCAAGTGGGTATTTTCGCTGGGAATTTATGACGGCCACTTCTCGCACTTAATCAAAGCGTTCAAATACGAGGGAAAGGTCGAACTGGGCAAAATGCTGGGCGACCGGTTGGGCGAACAGTTGGCGAGGTTGCCGCATTCTTCGAGAATCAACGCGGTATGCGCTGTGCCGATTCACAAGAAGAAGGAGTCGCGGCGCGGGTTCAATCAAACAGAGATTGTGGCGGCGCGGGTGGCGCGGGCGCTGAATTGCGAATTCCTGCCGGATGCTCTGGAGCAGACGCGGCGGAACCTGGACCAGATTGGGCTGTCCGTGGAAGAGCGGTATCACAATGTCCGGGGAATTTTTGACTGTCCGGAGCCGGAGGTGATTATGGGGAAGGAAGTTCTGCTGGTTGACGACGTGACGACTTCGGGCGCGACGCTAAATTCTGCGGCGGTGACGCTGATCGGCGCGGGCGCCAAGAGCGTTGCGGCGGCAACGATTGCGATGGCGCTTGAAGACGGACTCGAGCCACATGCGCTGTACGCGCTGATGAATGAAGAGTTTTGAGATGCAGGAGGAAATCGGCCTGTTCTTGAATCATATTGCGCTGGAGAAAAATCTCAAACACAACAGCATTGTGTCATACAAAAACGACTTGGACCAATTGGCAGAGTTTGCCGGGACGCTGGGGATTACTTCGTGGCGGGAATTTAATACGCGGGCGATTATTTCTTACCTTGGATATGCCAGTTCGCTCGGTCTGTCGGCAACGTCGATCTCGCGGCGAATGTCGTCGCTGCGGGGATTCTTCCGATTCATGGTGCGGGAGCGGATAATATCTTCAAATCCGGCGCTGCATATCGAGTCGCCGAGGATTTATCGGAGCCTGCCGGTAGTCATGTCGCAACCGGAGGTCGAGCGGATATTGTCGGCGATTGATGTGAAGGAGAAATTCGGGCTTCGGGACCGAGCGGCGCTGGAGGTGCTGTACAGTTCCGGTTTGCGGATTTCAGAACTGATTAATTTGACGGTTGCGAACTTGTTTCTTGAAGTTGGCCATATACGAGTGGTCGGAAAAGGCGGCAAGGAGCGGATTGTTCCGATCGGCGAGGAGGCGGTGGAGTTTGTGCGGCGCTACCTCGACCAGGAGCGCCCGCAGATTGCGAAGGATGATTCTCGCGACGTGTTGATACTCAATCGCTTCGGCCGCAAACTATCAAGCATGGGGATGTTCAATCTCGTTCGGAAGCGTGTTAAGGCGGCTGGAATAACAAAACACGTGACGCCGCATACTTTTCGCCACAGCTTTGCGAGCCATCTTGTCGATGGCGGCGCCTCTCTGCGGGCGGTACAGGAAATGCTCGGCCATGCCGATATAAGTACTACACAGATCTACACGCAACTCGATAGATCGTACTTAAAATCTGTGCATCGAGAGTTCCATCCGCGCGAGAGGAAACATCGTGACCACGACTGTTGATAAACAGAACATTTTTGTTCAAGCTCCGAAACCTCGCTTACAACATCCGGCAAAAAACTGCATCGCGCTATATGATGAAGTCGGGAGTGCGGCGTCGCTAATTCTCGGCGTGCCGGGCTGGCAAGACACGATTATTTTTAAGTTCCAGGAGATGAACGACTTGTTCAAGCTGACGCATCGCCACCAAATCGACTTCATTCTGATCAGCGTTGATAAGAGCCTTGAGGACGCAGTCAAGTTGGTGCGGCAGATCGATTCGCATATGGCGCTGGCGACGGCTCCGACGATTATTTACCACAAGAATCCGACGCGCGAGCAAATAAAGCTGGGGCTGTCTTCGGTGGCGGATGATTATCTCTGGGGCGAATGGGACGGCGAGTTGTTCCAATTGCGGGTGAAGATGATTCGCGAGCGGACGCAGCGCGATATCGGGGTGAATCCGACTTCGCAATTACCGGGTCCGATATTGATTGAGCAAGAGATCAGCAACCGATTGGCGGCGCACCAGGAATTTGCGGTGTGCTATCTGGACATCGACAATTTCAAGGCTTATAACGATTATCGCGGATATGTCTATGGCGACCGCGCCATCCGGCTGGTGGCGCACATAATTCGCGATGTCGTATCGGATTTGTCTCCGACGAGTTTTGTCGGCCATATCGGGGGAGATGATTTTTTGTTTTTGCTGCCGCTGGAGCAAGTCGATCAGGTATGCTCGAACATCATTAAGATATTTGACCGGATCATTCCGTCGCGATATGAAGAGGACGACCGAAACCGCCGGCAGATCATTTCGACAAATCGCCGCGGCGAGAAGGAGGTTTACGGTTTGATGACGATATCCATCGCCGTGCTGATCGCCAACAATGCGTTCAAGCATCTCGGCGAGATGTCGCATATGCTGGCTGATCTCAAGAGCTATATCAAGTCATTGACAGGATCAAATTACGTAATCGAGCGCCGCAAGAAATACTAACGGTTAGTGCAACAATCGCAAAAGGGCGTCCTGCGCCTGGCGATCTGCCGGATCAATCTTCAAGACAGCTTCAAAGCTTAATCGCGCCGAATCGAGCATATTCGTTTGTGCAAAGAGAATGGCGAGATTCATGTGCGCCTGCTTGAGGTCGGGTTTGATTTCGATTGCGCGCTTGTAGTGGCCGCGAGCGCCTGAGAAGTCGCGCTCAGCCAGGAGGATGTTGGCGAGGTTGACATGGCCGGTCGCGTAGTTGTTGTCGATAGCCAGTGATTTTTCAAGGAGGGCTTTGGCGTCGGCATTACGATCCTGTTTTAGGTAGAGATTCGCCAGGGCGTTGTAAAGCGCGGGAAAACGGGGAGAATTCATAATTCCCTGCTGGAGCACTGCTTCGGCGGCAGGAGCATTGCCGCGTTTCAAATGAATGTCGCCCAGGTTGAGATACGTTTGCGCCAACGTCGGTTCAATTTCGCGGGCGCGACCGATATAGTATTGGGCGGAGTCGAGTTGGCCGTCATTCAAGAACAGCAGACCAAGATTGGATAATGCGTCGGAATAATTCGGCCGCGAGGCAATTGCGCGATGGTAGATTTGATAGGCGCCGGCTTTGTCGCCGCTACGTGCAAGCGCGTAGCCGAGGTTATTCATGGCTTCGGGCAGCGGTTGATAGGTGAGGGCCTCACGATAGGCCGCGATTGCACCGGGGAGGTCGCCCTGCTTTTCGAGGACCATGCCGCGCTGGTAATGGAATTGTGTCGGGTTGTCATAGCCGAGGTCGAACCAATTGTGATTGAGAAGCAGCAACAAGAGAACAAATGCGGATAGGGGCAAAGTCAGGCGGCGGTAATCGGAGGCTCGAATGGACTTGAATGTCCGCTCGATTGCGAGTGCGGCAAATAGAATTAGTATGACGATGACTGCCAGCCGGTGACGCGCGGTGACCAGGAACAAGATTACGGTAGGGATGTAGCCGATTATGAAAATGTAGAGCAGAGCCAAGCGGCGGCGTTCGCGCCATGCCATAACAAGGCCGACAATCGACAACGGCGCGACAATGCCAAAGGGGAATTTAACGCCGAAATTCCAGATCAGCGATCGCAAGACGGGCGAGTATTCGCGAAAGCGATAGATATCGGCTTGGTCCGAATTTTCGAAGCCGGAGAAGAGGTAGACCAGGCGCTTTCCGGTGAGAGATAGAAATTGCAGCGGATTTGCGAAAATGTAATCCTTCGCGCGGCTGTTCCAAAAGGCGGAGGACTCTGACGGTTTGAGCGACTTGCCGGATGACGATTCCGCGAAGTGATGGGTGGTATCGACAAAGTCGGACCAGGGGATCGCGAGATTCAGGTGAATCTCCGGCATCACCATGGTGAGGCCATCTGCCTGCGGGTTGTTGGCGAGATGAAAGTTGACGCCGCCTTGCGATGAGATGAGCACAAAATCGTCGCCGACCACATAGTTGCGCACAGTGACCGGCAAGATGCAGAGAATGACACCGAGTGTGAAAGCGAGGGCGGCGAAAATTCGAGTGCGCGATCGCAGCGAGCTTCGATTTTGGAGCAGGAGCCAAAGGGCGATGAGAGGGTAGACGACCAGAATGTTGGGGCGGGCAATGGCGGAGAGCCCGCCAAGGATGCCGGCGAAAAAGACGGCGCGGATTGTCAGCCTGGATTGATGCTTGAGCAGAACGAGCAGCATCGCCAGCGCCAACAATATGGCGAGCCACTCGATGAGAAGTTCGGATTCATAGAAGACGATTGGTCCGTAGAATGCGGCGATTACGGCGGCGATGCGACCGGTTTGTTCAGTGAATGCGATTCTGCCGAGCTGATAGATCAGCACGCAAATAAATGCGCCGCCGATTGCCTGGACTATTTTTGCCGCGAAAGTGCTGACGCCGAAGATTGCATATATCAAAGCGAGAAAGTAGGGGTAGAGCGGTCCGCGGAAGTAGACCTCGGCGCCCCAGAAGTTGTTTTTGAGAATATCAATGGCCCAGAGGTGGTGCCAGAGCGAATCGACCTGCGGGAAGTAAAACGCGGGATCGTTCTGTGACAGAAAGATCAAATTGGCGACACGTATGAAAAGCGCAACGCCAAAGATGATCAACAACCATTTGCCGTTTTCAGAGCGAAGTGTTGATGGCTTCAGTTCAGTTGGCATAAGGCGACGATAAACGCACAGCAAGTGCGATGATTACACCGGGAGCGCATCATTGGCGGCCAAACCCTGCTGAAAGAGCGCCGCGACTTGTGCGCGCGAGTGGCGGACGAAACATTCGTCTCTTCATGCGAGTCCTTGGAAGACCTTATCTCGCATATTAATTTGCGTCAGTCCTGCCGTTGCTTTTCTTGGCAGCAACAGAAAAGAGGAAGATGACCAACGCCGCAAACGGTATGAGCGCCCATAAGTCGCTGTTTGCCCAGGGGCCGAGCCAGTGCGACTTATCAAAGATCGTTTCCCAACCAAGTATGTAAAAGATCGCCTGAGTTAAGCCAGCAATAGCGCCGCCGGCAATCAGCCCGCTGGCTAAGAGAACACCCGGTGAAAATTCAGCTTCGGCGCCCCCCGCACTCTTGCTCTTGCGATCAGCCAACCAACGGACAATTCCGCCGATAAAGATCGGTGTCGAGGTGGAAATCGGCAAATACAGCCCGACCGCAAAAGGCAGCGCCGACACACCGACCAACTCCATGATTAGAGCGAGGGCGATTCCGATGAGTACCAGCGCCCACGGGAGCTTGCGAGTCAAGATTCCGTCTATTATGAGGCTAAAGAGACGAGCCTTGGGGGCATCATATTTTGAAATTGGCGCCAAGCGATGAGACAGCGCTCCCGTTGAATCGACGAGGTAGGTACCTGCGGGAACACCCGTCCGCTCTTCGCCTAGCGTTAGAATCTTCTGCGGACCGTCCGCAGTCAGGAAAGTTGCGGCAGTATCCGGCAGAGGCCCACTCTGGAAGTTGCGAAACGGGGGGTCAGTTACGCGTTCCGCCCGCCAGAGATCTGAGCCGCAGACTCCGGGATCAATCAAGTATACGATTTTGCCTGCATCATTGACCAGGTAGCGTCCCGTCGGCACACTATCGGTCAGCTCCGGAATCGAGATCTGCCTGAAAGTCTTACCATCATATTCGACGAGCCTGGCATCTGCCGGGACCGCTGCCGTGAAATGAGGATAATTGCGCGCCGAGTAGGTCGTCATTGCCTGATTCAGCGACAACAGTGTCCAGCCGATGACGATTGAACTCGTCGCGACACCGATGATAATACCAATTTGCTGTCGCGAAGGCGTAGCGCCAAGGAGAAAGCCGGTTTTCAAGTCCTGCGAGATTGTCCC
This sequence comes from uncultured bacterium, assembly GCA_963707485.1. GTDB lineage: Bacteria > Zixibacteria > MSB-5A5 > CAIYYT01 > CAIYYT01 > JADJGC01. Next base: position 25,610 of record CAVPQS010000034.1, read on the forward strand.
GCCATTCGAGGCAGCCACACAGACGATTGCAGCGGTGGTCAAAGCCATAACGCGATAGTCAATCGTTGTCCAGTCCACAACCAGGAAGAGCAGGCAAGTGATTAGCAGCGTGGCAACTGTCATGCCGGAAATCGGGTTGGATGAGGAGCCGATTTCACCGGTAATTCGACTTGAGACTGTTACAAAGAAGAACCCAAAAACAACGATCAATGCTGAGGGAACGAACTTGATGTTCAGAATTGGAGCCGCCCATATAGCGGCAACCAAAAGGATACAGCCGCCGAGGACATAGGTCATCGGAATATCGCGTTCGGTGCGGATGACTGTCGATTGCGCAGCCCGTTGCCGAGACCCCAGCGATCCCAAACCGCGCTTGAATGCGCCGATGATTGAGGGAATCGAACGGACCAGACTAATAATTCCGCCAGTGGCGACCGCGCCCGCTCCGATGTAGAGCACGTAGGCGTTGCGAATGGCGCCCGGACTCATATCCCTGATCAGTGTAGTTGATTCAGGAAAGACGGCGCCCGTTAACCCCTCGCCGAATGCCTTGATCAATGGAATGATGACGATAAACGCCAAGCAACCACCCGCCATCATATTGGACGCAGTTTTAATTCCGATGATATATCCAACGCCGAGCATTGTCGGCGCTACTTCCGCCGATATCGAAGCGCCCTTGAAGAAGTTAATTGTCCAATCGGAAGTCTCTTTCCACCAGCGCACGATCAGGTTAAGGAATCCGAACACAAACCCGACGCCGCCTCCCAGGAATACGGTCTTTGCCGACGTTCCGCCCTTCTCGCCGGCGATCAAGACTTCTGCGCAAGCAGTTCCCTCCGGATAGGTGATCTTGCCGTGTTCTTCCACGATCAGCCCATGGCGCAGGGGGATCATCATGAGTACACCGAGCGTGCCGCCGAGCAGCGCGACCAGCAGGATACGGAACAACTCCAAGTCCTGGCCCATCAGGAGCAATGACGGCAAAGTGAAAGCCACTCCGGCGGCAATCGACTCGCCTGCAGAACCAATGGTTTGGACCATGTTGTTTTCGAGTATCGTCGCCTTGCCGAAAGCCCGGAAAATAGTTACCGACAATACCGCTATCGGAATCGATGCAGACACGGTTAGCCCGACTTTGAGGCCCAGGTACACCGAGGAAGCGGCGAATAAAATCCCCAGTATGGATCCGAGGATAATTCCGCGGAGGGTCATCTCATTTATAGATTGCTCTGGAGCAATATATGGCGTGTGCTTTACTCTTTGTTCCATATTCGGTGTCCTCCTAGTGTGGTCTCAAACTGTATGAAATGACATCTCGGGCTCTTGTCAAGATTTGTATTGATATGTTGCTCTTTAGCGCCTTGGTTTCGATTCCATCAGCACGCTTGACAGATTCGATCTAATTGAGCAACAGTTCGGGGGCGCTGAGTCTCACTGCCGGCCGGCTTGAACAACTGGAAGAACAGATACATGGCCGTTTTGGTCGACGCGATTAGCTTCAGCCAAGTGATCCTCCTGCGGAATGATTTTGCGTTTGTCGAAATTACTAACTGCCGCTGTTCAAGTCAAGGCAATTTGCGGCATAGGCAAGATCGGAGATTATTGTTTCACTCGGAGCCCGATTCAAGTATTCTGATGAAATCATGATATTGATTTCTTTGATTCAAGTGGCGCATGTCTGAATCCAGCAGCGCTCCGGTAAAGCGAATGCCTTCGGGGCTGCGTCGAGCCGCGGCGAAGCTGTTTGCGGTGTGCATGCACTGCCTTGGAATTTGGCGGCTGGTCTATGTCGTCAGACGCGTTGTTCGTCGAAAGCCACTTTTGGCGGTGTTCACGTTTCATCGAATTGTTGCCGACGGCGCGGATCGGGAGCATTTGGTTACATATGACAAGGGAACGCCGGCAGCGGTATTTGATCAGCAGATTAGCGGGATCAAGAAGTTCTACGAGATATTGGCGCTTGACCAATTCATTGAAGTGTTGGAGGGCAAGAGGACGCCGGCGCGGGACTCGGCGCTGATAACTTTTGACGATGCCGACTCCGAGTTTGCCGGGCAGGCGTTTCCGGCGCTGCAAAAGCACTCGGCGAGCAGCGTGGTTTTTGTGCCGACGGACTTCGTAGACAGCCCGAAAAAATTCTGGCATCTGCGCGTGTCAAATGCTTTTCACAGGCTTTCGGATTCGACCTGGCCGTTGGTAAAGGAGTTGTCGCGGCAGTTTCCTGCGGGCAAGAGCACTTGGCTCGAGGGTTTGGATTACCGCAAGCGCGAAGATTTGGCCACGGCGTGCTGGCGGTTTAACATCGCATTGGACCGGATGCAGGAAGCGGAAATTGAGGAATTTGTCGACCGGCTGGAGGCGATCACAGGCGGTGAGTACACCCTCGGAATAACTACAATGTCATGGATTGAGATCAAGGAAATGCATCGGTGCGGCGTGTACATGGAGTCGCATTCGGCATCGCACCGGAAGCTGGGGCGCCTGGATTTGGAGACCGTGCGGACAGAATTAGGCTCCAGCAAGTCCATGTTGGAACGTGAACTCGGCAAGACGGTTTGCGCGATTTGTTATCCGGCAGGGTCATTTGACGAGCGGGTTGTCAAGAGCGCCGAAGAACTGGGGTACAGAGTAGGTTTTACGACGAGGTTTGGATTTATCGATTTCCCGACGAACGGGAGCGACAGATTTGCATTGACTCGCTTCGACATGCGGGGAGGCGACAAGTTTGAGATAGAGCGGTTTTTGGGAGAGCTGCCAATACGACGTTTTCGCAAGGGTTGGCCGGTTCGGGGGAATTCCGAGTGAGTGACGGGCGAGTAGTTGCAGGAAAAATCGACAAACTCTGAGGGCAAAGTTTTTTTGTCGGTCCGGAACTTTGGCTGTGCGAGTTTGTACCATGACGAGAAGGCAAAAAATCCTAAAGAAGGAAACTCAACAAACCGGCAGGATTCACGTTGTAATCGCACCTAAGCAAATCATGTTTGCTTGCGTATCATGTACGGATCTTAAAGCAATTGCCTCTGTAAGACAATGACACAAGTTGGAGACGGTTTGATTACTGAAGAGACCATAGTTGAAGCCCTGCGCGAGTGTTACGACCCCGAAATTCCGGTAAATATTGTCGACTTGGGGTTAGTTTATCAGATTCGGGTGATAGATGGCGACAAGGTAGAAGTTGATTTTACATTGACGGCTCCTGGTTGCGGGATGGCGACGATGATCAAGGATGATATTGAAGCGAAGATACGAGCAATCGAAGGGGTCAAGGATGCGGTCGTAAATATTGTTTGGGATCCGCTTTGGACGCCGGACCGGATGTCGGAAGACGCCAAGAAAGCCATGGGGTTCGGATAAAACAACTTGACAAGAATAGAGCTCGTCCGTAGATTATTAAGGAAGGGATCACCTCTCCGATCCGTCGCACCGCCAAGAAATAGCAGATCACGAACATTTAAAAGAACATTCCGGGCATATTGCCGTGTTTAACTTTTTGGGATGAAAACAGTTTAGCCAAAGTGTTTTTGTATGAGAGTATTGTTCAGTCAACCCTTAAACCTTAACCCTGTGAGGGGGTGATTCTGAATGAAGCGTTTTATCGCTTTCGCAATCGCTCTTCTAATGCTCGTTGTGCCCGCGTTGCTGGCCAAGGATGCCGGTAACCGCGACACGTTCCGTGTCGGAGAGGCGTCGTTCATTTCGGAATCGGAATTTACGGTTCCGGTCTTGATATCTCACGATGAAGCTCTGGCAGCAATGGACATTCCGCTCACGTATTCCAAAGGTGTAACCCTGACTTCGGTATCCTTTGAAAATACGGCGGTGGCCGGTTTTGACGTACAAATCGCCAATATCGACCAGCAGAACAACCGCGTATCGATCGGCCTGATCGATATGGTTAATGCCCCGAAGGACAATGCATATCTGAAGCCGTCGTCGTCGGGACTTAACAATATAGCCGTTTTGCATTTTAGACTGGATGATCCGACTCTGCAGACTGTGGAGGTCGGGACATTTACGACTGAATCTCCGGCTCATGAGCTGATGTTCGTGTACAACGAATTCATAGACGGTGTTCCGCATGTGCGCGATCTCGCGCCGGAATTCGTGGGTGGCAGCGTATCGCTGAGCTCGCGCAATCCGAATGCCGCTCTGCCGACCGAGTTTGCTCTGTCGCAGAACGTTCCGAACCCGTTCAATCCGTCGACTGACATTTCCTTTGCTTTGCCGTCCGACTCCAAAGTAAGTCTTTCGATTTACAATGTTCTCGGCCAGCATGTGAAGACATTGGTTGACGAATATATGCGCGCCGGCAACCAGACCATCACCTGGGATGGCACGGATGCAACCGGCAGAACAGTAGCTTCAGGCGTCTACTTCTACAAGCTGAATGCAGATCAGTTCAGCTCTACGAAGAAGATGATGATGCTGAAGTAACCCGACTTGTTTCGAAAGAGGCAAGAGAGCTATTTTAGGATAGCTTAGTGAAGACAGAAAGCGCCCCGTCGCGAGACGAGGCGCTTTTGCTTTGGGGGATATTTCGGTAGGAATTTACCAGAACCAGCCGACGCCGAGTGTCACGGAAAAGAAATTCGCTTTGAGGTCTTCGAAGTCGTCCAGTTCGATTTTCTGCCACATCCATTGTGCCGACGGCACCAGTGCGAATTTTTTGGTTAAGCGCAATTCGCCGCCGAGTCCGAGCATAACACCACCGCCGGTCGCTTCGTCGTGGTAATTGAGACTTGAACCTGGAGATTCGATGTCAATTTCGGCAATTCCGATTGCCGGCCCGCCCTTGATGAAGAAATACTGGGTTGGATAGTAAGTGATTACAGCGGCGGCGTTACTGACCGTTACTTGTGTCGGGTAAATATCACGACCGAAGGCGACATCATAATCTTTCACCCAGGCATTACCTTCGAATCCGAACAGGACCTTGTTGCTCAGAGCGCCGCCGATGCGGAAGTTGCCGGCGCCGCCGGTTTCGGAATCGGAGAAGATGTCGAAATCTTCGTCAACATTGTCATATTCCAGGTTAAGGCTGCCAACACCGACGCCGAGGCCGATGTAAAAGCCACTATGTGTGGCTGGCTTTAGTTCGGCGAATGCGGCGCTGCTTATCATGAGTGTAAATGTTGCGAGAGTCAGGATTTTGACCAGATTTTTCATGGGACCTCCGGAGAAATAGGTTTCGTCAACTAAGACCTATGAATCAAGCAATTGTAGGTGATCCGCAAGGCGGAAGTGACTGGATTCAAGGCGAATTTGGTGCGGACAGGTGGTCAGGCCGAGACGGCGGACATCTGCTGGAGCGAATATTCGAGCATTTTGAGGACATTGGCTTTGCCTTCGCGGCCGACCTCGATCTCGGGACCGACGCAGGAGGGGCAGCCGGACTCGCAGTCGCAATCGCGGACTAATTGCTTGGCGGCGGCGAAGATTTCCGGTGCGACGCGAAAGAGCTTTTGCGCATAGCCGACGCCGCCGGGAACGGTTTCATAGATGTAGATTGTCGGTTTTTCGTCAAAGACAGACTTGACCTGCGAGACGGCGCGCAAGTCGCGCGCGTCGCACATGAGGTAAATCGGCGCGACGATTTGCAGGACATTTGCCATGCCGCGCAAGCCGGCGCCCAGATTTGCCCGGCCAAAGCCGAGCTCGTCGCCCAGGTCTTCGGGGAATTCCTGCCAGAACGAGGTCGTGTGCATTTCGATTTCCGGCATCGCTAATTTGCCGGAGCCGACGTTTTCATGAGTCTCGAACTTGATTTTTTTGAAGAGGACAGTGACGTTGGTGATCGAGACTTCGCCCCAATTGAGCGGTCCGGATTCCTGGTTAATTTCGATGACTTTGAGATCGGCCTTGGTTTCGGCGTCAGTGTAGTAGTCGACCTTGTCTTCTTTGACGTAGGCTTTCTTGCCTTCCCAATCCAATTCCAAGACTTGATACTGATTCGCCAGATGGATATAGATGGCTTCGGGGTGAAGCAGCATGGGCGCCGAGAAATAGTCAACCTCGCCGATGACGCGATTGCCGTTGGAAGTATTCAGGATAACAAAATTGTCGGGAGAAGCCGAACGGAGGGAGACTTCAGTCGCGGGATAGATTTCGGAGGACCAGTGCCAGCGTTCGCCGGAATAGCGCAAGACGCCGCGACTTTGTAGGTAGTCCAATATTTCTGCGGTAGTATCGACGCCCATGACTTCGTCCTTGTGGAAGGGGAGTTCGAAGGCGGCGCATTTGAGATGCGAAGTCAGGATCACGAAGTTGTTAGGGTCGATAACGCCCATCTCGGCAGGCGATTCAAAGAAAAATTCGGGGTGGCTGACGACGTACTGGTTGAGCGCTGAGCTTGAGGCCACCATGATTGAGACGCTGACGGTGTTCTTGCGACCGGCGCGTCCAGCCTGCTGGCGAGTCGAGGCGATTGTGCCGGGATAGCCGCAAATAATGGAAACGTCGAGGCCGCCGATGTCGATGCCCAGTTCGAGCGCATTGGTGGAGACGACCGCGGTGATATCGCCGGAGCGGAGGCCGGATTCGATTTCGCGGCGTTCGTTGGGCAGGTAACCGCCGCGATAACCTTCGATGCGAGCGGAGCCGCCGTCGCGCCGAAGATAGGTCAGTAGGAGTTCGACGTTGAGGCGATAGGGCACGAAGACAATGCTTTGGACGCGATTGTTGATGAAGCGTTTGGCGATGCGGCTGGTTTCGAGCAGGGAAGATTTGCGGATTCCTAACTGCTCATTTATAACCGGCGGATTGTAGAAGACGAAATGCTTTTCTCCGGAAGGTGCGCCGTTTTTGTCAACCAATTCCATCGGCAGTTGCGTGAGTTGCTCGGCTAATTCCCTGGGATTGCGAATTGTGGCGGAGCAGCAGATGAACTGCGGATTCGAGCCATAGAACTTGCAGATACGATGCAGTCGCCTGAGCACATTGGCGAGATGCGAACCGAACACGCCGCGATAGGTGTGGACCTCGTCGATGACGATGAATTGGAGATTTTCAAAGAGCTTGATCCACTTGGTGTGATGCGGCAGAATCCCCGCATGGAGCATGTCGGGATTGGTGACGACGATGTGGCCGGCCTTGCGAATTTTGCGCCGGGTCTCGGCGGGAGTGTCGCCGTCGAATGTGTAGGTGTTGATATCGAGACCGAGGTCGTTGATGACCTCGTGCAACTCGACCATCTGATCCTGCGAAAGCGCCTTCGTTGGAAATAGATAGAGCGCGCGGGCCTCCGGCTGAGCAATCATGCGCGCCAGCACGGGAAGATTGTAGCAAAGCGTCTTACCCGAGGCTGTGGGAGTCACAACGGTGACGTTCTTGCCTTGTGCGACGCACTCGTATACCTCGGCTTGGTGCGTGTAGAGGCGGTGGATACCGCGTTTGCCGAATGCTTCTTTGAGGATTGCGGGTATCGACTCAGGGAAGTCCGCGTAAACAGCTTCCCGCGGCGGCTGGACGTGCCAGCGCGTGACATTCTCCATAAAGGAGTTGTCATTGCGCAGTTGGTCCAGAACCTGAGTAACGTTCAGCATGTTACATCACCTTCATGTAGGTGCGTTTGCAGATGTCGCAGAACTTTTCGGTTTTCTGATCGATGTCGAACATTTCGCTAGAATTGTACATGACGCACTTGGGATTGCGGCAAAAGGGGATAGAGAAGAGCGCTCCAACAACGCGCGTGGCTTCTTTGACCAAGCGTTGATAAATCAACTTCTCGTCATCGGGAAGTCCGTAGAATTGCTGTTTAAGTTGGTAGAGGGAGACGATGGCGGTGCCGCCGACGGCGTCGGCATCGCTGACGAGAGTGTGATGACGAGTGCTGTAGATATCGTCCTCGATGATGCCGAGGATTTTCTCCTTGTCGCTGGCGCGAAGCAGTTCGAGTTTTTGCAGGATCATCGTGGAGAAGTATTGGCCCTTGATGACGTCATAGGCTTCGTTGGGGACCTTGATGCCCTGCAGGATGTCGACGCTGTGGCCAAAGCGGCTGGACAGCGCTGTAGACAGTTTGTTTATCTGGAAGTAGTCAACGTCGCCGAGCGGGACGATGACGATTTTTGCTCTATATCTTTTCATGTCATCTCAAAAAATTGTGAAGTACTTCCATCGGGTGAAATTTTGATTCTCATTTGGCGCGCACAACGCGGACACCAACCGACAAACGCGGTACCCTGCTTGTTGATGTAAATGCGGCTGTAGACTTTGCAGCACTTAAACATCACGCCGAGGTAGGGTCGTTCTTTGCGTTCGTTATCCATTTCATAATCGCTTGAGCACCAAAGGCTCCGGTTCCGGCTGTCGCGCCGTTATCTTAACACAACCTGAAAAACCGGCTGCAAATCCAGCAAATTTCGATTTCTGGCGGGCATAGCCGACAGCCAGAGTTTCGCCGATTTCGACCCTGCTCCCCAATTTGGCCAACATTTCGATTCCGGCCAAGTGATCGATTTTGTCCGCAACGGATTGCCGGCCGGCTCCCATCGTGACGGCGAGGAAGCCCAGCCTTGCCGTATCGATCGCGGTAATATAGCCGGATTGCGTTGATTTCACAATTTCCTTATAGGCAAGTTTCAGCATTCGTTGCGGATTTTCGAATGCCTTGAAATCGCCGCCACAGGCGTTGACATAGCGGCACCAGGACTCGTAGGCGGCGCCGGAAGAAATGGCGGCCTGCATGGCGTCGGCAGCACTGCGTTGGTTTTTTGCGACTCCGGCGAGGCGCAGCATTTCTTGGCCAAGTTCGAATGTAAGGGCAAGGGTATCTTCGGGACCGTCGCCGCGGAGGATTTCGACCGTTTCGATGATTTCAAGGAAGTTGCCGATCATCCGGCCGGTTGGCTGATTCATATTTGTCATGACGGCCCGTGCCGGCAACTTATTGGCGCGGGAGACGTCGAGCAGTGACTTCGCCAACTTGAGAGCTTCGTCGCTGGATTTCATGAAAGCGCCGGAGCCGGATTTGACATCGAAGACGATACCGTCGGATTTGAGAGCTAATTTCTTTGACATGATACTGGCGACGATAAGCGAGATTGACTCAACAGTTCCGGTCGCATCGCGGAGAGCGTAGATTTTCTTGTCGGCAGGGGCAATTCGCGCGGTTTGGCCAGTGATCGCCCAGTGGTGCTTTTTCAGAAGTCGTCCGAACTCGGCGGTGGTGTGGAAAACGCGCATTCCGGGAAGCGATTCAAGCTTGTCGAGTGTGCCGCCGGTATGGCCAAGACCGCGACCGGAAAACATGCCGACCGCAATGCCGCATTGGGCTAAAATTGGTGAGAGTGTAAGTGAAAGTTTGTCGCCGACTCCTCCGGTGGAGTGTTTGTCGATCAATGGGCGGTCGAGGCCGCGGATGGCCACGATCTCACCTGAGTGTAACATAGCTTGGGTAAGGGCGGAGGTTTCGTTCGAATCGAGGCCGCGGATAAATGCCGCCATGAGGAATGCCGACATGTGGTAGTCGGCGATGTTGCCGTCAGTATACATCTTAACAATACGAGTAATGTCGGCAGAGTCGAGTTCGCGGCCGTCCCGCTTGGCGGCAATTAGTTCATAGATCGATTTCATGAACGGCTGCGGAGTTCGTTGATGATTGCGACACCGGACGAGGTTCCAATGCGCGAAGCCCCGGCCTCGATCATGGCGAGAGCTTGCTGAAGCGTGCGAATGCCCCCGGATGCTTTGACGCCGATGCGATTACCAACAGTTTCAAACAAGAGGGCGACATCTTCGACGGTAGCCTGGCCAAACATACCGGTGGATGTTTTGACAAAATCGACGCCACAGTCGGCGGCAATGGTGGCAGCAGAAACTTTCTCCTCGCGACTAAGCAGCGTGCATTCGAGAATCACTTTGAGGATCGTTTGGCGGGAGAGCGCTTTGCGAACGCCGGCAACATCGTGTTCATACAATGACCAATCGCCGGACTTAATTGCGCCGACATTGGCGACCATGTCGATTTCATCGGCGCCGTGGTTTTCGCCCTCCTGGCCCTCGAATATTTTAGCTTCGGTCGTAGTCGCTCCCAGCGGAAAACCGGCGACGGTACCAAGCTTTACGCCGGAGCCTTTCAGAAGGGTGGCGCACATCGTGGTGTAGCTGGGATTTATGAAGATGGCTTTGTAATGGTACTTAATTGCCTCTTCGCAGAGGTTTTGGATATCGGTCGCCGATGATTCGGTCTTCAATACCGCTGCGTCGATAAAGCCGGCGAGATCAATATCACTGCGAATTTTATTGCGAAAGTCACGGTTATTGTCGCGTTCAGACATGTTGTTCCTCATTTAGCCGCCCATAGGAAAAGTAGCTTTTTATTGACGGAATGGTATCACTTTTTTAGCACAAAGGGAGCGGGGTAGAGCTTCATCAATGACGTGCGTTTGATTTCGCCGGATTTGTTCACGAGTATAATCGGCAAGTCGTCACAGAATTCGGAAAGGACCTGGAGGCAGGCGCCACAGGGAGTGATGAAGTCCACGGTGTCAGATGCCAGCGCAAGGCGTTTGAATTTGCGTTCGCGATTCGCGACGGCAGAAAAGACGGCATTGCGTTCGGCGCAGACGGTGAGACCATAGGAGCGGTTTTCGACGTTGGCGCCGACGTAAATAAATTTTGCAGTTTCAAGCGCGGCGCCGACGCGGAATTTCGAATAAGGCGAATAGGAGTGTTTTAGCACGGCCTGACTGGCGAGAATCAATTCTTGTTCGGTGAAGTTTTTCATAACCGTCAACCTTTGTATGCAAGATAGAACACGCGCAGGGCGGTTTTTAGGGTCTGGTCACTTTTTTGCGGCATAGCGACAATTTTGCGAAAGCCGTTCTTGCGTAGCAAGCTAACAATGTCACAGTGCGGATAGCCGCGTTCATAAAATGTTTCTTTGAAACGATCGACTGCGCCATTGGATGCCCGCACGTAGCCGTGGATAGTAATGGATGCCAAGCGTTCGGCGCGATCGTATTTGCCTTTCATCAGAACGGCGTGTTCGCCCTGTTTGGAAAAGAGCACGGCGTCCCAGCGTCCGAGACCAATCGCGGTATTGACATCGAACATGAAAAAGCCCCCGGGTTTGACATGCAGCGAAGCCATCTTGATGAAGTCAGCAAACTTGTCAACATCGACAATGTGATTAGCGGCATCGAAGAAACAGCCAACGGCGTCAAACTCGCGATGGAGGTTGTACCTGGTCATGTCGCGTTTGATGAACTCGGGTTTGTGCCGGCTCTTGAAATTACGGAGCCGTTTGGCAGCCATTTCCAACATTTCTTTGGAGCGGTCAAGGCCGACGACGTCGATGCCCATGCTCGCAACGGTAAATGCGAGCGAGCCGGTGCCGCAAGCGAGGTCGAGGTAGGATTTGACGCGGTGCTGGATCAGGAGCGGCTTGAGGCGGGGCAGGGCGATATCGTGGAATTCGTTCCAGCCCAGTTGGTCATAGTACTTGGCGATGCTTTTGTACAATTCTCGACGCTATCCCTTCAACAAACCGCCATAGCGATTGCGATCTTTGAGCAGATCGATAGCCTGGCGCACGACCGGATCTTCCTTGGTGATGATCTCTTCGTAGACAGCAGAGTCTCCGAACTTGATGTATAATACTTCGCGCCGGATCGCAGAGCGAATAAAATCGGAGGCGTTGGCAAAGTCTTGGTCTTTTTCGCGCTCGACGGCTTTTCTCAGAATGCCCAACTCTTTGGAGAATGTCGCCGAGCGGCCTTCTTCAGAAGCGGCAGCGTCGAGGTCGTTTAAGAGTTCTTCCGTATTCGTACGATACTCAAATCCCCTGGACCCAATGAACGATTTGAAGTCGCGAATCATGGCGTCGTCGACATTGAAACTGCGGGGAATGTCTTTGGCTTTGGATGTGTAAGCTACGGCGAATTGAAAGAAGAGGTTTTCGCGGGTCAGGTTATACTCGATGGCGCGCAAACCTTTTTTGCCGACGGCGACATCGGGAGTAATTCCACCGCCGCCATAGACGCGACGGCCGCCATTGGTTTTGAACGATTTCCTTGAATCGTCAGAGTTAGAAGCGGCTGCGCCGGCATGTGCGCCGTTTTTGTGTGACCGCTCCGGTTTTTGGATCGAGCGGCCGGAAGGGATATAGTACTTGGAAGTGGTGAGCTTGAGCGCGTAGTCTGAGTTTTCCCACTCGAAGACATTTTGCACAAGCCCCTTGCCGTAGGTATTGGCGCCCATAATAACGCCGCGATCCCAGTCCTGGATGGCTCCGGTGACGATTTCGGACGCTGAGGCTGTGCCGCTGTCAACGAGAACGACAAGGTTGCCTGAAGGAAATATCGGGCTACCGGTCGACATGTAGCGGCGTTGTGTAGCCTGAGATTGACCCTTGGTGTAGACGACGAGTTTTTCTCCGGGGATAAACTGGCTGACGACATCGATGGCCTGATCCATCAGTCCGCCGCCGTTTGAGCGCAGATCGAGGATGAGGCCGCGGCAGCCCTTAGAGCTAAGTTCTTTCAATGCTGATCTGAACTCTTCGCCCGACTTTTCGGCGAATTTCGAGATACGGACGTAGCCGACTGTGGCGTCGAGCATACCGTAATATTTGACCGGGTGAATTTCAACAATGGCGCGTTCGACTTCATAATCCATGGGGTGAGCTACACCGGTGCGCTCTATTGTGATGCGAACCTTGGTTCCGGCCTTGCCGCGCGCCAGGGCATTGAATTCCGAGCTAGTCAAGTCGGCAACCCACTTGCCTTCGATCTTAATGATCTTGTCGCCGGGGCGGAATCCCAGCCGCGACGCGGGAGTTCCTTCCAGCGGCGCGATGATCGTGACTTCACCGTCGCGCATGTCGATATCGATGCCGATGCCTTCGTAGCGGCCATGTGCGCTTTCCTTGAGAGCTTCGTAGTCATCGCTGCGCAAGAGGACGCTGTAGGGGTCGAGGTTAGCGAGCATGCCGTCGAAACTGGAGCTAAAGAGCTGGTCGAGATTGACTTCTTCCATGTAGTTTTCGCGAATGGAGAGCGCCATATCGGAAAGGATCTTACTGTAATAAGCGATCGAGCGGCCGCCGCGGGCCGGTTTCGATTTTTCGGCGCTTTGGGAAAAAGTAATGTTTGCGAAAGCAGCCACCAACGCAAGGGCGAGCAGAGCGCGGATGATGAGACGGGCGCGCATCAATATTTACCTCCATGGTTCACGTAGCTGCGAATTTAGCAGTTAAACTCCCGGTGTCAAGTAAACGCCTACAAATCAGGTCCGTGAATTTCGAGTATAGACAAAACGGGCAAACAAAAAAGGCGGCCGCACGAAGCGACCGCCTTGTGATAACGCGATTATCGGGCGATTAGCCTTTGTCAGACTCTTTCTTGCTGGGCTTAAGCAGGGTGCCGTACTTGGCCTTGTCCTTGAGGAGATCAAGCGCCTGTCGGACCTGCTTGTCTTCCTTCAAAGTGATCTGCTCGTAAATGCCGCGCTCGCCGTATTCGGAACGGAGAACTTCGCGCTTGATCGACTGACGGATGTAGTCGAGGGAGGCATCAAAGTCTTTTGCCTTTTCCTTCTCGATGAGATCCTTCATCTGATTGATGTCGCCGGCGAAGAGGTCGGCCTTTTCCATCTCTTTGGCGGTAGCTTCGAATTTTTCGAGGTCGAGTTCAAGACCCGTCTTGTAGTCGAACTCTTTCGCTTTGATGAAATTACGGAATTCATTGACGATTTCGTCGCTGACTTCAAAGTCCTTCGGAGTATTTTTGTGCTTGGTAGCGTACTCAATGGCGAACTCGGAGAACATGTTTTTGCGAACGAGGTTGTACTCGATTGGCTTCCACAGTTCGTCCTCGACAACGACGTCAGGCACGACGCCGCCGCCGCCATAGACTTTACGGCCGGCATTGGTGAAGAAAACGTCGCGGGCCTCGCCGGTTTCAGTTTCTTTTTCTTCGAGGGCAATTTCATCGTCGGACATCATTTCCGGATGCTTTTTTGCGCGTTCCGGTTTTTGGATGCAGCGACCGGACGGGATATAATATTTGGCCGTCGTTAATTTGAGAGCGGCTTCACCGTTTTGGCCGCCGAAGATCTGCTGGACGAGGCCCTTACCGAAAGTCGTGTTACCGACGATGACGGCGCGGTCCCAATCTTGCAGGGCGCCGGAAACGATTTCTGAGGCTGAAGCGGTTCCGCCGTTAACCAGTACGACTAAGTCGCCTTCGGGGAGCAGCGGCTCTTCCTGAGAGAAATACTTGCGCTGGGAAGTTGGATACTTGCCCTGTGTGTAGACAACGAGTTTGTCTTTCGGGAGGAAGAGATTGGCAACGCTGATTGCCTGATCGAGCAGCCCGCCGCCATTGGAACGAAGGTCAAAGATGAGCGATTTGACGCCCATGTTGGTCTTCATGTCGATGATGGCTTTTTCCAGTTCCTCGGTTGTAGTCTCGGCAAATTTGTCAATACGGACGTAGCCAATGCCGGGCTCAACAAGGCCATAGTAGCGAACCGAATTCAGTTCGATAACGGCGCGTTCGACATCATATTCCATCGGGTAATCAATACCCGGGCGGGAAATGGTCAGTTTGACCTTCGTGCCGGCAGGACCGCGCATGAGATTGGCGGCTTCGTCGGTCTTCATGCCTTCAGTGGAGACCGTATCGATCTTCATGATTTTATCGCCGGCCTTAAAGCCCATCCGCCAAGCGGGGGTGCCTTCCATGGGCGAGACGATGGTGACGCGATTATCACGCAGGTCGATTTGCATGCCGACGCCTTCGTACTTGCCGTGCGTGCTTTCCATCAGCGATTCGTAGGATTTCGGCTTGAGAACAACGCTATAAGGATCAAGGTTGGAAAGCATGCCTTCAATACCGGCTTCGATGAGGCTTTCGGGATCGACATCTTCCATGTAACGGGAATGTATTTTGTAGGCAATATCGGCCATCATCTTAGTGTAATAGGCGATAGAATGATTGCGGGAGTCAGCAGGTTGTTGCTCAGAGTCTGTTGGCGTTTGTCCAGCCTGGGCGAAAAGGCCCTTGCCGTACACAGCGCCTTGCAGCGTTGACTGCGCGGCATCACCGGAGCCGACGATCCAAATGACGCTAATTGCCACAATCGCCAGCATGAGTGCATAAAGCTTCACTCGAAATTCGGTTTTCATCAAGATTTTCCTCCGGGCTGAAATCGCGTGTAATCTATGGAGTTCAGGGCTATTGTCAAGCGCCGTACACAGGGCATAAAGCAACTATATCGGTCGCTATCTTCTTCATTTACAACGTTTATACAACTCTTTTTGTTTCAAAGTTCTCGAATTCAGTGCGATTGGCACGAGGCAGACCCTGCGCCGCAGACACTATCCCAGCAATATATGAGAGAGAATCGTGCCGAACGGACACCTTTTCTGTCAGGTTGTTGGTAAGTTCATGTAGGGTTTTAGCTTGGCCAACACGGTTCTTGGGGAGGCGATCAAATTCTTGTATATAGAGCCACCCAGCAGTGATTTGACATGCAGGAGAGAAGACGTATATTGCAACTTGCTGCAAGGCTTTAGCAATAGGAAGACGCATGGAAAAGCTACAAAGAAGAACTATAAGTACGCCATTTGGAGCGTTGGTTTTGGTTGGAGCGAAAGATACCATCGAATATATTCAATTCGGCGTCGCCCGACTGCCGAAACGGTACTGCGAGACGGTACAGGAAGACTCCAAGGCGTTTCCAGCCGCCGTGAAGCAACTTGACGAGTATTTCGCGGGAGAACGCACGGATTTTACATTTCCGATTAAGCTCGAGGTAAATGGATTCAAAAAGGCGGCGCTGCTGGCGCTGAGACGTGTAACCTATGGCTCAACGATTTCGTACAAGGAACTTGCTGCGCGCGCCGGGTCGGAAAACGCCTCCCGCGCTGCCGGAACGGCCTGT
This sequence comes from uncultured bacterium, assembly GCA_963707485.1. GTDB lineage: Bacteria > Zixibacteria > MSB-5A5 > CAIYYT01 > CAIYYT01 > JADJGC01. Next base: position 41,501 of record CAVPQS010000034.1, read on the forward strand.
GCGACTAATCCGCTGCCGATAGTGATTCCGTGCCACCGCGTGCTGAAGGCCGACGGATCACTGGGCGGATTTGGCGGGGGCCTGGACACGAAACGCAAGTTGCTCGATCTTGAGCAGGCAGAATACAGAAAGTAACCTCAGAAGAAAAATTTGAGGAGTATATGGATCCAAGAGTTGGAAAATTAGCAGAGGTGATGGTGGACTATTCGCTGAGCATCAAGAAGGGTGATTCCTTCAAGATTCGCGGGCCGTTTCACGCCATGCCGTTGATCAAGGAAGTGTATCGCCGGGCGTTAGGCCGCGGAGCGTTTCCGTATGTGGAGTTTATCTCCGAGCCGCTAAGCGAGATTATGCTAAAAGAGGGCAGCGACGAGCAGTTGACGTATATGCATCCGCTCGACAGGGAAGAAGCGAAGATGATGGATGCTTATCTGCATATCTGGAGTTCGGAGAACACCAAGTATTTATCGAATACCGATTCGGCCAAGCAGGCGATGAGCCAAAAGTCGCGCAAGGATTACGTCGAGATATTTTTCCGCCGCGTTGCCGATGGTTCGTTGCGTTGGTGCGGGACGATGTTTCCGGCTCAAGCTGACGCGCAAGAAGCAGAGAAGTCGCTGGATGAGTTCGAAAATTTCGTTTATTCCGCCGGGTATTGTGATACCGCGGATCCGGTGTCGCAATGGAAAAAGATTTCTGCAACACAGGCAAAGCTGTGCGAACGCTTGAACAAGATTTCCAAAATACATGTGAAGTCGAATGCTACGGATTTGAAAATGACAATTGGCGGACGTAAGTGGATCAACTGCGACGGGAAAGAGAATTTTCCCGACGGGGAAGTGTTCACTTCACCGATCGAGAACTCGACCAACGGCGTGATAACGTACACTTATCCGGCGTGCTATGGCGGCCGCGAGGTCGAGAACGTGCGGTTGACTTTCAAGGATGGCGTCGTGACTGACTTCAGCGCAGCCAAGAATTACGATTTCCTGAAGAAGATGCTGGAGATGGACGAGGGCGCCAAGCGCGTCGGCGAATTCGCGATTGGGACGAACTATCAGGTGCAGACCTTTTCGAAGAACACGTTGTTTGACGAGAAGATCGGCGGCACGTGCCATTTGGCGGTGGGCAATTCGATTTACGAGTCGGGCGGGGTCAATCAGTCGGCGCTGCACTGGGATATGGTTTGCGAATTGCGCAAGGGCGGAGAAATCTTCGGCGACGACGAATTGATATATAAGGACGGCAAGTTCGTGCCGGGATTTGCGGATTGAGCAGCGCTGTAAGAATCTGAAACTTGCAGCTCCCGTTTGCGATGATGCGAACGGGAGCTGTGGCTTTATGTGGGTGTTCTCCGAATCTTTGATTTGCGTTTCACTGTAATATCATATTATCTCTACCTTCAACTATGACTCGATTAGATTTAAGCCGCCCCATTGATCTTGGCTTCAAGCCGATGAAGCGCCTTGCGCCTGAGAAGATACTCGCGATAAGTTTCGCGTCGTACATATTGATTATGACGTTCGTGCTGATGATTCCTCAGGCGACGAAGAGCGGCTCGATTGGATTTATTGATGCGCTGTTTACGATTACGTCGGCGACCTGCGTGACGGGACTGACCGTGGTTGATACGGGAACGTATTTCACCGATTTCGGGCAGGCGGTGATATTGCTGTCGATTCAACTGGGCGGAATCGGGATAATGACCTTCTCGACGTTCTTGCTTTATGTTCTTGGCCGCAGACTGACGACGCGGGATGCCTCGTTATTGTCGACGAGTCTCGGCAGCACGAATGGAACGACGGCGCGTGGATTGTTGTGGACAGTTGTGATAATCAGTATCACGATTGAAGCCATTGGTGCAGTATTTCTGTACACAAGGTTTGGGCGCGACATGCCGACCAATGATGCAATTTGGTTTTCGGTATTTCATTCGGTGTCGGCATTCTGCAACGCCGGCTTTGGGTTACTTCCAGACAATTTGATGAGCTATGTCGGCAACGCGACAGTGAATATAACAATCATGCTATTGATCATACTCGGGGGCATCGGATTCATTGCGTTTCTGGAGATGCAGCAGTTTGCCAAGTCGCGGATACGTCTGTTCCTGGAGAAGGCCGGTTTTTCGAAGGGATCGAGTTATTGGCGCGAGGCGCCGTATCGTTTTTCGGTGCATACCAAGATCGTTATCAAAATGTCACTTTGGCTTATCATTATCGGCGCGGTCGTGATTGGTTTTCTTGAGTTCAACAATGTCCAAAACGGCATGTCGTGGACGACACGCATCTACAGTTCGCTGTTCCAGTCGGTGACTCCGAGGACGGCGGGTTTCAACACGGTCGATATTGGCGCAATGTCGGGAGCGACCCTGTTTGTGATCATGATTCTGATGTTCATCGGCGCTTCTCCGGGTTCGACCGGCGGCGGTATCAAGACTTCGACATTTGCGGTGTTATTGGGGATTGTGAGGACGCGACTCAAACGGCAAGATCATGTGGTTTTCTTTGGCAGAAGGATCAGCACTTTTCTGCAATCGGAAGCCGTAACGTTTACTATTATTGCAACTGCCGCGGTTATTTTGGGGGCGCTGCTGCTGCAGATATTTGAGACCGGCGGCGAGGGACACAGGGTCAGCGGCGGCAAATTCATCGAATTGCTATTTGAGGCGATATCGGCGTTTGGCACAGTCGGACTGTCGACCGGAGTCACGCCGAAATTGGCGCCGTTGAGCAAAGTAGTATTGATAATTTTGATGTTCGTCGGACGGGTGGGGCCGCTGACGTTGGCGCTCGCAATTAGCCGTCATCGCCAGCCGAGCAAGGTTACTTACCCGGAAGGCCGGATCATCATCGGATAAGCTTCAAATTGCTGTTGTGTGCAGGATCAAGGTTTGATTGTTTGACTGATGGAGAATAGATGAAAGAGCGCATTTTTGGAATTATCGGCTTGTCGAGCTTTGGGTACTACCTCGCGCTCGAATTGGCGAAACATGGGCACGATGTTACCGTTATCGATAACGATCCGGAGAAGATCGAGGATGTCAAGGATTACGTCTCACGCGCGGTGGTCGGCGATGCTTCGGATCGCAAGACGCTGGTGGAACTTGATCTGAGCCAATGCGATGTGGTCGTGGTTAGTCTGGGCACGAGCATCGATGTCAGCATTTTGGCGACGCTGTACTTACGAGAGATGGGCGTCAAGAAGATCATGGTGAAAGCGATTACAGATGATCAGGGGCGGATTGTGGAGTTGATCGGCGCCGACGATGTCATTTTTCCGGAGCGCGACATGGCGTTGCGCGTTGCCAGCCAACTGCGGTTCCCGAATGTGATCGAACAAATGACGCTTGGTGAGAACCTGCAATTGGTCGAGATCGCTGTGCCGGACCGATTCGTAGGCAAGTCGCTTTCTGATTTGAATCTGAGGCAAAACTACAACGTGCTGGTTGTGCTCATTCGCCAGACCCTGCCTGCCAGGACGACGCTTTTGCCAGCGGGTGACCGAGTCTTTCAACCGGACGAGGTTTTGGTACTGCTGGGCGAAACGAAGTCGATTGAGAAGCTTCAGCATGAGTTGAGTTGATCGGCGACGTTCGAAAGCGAGCCCGTTGCTTTGCTTCACTTGACAACTCGAATTAATTCTCCAAAATCACATATAGACAATTTTGACTATTCCAGCCTGTTGGCTGATCATATTCCGAGCGTAAACTCGGGGAAGGAGCCACAATGTTGCGAAAATTGTTATTTGCGATTCTCTTGTTCATGTTTGGCGCGGCGACGTTACTGGCGGAAGAAGTCAATGTCGATTCGCTGATCGCGTTGCACTGGCAGAAGACAATGGCGCTGGATATAACTGCAGCACAGGCGGCCTATTCCGACTCATGGGTCGGCGGTGAGGCAGGGACTTTTGCGTGGGTGAGTAACCTGAATGCAAAGATGGAGCGGCGCTTCAGCCAGAAGTTCAATTTCAAATTGAACCTTCGGCTCGCTTTCGGCCAAACCACGGTTCAGGATGAGGAGAGCAAGAGCTGGAGCAAGCCGAAGAAGTCGACGGACTTGATCGACTGGGAAAACGTGGCGACATTTCCGTTGGAGGCATTCGTTGATCCGTATCTGGCGGTGAGGTTTGAAAGCCAGTTTCTTGACGCCTCAGTGGCCGAAAAGAAGCGTTACTTCAATCCCAAGAAGCTGACGTACTCGGGCGGCATTGCGCGAGTGTTTTATCGCAAGGAAAAGGGTGAATTGACGAGTCGGTTGGGAATGGCGCTGCGGCAACTAATGCATAACGATATAGTTAATCTTGAGACCTTAGAAACGAAGAGTTCAACCGACACGGACGGCGGCATTGAGTCAGTGACTGATGCTCAATTTGAGTTGAGCAAGCGCGTACAGTATATCGGCAAGCTCTCGATGTTTAAGGGGCTGTTTTCCTCAATTTCTGATGACGTTGAGGGCACGGAGTTTGAGGGATTTTGGAAGGCGGTCGACGTCAATTTTGAAAATACGTTAAAGGTTTCTGTCAGCAAGATCATGACGGTAATTCTGTATAACCAGTTTCTGTATGACAAAGAAATAACTAAGAAGGGCCGGATCAAACAGACGATGGGCGTGGGACTTACCTTTACGATGTGGTAGGCGGCAAGAAAACTGCAAAAAATAAGCGTTGCATTATGGCAGACATTTGCCGAATCATTAATTTGAGGAGACAAATAGCGATGTTTGTAGTTAGCGACAACGCACGGGAAAACATAGGCAAAGTACTGCAATCGCAACATGCTGCGGGCAAGAGCCTGGTGCTGTATTTGCAGGGCGCCGGCTGAAGCGGACCCCGGATGGGGATGACTCTGGAAGAGTCAGTAGATGGACTGGAGAAGCTTGAATCGAACGGAATTACCGCGTATATCGAAAGCGGCCTGTACGAAACGATCAGCCAGCGCGGAAATATTTACGTTGAATTTGTCACAGATAAATTTGGCGGCAAGGGGTTTTCGATTGCGGTAAAACGCACGCCGCAGGAAAAGACCGACTGTTGTTAGGGTAAGGCGAAATACATGAAGACCACAACGCGGGCGTCGCTACGACGCCCGTTTTTATTTGGGTCTAAGACGGCTTGACGTCCATTTTTCGGATGAGATTGGCGCCTTCGACAATGGGGGGAATTCCACGGGCGATGCAGACAACCGCAGTAACGATGGCGCTGACGTAACCGATTTGATAGCCGGTCGAGACGAACCGGTCGGTCAGGAACGGCAACTCGTGCCAGAGGCGGTCGAGACCGGAGATCAACAGCAACCAGCCAAAAGTGAAAGCTTTCAAGAGGGCATAACCGGTGCGCATGATCGGTGAGCCGGTCAAGAATTTGCCAATGGAACTTTGCATCATGGTTGTTTTGCCGAAAGCGGTAAATCCATACTGAAGGAGATAATTCCTTATACTGTCGGTGAGAATAGCGCGCGAAGTTACCGCGATGGGAATCCACACCGGCACCAGTTCGAGGTCGGCCAGGACGATCCAAAGCACAGTTTCGAGAATGCGATCGCCGGCGATATCGAGGACGCTGCCAAGTTGCGATTGTTCGTGCAGGCGCCGCGCCAGAAAGCCATCGAGCCAGTCGCCCACAATTACGAGGATAGCCAGGAAAGCGGCCAATAGGCGCGACCACATATTGTTGTCATAAACCAAGAGAACGAGCCAAAAGACAATCCCGATGCGGGCGATAGTCACGCGGTTCGCCCAAGAAATAATTCTCGCCATTCGATTCCTCCAAGTTATTGGGAATACTCCACTTGAGCATAGCCGGGTTAAATCGGGGGCACAAGATCTTCTGCGGAAACAAAAAAAGGCAAAATTGTCTTGACTAAAAACGTATAATAGACAGATTACAATTGCCTTCGGGGTGAGGTGCAATTCCTCGATCGGCGGTAGAGCCCGCGAGTCCCGAGAGGGACAGAGCCGGAGAGTTTCCGGCGCCGACGGTATAGTCCGGATGGTAGAAGGCAATCGACAGAGCAGCGGCGGAAAAGGTCCGTTATTGCGCTGTGTCGATTCAAGGCGGCGTGGTCTGCGATGTTTGGACTGTGCATGAGTCTTGAATAACCCCCGAAGGCGACTTCGGGATTTTTTTATGGTATCTGCTGAGTACATGAAGCGCGCACTCGAACTGGCGGAAACGGCCCGGGGTAAGACCCGCACCAATCCGCTGGTGGGCGCGGTCATTGTCAAAGACGACCACATTATTGCCGAGGGCCGGCACAGAAGTTTTGGCTCGGATCATGCCGAAGTCGAAGCGATCAAACTGGCCGGAGACTTGGCAGCCGATGCCGATCTTTATGTAACCCTCGAACCATGCAACCATTTTGGCAAGACGCCGCCATGCGTTGAGGCGGTAAAATCAGCGGGAATAAAGCGCGTTATCGCAGCGACGGTTGACCCGAATCCGGTTGTGAACGGCGCCGGGATACGCGAATTGCAGAGCGCCGGTGTCGAGGTGATCACCGGTATCTGTGAGCAAGAAGCACGGCGTTTGAATGAAGTCTATTTCAAGCACATAGTTACCGGGCTGCCTTTTGTTACGATCAAGATAGCGCAGACGCTGGACGGGTATATTGCAGATACTCAGTCGCAATCGAAGTGGATTACGTCCGCGGAGGCTCGCAATCGAGTGCATCAACTACGGTCGCAGGTGGATGCCGTGCTGATAGGCGCGAATACAGCGCGAGTCGATGATCCGGTTCTCTCCAGTCATGGGGTCGGCAATGACCCGCTGCGGATCGTGCTAACGAATGGCGGAAATCTTCCACAACAACTCAAATTGAATGATAGAAATACGGGTGGCCGGACAATGGTTGTCGGCACCGAGAGTGGTTCGACGCTGCAGGAGAAATTGCGCAGGCTGGGCAAGAACGGAGTCACGCACATGCTGGTCGAGGGCGGCAGCAGTGTGTTTACGCAGTTTATCGACGCGCGACTGGCGGACAAGTTCATTTTCGTGATTGCGGCAAAGTTGCTGGGGGCGGGGATTCCGGCCTATCACAGCCTTGTGAGTCGCGAGATTGACAAGAGCCTCAAGTTGCGTTTTGCGCAGGTTGAGCAAATTGGCGGCGATCTTTGGATAGAGGCCTATCCGGAGTAAAGACGATGTTCACGGGAATAATACAAGATATCGGACGAATCGCAGTGGTGCGCAAGCAACGCGAAATCACGCACTTGTCGATTGAGAGTAAGTTGGTTGATGAGACTCTGCGCATTGGCGATTCGATCGCGATTTCGGGCGTTTGCCTGACGGCGACGAGCGTCGCTGTTAATTCGCGACTGGTCAATGTGTCCGCGGCGCCGGAGACGCTGAAGCGAACTTCGTTGTCGAGACTGACTCAGGGATCGCGAGTCAATTTGGAGCTGGCGCTGCGTCCGTCGGACCGACTCGGAGGTCATTTCGTGCAGGGACACGTTGACGCCATCGGCAGGTGCGACCATATCGCGCAGGGAAGTGAAAGCTGGGAGATGGCTTTCACATTTCCCGAAGAGTTCGCTGAACTGGTGGTGGACAAGGGTTCGATATCAATCGACGGTGTCAGCTTGACGGCTTACGAATGTTCAGCACGCGATTTTAAGGCCAGCGTTATTCCGCATACGCTGGCTGCGACGACACTGAAGGATCTGACGGTCGGAACAGAAGTGAATTTGGAATTCGATATAATTGGAAAATACGTTCAGCGAATTATGCAACGGTCGGAAGCTGAACCACTGAGCATTCAGAAGCTCAAGGACCTTGGATATTAATTCAACTCATATAAACGGGAGTAACGACTATGCCTAATGTCACATTGAAGCGCGACGAGCAGAATCTCTTCGATGATGTGGCAGCAGCTATTGGCGACATTCGCTCTGGAAAGATTGTAATAGTTGTCGATGACGAGGACCGCGAAAACGAGGGCGACTTTGTCATGGCGGCCGACAAAGCCACGCCGGAAGCGGTCAATTTCATGATCACGCATGGGCGCGGGCTCTTGTGTGTCTCGCTGACGCGGGACATCATCAAGAAACTAAAGCTCGGTCCGATGACGCACGAAAACACGGCGCTGCTGGGAACGCGGTTTACGATCAGTGTCGATGCGGTGAAAAACACGAGTACCGGCATCTCGGCGTTTGATCGCGCTGAGACGATTCGCCAGATTATGTTGGATGAATCCCGACCGGAGGACCTGGCCCGTCCCGGGCATGTATTTCCAATCGAGGCGATGCCGGGCGGCGTATTGGCGCGCGCCGGACACAGCGAGGCATCCGTTGATTTGGCGCGATTAGCAGGGATGCGATCGGGCGCGGTGTTGTGCGAGATCATGTCTTCGGACGGAACGATGGCGCGGGTGAACGAATTGCGGGGAATTGCCGACCGTTTTGGTCTAAAATTGATTACTATCAAGGATCTGATTGCCTATCGGCACAAGCATGAGAACCTGGTGCACAAGATTGTGGACGTCGATTTTCCAACCGAGCACGGTAATTTTCGACTTCACTTGTATCGGTCGGAAATAGACGATCATCATCATCTCGCGCTGGTGAAGGGAAAGGTAGCGGGCGAACAGAACGTGCTGGTGCGCGTCCATTCGCAGTGCTTGACCGGCGATGTGTTTTCATCGAGCCGCTGTGATTGCGGGGATCAACTGCGCGCGGCAATGCAAATGATCGAGAAACAAGGATCAGGCGTATTACTGTACATGCGACAAGAGGGCCGCGGCATCGGACTGGCCAATAAGATACTTGCATACAGTTTGCAAGACAAGGGGCGCGACACGGTTGAGGCGAACAATGACCTCGGGTTTAAAGATGACTTGCGCGACTACGGTATCGGTGCGCAAGTGCTGTCTGATTTGGGGCTGACGACGATTCGATTAATTACTAATAATCCGCGCAAAATCATCGGACTCGAGGGCTATGGCCTGAAAGTCACGGAGCGCGTTTCTTCAATTATTCCTCCGACTAAACATAATGCCCGCTATTTGGAGACCAAGCGCGACAAGCTGGGTCATTTGTTGGGTATGATGCATGAGGTGCATAATGGGTAAGGTTTTCAAGGGTGATTTAGTTGTACGCGACAAGAAGTTCGCGATTTGTGTAGCGCGATTCAATTCGCTTTTGACCGAGCGGCTGCTTGAGGGCGCCAAAGATTGTCTCAGTCGTCATGGCGCGACACTGGAGGCGATCGACGAGTTTTGGGTGCCGGGGTCGTTTGAGCTTCCGTATATCGCGGCGAAAGTTGCAGCGAACAAGCGCTATGATGCGGTGATCTGTGTTGGCGCGGTCATACGCGGCGACACTCCGCATTTTGAATACATCGCGGCGGAAGTGACCAAGGGCATCGCGGCGATCTCGCTGCAGACGGGAGTACCGGTGATTTACGGAGTGATTACTTGCGACACGATTGAGCAGGGAATTGAACGGGCAGGGACAAAAGCCGGCAACAAGGGGTGGGATGCCGCCATGTCGGCAATTGAGATGGTAAACCTCTACGAAGCGACTTCATAAGAATGGGACAACGCAAAAAAGCCAGGGAATTGGCGCTGAAATGCCTGTATGCTTACGAGTCAACGGGTCAAGAGGTCAACGATGTCTGTGAGTCTTTGATCAAGACCTCGGACCTGGACGAAGAATCGGTCGTGTACGCCGACCGCTTGTTCCGGAAAGTGGTGGAGTCGTTGCGCGAATTGGATATTAATATCGAGCGCTTCTCGCAGAATTGGCGAATCGACAGGATCGCGATGGTCGACAAGAATATTTTGCGATTGGCGATTTGCGAATTGGTGAGTTTTCCGGACATTCCGGCGCGGGTGGCGATCAACGAGGGTGTGGAACTGGCGAAAAAGTACTCTTCGCAGGAGTCCTCGCGCTTCGTCAATGGATTGCTGGATGCCGTTAATAAGCATCTGGAGAAAGAACCGCTGCCGAAAGAATAGACCGGCAAAGGTGTGACTTCCGTCGTGGGCAAAGTTCCTCCGACCTTGTTCGAACATTTGACAAAAGGGTTGATATCGCGGTCCGATTTTTCCTTTGGCATGAGGCGGGTTTGTGCGTATATTCCGCGCCAAATTAATTCGTCCATGTTCATCCGTCGCGGGTATATCATCTTACAAATAAGGCCGTGACGTTGAGGAGGTTACATTGTCCATTTCCGCAGGGAACTTTGATACCAAGAAAATAGACAAAGTGAATTTAGGGCTGGGTCTGTTTGTCTTTTTCTTTTCATTCATAATCTACCTGATGACGGTTCAACGCACGTTCTCGTTTTGGGACTGCGGCGAGTTCGTCGCTTGTTCATATATCCTTGGAGTTCCCCATCCTCCCGGAACACCGCTGTTTATTCTAATCGGCAGGATATTTTCGTTGCTGCCGATTGCGTCGGATATCGGTTTTCGCATAAACATCCTTTCGGTCGTCAGCACGGCAATGGCTTCGATGTTCGGTTATTTCGTGATCGTGAAGTTGGTGCGCGATTGGTTCGGCGATCCGATCGAAGGAATCCGCAAAGTCGGGATTTACGCCGGCGCCGTTATCGGCGCGCTGTTGATGGCGTTTTCGACCACAAACTGGAATTCGGCGGTCGAAGCTGAGGTCTACGGCTTGTCGATGTTGATGATCACAATGTTGATTTGGCTGACGCTGATTTGGTCGGACAAGCGCGGGACGCCGGAAGCGACGAAGTACCTGGTCTTGATATTTTTCCTCGCGGTATTGTCAACTGCCGTGCATCTGACGGTGTACTTGATTATGCCGTTCATAGTGCTCATGATGTTGTTGCTGGACGAATCGCTGCGGAAGAATTGGGTGTTTCTGATAACCGCATTGGTTCTTTTGTGGCCGGTCAAGTCGCTTGTCGAGTTCATGTACATCGGCGCCGCATGGGCTGCGATCGTAACATTGTTGTTTTTGTTTATTCATAACCGCAGGCTGACGACGCTCCCGTTTCTGATCATGATTGCATCCGGCATTGCATTCAGCAGCCAATTCTATATCCCGGTTCGCGCGGCCGAGAAGCCGGCAATTAACGAAAATGCACCGGCAACCTGGAAGAGTTTTGAGGATTTCCTCGAACGCAAACAGTACGGCCAGATGTCAATGGTCGACCGCATGTTCACGCGTCGCGGTTCGTGGGCGAATCAGTTTGGCACGCATCCGCGGATGGGTTTCTGGGGATTTTTCCAGGATCAATACGGCTTGTCGGGAGCGAAATTCCTGATGTTTCTCTTTCCGTTAGGATTGCTCGGACTGCTTGAGCCTATAATGCGGCGATGGCAAAAGGGACTACCGTTTTTCCTAATGGTCTTTGCGGCGACGGCGGGGCTGGTAATTTACATGAATTTTGCGGACGGGACGCTGCCGAATGTGATACCGGGGGATGATGCGGGGCTGGAGGTGCGCGATCGAGATTATTTCTGGCAGCCCGGGTTTATTTTGTTCGGGATGGCGATCGGCATGGGAGTTATCGTGATCTGGGATTGGGTTTACTCTTTCCTGAGCAAGCGCGGCATGGAAAAGTTGACGTATGCGCTGCTTGCATTTCTAATCCTGCCAGTTAATGCGATTCGCGCGAGCTATCACGAGAACGACAGATCGAACAACTACATATCGTATGATTACGCTTACAATTTGCTGATGTCGGCGGATTCGAATGCGGTGGTATTTACGAACGGCGACAACAACACATTCCCGGTCTGGGCTTTGCAGGAAGTTTACGGTGTGCGCAAAGACGTCCGGATTGCAAATTTATCGTTGCTGAATACCGACTGGTACATCAAGCAGTTGAAGAATGAAATGGGAGTACCGATCAGCCTGACCGATGCGCAGATCGAGGCCTTGCGTCACGGGCGCTATCCCGACGGAAGAATCTACAGAGTCCAGGACCAGTTGATCGACAACATCATCGAAACATCGCGATTCCAAACGCCGATTCATTTTGCGGTAACGGTTTCGCAAGACAATCGCCTGTTCCGAATGAATTCGATAGAGGACCACTTGGAAATGAAGGGGATGATGTTCAGGCTCAAGCGCGAGACAGGCGACAATATGATCGATGTCGAGGCGACGCGCGACCTGTACACGAATGTTTTCAAGTATCGCGGGGTTGCCGACTCTTCGGTATACAAGGATGAAAACGCAGCGAGACTTACGAACAACTATTCGGCGGGATTTTTGTACACAGCCGAAGAGATGCGCAAGCGCGGGGATATGCAGGGTGCGATTGAAATGGTTAATCTCTCGATCAAGGTCGTGCCGGGCGAGTGGCGGAGTTATGCGTACTTGATGCAAATCTATGCCGATATGGATTCGTTGGGCAAGGTAGAAGAGCTGCTTCAAACAGCGCCTCCGGAAGTTGATCCGCAGTCGATGTGGCAGACTCTGGCCAGCGACATGATCAGGCGAGGGCAGAAGGACAGAGCCGTCAAAATGCTGACTGAACGGCTCGCTGAAGATCCGCATTTTGAAGGAGCATACAAGCAACTGTTGAGCATCTATTTCAAGGACACTCTGGTAGATAGCATGGAGAGCTTGCTCAATCGCTGGATTGCACAAAATCCTTCGGACACGGAAGCGATCGGCGCGATGCAGGATGTCCAGGCGCTCAAGGAAACGACGACCGGCGTCAGGTTGCGCAAACTCGAAGTACCAGATACTTCAAAGTAGTCCACGGTAGCGCAATTGCGAATTCTGGCGGTCAACTGGCAGGACGTCACGAACCCATTAGGGGGCGGCGCCGAGGTCCATATCGAGGAGATACTCAAGCGTGTAGCCTCATGGGGACACAGTGTAACGCTTGCTTGCTCGAACTATCCCAACGGCAGAGAGCGCGAGGAGCGCGACGGGCTGGTGATTCGCCGGCGCGGATCGCGACAGAATTTCAATTTCGTGACGCCGGGACTGGTGAAAGAAATCCTGCGCGAAGCGGAATACGATCTCATCGTTGAAGACATCAACAAGATTCCATTTTATCTTCCGCTCTGGCAAAAGCGCCCGCATTTGGCGGTGATTCCGCATCTGTTCGGGAAGAACATCTACCAGGAAGCGAATGCGATAGTAGCGAGCTACGTTTATTTTGCCGAGAAACCGATTCCGCGCGTTTACCGGCATTCGCGCTTTCTGGCGATCAGTAACTCGACGCGTGATGACCTGGTCTCGCGCGGGATAGAGCGCGAGAATATTGATGTTGCTGAATGCGGGGTCGATCATTCGATCTACAAAGTTGATTCGGCGACGCAGCGATATTCCGAACCGACGATTCTATATCTCGGCCGCCTCAAAAAGTACAAATCGGTTCACCATGTAATTGCCGCGATGCCGCAAATTCGCAAGTCGGTCGCGAAGGCGAGGCTTCTAATTGTCGGAAGCGGGGATCATCTCAACGAACTTAAGGCACTGGCGGAGAAGTTGGCATTGGGCGACTGCGTTGAGTTCGTCGGGTTTGTTTCGGAAAAAGAGAAACTTGAATACTTGCGCCGATCGCATGTGTCTGTGTATCCTTCTCCCAAGGAGGGATGGGGAATTACCAATATCGAAGCAAATGCCTGCGGCACGCCGGTTGTGGCGGCGAATTCGCCCGGTTTGCGGGATTCAGTCAGCGACGGCAAGTCGGGATTGCTATACGAGTACGGCGACGTCGATCAGCTATCAAGTCAGATTGTCAAGCTCTTGAGTGATCAGACGAAGCACGAGTGCATGAGCAAATCGGCAGTGGAGTGGGCGCAGAGATTTACCTGGGATGATTGCGCGCAGCGGTCGTTTGCGGCGATGGAGCGGACAGTAGCCGAGTGGGGACGCCGTGGGTAAAAAGCTACTCGTCACAATTGGCATTCTGATCGCGTGTGCCTTCTTATATTTGTTCTTCAAAAAAGTCGAATGGGACAAGGTAGTCGCGGCAATTGGCCAGGCAAACTACTGGTGGTTGATTCCCAATGTCGTGATGATCTTTGCGTCAATGGCGCTGCGCGCCTGGCGCTGGGGTATTATGGTGAATCCAATTAAGAAGTGTTCGTTCCGAGGACTATATGCGGCGACGATGATTGGATTTATGGCGTCAAATATATTGCCGGCGCGACTCGGCGAATTGGCGCGGCCACTCTCACTGGGTAAGATCGAAGACGTTTCGCGCTCGGCAGCGATGGCGACGACGCTGATTGAGCGGGTATTCGATTTGCTGACGTTGTTGGCGCTGTTTACGCTGATCATTCTCTTCAAGGAGTTTCCAGCCTCAGTGTCAGAGGACCTGCAGCATCTGGAAACGGCGGGCTGGCTGTTTTTGGGCGTGACGATGCTGGCAGTTATTGTCTTGACGTTGCTGAAGTTTAAGACGCAGGCGACCTTGAACATTCTGAACAAAGTGCTGCATATTTTCCCTCATCGAATTCAGGAAGTCGGAAATGATTTGCTGGTGAAGTTCGCCTCGGGACTTGAGGTGTTGTCAGATCCAAAATCGGTGTTGATCATTTCGGCGCAATCGGCGTTGCTGTGGATCATCATGGCATTGGCGAATTATTTCATATTTCTGGCGTTTGACATGAGCTTTCTGCCAATTGATGCGTCGTTTGTGGTGTTGGCGGTCGTTTCGGTGGGAATCATGCTTCCGAATGCGCCGGGATTCATCGGACCGTATCAATATCTGACGGTGCTAAGTTTGAGCTTGTATGGCGTCGATAAAGATGCTGCCGCGGCGTGCAGTATCGTGATGTGGGCGACGCAGTATTTTACGATCACGATCGCCGGTCTTTACCATCTCCGCAAAGAACATCTCTCCTTAAAAGAAGTCGAGCGCGAGCCAGTTACCGACTAAGTGCGGTAATTGCGGCGCACAAAAAAACAGCCGCGCTGTGTCAACGCGGCTGCGGAATTTCTATAATTACGAGTTTTATTCGCCCATTGTCTGCATGAACAGGTAATTCATCAGGAATACTGCATCACTAATTGACACGATGTCATCCCCATCATAGTTTCCGTGCAAGAAATCCTTGGGAGCACTGCCGTCAGCGAACAAGTAGTTGATGAAGTAGGAGAGGTCGGCAATGTTGAATCGGCCGTCACCGTTGATGTCGCCGTAACGTCCCCAAGTTGTGTTAAGCTGGACGCCGCCATTCTGGGTATTGATGGCGCGAATCGGGACCGTAACACCGGGAACAATGCATCCGGCGATCGTGCCGCCGAAATTAGGGTCTGATCCGGTGATTTCGACCGCCTGATAATCATAGGCAAACTTTCCGTGCCAGATGGTATCCTGCGCCGTCGAAGCTAAAGTGTTACTTGAGCAGTCGATCCAGTAAAAATTGACTTCAACATGAGACCCGGCGATAAGAGTATCAGGGGCGACATGGAGGCGAATACGCGCGAGGTCGCCGACAGGGGACATGCACGAGGGCGCACCGGCGATATTCGGATCATCGGCGATACCGAAAATCTCGATCGTCTGCCATTCACAGCCAACACATGGACCAGCGATATAGCCAAAGCTATCCCAGTCGCAGAACGTCGGCACCACACCGGGCTGCACATCAAGTAAGGAGAGCTGAGCCGGGTTGAACGCGACCAGAAGCTTGAATTGACCAAAAGTTTCCGAACCGGAGAGGTAGTTTACCGATAATTCAATGTTGTCGCCAATACGGGCAGCGGCAAGATTCTCAATGGAAACTTCGAAAGGAGCCATCGGTTCCGCATTAAGGGGAATCGCAAGGACAGAAACGAGCACAAGCAATCCTGTCACAAGGAGACGGTTCGAATTCGTCAAAATAGCACTCCGTGAAGTAAACGGTTTAAGCCCCGAGACAGTATTTACCCCGTGTGAATATAGCGTATTCGCTTTATTAGTAAAGACATTTTTTCCGTCTGTGCAAAGATTGGGCGACAAGGAATGGATTCGATTATAACTTCAGATTATGCAGCTAAGGTGATGTGTGGCACAAGGGTACAGTGGCTAATTCTGGGGCCGACTAAGGCTGGTTTTCGCCGAGCTGGGCACGGGCCAACTCACTGACGACGTAAGGCATCTTTCCGGATTCTGTAAATGGCGGTTGGTCGATGAGTTCGACCCCGACTTCAAAGTAGCCGCTCAAACAATCGCGGGTGAGGCGCTGCAAGTGCTCGCGGTCGCGAGAGTCAAGGTAATTAGAATTGGGGAGAATTCGGACAATTATCCTGTCGATTTCCTTTTGGACGACTTGAATATAATCGGCACCGAGAAACCCGTTACGTGCCAAGTACGTATCGAGGTGGCAATTGATAAAACCGTCGCGAGTGACAAGAATGTCTTTACCGCGTCCGCCGAGGATTTCCATTGTCGGGTGGGACATCGTGCACTTGCCGCAGCGGCCCAGCGAACGGCCGAGGTCGCCGGTGTCGTAGCGGAGCAGGGGGATGGAGTAGTTCTCGAGCGAGGTGGTGATAATTGAACCGGTTTCGCCCTTGGCGGCATGTTTGCCGTTGGCGACAAATTCCACGAAACCGAATTCGGAATTGATATGGTAGTTACCGCACGGTTGTTGTGTGACGGCGATAGTGTTTTCGCGATTGCCGTAGTAATCGAAGACTTCGGCGCCGAAGTATGCGCGAAATTTGGCGACGTGATGAGGGTAGAGTTTTTCGGAATAGCTGTAGACGATGGGGATTTTGATTGGCTTCAGCCCGGCGCGTTCGGACTGAAGGCAGAAAGTAAAGATGGCGGACGGGTGGCCAACTAACATCTTGGGATTCCAATTTGCCAGTCCATCGTAGATGTGGCGAAAGTCGTTAGGGTTCAGGTGAAAGCTATTCAGCCAGAGATTGTTTTCAAGCAAGTCTTCATGCGTATAATTGTGTTTCTGCGGGAATTCGAGCGGTCGACCCAGCGTGGCGCGCGGTTCTTTGAAAAAGTAGCCGCAAGCATTGTAATGGCGCCAGACGATGGCCTTGCGGAGCGCCTCGTGCGCTCGGCTGCGATAGAGTTTGAGCGGAAAGCCGGTTGTGCCGGAAGTCACAGTCTTGATCGGATGAGTGGCGGCGAAGTTGCGCGGCTTCATGAACTCGAGATTATCGCGGACGATTTGGCGATTAGTGGTCGGTAGTCGCAAGTAGTCGTCGGGGGTTTTGATGTCTTGCGGCTTGCAGCTAATTGCGTCGAGAGTCTCCCGATAGAACTCGGTATTCTCGTAGGCGAATTTCAGCAGCGCAGTGACACGGCTCCAAGAGTACTGAAAGAGTTGTTCTTCAGAAAATATAAGAGATTCGATTAGGAAAGCGGACTTATTGCGGAATTCGCGGCCATAGCTCAATTGAAGGGGCATAATTCGGTGCCGCCAGCGCACCGAGCTCTTGAGGAGATTGACGAGGCTCATTGTTATTTCTTCTCGAGATACTCGACGCCGAGGCGCGAAACGACTTTGGACTTTTTGAATCCTTCGGTCATGGGGATAACATCGACGTAGTTGACGCGAATGTTGAACCAGCCCTTGGTGGCATCTTTCAAATAGGAAACGAGCAGGGGTTCATCGCGCTCGGCGACATAATCGGCGCCGGCCACAATGTGCAGGACGAGGTTTTCCAAATCGATTTGTTCAATTTGGATGTCATCGGGTATTTCGATTCCGAGCTTGTGCAGGAAGTCGTCATATTGGCAATGGAGCAGGCCGTTCTTGGAAACGAGGAAATTCTTGTCGCGGCCGCCGATAAAGCGAATCGTCTTGTGTGCGATTTTGCATTTGTCGCAGGTTGATATAGCGGTGGCCAAATCGGCGCAATCATAACGGATGACCGGCATCGCGTAGTTTACGAGGTTGGTTCCGACGACGTTGCCAAGCGGAGCGCCCTCAGATTTGAACTGGCTGGGGACAAGCTCGGTGTAGACGAATTCGGAATTGATATGATAATTGCCGCAGAGGAACTGCGAAGCATTTACCGAGTTTTCGCGGTTGCCGAAATGGTCGTAAACGTTGGGGCCAATATAGCGCTGGATCGTTCTCAGCGTTGCTGCGCTGAGAACTTCCGAATAGACGTACACGACGGGAATGTTCAGCGGCGGCAGACCAACTTCTTTTAACGATTTTGCCAGAGTTGCCAAAGCGACCGGGTGCGCATAGAACATGCGCGGTTTGAATTTTTGGATGACGTCGTATATCGCTTTGGCACTGGAAACGTGAATGAAGCGACCGTTGAACATGACGAGGTTGTCGATGGGATCGTATTTGTAGAGCAGGTCGGCTTCGCCCTTAACAAAGGGAATATTCAACGAAACGCGCGGTTCCTTGAAGTGGAACCCGATTTGGTTGAAGTGCCGCCATTGAACGGCGCGGCGAAAGCTCTCAGTATCCCAACTGCGGAAAAATCGGAGCGCGCGTCCGCTTGAGCCGGATGTCATGGACGGCGAACCGCGGTGTTGCTTGAGCTCGCTCGAAGTAAAGTCAGCCAAATTGTTGTCGATGTCGGCGCGGCGAATTATCGGCAGATTGCGGAAGTCGTCCCAGTTGCGGATGTCGGCGGCAGCGAGTTTTTGCTCGCTGAACCAGCGCCGGTAAAAGGGGACCGTGCGCGCTGCGTGTGCAAGCAGGGCAGAGATGTTCTGCCACTGGTAGCGGTCGATTTCTTCTTCGGACCAATGAAGCGACTTGCCCAAGAGCACATAGAAATTCTGAAACTCGGGGCCAAGATGTGTCGGGATGGTACGGAGACGCCAGCGCAAGCGCCAAGGCCTGAGCAAATAGTTATGCCACTCGAAACTGTGGACGGGATATCGAAATTGATCGGTCATTGGACTATTGCCTACTATGGCGCTAAAGTCGACTCACGAATTGGTTCGGTTTAGAGTAGCTAATTCTGCACTGTGTTCAAGCAAAAACTTTGCGGACGATTGCGGGCAGTTCGAGCCAGTCGGAAATGACAAAATCGGGCTGGTAGCCGTTGGCACTTTCCTCGGCGATGTGACAGCCGGTATAGAGAACGGCGGTCAAGCCACGCTGTTTAGCGCCGAGCACATCGTGACTGGGCAGATCGCCGCAATGAATTGCGTTGACAGGAGCGACGCCGAGTTGCTGCAGGACATTGTCAAATTGGCGGGCATGCGGTTTGGCTCGACCGGTTTCGTCCGAGAACGAGAAGGCGCTGAAGAATTCGAGTACGCCGTGTTTTTTCATGTGCTTGCGCAATACCCGACCGGGGGTGTAGCCGGTGTCGGAGACGATTCCCAGTTTGTAATCGCGGCTGAGTTCCGAAAGGACGGGAACGAGATTTTCGGAAAGTCGGGGATCGAGCATGAGACCCATTTCCTCGAATTCTTCGCAAAGGGCAGCGAACTCGGGCGGCGCAACGGAGACGCCAAGATAGTCGAGAACCCACGTCAAGCGTTCGCTGACTATCGGTGTTCGCTGCTCGTCATGGTATATGCCGAGAAACCAGGGGCGCGATGCCTCGAAGGCGGCATCGACATCGAGTCCGTTTAAGCTGTTCTTTATGGCGAGGAAGTTTTTGACGAGTAGTTTTCGCGCTTCAAAGCTTTCGCGCTCTTTCATGTCATGAAATAGCGTCTGCCAAAAGTCGAAGAGTATTGCCTGCTTAGTCATAGTATCCGCACATCCAATATTTCCTGATATTAACGGCGCACGCCGCTGCTTTGTTCCGGAGCACAAGATAGTAGATTCTGTGCAATAATGTTGTAATGTGTGGGATTTTTTGCCTATAATCTTTTCGTGATGCACCGCGTTCTCGTCGCCATTCCGGCATACAATGCTGCGAACACCCTTGCAGTCCTGATTGCGGCGCTGGAAAGGTCGTATCCGCACATAACCGTTTTGGTGATCGATGACGGATCGAACGACCGGACGGACGAGGTTATTCGCGTTCAAGGAGCAAAGGTTATAACGCATGAGCGCAATCTTGGCAAAGGAGCGGCGTTACGGTCCGGTTTTAATTACGCACTCAACAACGGCTTCGACGCAGTTGTCACGATGGATGCTGACTTGCAGCATGATCCTGCGGAAGTGCAGTTGTTTCTGGAAGAATTCGTCAGCGACGATACACTCCTGATTGGCGTGAGAAGACTGAGCGACGGGATGCCATTTCCGCGCAAGATATCCAATTCGCTGTCGACTTTCGTGGCGTCAGTGTTTGCCGGGCGCCGGATCGAAGACAGCCAGTGCGGATTTCGTTTGATTCCGACTCGCATATTGCGTTCGCTTCAACTTGATTCCAGCCATTATGATCTCGAACCGGAGCTGGTTATTCGGGCCGCACGAGCGGGTTTCACAATCCGCGGCATCGCAATTTCGACGATTTACAACGACAGCGTCAGCTCGATTCATCCGGTGCGCGACACGCTAAGGTTCTTGAAATTGATCTTGAAATCACTATTATGGTAGTTCCATGTTGGCATTGATTACAAACGATGACGGCTACGAGGCCGAGGGTCTCCAGCGCCTGGCGCGCGAAATTGCAAAGGTCTGCGACGTTCTGATTGTTGCGCCGCACATCAACCAGTCGGCTTCCGGACATTCGTTGACGCTGCAGCGGCCACTGCGCCTAAGCAAGATCAAGAGCGATTTTTATTCGGTGGACGGAACACCTACCGATGCGGTGATGGTGGCGCTGTATGGCATATTAGACAATAAGCGCAAGCCGGACATTTTGCTGAGCGGCATCAATCGCGGACCGAACATGGGCGATGATGTGACATATTCGGGAACGGTATCGGCTGCATTCGAGGGCGCGATTTTGGGGATCCCGTCGGTGGCGATTTCCTCGGTTGAAAGCGAGGACATCGACTATCCGGCAATTGCCCGGTTTTCGCGCAAGCTGGCCAAGAATGTTCTTGAACGGGGATTGCCCGGATTCACATTGCTAAATGTCAACATGCCAAATCCACCGCGCAACGGGTACAAGGGCGTGCAGATTACGCGGCTGGGCAAGAGGGTCTACCGCGACATTGTCGTAGAGAAGATTGATCCGCGCGGGGAGAAGTACTATTGGATTGCCGGGGAGCCGGAATGGCAGGAATTCGACCAATCAGATTATTCGGCGACAAAAGCGGGTTATATTTCGATTACGCCACTCAAAATGGATATGACGGACTATGGCTTTCGCGATGAGCTGGCATCATGGCCGCTCAAGCCATAGTTCAATGATCCGACCATCACAATCGTTGCTAATCCTTGATTCCCAGTTTGGCGCCGAGCCACTCGCGCGCCTGCGCGATTTCCTGCGAGCTAAGACCGTGGCCGGCATCGGCCCAGTGGATGCTCACAGCGGCGTTGGCTTCATGCAGTAGTTCGGCCAAGCGGACGGCTTCTTCCGGAGCGACTACCTCATCATGCTTGCCGCCGCATATGAGTATGTTGACGCCGTCGAGATTGGGAAGCTTCGGGGGAACAAACGGCACCATCGGGCGGAAGAGAACGGCGGTACGCAAAGTTTCTGGCTGCGCGAGAAGCAGACTTGCGGCAATGTTGGCGCCGTTGGAATAGCCGGCGCCGACCATACGGTTGCGATTCAGGTTGTAAGCGGAGGCTGCTTGTTTCACGAACTCCGCCAGCTCAGTTGTGCGAAAGCGGAGGTCGTCGAGATCGAAAACACCCGGCGACAAACGACGGAAGAAACGGGCCATGCCATTTTCGGTGACTTTTCCAAGCGGACTCAGTATGGCAGAAGTGGGGAGCAAGCGTTCGCCGACAGGAATCAAATCAAACTGGCTGCCACCAGTACCGTGTAGCAGAAGCAGAGTGTAGTCGTTGCCGGCGTTGCGCGGCGGCAAATATTCATGCGTAAAATTGAGGTTCTGATTCATGGCAAGTATTACGATACAGTCTGACTATTCAAGGTAACGGGAGGGAGGCGCCTTTCAATAGCTTCGCGTTTCCGTTCCAACCACGGGGGAAGCACCAGCTTGGTACCAAGCTCCGACTCGGATTGATCCACAGCGAAGCCGGGCTCGTCGGTGGCGATTTCAAAGAGAATTCCAGCATGTTCGCGATAGTAAATTGAGTGAAAGTAGTTTCGATCAATGATATCGGTCACTTGATATCCGCCTTCGGCAACTTTTTTCCGCCAATCGTCGTGATCCGGCATCAAACAACGCCAGGCAATATGATGCACAGTGCCGGGACCGGGGATACCGCGGCGGGCTCCTGGGTCTTCGACGACGTCGACAAACTGGCGATGAGAGCCTTCTCCAGCGGCATAGCGTTTGCGGTTGCCTTCGGTACCGATTATTTCGAATCCCATAATCTCGCTGAGGAGTCGGCTGGTTGATTCGCTCTTTGCCACTGAGAGCGCCGCGGAGCTAAAGCGCTTCAATGCATGTTGCTGCGGAACTTGCGTTCCGGGCCACGGTTGGCCGCAAGTGTTTGCATCGGCGAGGAGTTCAAGCGGAAGTCCGTCGTTATCCCAAAACGAGATTACTTCTTCGCCAAAACGGGTAAACGGCCCATTGAAGCGAATGCCGTTGCGGGAAAATCGCTCGGCCCAGAATTCGACAGAAGCGGGCGCTATGGAATAGCCGATCGCAGAGACTTGCCCGTTGCCGACTTTTCCCAATTGAGCATCGGGGAACGGAAAGAATGTCAGGATCGAGCCGGGCGAGCCGACGCCGTCACCAAAGTAGAGGTGGTACACGCTGGGGTCATCATAGTTGACGGTGAGTTTGACCATGCGCAACCCGAGGATTTTCGTGTAGAATTCGATGTTTGCCTGCGGGTCACTGGAGATGGCAGTAATATGGTGAATGCCGTGTAGACTCTGCTGCATATTCCTCCGTAAATGGTCGTCGTGATCTATACGGTTCGTCGGGCGGCAATATTAGACTATGTTTTGGAGCCCACGGTGATTGGCGGTGCGATTAGATCGTATCGTGTGCGTCGGCGGCACCATTTGGCGATGGACGCGAGAGCAACTTTCGATTCACGAGGAAATGCTTCAAGCGGGGGAACCGGTGTCGAACGATGATGACTGCGGGGCGGCGTTCGGCGCCGAGAGATTCTTTGAAGTGCTCGAGAGATTTGCGGCCAAGACTCAGTCCGTGGCTGTAGAGTCTTACACCGGCGCCGGTCATGCGCTTGACGATAGTAGCGTGCACAAGGTACATGGCGCGCAGGTGCTGGTATTCGTAATTGAATCCACCGAAGAGGTAGGCGCCGGTTTCATCATACTGACCAAAGATTGCGCCGGCGATGGGAGTGTCATTATAGAAGGCGATGGCAATTTCGACGCGGCTGTCGGGATAGGAAAAGAGCCGCGCCATGCGATCCTGCCGATGGAAAGAAGCGTGCGGGTCCTGTTTTTGCCAACGCTGGACCGAGTGTTGGTAGACGTCGTAAAACGTCTGCAGGGTCTCGCCTTTTCCGAAACGAATCTCGACATTTTCTCGTTCGGCTTTGCGAATGAAGCGGCGCTCGACGGCTTTGCGATTGAACCACTCGTCATAGGAATCGCGCAGGGGGATCATGTGGTAGTCATAGGAACTCTGGTAATCGAATTTGAGCAGGTCGAATTCGTGTTTGTGCTGAGTATAAATTTCCTGCGGCAATTGTAACGTGATGACACAGCCTTTGGGCAGCATGGCGAGCCGGTCGAAAACGCTGCTGTCGATGTCTTTGACGCCGAGCAAACTGTTGATTTGAGCTCCGGCATAGTTTGCGGTCGGGATGACTTTGAATTGATTCGACTTGCGCAGTGAGAAGGGCAGAAACAAGTCGCCAGCCTCGAAGATGAAAGTATTCCGCCAGGAGACATCCATACTCGATCCGTACTCGGGGCCGCTGGTGGGTCCCGGCGAGATACCGGTGCGGTCGATAGCTTTCTGCCAGGGAATTACATGGTGGTTTTCGAAAGGGACTAACTGCATATTACGGACACTTGATTCACTCACACAAATTGCCGGCGACAGGTCGTCAAAGGAACTTTCCGACTCTGTCTGCTTCTGTTGACAATCCTACACAGTAGTTATATGTTCCGCACAGGAATAATTGGTTGAGGAAGGGAGTAGACTCGAAAAATTATGGCACAGAACTTTTCGTTCGATATTGTCTCTAAGGTTGAGTTGCATGAAGTAGCAAATGCAATCAATCAGGCGATGAAGGAGATTTCGCAACGGTTTGACTTTCGCGGAACCAAAGCGGAGATTACGCTGAATCAAAAGGATCAGCAAATTGTCCTGATTGCAGAGAGCAACATTCAGCTTCAGAATATCTTGGATATTCTGCACGCCCGGTTGGCGAAGCGCAATGTCCCCCACAAGGCGTTGATTTACGGCAAGGTCGAAGACGCTTTTGCGGGGACACTCCGGCAAGAGATTAAGCTGCAATCCGGAATTGAGACCGAAAAATGCAAAGAAATCGTGAAGATCATCAAGGAACTGAAACTAAAGGTGCAGGCTTCGATTCAGGAAAATCAAGTGCGCGTGACCGGCGCCAAGAAGGATGATCTTCAGGAAGTGATGAAGATACTCAAGGCGCGCGATCTTCCGTTTCATATTGAGTTTGCTAATTTTCGGTAGGATTCGGAACACTATTTACTGAAATCGTGTGGGGCGAGTCTGGACTCACCCCACAAAAGAGGTCAGCTACTTGCGCTTGGTGTAGACTGCGGTGGTTGCGGTCATGAAGGTTTTGCCGCCGTCCGCTGAACTTTCCATGCTCCACTCGAACTTGGTCGGGGTTTCGTTGAAGGTTGTCATGCGGGTGGTCATTTTCTGTCCCTGCATCATGTCTTCGCCGGTAAGGACGGTCTTGCCGTTCGCTTTTGTTCCGGTTAGGAGGGAAATTCTGGCGCCAAGGTTGTCGGCCCATGCGCTCTGCCAGAGTTTGGTTTCGCGATCATAGGTTTGCAGCATGAAGCCTTTGAAGGGCATTCCCATCGCTGTGCTTTCATAGTTCATCATTAATGCCGCACTATCGGCAACGTAGCTGTAGGTTGCCGTGCCTTTCTCTTCTGTCCATTCGGTGGCAGTAGGATCCCATTTGGATTTCATGACAACATCCCAAGTCCCGACGAGCCAAGCCAGGTCCTTAATCTCGTTGGGTGCGCCCATTTCCGGCACGGCGGTTTCTTTTTTGTCCTGTGCCGGGGCAAGTGTCGCCATTGTCAAACATAGCGCGATAATTGCCAATATGAGTTTCAATGTCTTCATAACATTCCTCCAAGAATTGCTAAATTGGTTTTCAAAAATTACACACTTTGAGGCAACTTGATATTATTGACCAATGTCGTCAATCATTTTTCGCCTCGCATATATCTTTTCCGTTTGTACGGTGATTCCTTTGGCGATTTATAGGTGCGGGAACCTCCGTGGCTGACAAGTGTATTTATTGTTGACACTTAGCGCGATTGTTCGTGATATGGTGCTGCGAAGTTGCGAAGATTGATGGAATACGGAGGAACTGATGCCCAGACTTTTTGAAAGAATTTCACTAACATTAGTAATTGCACTCGCTTGTGTAGCACCGGCGCTCGCGCAAGCCCGACTTGAGATCGATGAGACGACTTTTAACTTCGGGTATATTCCGCAAACCGGAAAGGTCGCGCATTCCTATGTGATGAGAAGCAAGGGCACGGATTCGTTGAAGATATTGAGCGTCAAGCCAGGCTGCGGATGCACGAAAGCGCCAATCAAAAAGGAAGTCGTGGCGCCCGGCGATTCGACGGCTGTGGAATTGATCTTCACGTCAGCGGAGTCGTATCGCGGCGAGGTGCAAAAGTCTGCGACCGTGACTTGTAATGACGACGCGCGCGGAACATTCATGCTTCGCTTCAAAGCGACGTTGAACACTTTCCCGGACTCCGCCAAGCCGGCGCAGCTTTCGCCATGGGGAGTCGGCTATGCGGCGGCCAATCGCAATTCTGAAACAAGTATCACCATCAAGAACGTATCGACCGAGCCACTCAATCTGGCATTCGTGAGCTATCCGCAGGAATTTATCAATGTGACACTTCCGAGCGGAGATATCGCTCCGGGCAAGTCGGCCACGATCAAGGTCAAGGTATCCCCAACTTGTACCGAAAAGGAATTTGAAAAGTCATTCACGTTTACGACGGGGTCGAGTCCCGATGCCCAACGTTACACGGTACCGGTGGTGCTGGGAAACTCAGCGACAGAGACATCTGCGCACTAAATCACAAAGTCGATAGAAAATGAGAAAGACGGAGTCGAGCGATTCCGTCTTTTTTTGTGTCGAAAGAGGTATGAAGCTCGAATTAGGCGAGAGTGCGAGCAAGTCTCACAATTGTTTTGATGCCGAAACCTTTGGCGCCTTTGCCGAGGTGGTCGAGCGGGTTTTCTTTGCCGCCGGGACCGGCGATATCGAGGTGCGCCCATTTGGCGTCATCGCTGACCCATTCTTTCAGGAACACGGCAGCCGTGATGGCTCCGCCCCAGGCGTCGCCGCGATTCTTGACATCGGCAATTGTAGTGCGAATTTTCTTGGAGTGAGGCATGAAGAGCGGCAGTTCCCAATAGAGTTCGCCTTCTTTGCTGCCCGAGTCGACGATATTCTGCGCGAGAGCTGAGTCATTTGAGAAGAGCCCGGCGATTTCTTCGCCAAGGGCGACGACGCAAGCTCCGGTGAGTGTGGCGGAATCGATGATCCAATCAGGTTTCCGTTCGCCGGCGAGCGCTAATCCATCGGCCAGAATGAGGCGGCCCTCGGCGTCGGTATGTTCGACTTCGATCGTTTTACCGGATCGCGTGGTCAGCACGGCGGAGGTGTGCATCGATTCGCCGGAGATGTCGTTTTCGGCAAGCGGGGTGATGACAGTGACTTTGATCGGCAACTTCAGACGCGAAATTGCACAAGCCGCGCCAAACATCATGGCCGCGCCGCCCATGTCGTACTTCATGCCGATTTGCGAAGCTGCGGGTTTGATGCCATAACCGCCGGTGTCGTAGGTTACGCCCTTGCCGACAAGACAGAGGTGCTTCTTTGCACCGCGCGGAGTATACACGGCGATGACCATTCGCGGTTTCGCCTTGGCGCCGATGCCGACGCCGTAGGTTCCGCCGCAACGTTCTTTGAGCAGGCGCTTTTCGTCCCAGACAGTGACTTTGAGACCAGAGCGACGTCCAAGTTTCTGAAATTCGCGGGCGAGCACGGGCGGGTTCATTACGTTGGGCGGCTCGTTCAAGAGGTCGCGGGCAGAGTTGACACACTCGAAGATGACCTCGTTTTCCTTGAGTTTCTTCGATATCGCGGTGTTGCTGCGAATTCCGGCAACAACAACGCTCAGCGGTTGGGCTTTTTTCGACAGGTATTTGTCAAATATATATCCGCCAAGGATCGCGCCTTCGTGAACGGCATACATCCAGTCAACATGGCGATCGCTGAGCGAGACGACGACCCGTTTGCATTTTTCTTTTGGGGCGTCGGCGATTGCGCTGGCGACGGCTTTCTTCATTTCGCGCATGGTATCGGAGTATTTGGCGTCAAGGCGGATCGTGCGAATCAAAATTTCGGCGCCTTTGATTTTGCCGCGAAAAGTTGTTAAGGCTCCGCCGGCATCGGGATTGGTTTGTGCCGCAGCCTGGATTTCACGAGCGAGAGAGGTCTTGGGAATCATGCCTTTTTTCTCGTCGAGAAAGGGGAGCAGCAAGTAGTCTCCGTCACGAAGCTGCAATGTTGGTGCGAGGCTGAATTTTGGTATTGCCATGTCTATTCCTTTCGAAATCTCATTTCTTGGCTTTGCCCTGATTGGCGACAGATTCAATTGCCTGTTTGATTTTCTCAGGATCGCCAAGGTAATAATTCTTGATCGGCTTCAAGTCGGCGTCCAACTCATATACGAGCGGTAACGCGGTCGGGATGTTTAAACTGATGATTTTTTCGTCGGAAAGATTGTCCAAGTACTTGACCATCGCGCGGATGCTGTTGCCGTGAGCCGCGATAAGGACCTTTTGTCCGGACTTGATAGTCGGCGCAATCGACTCGTGCCAGAAGGGCAACACGCGAGCGACGGTGTCTTTGAGACACTCGGTGAGCGGAAGCTGCTCCCTGGTGAGTGACTTGTAGCGCGGGTCGTTGCCGGGGAAACGCGCATCGGTTGGTTCCAATTCCGGCGGAGGAATGTCATAGCTGCGGCGCCAGATCAAGACCTGGTCCTCGCCGAACTTGGCGGCGGTTTCTGATTTATCGAGGCCCTGAAGCGCACCGTAGTGGCGTTCGTTGAGCCGCCAACTGCGAATGACGGGAATCCACATGAGGTCCATGCCGTCGAGCGTTAGCCAGAGCGTGCGGATAGCGCGTTTTAGGACCGATGTGTAGGCGATGTCGAAAGTGTAGCCGGCGCTTTTGAGCGTAATGGCGGCGGCGCGGGCTTCCTGCACGCCGGTTTCGGAAAGGTCGACGTCAGTCCAGCCGGTGAAGCGATTTTCTTTGTTCCAGGTGGACTCGCCGTGTCGTAGCAGCACCAGTTTATGCAATGTTCATATCCTCCAATGTTGAAGTAATGGTCGTTAGTGAGAATGCAGCAAGCGGCGTCATTTTACAAGTCAATTAGCAAAGGAGCCGGATTGGCGATTGTAGCGACGAATTGACATTGCATTTGATTTTGTGAAGCCGAGGCTGCGGTAGAACTCACTTTCCATAGAGTCCATTTCCTAAACGGCGATCCAGTCGGCGAGGAAGCTCTGGTGCTTGCCCGGATTGAATTCAATCAATTCGTATTCGGCGAGATTGTCGCGCTTGTAGGGATCGTCGGCGATCATTTTCCTGATTTGCTCTTCCGAGTTTGCGCGCGCGATAATCAAGCCGCCGGTACGAGGATTGCGCGGTCCGGACAGCAAGATCACTCCGGCGTCGACTTGACGCTGCAGGTGCTCGCGATGCTCGGGGAGGGTAGGCGCGATTTTCTCGAAGGGGACGGAATAGTTGATAAGGATGAGAAAGTGATGCATGTGTTTCTCCTGTTAAACAAACATATCGAAAAAGGTAAGTCGGTGGCAACATCAATCTTGCCGGTCCGATTAATCCGCCAAACGAGCCGGCGGCGCCGTATCATGGACGAAGCACAAATTGGAAAGGTAGATTTATTTGGTCGACAATTCACATTATCATGTTTGCCCATACTGCAAAAAGACACAGGTATGCACAGAGAGTTGCTACTCCGGTCGGATCACGAATTTGATTTGCGGCGAATGCAAGGCAAAGTGGCAGGGTGAGATGGTGGAGATCAAGAAGCACGGCACGGAGTGGCTAAATGAGCCGGGATAGTCTCTCCCGAAATTAACAACTCCCACCCCAGCCATACCGAAGTACCAGCCGGAGTGAGAGTGAATTAACAACGACCAGCGATGACTTAGTTGTCGGACTCGACTGTGTGAACTATTGCAGTGTTGTTCGTCCACATCACGGTTGAGCCAACCGGAATCGTCATGCTGGGCAAGGTTGAGCCGGTGATCGAGAAGTTGAACTGGTCCACGGCGCCGGTAGCCGTGACTGTGATGGCGCCGGACATTCCCTGAAGACCGGCGCCGCCGTGATAACGGCAGTAGTAGTTGATCACTTTGGCTGTATTAAAAGTGTAGGAATAGCTTGCGCCGTTGGAGAGGTCGCCGGAGGCGAATTCGCGGGTTCCGCCGCCGTTGTTGTTCGAACCTTTGTCGTCCGAACAGCCTAATCCTGCCAGAGCCACGATTGCAGCCAACAGGAAAGCGTAAAGGAATAGTCGGTTGTTCATGAGCCTACCTCAAGTTAGAAAAGGTTAAGAATACTACTCGCCTATCAGTAGAGAGCCATGAAGTCGATGTTCGGACAGCCGGAGTGCAACTATTTTGCAATTCAATCGGGAAAAATTTTGAGCGATCAGACAGACTGGAACTGAGCGGTCCTGGCGCGTTCTTTCGCCGCAATCATCCGGATGAGCAGGCGCCGGAACGGGGCGAAATAGCACTCATTCTTACAATCACTCAGGTCGTTGAGGGATACGCAATGCTCTTCGCAACAGCCGCGAAAAGTCATTTTTTCAGTTGGGATGCCTTCATGAATCAGGGGCCGGAATTCATCGACACGCACAAGGAAGCTCGAGCCGCAATTCGGAACTTCGTGTTGAAAGAAATAGTAGGACCATTCGACCGAGTTGTCGGCGAAAGACATTCCGATTAATTTTACATCGGGGCAATTTGCCAATTGCAGTAGAGAGCCATGAAGTCGATGTTCGGACAGCCGGAGTGCAACTATTTTGCAATTCAATCGGGAAAAATTTTGAGCGATCAGACAGACTGGAACTGAGCGGTCCTGGCGCGTTCTTTCGCCGCAATCATCCGGATGAGCAGGCGCCGGAACGGGGCGAAATAGCACTCATTCTTACAATCACTCAGGTCGTTGAGGGATACGCAATGCTCTTCGCAACAGCCGCGAAAAGTCATTTTTTCAGTTGGGATGCCTTCATGAATCAGGGGCCGGAATTCATCGACACGCACAAGGAAGCTCGAGCCGCAATTCGGAACTTCGTGTTGAAAGAAATAGTAGGACCATTCGACCGAGTTGTCGGCGAAAGACATTCCGATTAATTTTACATCGGGGCAATTTGCCAATTGATCGAGAGTGAGTTCGGCTTTGCAGTAAGGGCATTTTTTGACAGTTGGTTCACTCACGTTGTAACCTCTTAAGTCTGATAATACTATCCAAGTTGTCGGCAGGTTTCATCGGTTTCGAGAGGTAAAATTCAAGCAGCAACTCTAAAAGCGTACAGTGTTAGTATTGATTTGAATTTGCATTGACTGGGTTGCGCGGACGAATTCGAAGACCAAAGCCAGTGCGGGCTATTCGACGGGCACGCGCGCCTTGGTCCAAATTTCACCAAACATTTCGGTGGCAATGGCATCGGCTTCGGCGATACGATCGGCGGGAATCATGACATTATAACCGGCGCCGGCGGGATTGAAGAGGGCGGTGCCCATCATGCCGCTGGTGCCGAAGTAGCCGGATTGCGACAAAACGACGACGGGGATGTTGGCTTCGCGGAGTGCCTCTTCGATCATCTGCGCATAAGAGGTAGAAGTCAAATTAGCGACGCACTTCCAGTTTTCATGTTCGGCGCCGGAGAATTCGTTGTCAAATGGCGGCAACTCGGCGACGAGTGATTCGTCGCAGTCGCTGCAACGCGCGACTCCGGCTTCGTATTCGGCGCGACACTTGGGACAGAACGGCATGAGTGGCTCCTTGGGAAAGGTGTTGATAAGAATATAACGGAATTACAAAGGCGGATGCGACATAATTCGATTGCACATTTTGTCTGTTTTAAAGTATATTTTGTGACAGAATAATTACCGATTTGGAGGCAGAGAATGAAAAGATGGCTTTTTGTCGCGGTTTGCATGTGCGGACTGGGGATTGTCAATTGTGGTGATTCAGATTCACCGACAAAACCTACGGACCCGACAGACGAATTACGAGAATTGATCGCGCAGACGCCGCGCGCCGACGAGGAAGCGGAAATGGCGGCGCTGTGGATGTGCGGCGAGTTGGTGGCGCCGGAGTCGACGTATGTGCAGGTTCGTGAGGGGCTGAAGATAGTCAGAAGGCAATACGGTCAGGCAATACCCAAGCTGCGCGAAATCAAGTTCACGCATCCCTGGTCGATGCGATATTTCCTTCCGATTCTGACAACGGATGGAGCGGCGAACTATCGGGCAGGGAGACATTTCGAGATCGACTCCTTGACCGAGTTGCTCAACGGCGAAATTATAGATACAATAGCTCAGAGTTTCGACAATTCTTTTCAGGTGAACATACAATTCGCAGGAAGATTGTATCTCGATTCAGTTGACGTCATGTATTCTCGGGATCCCAATGTAGACTGGATTAATCACTACTGGATTGGTTACGACACTCCAAACGTTTACCCGTGGAGGCTGGAAGACGGTCGGTTGACTTTGTTGTTCCGCGAGGCTTGGGGGGATTGTGCTGTGGGGTGTATTTACAGTCGCTTCTGGTATTTCCGGGTAGATGGCGACAGCATCGAATATGTGGGAGAGTTCTATTTGGACGGTATCAATCCGTGGCCGGACTGGTGGGATGAAGCGAAGGCAGGGTATGAGGAGTATAGGGGGTGGGATTAGGTAAGGAAAGGCTCGAAGGCAGGGAGCGGACCTGCAAATTATTGAATGGAACCAGTCAAGGGCCGGCTTGCGATCTAAATTCAAAATCACCGGAGCATCTGCGCGCCAAGCTTAAAGCACTCGAAGCGGCTGGGTTGCTATTCGGGGAACGTGGCCTGCGATTCTGTCTGACTGATTCCTCAGAAGGCGACGATGGCCAGACAATTCCTCGGAGTCTCAAAATAGTAATCGACGAGAGATTGTGCTTCGTCTTCTTGAGTGAGCCTGATGGCTGGGTGTACGACGGCTGGGAGGTTGGGGATCATTCGAAGGACTGGCAGGATGAATCGATTAGATGAGCTGAAAGACCGAACCGCAGGGGTTCGAACCTACGAACTGTAAGCGGCAGGAGTTGCAAGACGCGCACGGTGAGAAAACAGCTTTGCTGATTGCGGACAATGTGGTAGATTAATTCATCGCCTTAATCCTCACTAATCAAAGGCGGGAGGTGCTGATATGTTTGCGAATTCAAATCTCGAAGTTCGTAGGGTACGAAATTGCCGGTTAATGCTTTTCGCCGTTGTCGTGAGTGTGATTTTCGTTTGTCTCGCCACGTGCGGTTGCGCTGATGATCCGGTCCAACCCGTTACTCCGGAATGGGTATACGGCGACGAACCACTGGCAGATACCATCAATTGGACGTCGACCGATGTTATCTGGTCTGCCGGTCTGGACAAGAAACCGTATTCGATTATGATCATCGGTGCGAATTGGTGCGGCTGGTGCAAAAAGCTGATGGATGAGACGATGCACGACCGCAGTGTCATGGGTTGGGTCGACAGCTGTTTTGATGCGTGCACTTTCGATGCCTATTCCGACAGCCTCATCGTTGTTGCCGGCGACACCATTAGTTGCTATGAGGCGGCCAAACAAGTTCTGAGCGTCAAGGCGCTTCCCACAACCATAGTCTTCGACAAGCAGGGAAACGAGACAAGACGACTCGTCGGCTATCTCGCCGCCAAGTCATATGCAGAATTTCTCTGGCAGGTTGTGTCGGGGAAATAGTCAAGTTTGCCGTTCCGGCACGTTGCCCTGGTCCCAGATGAGGGGGAATTCGTTTGTCGGGTCAAGTGCACAGTCGGGACTCGGAGGACCTGCCGCAACGAAAAAATATCCGTTGAAGGGAATGTCAAGTTAGCGGATGATTTGAAAGGACTGAACAAGTCGTTCCGTCAGGTCTGCTCTCGCGCCAACGATTCCTTGGAAGTAACGCAGAACGAATCCGCGAGAGGGGACCTGACGGCGCTGCGCAATAAACATGGGACTTCGATATCCTAATCAAAGGCATGGCGCGTGGTTCTATGTCACCACGACCTTCAAGAACTGGCAACACTTTTGCGCTATTCCCGGATTTCCCGAACGACTTTGTGAGTCGCTGGAATTTTGTCTGGCGAAGTACGATGCCGTACTGGCCGCGTATGTGCTCATGCCGAGCCACGTACACTTGATTCTGGCCATTGACGGAAATCAGCTTGGTAATTTTATGCGCGATTTCAAAAAGTACACCGGACGCAGGGTTGCCGAGGAGTTCGGATTGCCCCCGTCTATCTGGATGCCGCGTTATGATCGCTTGGTGATTGTTTCCGACTCTGTCATGGAAACAAAAGTGGAATATGTCCATAAGAATCCCGTGAAGGCCGGACTGGTAAAGCGTGCGATCCAATGGAAGTGGTCAAGTGCACGCGATTATTTCTCGGATGACGTTGGGTCGATCCCAGTCTTCGCGGGATGGCGATAGTCAATTGGTGTAATATGAATCGGCGGCAGGTCGCCCTCGTCCCGAAGGGGGTGATTCTGTACGCTGAGTTAAGTGCAAAGTCGGGACTCGGAAGACCTGCCGCAACGGAGCCGTCATCCAAAGGGAAAAGTCAGTTCGATGAGCATGACTCGGCGGCAGGTCGCCCTCGTCCCGAAGGGAGTGATGCTGTACGTTGAGTTAAGTGCGAGGTCGGGACTCCGTCTGTGCCGGATCGTTGATCGGAAGACCTGCCGCAACGGAGACTCCATCCAATGGGAGAAGTCACTTCGATCAGCATGTCTTGGCGGTAGGTCGCCCTCGTCCCGAGTAAAGTGATTTGGTTCGTCGGGGCAGGTGCGAGGTCGGGACTCCGTCTGTGCCGGATCGTTGATCGAAGACCTGCCGCAACGGAGACTCCATCCAATGGGAGAAGTCACTTCAATCAGCATGTCTTGGCGGCAGGTCGCCCTCGTCCCGAGTAAAGTGATTTGGTTCGTCGGGGCAGGTGCGAGGTCGGGACTCCGTCTGCGCCGGATCGTTGATCGGAAGACCTGCCGCAACGGCGATTTGCCGCAAGCACTTACAGTATGCTCAATGACACAAACTTCCGTATGGTTACACCCTCCTGCAATTCCCGTTGACTTTTGACCCAGAAAACATAAGTTTACAAACTTCACGTCAAACTGACGTACCATTTTGTTGATATTATGCGCCCGCAAGGGCCCGAAGTTGTGAATTTGAGAACTTATTATAATAGAGCTATGAGGTAACCTATGTCCAAGAAAGTTGGTATTGTCGGTTACGGAGCCCACATCCCGCGCTATCGCATTAAGGTTGAGGAAATTGCCAAGACCTGGGGTGCCGACGCTCCGTCCTACAAGAAAGGCCTCGAACTGACCGAAAAGTCGGTTCCGCCGCCTGACCAGGATACAATTACACTCTCGGTCGAAGCCGCCAAGCGCGCACTCAAGCGTGCCGGCATTCCGGGAGTTAAGATCGGTTGCATGTATATCGGCTCGGAATCGCATCCGTACGCCGTAAAGCCCTCCGGAACAGTCGTTGCCGAGGCAATCGGCGCGGTGCCGTTTTGCCGCGTGGCGGATTTTGAATTCGCATGCAAAGCGGGTACTGAGGGCATGTTCGTCGCGATGACTTTGGTCAAAGCCGGCGAAATCGAATACGGCATGGGAATCGCCGCCGACACCTCGCAAGGCGCTCCCGGCGATGCACTTGAGTATTCGGCCGGAGCAGGCGCTGCGGCGTTTGTGATGGGCGACAAGAATCTCGTTGCCGAGTGCGATTTCACGACCTCATACATGACCGACACGCCGGATTTCTGGCGCCGCGAGCATGAATTTTACCCGCAGCACGGCGGTCGCTTCACCGGCGAACCGGCCTATTTCAAGCATACTTTGGGAGCAGCCAATGAACTGCTGAAGAAATCCGGCACCAAGCCGGGCGATTTCCAGTGGGCGGTGTTCCACCAGCCGAACGGGAAGTTTCCGCACCGTGTCGGCCAGATGCTTGGCTTCAAGAAAGAGCAGATGGAAACCGGCCGTCTGACCCCGCGATTGGGCAACACCTATTCTGGTGCTTCGCCGCTGGGTTTGACCGCGATTTTGGACCACGCCAAACCGGGCGACAAGATTTTCATGGTGTCGTACGGTTCGGGCGCGGGCTCGGATGGTTTCATTTGGACGGTGACGGACCGCATCAAAGAGGTGCAGAATATCACGACCAAAACCTTCACGCTGCTCGACGACAAGAAGTACTATATCGACTATGGCACCTACGCCAAGTTCCGCAGGAAGATACTAAAGAATGCGTAATTTGGTTGCGATACATACCCCGACTTTTTCTACGCTGGATTCCCGCTTTCGCGGGAATGACGGAAAGATGGGCGGAAATGACGGAAAGATGGGCGGGAATGATGGAAGTATGAGCGGGAATGACGGAAGTATGGGCGGGAATGATGCGCGAAAATATGAGGAGAACATAAATGCGTGATGTTGCAATAATCGGCGTGGGACTGCAGAAATGGGGAGAGTTGTGGGAGAAGTCGTTCCGCAATCTCTTTGTTGAAGCGGCGCTGAACGCCATTGGAGAAACCAAGGTCGACAAGATCGACCACATGTATATCGGCTGTATGTCCGGCGGCTTGTTTGTCGGGCAGGAGCATATTGGCTCGATCATGGCCGACTATCTCGGCCAGCGCTATTTGGGCGCAACCCGCGTTGAATCAGCGTGCGCTTCGGGCGGCGCTGCTTTACGGGCGGGATTTATCGATGTCGCCTCCGGCATGAGTGATATCGTGCTTGTCGGCGGTGTCGAGAAAATGACCGACGTGTCGGGCGACGGCGCGACCTATGCGCTGGCGACGGCTGCCGACCAGGAATACGAAGTTTACAATGGCGCGACCTTTCCGGGTTTGTATGCCCTGATGGCGCGCGCATATATGGAGAAATTCGGCGCGACCCGCGACCAGCTTTCGGCGGTTCCGGTCAAGAACCACGATAACGGGCTGCTTAATCCGAATGCACAGTATCAAATGAAGATCAGCGTCAACGAAGTGAACAACTCCGTGATGGTCGCCGATCCGCTGCGCATTCTCGATTGTTCGCCGATCACCGACGGCGCGGCGGCGTTGATACTCTGCCCGCTGGAGATGGCGAAGAAACTCTCCGACAAACCGGCGATTAAGTTGCGAAAAGTGGATGAACGACACCGTGCCGAACGCGGAACGCTTCGATCTCACCTCGCGGCGCTATTTCCACGGCAAGGCCGGTCCGGCGGTGAAGTGGAAAATCTGGATCAAGGGTCCGGAAAAGGCGGACGAGGACGAGAAGTGAGCGGCTAGCCCGCTTCTTCCTCGCCGAACTTGTTGGCGAGCAATTCGGTGATGGCGTCCATCGCCGCCTGCGCTTCGCGGCCGCTCGCCGTCACCGTGATCGACGTGCCGATTCCGGCCGAGAGCATCATCAGCCCCATGATCGAGGTGCCGCCGACGGTTTCGCCGTTGCGGGTCACGGTCAGTTCGGCGTCGAACTTTTCCGCCATTTGCACGAACTTCGCGGAGGCGCGCGCATGAAGGCCGCGCTTATTGATGATGGGAAGTTCACGGACGATAACGCCGGGCCGCGCTGTCTGCTCGTCCGGCGCAGGGCTCATTTTCCGGCGAGCACCCGGCTGGCGATCGTCACGTACTTGCGGCCGGCTTCCTGCGCGGCGGCGATCGCGTCCGGCAGCGGCTTGTCGTCGCGTACCTTGGCGAGCTTGACCAGCATCGGCAGGTTGATGCCGGCGAGAACTTCGACC
>CAVPQS010000035.1:0-72009 GCA_963707485.1 uncultured bacterium
CACCACCGCTCGGAGACAAGGAATACATCGACGGTCCGGTGCAGAAGCTGATGCGCCACACCGGGCCGGCGATCAGCGCATTCAATGCCTGGACGTTGCTCAAAGGCCTTGAGACGCTTGCAGTTCGGGTGGACTACTCGAACCGGTCGGCGCACCGGGTCGCTGAGTTCCTGGAAGGCCAGAAATCGGTGAACTGGGTGAAATACCCGTTCCTGGAATCGCATCCGCAGTTCGATCTCGCCAAGCGCCAGATGCGCGGCGGCGGCACGGTCGTCACCTTCGAGCTCGACGGGGGCAAGGAGCGGGCCTTCGAGGTGCTCGACAAGCTGCGCATCATCGACATCTCCAACAACCTCGGCGACGCCAAATCACTGATCACCCATCCGGCCACCACCACCCACCGGGCGATGGGCCCTGAGGGTCGTGCGGCGATCGGCTTGGGCGACGGCGTGGTGCGGATCTCGGTCGGCCTGGAGGGCACCGAGGATCTGCTGGGCGACCTGGATCAAGCGTTGAGCTGACCGCCGTCCCGGACGGACTCGATGACACCCTGGGCGGCCCTTGGGCGGCAGCATCTGCGCGGCCTGCGCGGTGAACCGCAACGACGGCGGCACCGAAACATGGGTCTTGGGCTTGTCGGGATGAGGCCCGACAGCGAGGCGATGTTGATGATATGGCCGCCACCGTCGGTGCGGGCCTTGTCGAGGTCGACGACGGCCGTCTTCATAAGATTGATTCCGAACCGCCCGCTGATTCCCTGTCCCGCGATTTCTTCAACTTTGTCCGGCGATTGTGGTCGCACACCATTGACCCAAGCCGCTATTCTCCGGCTCAACGGATGTGTCGATGCCGCCGCCAACCCCTTCAGCATCGCCATCTGTTCGTCGCTCAACTTCTCGCCGTCGTATTGCGTCGTTGCCTCGGTCGCCGAAGTCAGCGTGCCCGTCTTGTCAAACACGATCGTCTCAATCTGGGCCAAATTTTCGACAACATTCTGCTCGCGCAGGAACAGTCCGCGCCGCCCGAAAATTTGCATCACCGTCCCGAACGTGAACGGAATCGCCAGCGCCAGCGCGCATGGGCAGGCTACAATCAGCGCCGCCGTCGTATTCGCAATCGCAAAATCCAATCCGGTTCCGAGCCAGTAGACAAAAGTCGCCACGGCCACGGCCAAAACGGAGATCGTAAATTGCATCCCCACTCGCTGCGAAATTCGCGTTGCGCGTCCTATGCTGCGGCTCGCGAACTTACTCGAACTCCACAAACTCACCAAATATCCCTGCGAGACATCTTTAACGACTTCCATCTCCGCCGGCGTGTTGACAACTCGCCCGCCTGCGTAGAGAATGTCTCCCGCAATTTTCTTCACCGCCCGCGATTCGCCCGTCACGAAGCTGTAATCGATCTCCGCAGCGCTGCTGCGCAGCGCTGAATCAGCGACAATCAACTCGCCCTGCCGCGCGACCACCACGTCGCCGACCTTCAGCCGCGCCAGCGAGATTTGCCGATCGCCCGTCTTCTCTTTCAGCGTCACCGATAGCGGGAAATACGATTTATAGTCGCGGTCAAATGTCAGCGTCTGATACGTCTTCGATTGAAATACCCTGCCGATCAGAAGAAAAAACACCAGTCCCGTAAACGAATCAAAATACCCGGTCCCGCTTTGCGTCGCGACATCGTACACGCTGCGTGCAAACAGCGCAATAATCCCGATCGAAAGCGGTAAATCCAAGTGTATCTGCTTGACCCTAAGTCCCTGATACGCTGCCCGGAAAAAATCCACCGCACTGTAGAAAAACACCGGCAGCGCCAGAATTACACTCAAAACGCTGAAATAGCGCTGATATGACGATTCAACTCCCAGCCCGCCGGCAAGATAATCCGGAAAGCTGAACAGCATGATATTCGCGAAGGCAAACCCTGCGATTCCCGTCTGCAAGATTAACCGCCGGTTGTCGCGCACGAACGAGCGCTTCTCGATATTCTGAAGCGTAATCTTCGGAGTGTAGCCCAACTTTGCCAGCAGTTCCACCAGCGACCGCAAACTCGATTCGCCCTCGCGATAAGTCACCGCAAGACTACGCTTCGGGAAATTGACCCTTGCTTCAACAATAGCCGGATTCAGTTTATGAAGATTCTCAAGCAGCCAAATACACGCCGAGCAATACATTTGCGGGATGTAAAATGTCGCGCGCGCGATCGTGCCGTCGCTGAAATCGAGCAGTTTCTGCCGCACCGAGTCGTCATCAAGATACTCGAACTTCTCGGCGCCCTCTTTGCCTTTGAGCGAGATACCCGTCGCCCCGTTCAGATCGTAGAAACTGTCTAAGTTGTTGTCTTTGAGCAGATGATACACCGTCAGGCAGCCCCGGCAACAAAACGCCAATTCCCCTTCAACGACTCCGTCCTTGCGACAAATATCGCCGCAATGGAAGCATAGCACGTCCTGTTCTATCTTCAATTCTGGCATTCATCTACCGAGGTTTTGACGTTGTAAGATATTGTGAATTTTCTCACAATATCTGCCATAAAAACATACACATGTTGATATTTAGCAACGTTTTTGTCAAGCTAATTCTCCGAGAAAATGGGGTTTTTGGACTGTTTTACTCCCCGATAAAAACTGCTTCATACCGTCACTATCGGCAACATTCTCGGCCAAATTGACCGTTCCCCTTGTCGCCATATTTCTCTCCCGAAACGCCAAAAACGTGAATTTTGGCACAAGTAACATATCCAAGATGCCGCAGAACGCTCTTTGACTTACTGCTCCTCCGGCGCGACGAAGATACTCCAATGATTCCGCCTGTCGAAGACCGCATTCATTTTCACGAAGTTATACAGTTGCTAAAGCGCACGGTAGGTTCGATGATTATGCTGAGCCCTTTGCCGATTTCCCCTCTTACGGGGCTGTTGAAAAAGTCGAATCGACCATTATCATAACTTTCCAAACATGTGTCGTCGTCTTGTTAAGTCATTCCCGCGCATGCGGCTGCCGAAGGCGTCTAGCAAGGCTTGCTTAAGCTATCGCCTGCAGTTTACTTGATACCACCTTTTTCAACAGTCCCTTACGCAGTAATCTCACTACCCTTTTCCGATCAGCCGCGTCAAAGTCACCTTACTGACGCGATCTTTGTATGAATAATCGACTTCGTTCATCATCTGCTTGACGATGTGAATTCCCAGCCCGCCCGGTTTGCGTTCATGCAGAGGCATTTCCAATCTGGCCGGCGGTGCTTCGCGCGGATCAAAGCGATTCGCCTCATAGTCCGTCAAGCTGGCAACAACTCGGTCGCTTCGGCACTCAAGCCGAACATCGATTCGATCTCCCCCGTTCGGATTGTATTTTACGAAATTTGTGTAAATTTCTTCGATGCCGAGCAGAATCGCAAAGATGTCGTTTTCCGGCACCCCGTTCTCTTTCAGGCATTTTTCGCAGGCATCGTGAAGATCCGCGGTCGCTTCCATGCTGCGACTCATTGTTATCTCCAGCGACTTGCTCATTTAATGCAATTGCTCATTGCTGACTTACCCAAGGTGACTATCTTGTACAAAAATTGCCGCCCAATAACCCGCCGCCATATAAGCTCGAAGCCCCATTTATGCTTTGTATTCCATTAAACGGCATGGCGACGCCGATACCAAATGCCGAATCCAGATGCCTGCGAACAAAACCAAAGCTGGTCCCCCAATCAAAGCTCGGTCGCAAAG
The DNA here is from genome assembly GCA_963707485.1 of uncultured bacterium. Lineage (GTDB taxonomy): Bacteria > Zixibacteria > MSB-5A5 > CAIYYT01 > CAIYYT01 > JADJGC01. The sequence goes on from CAVPQS010000035.1 coordinate 3,712, forward strand.
ATTCAATTACGGTATCCGGGAACGGCTCGGAATAGTTAATGCCGGAGGGGGGAATCGAACCCCCACGGGTTTATGGCCCGCCGGATTTTGAGGCGCTCGGAACGCTTACGCGACAATATCTTATGACTTCTGTAATCGCGATACTGTAACTAACGCCTCATTGATTGCCTACAACTGGCGCGGAAGGTAATAAATGGGTGCCCAATTATCCAGCACAAAAAAACCCCGCCTGATTCCAGGCGGGGTTTAAGTCCACAAATTCAGAGGCTCTGTTCACAAAAATAATCTATTGGCGCCCGCTTTGAGGTACTCTGTTCATCGCCTCGGGCCGATTGACTCCATCGCGATTATTTCCCGTTTGTGGGAGCGGCGAACTCGACCTCTTGTGTCGGAGTAGGTTCGATAGCTTTCGTGCCTTCTCCCTCTCCAGCTCTCTTATCTGGTCCTGATTGGCTCTGGCTGACATTTGCTTCTCCCTCTTGTTTTCCATCAACTTCTTCGGCAACTGCTGAGAATTCTTGACTCAAGCACCGTACTTGAATTGTACGTTCGTCCATAGCAACATGTTGCACCGACTGTCCAAGCATCACCATCAACTGTTCGAGGCTTGGTGTCAACAAACTAATTCGATTAAACAAAGTCCGCGCCTCTTCAAAGTCAATCACGAAATCGTGCGACGGGTAGCCGTGGACTAATCGCACTAACGCTCCATCCTTCAGATTGGTCGCATATTGATTTAGGCGCTCCCCATAGTCGCTGGCAATAAGCAATGAGCGGGCAATCTCACCTATTCTCACAGGATCGAGTTGTCCGTAAATTGGAGCATAAAGTCCAATCGCCAGTTTCTCCGCAGTCTCCAGAGCACTCGGCGTTGAAATTTGAAACCCACTTCTTGCCCGCAGTGTGAGAAGGACGTGTTCAAGCAGCTGAAACGACTTTTCTTGGAGCGCGTCTAATGCGCCACTCACTGCTAAGCCGCTTTCCTGCTCGAAAATCTCGTCTCGTTTTCCAAGTTGGACGTCAAGCGGCCCCAATTCAGCAAATGGCGACATGTATATCTCGTGGGCGCCAATCGCAATAAGAGTACCGGCGCTTTTACACTGTGTCGGTACAACGACAATTACCTTTTTATAGCACTTCTGGAATGCACGTGCCATCCTGTAAGCGCTGGACGCACTTCCGCCATACGTTACAAGAACCAAAATGGCATTATCATGCGCGCGATTGCAGGCACACTTCGCTCTTAGAACATCATCGAACGGATGGTCTATCGGCCCATTGTGCAGATAAATGTCGGCAGAAAATTCGTCTTCCACCTTTTTGATAACTTCTTGATTTTTCATAACCCTCCAAAAATGCAAGCATAATATAGGCATTCGGCCAAAGAGCGCAACAAAAAACCCCGGCCATTTCTGACCGGGGCCACCCTAAAGAAGAAGCACGTCCGCTTTGCGCGGAAGTTCTTTACGCTGTCTTGAAGATCGTCGGCGCGGGGATCTTCTCGATCCAGTTCTTGCCGAAGACGGTGTTGAACCAGGCGATCAGCTTGTCCACGACGAATTCGATGATGTTGTCCTCGAGGCTTTCCGGCACCCAGGGGATGTCGACCACCGAATTGAGCCAATCGACCAAGGCCTTTTTCTTTTCGCTGCCGAGCGCGACGCCCTTGGCATCGTAGCAGAATTTCTCGACCGCGCGCGCACCGGCTTGGATCATCTCCATGAACATACCGGCGTTCTCCACGACGGCATTCTGGAAACCGATTGGATTTCCCGCGGTATCGAGCTTGAACGGACTCCATGACGCGTCGCCGGCATGGCCGAGTATCTGCTTGATTTTCTCGCCGTCGATGTAATTCCATATCTGCGCCTTGAGTAAGGCGGCGTCAATTGCTGCCATGATTGTCTCCTGTGAGATTGTTTATGATTTTGGTGATTGAGTGAAAGTGCGGAGAGTGATTAAGCGCTGCGCCGCGAGCCGCCGCCAAAGACGAACGATCCCAACATGTAAATGATTGTGGCTGCGACCGCGCCTTGGAACCCGAACCGGATTGTGTACAAGAAGCCGAATCCGGTCGGCGAAATGAATGCGAGAAATATTCCGATAATGAATGGCAAAACGATTGAGCGATTGTCGACAAAGAAGAGTTCGCCGCGAAGTTTGACTTTCTGCTTTACTAACTCCGTAAGCACGAAGATCATGCCGACGAAAATTGCAAACAGACCAGGCGCCGCTCCGAAATACTTCGCCAGCGAATTGATATCCAGCACCTTGTTGAAATCAATCGGCGATGGCGTGACGATCGTGGTGTCGACGACCATTGAATCGTTTTGCGCCAGCGCGACCATTGGCAGCGCCAGAATGGCGATGACGATAATGAGTCTCAAGAATTTCATCTGTCCTCCTGTTAAAGTTCCAGCCGGTCCAACCAGCCGCGAGCATATTTCTCTTTTCTGGGATCTTTCATCATGCGGCCGATGAAGTAATTCGCCCGCAAAATCTTCTGCACCTTGGCCACCAGGGCGCTATCGCCGCTGGCAGCATCGAGTGCCGAGAGTGTCCTCGGTCCGATCTGACCGTCGACCGGTTGGTCGTGCCAGAGCTTTTGATTCTTATTGAGTGAGTTGAGCGCGTTCTGCAGGAAAGCAACTGCGAGGCGTTCTCCGGGATTGACCGCGGCATCGAACAGTTCGTCGGCAATCACCTGACTTGCAATCTCATCCCCCTTCAATCGAATCCAGATCGCGCGATAGAACGTCTCGACCGACAGCTGCAGCACGTGATCGTCGTCGAGGTTTTTCGGGAATTGCTGCGAAGCTTTCGCCGCGTCGATTATCTCCCAGCCACTCCAGGCCGGATTGTATCGCCTCGACACACCGCGGTAAGTCTCGCCGCCTGCGTCCGAGGGATCATGCACATAGCCGCCCTCGGACTCCGACGTATTCGCAAATGCTGTTTTGAATTCGGCCATGGTTACGTCGTCGTTCCGGCGCACTGCAGCTCGTAGAAGCTGTTCTGCGCCGCGTCGCCGTCGGCCAGTGTCAGCTTGCACCAGACGCCGATGGCGTCTCCCGGTTCAAGGTTGCCGCCCGGCACGGCTTTGTCGGCTGAGTCGAACGTTCCCGCCGGCGCGACGTTGCGGTTATTGCCCGCGCCGTTCGTGGTGGTTCCGTTGACCGCGGCATCGAGGGCGAATGTCTCCTTGGTCGAGATACCGGACACGACTTCACTCACCACCGCATTTGATAGCGCCAGCGTCGCGTGCGTGTTCTTGATGAAGACCTTGTCGTAGGAGTCCTTGTCGGCGCCACCGAGGGCGTTGGCCGCTTCGTCAAAATGAATGCGGCGGCACTCCATAATCTCGCTCGGTGCTTTCTCAAAGAACATCCCCTTGGCGAGTTCAAAACCTGAGCCGCTCGCTGGAGCCGTGCCCCAATCGTTGCGCACGTAGAGACGCTTGGCAGCGCCGTCATACCGGACGCCTTCGTTCAGTTCGCCGGCGCCGGTTCCGGAAGTAACCCGTACGACCTCGCCCTTGTAAATATCATCCGTTGCGGAGGCCCCGGCGTCCAGATCGATGTAGGGATTGCCGTCGGCATCCACGCCGCCGCCGGTCGCCGTGTTTGACCTGGTCGCGGTATTCGACATCAGCGCGACATCGCCAGCGCAAGTCGCGGACTTGATCGCCTTCATCGTCCGCGCAAAAGTTTTCGGCGTGCCCGCTTGTGCCGGAGTCGTACCGTTGAGTGTGATCACTTCGGTGACCTTTGCACCGGAAGCGGTCCGGCCGGTGATCGTCACGGTTTGCGTCGTGTCGCCGGCGTTTGACGAGACTGCTTTCAGCTCGACGGCCGCGCTCAGCTCGCCCCAGGTTACTTTTATGGCGGTATCGATTGCGCCGCCGATGTCTTCTGTCGTGTCGTCATCGGGGTTAGTGGCAGCCCCATAGAAACGCACGTCGCGCTTGAGAACGCTCATTGTTTACCTCGCTATTGGATGTGTTGGGATTGTTCGAAATTAAACTGTGTCGAGATTGGTTATCTTGAAGTGCAATTCATCGATAAAGGTTTTAGGCTCCGCGCCGGCCAGAACGACGGTCAAGGTCGCGACGTGGGTTTCTTCGCAGAGTCCTTTGGTTGAGATGATGACGGCATCTGCAGGGTCGAGCTCAAGCAGAAACTCGCCGGCCTCATTGAACTTATCCGCCACGTCGAGATCCTCACGGTTGTTGACAATCGTGGTGGGATAGCCCAGAACGGTGATCGTTAATGTCGCCGACTGAACCATCGAGAGCACCACGACCGAGCCGTCGGAGGTTTTCAGTTCCTGATTGAAATAAAGATCGAATGAATTTCCTTCGCGGACGGAGCCGCTTACGGTGATGGGCATGATTACTGCCTCCGAATCTGTGTTGCAAATAATTCGATGACGCGGGCCACGGCACCAGTCAACTCCGGCGTCCGTACCAGTGCGCCGCCAAGTTCCGTCGACCGCACGCTCGCGTTGGCGATAGCCAGCACCGCGAGAAAGACGCCGATATATTCAACGGGAATTTTCGCACTCGAGAGAATTGCGCGCAGGTGCTCTACATTGAGCCGCGACTCGACGGATACTTTGCGGTTGAATTCAATTACCGTTGTCAGCGTGCCGGCAACCGGGCTGACATAGTCAATCGACATCCGTCCGGAAGCGCCGATCGCTCCAAGCCAGTCGGCGATCAATCGTTGCGCAGTCACAAGCTGCTGCCCGTACTCGACAGCAAAGCTGTTCGACGCTGCAAATGCCCGGCCGGATTCAATCATCAGGCGGCCACCGACAACTTCAATCGTCGCTCGCGACTCTACCGGCATCGTCAAGCTGGTGGCTATCGCCGCACGCCATTCAACCGGCATCGCCTGGCTCGTCGAGAACCCGACGGATCCGGCGAATTCGACGGGGAGATCAGCGCGAGCGAGAACGCCGGTGCTGTATTCTATCGCTGCCGTAAGTGTAGCGCTGCTGAGACGTCCGAAATCTATCGGGAAGGAATACTGCTCTGAGAATCTGCGACCGAACTCGACCGACATGTTGCCGATTACTCCGGCCAATGCCGAAGCGAATTCGAGCGGCAAGCGCTGCGTCGATTCGACCTCACGATTAAATTCCGCCGGCAGCAGCGCTCCGATCGTGCGGACCGAAAGCGACTCAACTTCCATCCGGCCGCGGGCGTCGATGCCTGCGCGCCATTCCACCGGGATCTGTGCGGATACGGAAAAGCTCTGTCCGCCCAGCCATTCAACCGCGAGCTGCCCAGCCGCCTTCAATGTCGCCGCGAACTCTGTCGGTAAAAGTGCGCCGGAAAATTGCTGCGTCAAAATTTCGATAAAGGCGCTGCCGGCGGAACTGATCACTTGAAGCGATTCGACCTCGAGGCGCGAGATAGCTGCGGTCCGAGAGAGCCACTCAAGAGCGATTGCCGACTTAATCGCAAGTGTGCCGCTGAATTCGAGCGGCATGCGCGAGCTGCCCGACACTTGCCCGTTTGCTTCAACCGGCAGCGGCGCGGACACCTGTAGAGATCCTGTGAACTCAACCGGCAACTTCGCGCTCGTCGATACTTCAACCGTTCCGGTCCACTCGACCGGGACGCTCACCGATTGCGCGACGTTGCGCAGCGACTCGACTGGTATGATCGCGCCCGAACTGACCATCTGGTTAAACTCGACCGGCGACTTGATCGCAGCCAGAAGCCCGGCCATCCACTCGACCGGCGTAACCAGGAGAACCGCGACTGACGATTTGCTTTCGACCGGCAGTTGGAATGCCGCGATCGTGCGACCGGAAAACTCCACGGCCGGGGCTCCACTCGAAAGTAGCACCTGCAGATATTCCGCCGGTTGTGCTGAGACGGCCGCCAGCGCCTGCAAGTATTCGACCGGCAGCGCCATCGCAATCGCGGTCGTTCCTTTGTACTCAGCCGGCAGCAGTGATCTTATCTCGAGGGCGGCCAGCGACTCGACCGGGAGCGGACTTGTAATTCTGAGTGATAGCGCCCAATCTGCGAAGATCTTCTGCTGAACGGCCAGCGTCGATAAGAACTCAGCGGGCAATACGGAACTGCTGGCAGTGGCCACCGTCGATTCCACTGGCAACTGCTGCCGTGCCGCATATCTCAAGAGACTCTCGACATGTGCTTTGAGCGTAGCCGAAAAGCTCGAGGAAAATTCGCACGACAATCGAGAACTGCTTTGCATCATCGCTTTCGACTCCGCGGGAATCTGCGCCTGTGCTTGTATTCCCAGCTTGGCTTCCACCGGAGCCACGACCGATGATCGTGTAAAGAACTTGTCCAACTTCGCATCGATCGTGAACTGCTCGATGCCGGCGCCGAGCAGCGCCATGTCGAGAGTGAAGCCCGCCACCTCTTCGGCCTGCAGCTCGAGGACGGGGTTGGTTGCATACCAACGCGAGATTTTGATCCTGTCGAAGTAGGATTCGCTGGCGGATCCGAGTTTGATCTTAGTGATCGATGTAATCGCCGTGACGTTGCTGCAGATCTGTTGACCATTAACCCAGGCACTGCATCCGGCGGCGTTGACGACCAACCTCACGGCGCACATGTTTTGCCCTGCGGCTCGTACGGTTGCATGATCATGCCAGCCACTGCCGTCTTCATAGCAAGCATAATCCGTACTGTTGTTGATCCCCACCGAGAATACAGCCGCCGACGCATCCACTGCCTGTAGGTATGAGCGGGCGCCGACTTCGATCCAAATCGCCGCGTCGATCGCAACGTCCGCCAGAGTCGGAGAGAAAGTCTTCTCGGCCTCAAAAGTCCCGGTTGCCTTCAACGAATTCGCCCCGGCGTAAACTTTGTTATTGTGATTCGGCGGCGACGCGTAGATGATCCCGGTCCCTGAGTTCACGGTCCAGCCCAATTGACCGTCGATGTCGGTTCCATCCGCGAGTGACTCGAAGTTCTCGAACATCAGAGGGTAGACTTCTGCCGGGTCGGAAAGCGGATCGTCGGCGACTTCTGGGTTGCCCGAGTAAGCAAACAGGTCCTTGGACCCGGCAACCTTCGCCGATCCAATCGCCTCGGGAATTTTGAACTCGACCAAAGTGTTGTCGAGATTGGCGTAATCAATGATCCGATGCAGCTCTGTAAAGCTGCCATTGCCCTGCCAAATCAAACGCAGATCATGAGCGTCAGGGCGCATGCGGCCGTAACCCTTGGCATCAAGATAGAACAGGTCGCTTCCCGAAACCCACACCAGCTCGATTTGCCGGTTAGTGTAGTTGTGCTTGATGCTCAGGATCGGAACGCCGAGCGCGGAATTGTCGGTGAGCCGCTTCAGCGACCATGTCCCGCCCAAATCGTTCGATGTCAGTTCGGCGACTTCGGAGGCGTAGTTGTCTTCGTTGGTGGCATGGCGGACCTTGACCAAGCGATTGATTCGGGTGCAGCGCCAGGTCTTAGCGGCCACAGTTTGCTTAACGCCGAACTCAACACCCTCGGCAGCCGCCTTCAGCCATGAAGCCGAAGTTGCGGGATTCAAATTCCACCATGCGCGTTTGACCACGTAACCGGCTCCGGTAGAAATTCCCGTAATGGCAGTCGCCGCGTAATCGGTTCCGGAGATTCTAACGAATGGCGTGAATGACGCCCCGCCTGTCAGATCCCGGATGACCAGCTCGACGCCAACCGAAAGAATCGCGACTCCAGAGGGCAACGTATCGCTCGATGTGACGGAAGCCTCACCGGTGCTGGTCGCGCCGACATAGCTGTCATCCGCATCGTAAAATGAGATGCCGTCATCGACGGTTTCGTAAAGTGAAGCGGCCCCAATTACTAAGACATTAGTATGAAATCCATTCGCGGACGGCCGGTGGTGTTTGTCCACAACGCTGTCGACGGCCGTAAAGGTGTGAATCACCCCGTCACTATCGGTCAGCGTCGGCAACCCGGCGCGATCGGTGCGCATCATGATGTCGTAATCTTCGGTAATGTTGGAATGGACCCACGCCGAACCATTCCAGTGCGACATACCGAAGGCTGAGTCCTGCCCCCACGCGTCGAGATACCACGGCGCCGTTGCCCAGAATACAAGCGGCTCACCGGTATTTGTCAGGGCGACGTTACGGCAGAAGAAGATATTGATGTCGCCCGTGTCGTTAAGCCGGACGGATCCGGCTGTCGCCATCGAAATCGGTGCGGACTCGGTCGTGCCACAGGCCGTGCCGTTGATGGTCTTCCACGCCGCAAATCCATCAGCGTTGCCGGAATCGAAATCGGCGTAAGCGTACCAAACGCCCTTAGTCATATTGAGCGGACTGCTTACGACAAAGGAAAATCCCAGGTGGACACGCTCGATCTTCGGGTCGAACCTGACTCCGTAGCAATACACGCGGTAGTTGAGAGCTTCCGTATAGAAAACGATTGCTCGCTCTGAACTCCAACTTGCCCCACCGTCGGTGGAGTAAAACATCGACACTTTCGTATCCCTCCAAGATGAGCCATTCCAGTGCGAACTGCGCATGATCAGGACAATGCGATTCGTGGACGGCACCACAAATGCCTGTGGATAGGTCAATTTCGAGCCGATAGTTTGCGCCGAAGTCCAGACCGCGCCTCCGCCGCCGTCGCCGGCAAACGCTCCCGATTGATTCGGCAATGTCGAGCGCCGGTAATAACATGGTGACCCATGACAGCCATAGAAGACATGGAGATAGCCGTTATTGTCGATACAGAGCGTCGGATAATTATGAGTGTCGTATCCTGTCTTCGCATCGTCAATGCGGTACGGCGTGCCCCACGTCTTGGTATTCTTATCATAGCTTTGAATGTAGATTCCAAGCTGGGCGTCTGTGCCGGTTTCTGAGAGATAAACGATATGTGCCCGCTCGCCGAACTCGGCAATCATATAGCCGGCTTCCTGAATACCCTCATTAAAAGCCGCGTTAGTCGCGATCTTGACTCGGTTACCCGTTTTGAAATTGAATCTCAATGTCGTGTCGTCGGGAAGATCGCCGTGGCTTGAGTTCAGGAGTATCTTTTGCCGGAAAGCATAGCTGCGATTCCACCACGCCCGTTGCGTAACTTTGAACTGCGCCGCCGAACTGTAACTCGACTCCGTGGCGCTGGCGTCCTTAAACTTGATCCGCCAATAATACCAGTCCGAAGCATCCGGCGGGTCGGAGGAGAGCCCGCTGCCGTTGTAATCGATCAGCGCACAGCGAACGCCATGCGCGATATCGGCAATGTCAATCCAGCCGGAGTCCCAAACCGTCGACGCAAAATCGGAAACGGTGGAAACTTGAATATAAGCGTGCGTTGCGGTTCCCGATCCACCACTTGCGTTGAAGATCGCCGAGAAAACCGGATCCTCTGAAGCGTCCGTTGGGTTTGTCGCCCGCTCGCATTCGAGGTTCGTCGGTGCCGGATGATTACCCGGCTCGTAATCGACAACAACCCACATGTAATCGACTTGCGGTTGTTCACCACCGAGGCCGCGCGCGCGCAAGCGATAGCCGGCCTGCAGGCTGTCGATATCCGAGGCCGTCCAACTCCCGCCGCCGGGCCTGGCCACGACCTGCGAGTATTCCGCCATCGAGGTCGTGATCGCGAAGTTCGTGCCTATCTCATTCGTACCGCCCAAGCGGAGAATCGGAGCCACCTGATTATTGGTCGATGTCCCGACCTTTGCGCAGATGATATGCACCATGACCGAATTGATCGTGCCGTAGTTCGCCGCGCGGTTATTGAGAGCGTGAGCATCATAGACATAGCTGATGCCGATCGTGTAGACTACAGCGCCGTCCTCCGACTGGACGTACTCGTAGTTTTCCGTGAAAGTGATTTCGTCGATGCTGCCCTGGGCAAGATCACCGGCGCCACTAACGTAGAGAGTCTCTGTCGCCACTTAATCCCTGACCGCCTCGAAGTATGCTCTACCCCGGATACCGTCTTCCGAAAACGGAACGATGTACTTGAGATTGGCCGCGCGCCAGCCGATCTTGTAGCCTTCGCCGTTGATTGCGCTGTTGCTTAGATCCATTCTCCGCCCGTGACCGCACACCGGCCGCGCGTCGTCCGGAATGCCGATTTCATAGAGGGCCTCGCCTGTTGCGATGGCAACCAAGCGCACGGCAATGACCGCCCCGTAGCGATCGTCCGGGTTCTGCGGATCAATTCGCTCAATGCGCGATTGCGCTACCCACTCGTTCCGGCGCAGAACTTTTTCCGCGAAGACGAGTTCCCATTCGTACTTATCAGACTTCATCGAAATAGAGGAAATGAACCTGCGTTGGAAGAGTTATGCCTTGGGCCAGATATTCGACCCGCAGCTGCAGATAGAGATAATTCGTCTTCTCGCCGACCGCATCGATCTTGCTGTCGCCCGGCACGACGCCGATTGCCAGGCCGGTGGCTTCGGAGTAATAGTTGCTGTGCTGCGCCGTTGTCGCTTTGGTCGATTGTGTATTGACAGGAGTTGCCCCGGTGCCGGAGGTTCCGGCGTAAACCGTCACCTTATTGGCCGGGCTTGACTCGAAGTCCGGCTGGTTGGCCGGTCCCACATACTTGAAGTTCTGGCAGTAGCCGTCGGGAGCGGCGGTGCATTCCCAGCGCATTACCAACTCGTAGGAGTAAGCGGGGCTCGATCCGGAGTCGCGCGGAATCGGAATCGGATTATCCGCCGCGACATTGGTCGTCACATCCGCCGATTGAAACGCCAGAGCCTTTCCGGAAATCGTAGTCTCGGTGCCGGCGGCTGAACCCGTGCACTTCTTGAGTGCGAATGCTGCAAGACTCATTCGTTATTCGAGTATTCCGGCCACTTCGACTTTTGTGATCATCGGCGTGTTGGTAGAGTTTTCCGATTGCAGCTCGATAATAGCGGCGATGTCCGCACCCTCCACTGCAGTCGAAACGTCGACGATGATTTCTTTGAACGTCCAGGTCTGTGTCGTGATGGTCAAGGTCTGCCGGGCAAAAGACCCGACAGTGATGCCGAAGTTCGTGGTATGAGACGCATTTTCGTTTCGCGCCATACAGCGCAGCCGCACCTTATTGAATCGCTTGTCCTTATAGATCTGAATTCTTCGCTTAGTATACCAGGTTGCGACGCCCTCGGGAACGGCCCACGCTGTGTCAAACATCCCGGCGCCCGAGTCGCTCCATGCTGCGGCTTCTGCCGACACTTTCCCGTACGCCGCTTCCGTTCCTTGCGCGAAAAAGACAATGGCATTAGTCGGAAACCAAGGTGTGAGCTGGCTCGAAATGTCGATGTTTGCAATTGTGGCGACGCCACTGGCGCGGGCAATTGTTGCTATCCCGACGTAATAGTGACCCGCCGGGGCGGTGGGAATCGACGGCACGCCGCCACCAAGAGTTCCTTCAAGCTTGACCAGTGTATAGACCAGCTTTTCGTAAACACAGGCCTCTACACCAACAGCGGGGTTGATAATCTCCGTGTCGTCCGCTTGGTCGAAAATAGAAAAGCTGATGTCGAGATAGAGCACGTCATTGCGAGTATTCCCGGATGGAGTTGTCCATCCGGAGACGTTTTGGGCCGCGGCCGAATCAAGCACGTACGAGATCCCGCCAATATCGAGCAATGCCTTACCTGACGAAACGGTAACCTGATTGCTTCCACCGGTGATATTCCATCCGGTTCCGAAACGCAGCTTCTTCCCTTGCGCAAGCAGGTAAGCCAGCTCTGCTCTCTGGTAGTCCGATACTTGGCCCACATCGTTAAAATCCGCGTCAACGATGTACGTATTGCGCTGAGCTATTAGTCTTGTCTTGCGTTTTGCGGCGTCGAATTGGTCTCTGGTAATATCAGCGTCACCCATTATTCACCTCACACCCAAACGACGGTAACGTCGATGGGAACATATTTCGGAATGATCGTCTCAAGATATTCTCTCTTGGCGTCCTCGAATTGGACCGTCCCGGAGAGCGTGATTGTCAGAGTCTTGTCGGCCTGCCCTGAAGCGAAGAACTTCGGCTGCTTGCGCCGGTCGAGGACGCGCAGAACGTAATTGTCGAACTCAACCTCTGTACCGAACGCGCAGAACAATCCCTTTTTCACCGAGGCCACCAGTGCCGCATAGTTTTGCTGATAGATTAGAGTGACATCGTCGAGAATGACAGTGATCTTGTCGCCGGTATCCCAGATCGAGATCGTATGATCGCCCGTCCGCCAGGTCGTGCCGGAAATATCGACAACGTGCAGCGGCGCCCATGTGCCGATGTGAGCGTACACCGTCAGGTTCTCACTCGCCCCGCTCTTGTCTAAAGTCACGAGCAGCGCCTTAGTTGCGCTCTCATAGCGCGCCACGACGCCGAACCAGCAATCGCCGGTCGACAGCAGCCGATAATCCACTTGCAAATTGTAGTCGCTGGTTGTCTGCGGGAACGTGGCCGACATCGTCGGAGCCAACGTTCCGGTCAACGCCGAGCCGCGCAACCGCTGCGCAATCGCTTTGAAGTTGCCCAGCGATTCATTGGCAAAGCCCTGCATCGAGGAGTCGTCCCAGTTGAAGCTATGCTCTTCGGAGGTGATCCCCATCCGCGACCAGAATTTGTGTTTGTTCCAGCGTCCGGAGATCTGATAGTCCTCCGAGAACGTCGCGGTAAACCCGAGGTCTTCGATGATCCGCTGCACCGGCCAGAGCGTGCCGCGTCGCTTCATGATCCAAAAGGCGTCGCGGACCAATCGCCGGCGTTCGCGCTCGGTGGCATACGGCAGATCGATCAGTTCGAATCCATAGTTGCCCGCCAGGTGCGACAAGAATCTTTGATCACAGAGATCGTAGTCGCCGAGATTCTGCAGCGAGCGCGCGAGATCGTATTGCTCATTGATCTGCAAATTCAGCGGAGCGACCAGCTCGATCATTCCCGCCGACTTTTGGCAGCTGGGCAGAAAATCAAGAATATCAATTGCCTGCGGCCGGATGCGCGTTTCCGGAAAGGGACGCACGCCGCGCTGATCAGTCGGAGCACCGGCTGTACCGCCCGGAAATACCGGATTAAAATCGAAAAACCCGCCGGGAGTCGGCGAGGGTGTAATATTCAATACCATTAGGAATTACTCTTTGCGGGCCTTGCGGGCGTCCAATACTGCCGGGTTATTGGCATGATAGAAGGACATCGTGAATTTCTTCGCGCCGCCCTGATAGACCTCGTAGGCATCTTTGTAACCGGTGCCGTCATCCGGGATATAGCGCGTCGAACAACCGTCACATGATCCGCCAGCGTAAAGCAAAACCTGAATCCAGCTTTCCAGCGAGTCCGATGCCGAGACCGCGGTGGCAAGTGAGTTGATTATTCCGGTGATCCTCGTATCGTTGGCGGTTCCATTCGCAGCCAGCGTGACGGTTATTTCCGCGGCCTGAACAACTGCATCGTTATCAAAGACTTCATTAAGTCCGGCGATTCCAAGCCCCGACCCGCCGAGGTTTTGCACATTACCGACCACCGTCACATTCGCCAGCGTCCCGGACGGAGCCAGTCGAGTCGAGACCGCAACATCCAGATTGGGAGCCTCAGAGGACGTTATCGCTCCGGCCTGTATCTTCGTGTTGGTTATGAAATCGGTTCCAAATTCAGCAGCATCGAGAGTTCCGGTGGTTGTGTTCAAGTCAATTGAGGCGTGGCCGCCGGCGGTCACCCCCAGCGTCCGCGCCGGCACCGTTGGCGCCAGCCGCGAGGAAACCGGGACATCAAGACCGACCGCTATATCATCCTTTATTCCCTGAATCTTTGTTTGCATTCCGGTGAACGAACTGTCACCGTCTAAGCCGTTCGGTCCAAGTCGCACGTAGCCGCTAAGATTTCCGAGTATATGCAGTTCTGCATTGACGTAGTTTTCGTTGCCGTCAAACATGCCGTTCAGTCCGGCAATACCGGCCGTGGTACCGCCGAGCTGCGTGACACTTGTCACGGCTGCCAGCGTACCACCGGGGGCCAGTCTTGAACTGACGGCAGCATCAAGGTTCGGCGCTTGCGTCGCTCCGATCGCTCCGGCGCCGATCTTTGCGCCCGTCAGAAACCCGTCGGCAAATTTCGTCGCCGTAAATGCATTGGTCTCCAAATCACCCGCGCCGATCAGTCCGCTGGTCGCATCAAAGTCGACACCGGCACAGCCGATAACGTTGACCGCCAGCGTTCTCCCGGCTACTGCCGGAGCCAGCCGCGAAGACACGAGCGCGTCGAGGTTGGCCATGATCCGCGCGTCGACGGCTTCGACGGAGTTGGTCTTAACGTCGAATTGAAACTTCGTGTCCATTGCGTCTGTCGCGCTGTAAAGTATGACCGTTGCTGTGTAGGTTCCAAGACCTCCGGCACCGTCGATATCCTGAATTTGATCGGACCAATAATAGGCCGAGTCTTCGCGATTAACGACCAACGCAATCCCGATGTCGTTGAAGGGGAACGTCGTGCTGAACGCGAAGTACACCTGGCCCGTGCCAAGTTTAAGCATCCGCACGGCCGCGGAGTCCGGCTTGACTGTCGCTCCATTTGAGTTGAGCGGTTCATTGAGGTAGTCGCCGATTTCGTCAACGGCGCGCTTCTCGCCGATATTGGCGGCCACAAGCGGTAAAACCGGCAGGCTCAATATGAGCAGCCGGAGCATGAATCTCCTGAACATGGAAACTCCTATTCGTCGATGATTTTCTTTTTTCTGATTAAGAGGGGAACGGTCTGCGTCGGCGAGAGATACAACTCCGCCTTCTGCGCGTAGATACCGCGCGGTGAATTGTAGCTGGCTGGAATGATTTCAATGTCGGCCGAATCCTGCCCACCGGTATTGTCAAAAGACTTGAACACAGCCCAGTTGAAGTTCGGCTTTCTAAGAAGCGAACCCGGAAGGACAAGTCTGATAACCGCTGACCCGTCATTCGGCAAATTCGCGGCCGTCACATGCACGGAATCGAAAGCCGCCTCAGCGTGATCGGTTCCTGCCAAGAGATCAATCGCCGCCCACGGGACCGCGCCCACAACATGGTTGATCGCATACTGCCTGTTCGCCCACGTCGAATCGCGTCCGCCGGAATTCGGAAGTCCAGAAATTCCCGAATACGCCGTCGGCATGTGCCATTGTGCGGCAGCCGTTATTTCGTACCCCTTGATCCATAAATCAAACCCGGAGAAAAGGTCGCCCGTTGGCGGACCTTCGAAACCGAACCCCGTCGCTGCAACCGGAATCGTGAGGACAAGGCTGTCGGGTGCCCATCCCGGCAAAATCTTCGCTTGCATCGACCAGAGGCGTAAGAACATCAACCCGATACGATAATCCCAACCTAAGCGTCCCGCGGAAAATGTCGCCTGCCAGTTGGAGCCGAACTCGGCCCAGCCCTGATTAACCTCGTGCTGCTCATGTGAGTAACAGTTGTAACCGCCGTCAGCCGTATTGCCTTCATCGGAAAACACCCACGCCGACATGTTGCCGAGCAACTCGACGGGATGGCAATAGCCGCCCTGAATGAGCGCGGACACGGATGAAGTAAAGAATGGGTAGAAGCACAGCCCAATCGCGCGCCTGCCTGCGGCCGTTCCCGACGTCGCCAAGGCGCCGCCGGTTTCGATCACATAGCAGTAAGAAGTATCATTCGGGTCACCGGCGATGCCGTCCCAGTTCCGGAGCGTCGAGTTGAACAATACTTGTGCGCTTGAAGGCAATCCCATAAACGGATAGCTGGCATTGTTGCTGCTAAAGTCGAAGTAAATTTGCGGACTCATTTGTGAGGTGATCCAATGACTCGTCGTCACTTTACCGAGAGTCCATAGCGCCGTACTTGGTTCACCGAGCAGAAACGGCCCAATCGTCGAAGTGGCCACATCGAAGTCGTCATTCATCGCCCGGTCCGCCATAAACACGCCCTTGGTTGTGCTCTTGAGATTGGTCAGCGTCGATCCGGACAACGTCTCCGAAATAAAATAGCCGTCGTAGGCATCGACGTCAGTGATCAGCGCCGCACTATCGTCGCGAATCACATGCACAATGTAATGCCGCTTCAAATTGTAGTAGTCGATGAAGTCGCGGTCATAGGTCAGATTCGCGTAGACCGTGTCAGTGTTGACGACATACGCCAAATCGAAGCCGCTCGCCGCCACAGTTGCAAATGTCCAGGCCGTCGTCCACGCGCTGGTATCGGTGGCGTTGACCGATCTCACACGCCAGAAGTAAGTCTTCGATCCGGAGAGCCCGGCCACGTCGCCCGTCGACGGCGTGACGTTGCCGGTATAGAAAATGCTCGAGAAGTCGGAGTTATCGTCCACCTGATATTGATAGCCCGTCGCATTCGCGATCGTCGACCAGTCCAGCGTCACCGATAGATTCTGATTTGTCGATCCGTTGGGCGGCGAACTGTGCACTGGCGTCTCCACCGCCGAATGCGTGTAGCTCAATATCAGCTGATCGCCGATCCAGCAATCCTGCGCCGCGCCGGAAATCGTAGTGAGGTTACCTGAGTACTCAAGGCGACTTGCTCTTGCGTTCGGCGGCGTGATCACAACTTTATGATTGCCGCTGCGTCGCCATTCCCACGACGACAGCTTGCGCGGGAAATAGTAAGTCCACGAATCAGTAGTATCGCTGCCGACGATCTTCCGGAAGAAACTGCGGAACACCGTCACAGCTGCGCCCGAAGCGTCGGTCATTGACATCGGCCTGGCGGCCGAGTCCGGGACCCGGTAACCGAGATCGTAGTTCGTCATATACATCAAGGTCGTGAGATTGAAAAACGAATCGACCTCGGCGCGGTCATTACAGAACGGCGAATAGTTGAGCCCCTGATAGGCCGTTCCCGATCCGCCGGTACACGGCAGGTAGCCATTGCTCAGGAAGATGATCGGCTGCATGGCAAATATGCCGCGATTGCCGAGGAAAGTCTGATAGCGCACCCAGTTCGAGCGCAGGAATCCCTGCCAGATACCGCCCCAGCCGGAGGCCACCGTTGTATCGACAGCGTTGGTCCGCCCTGAGAACGCGACATAGAAATCATTCGCGCGCGCGAGCGAGTCGAGGACGATCAGTTCCGACGTCGAGCGTCCGTTGCCCGCGGTCTCATAGGCTTCGAGGTTGTACGATTTGTCCGCCGACGCATATTCTAAGCACTTGATATTGATGCCGTTGTCAGCGCCATACCATTCGCGGTACGGGCTGTTCGACATCCAGCTTGTCCAGGTACCGAAGTTCGCCGCCGTCGCGCGCGGCTCATTATTCCAGAAGTTCGCCGGGTTGTTCATGTAATTGGTGAGCTGCGTGAAATACTCCTTATGGAATCCGCGCATCTTGCTCTTGGTCGAATCCGCGTACCAGCTGCCGATCACGCCCCGACTCGAGAGAATATTGCCGCCCGATATCAGCGTTGAACCTTCCGGCGGTTCGAGCTGATGATCGGCGGAGTTGTCGAGGAACAGCCCGTCCCAATAGAAACCCGAATCCGATAGCGGTCCCCAGCCATAGACATCGTTGCCGGTGCCGCCGATGTTGGCAAGGTTCTGCGACATCGCCCGCAGCGCATATTTCATTTCGGCCCAGCGCGCCAATGGATTCGAGAAGTCCGGTAATACGCGCGTGACCTTGCTGCCGATCGGCGTGCCTTTGTAATTGTACCGGCGGTGAATTGATCCCCCGACCATCACCGAATCGACCAGCGTCAACGTGCCGTAGGCCGCAAAGCTGGGTGAGCTGTAGAAGTCCGGCACAACCGAAGACGAATCATCGTCGCTGACCGGTGCGGTATAGCCGTTAAAGAAGACCGTGTCGTAATAGATGAATCCATTGGCCGCCACCGGCGACAAAAGAATCTTCGTGTCTTCGGCAAACTGGTAGAACAGCGAATAGTAGGATTTGCTCGAGTCCTCACAGACAAGGCGGTAGTGGGAATATTCGTCATCGAGGTTCCACTCATTGCTCGGATCGGTCGTGTCAATCGGAACCGCCAAGGTATGCAGGCCATGATCTAAACTCGTGTACAGAATTAGTTTGGTGTCCGGCGAAGCGCGCTTGAGTCTTGCCGCTTCGAAAGCGCCATAACGAGTAGCTCCAGCACTGCCAGCCGACCAAATCACGATCTTGTACTTGGCCATCAGCGCAATTGTGTCACCGTCCGGAGGATTAGCCGCGTCCATGCCCGGCAGATAGATCGTCCGGTCGTCAATCGTCGACATCGAATCGAGCCAGGTGTTCAGCGGATTCGGATACTTCGACGGTGGCTGCCATGCACCAAAGCGCGTCCACGTCCGTCCGCCGTAGGTCTGATTCATTTCCTGCACTGAGCTTGGCCGCGAGAAATCGCCGGCGGCTGGATTGTTGAAGCCGGGATTGCTGGTCGAGCTGCGCAGGTCAAAGCCCGCGCTGTTCCACTGGCTGAAGTTGTAGGTTGCGCCATACAACGGGTAAGCAGCAGAGAAACTCACCGAAGGATCGAAGTAGATATTCGAGTCACAGATTAGGCTAAAGGACGCCAGCGAACTCACGATGGTCATGAACCGGTAATCGCGAACGATCCCCTCCATCACCGAGCCACTGCCGTACTTCGTGGCAATCTCGGCGTCGCTCAGGCGGTCATACATGGCATTGTATTTGACTTTGCCAATTCCACCGGAGGCATAGGGCGGCTCCATGTGCCAGAGATTCACTGTCTTATAAACCGAATTGTTACAGACGTACAGGTGCTGTGACGCTGGAATTCCGGTGTTGCCACCGTAGGCGAACAGGGCGAAAGCGTCGGTCACCGTATTGCCATAGAGCGAGTCGTTGTCGCCTTTGGTATAGCAGTTATAGGCAACGCCTCCAAGTCTATTGAAGGTTGAATTGCGGATCGTCACTTGCTGGTAGATGCAGCCCGGAGAGCAACTTGCATAGCTGTTCTTGGACTCCGCGCCGTCGCCGGGTAAATCGTAAAACGCACACCCGTCCCAGAATACATTGGTCGCATCGTAGAGAATTGCTCCACTACCGCGATGGGCAAGAACATTAGTCGGCTCAGCCGTCGCTACGCCGATCGAACAGGCTTTGAATGATAGATAACGGACGTAATCGTTGATGTTGGTCGAATCGTAACTTGGATTAGTGAAGTTTCCCCGCACAAAAATGACGGCAGGGTTTTCGTTTTGCAAGAAGGACACGCGGGTAATATTGCATTGTTCGAAAGTCACATGGTCGGAGTTGAGGCTTGACACGTCCTCGAAAAATACCGTTCCCCCCTTGCCCATGCGGAAGTCGATGCCATAGCAATATATATAATCGGTGTTGACCGATTTTACCCAGAACGCAGGGCGGGCCGAGGCTACCATTGACTTTGTCGTCGGATTGCCGGCATCCCACAGGTAAGCGTAAATCCTATTGGTAGAGGCATTGTGAAAGAACTCGCCCGGAGCATTAACATCGACCAGGGCGAGCTGCGGATTGAGCAGCGAATCATTTTGCGTCAGCGTGTAGGATTTGTCGCCGTCGCCGGCATCATAATATCCCGCCGCCGGAGCCCAAGGCACCTCCCAGATGTTACCCGTGTACAACGTCCAGCCCGTAACACTCTCGCCGCCGGAAATAACGGCCCGCCCGCGCGTATCAATTGTTCGCGTCGAGCAGGCATAAATGGTCGTATCGGTTACCGTTCCCCCCGTCGGCGGCAACAGAGACGTTCCCAGCCAGCGGCCGGTTCCGAAGCGAACCTCATCACCGGCAACAATCGTGGTGTTTACTTTGTTGACCGTCAGCCAGGCCGTCGCCCAACTCAACCCGTCGTTCGAATCGCTGCCAGCCTTAGTGACATAGTACGTCGTTCCAAATACTTGCGGGCAGAGCAGCAGCAGTATGGCCAGAAGCCAAATGATTCTCTTCATGATGTCCTTGAGGGTTTTAGAGTTCGAAGTTCAGGATCGTCCGCGAGTTGTAAACGCCGCCGAGGTTGGAAGCTATGACAATCGAATTGATATCGCGAATTTGGTAAAGCGGCATCGTCAAGTCCGTGGCCGGGCTGTTGATCACCAGATAGTCAATGCCCGGCACATTTTGTATTTCGCGCGAGAGCTTCGACAGTGCCACGATCTGCCCGAACTTGTTTGGATAGATACCATCGGAGTCGCGATAAATCGGCGAGCCGAAACGCACGATCGCCTGCCGGACCTGCTCGATCACCTGATCGCGCAAATAGCCGTCCGCAATCCATATCTCCAGATCGTAATCGACGGCAAGGAACGTCGGATCGCTCACCTTGTTTTCGGTCAGCACCGCCTTGATATCGCTTTGATTTAAGAACGCCTCGATCTCGGCCTTGAATCCCGCGCTCGGAACGCCGCCGGTTGCGGGCACGAAGCGCACGTCGATGGTCAGGTTGTCGATTCCCACCGCGACCGCCTGCGCAATCGCGCCGTAATCGTCGGAGACGTAATCGACCAGCAGCGCGGCAATCGCGTCCGCCGTCAAGCCGGTCTCCTGCGCCCGCCACTTGGCAATCGCCACCATCTTGGCCTTGCGCAACGATTCAGCATCCGCGCCGCCCGTAGCCGCCGCCGGATTGGTCACACTCTGGACGTTATCGATAACCGAGAGTAAATCCGTGATCGTGTTGGCCGCGACATTGCCCTGCAGTCCGCCACCGATCCGATAGGTCGCTCTGATATTGTTGGTCCCGGCCGGGGGGATCGCTCCCATGTCGCCGTCGCCGAACATCAGGTAAACCCAGCCCTGATTGTCAATCGCGATCGTGTAATGTTTGGAGGTCGAGAGGCTTTCGACAAAGTCAGTTACCCGCGACCATGTAACCCAAGCCGCGCCATCAAAAACTTCGATGGCCTCACTTTCCCACACGACTGGCCGGCGCTTAAGGTAGAACTTCTGCCGCGTGCTGCCGTCCGATGATCCCAGCGCCTCGTTAATCACCGACTCGCCCTGAATCACCGGCACAAAAGCCGTCGCCGCGTCCTCGAGCACGAGGAAATCCGCTGTCGTTTCGAATACGATCACCGGTAAATCGCCGGCGCTGACCGTGGCCAGCCGCGTGCGCGCGGGGATCGTGACTTCCGGATGCGGCACCGCGAACGTAAACTGCACGGCGGATACCGCCGACACCAGCTCCTTGACGGCATAGAACGGCCGCGCCAAAGCCCGGACCGCTTCTCTCTTGTCGGCTGTAACCAGAAAGCAGTTGCGCGCCGCCACGTTGATCGTCTGCTGCATGACATGTGTCAGCGAAGACGCTACCGACAGGATTTGATTGGCTGGGTTGGCTATCGAATCGTCAGTCCAGTTCGGAGCGACAACCGATCGTGCCGCCATGGCGTTCTCATAGAGGTCGCCGATAGAATATTCTTCATAGTCGATCTCCGAGATCGGCACCTTGCGCGTAGAGTCGGGAACTAAAACCATTTTATCTTTGCCCTATTGTAATCGTCTGCGTTTGCGAGTTGCCGCGATGCCGGAATGTCACGGCATAGCCCATCTGCCCGCCTGAGAACTTCTGCGTATTGACCGGCTTGACGGAAATCAAATCGACGTGCTTGCACCAAAGATTGACCGCCTCGGTCGCGTCCGCCTGTAGCATCGCCACCCGGTTGACCGGAGTGAACAAGCGCCGGGGGATTTCCGAACCGAATGACGGCCAGAACGGCAGCTCGCCGATTTGCGTCATGAGCACTTGCGCGATTGATTCCTTGAGCAGCTGCTCGCCGGAGGACATCAGCAGACGGCCGTCGGCCCCGAATGTAATCGGGAACTTGACGCCCCGGAGTTCTTCCAGCTTCATGATATCTTCCCTGCAGCTTGAACCGTAACGGCCGGCTCGTGATCATGCGGGCCGGTGTTAGAATCGGAGTAGGTTGTGTTGTTTACGCTCAAGGGCTCGATCTCGGCATACTGCTGGATGTGCGCGATGATCACCGCGGCCATGGCCCGATAGCGCGCCTGCCGATAGGCAGCATGGTTGGCCGGGTTGGAGTTCTCGTTGATGTAGGTATTGTAAACGGCATCTTCGGCTGCCATCATCGCGTCGCCCAGTGTGTTCGCATTCATTGCCATATCAACCAGCCTTCACGCTTCCGAGCCCCTGTGGATGCTCTTTGCCCGTATAGGCGCAAATCATTTTCGTCGTCACCAGTTTTCCCGCCGCTCCGTTCAATTCGATGTTGCCATTGGCCCGCACTTTAATCTCTGCGCCGCCCGAACTGTGAATCAGGATATCGCCGCCTTCAGCAAACTGCAGTCGGTGCCCCGCCGGCGTCTTGAAAACGCGCGTGTCGGCATTCCCTTCGCTCGGCTTGGCCTGCGTGCCGGTCCACTGATAGCCCATGATGATGAACTCGCCGTTTTCCATCGGTGCCAGAATAGCCGTGTCGCCAATCTTCGGCAGGCAGAATAAACCATAGCCGTTGCCCGCAAATGGCGAGCAGCCATGACACCAGGCGGTTATATCCGCGCGCGGGTAATTCTGCCCGACGCCGAGATCTGGACTGCAGAACCCGGCAATCTTAACCTTGACTCGCCCTTGGCTCTTCGGATCCGAAACATTCACAACCGCGCCGCGATAGACCTTATTCACTCAAAGACTTCCGTTCGACGTCAATCGACGTCCGATATCCGCTCTCGCGGCTCCAGGTATGTTCGGTCCCGGAAATGAAATACTCGCCGGAGAATGCTGTACCGATCTTATGGAGATCATTGATGACAAAATTGTGCTTCTGCCCCAAGCGAACGAATGGCCAGCCCTTAATGGAACCTTGGCCGTCGATGAGCTTGCGTGCCCGCTTTTCTATTTCGGCTTGCGCCAGGATAGTAGCGGCGGCGTTTGTCATTGCTGCTGTTCCATGAATAACAAGTGTCTCTGACTTTTTCGTATTTACACGCAGCTTCGTATAGTTCATCAATCCGCGCTCTTCGGTAAGTCCCGATCCCCCGCCGCGCCTCTTACCCTTTGCATCCACCGAATGCCAAGCAGCCAGTTCGACCTTTTCCTTTTGCTCCAGTGCTCGATAGCGAGGCCGGAAGTGGTAGAGAAGTGCTCCGCGTTGATCGTCTTCTTGTTCGCGCAGTGGGTTGTAATAGAAATTCAATTCGACGCTTGGTGTTGTCGCTGCAGAAGAAACGGTTGGCTGTTGAAAATAATCACGATTGACCACGTAGACAGTCTCGCCGCGGACTAACAGCATCAGGTCGTTGCTCTTGGCAATTAAGCTGAGGAATTCCCAATCGGTCTGTTCACCAAAGCGGAAACCTGATTCAACGTCCGTCAGCGCGTAATCCCTTATTTTCGATCGCGGATCAATTACGTAATCCAACCCAAAGTCCGGGCTCTTGTACTTGGCAAGAATCGAGCGAACAATCTCCAGCATGTTACCCTTTGCATAGACTTCAGGCGGCCAGCGATATTTCTTCAGAAGGTAGCTCCTGTCGTACGCGGTGAGCGTGAGGACCGAAGCGCGGCCGCTACGAAAATCGGGCGTCGGTTCAACCAGCTGCCCGTTGAATAGTTCAACTTCATCGTTGTCCCAGCCCATAGTCAGGGACATCTCCCCTTCAAGCGGAATGTCGTCGAGACTGAAATCGAATCCAAGCCCCCCGCCTATCGCAATCTCAACCTTGCTCGTGTATGTCAGTTTCTCTTCGAATGATATTTCACTAACGAGTAAGCGTCGACTCTCACTTAGGGGAATGCCGTTAATGGAAATATTCCACGCGGGTTCGAGGAGTTGGGTATTAATCATCTTACAGTGCGGCCGGATTCTCTCCGGAGATTCTCAAAACCAATTCCGGATGCGGATAGAACAAATCAACATCGCCATTCAGTTCGGCAATGGTGGTGTACTGCAGCGGATTCCCCTTGTAAGCCCTCTCTGCCACCTGGTCAATGCGCTCGCGATGCTTCACGCTCAGGAATTCTTCTTGGACAGCCATTAGGTCCGAGCCAATCTTGTCAGTCCGCCGGCGAAGCTGCGCGTCGAACGCCACTCTTTGAATCCGATCCGGATTGCCGCGCGTCTTATCGTGCCGTCGGCAAAGCGCTCATCGATCCGGCAGGAGAAGCGCGTCATGCGTCCGTTGTAATACCAGTTGTCGCCGATGATAACCCGTACCAACGAGGACCGCCGCTCGCGCTCGCGAATCGCTCCCCAATTTTCCAGCGTCTTGATAATCTCCTCGACCTTCACCAGTGAAACCTGTTGAGTCGGATTCGGCCCGGCCTGATACATCAGCGTCCGGTCAATGTGATAGCGGATAATCGGAGCTGCCGGGTCAACCAGCCAATCCGACGCCAACTCAAGCTCGGTCTGGCCGACGCCAAGAAATTGCGTGTCGTATTTGTCCGATCCGGTCCAGCCTTCATCTGACCATCCATAATCGCGGCCCGGCTCAAGCGTCTGCGGATTGAACTGGAAGTTGAAATATTCGTTGTCGTCGAGATTGTAGATCTGTGCCCGCGCGATCGGTCCGCGCGTGCGAGACTGTACGAGACGAATAGGAATGACGATGTTCATTAGAAGCGCTTCTCTGTGGCTCGGTCGCTCACGTCGTCAAACTTGCGCTTGACCTCATCGGCAATTTCCTTCGGATCCTTGGCGTATCCACTTATATGAAAGTTGAATGGCCCGGTGATTGTTTGGTGTATCATAGGATTGTCTAACAGCGAGGGCGGTTTAACCGAGGAGTATCCTGTGTCGATGGCGTTAGGACTTGAGGCAGTCATCGGCACAGCGGATCGTGTCGAAAAAGCTCGTCCAGCAGGGCGAAGATTTTGAGGCATACCGCGCCCGAGAATATTCGAATTCGATGCACCCGCATACCAGGGTGTGTACCATTCGAGTTCTGTTCCAAGCTTCTTGCCGAGACCGACCCTCTTAGCCTCTTTCATTACCGCCGAGCCACCGGGATCAAATCCCTCCCAGTCGAAGTTTTTGTCAGCAGCAATTTTCAACGCCTCACCTATCTTCAGCCCAAAGGCGGCAGCATTTTCCGATGATAGCGCTTCCTTAATTTTTGCGTTGAACGCTTCACCTACTTTGCCGCCCAACTCCAATGGCTCAGGGATTAATCCGTCCTGTTGCATCTTCTTAAGCTCAGCAGAGGCAACGAGCTCAAGCTCGAATATTGACTTTTCACCATGCATCAACGGCTTGATTAGCTTCTCGTAGGTTATATAACCAGCTGTGGATGCGGCGGCTGCGGCCGCGATATATGGGATATACCGCATGATACCAACCGCCCCGGCGCCCGCAGCGGTTGCACCAGCGCCAGTTCCGACGCCGCCTGCGACAACGCCACCAGTTGTTAGCGCTCCGAGTTGCCCTGCCATCCCCCGCATAGCAATCGTGCCGGTAAGGATGCTGCCCATATTTCGAAGTATGAAGACCGTTCCACCGATAGCGCGCAAAGCGCCAGCACCTGTCCAAAGGTAGAATCCCCACTTAATCAATTCCGGATTGTTCTTAACGATGTCCCCGACAGCTCTTGACACGCCGCGCATCGACTTGAACACCTCGGTTGCGGCCGGAAGTAAATCGAGCCCGAGTTGCTCGGCAACGTCACCGATTTGATTCTTAACGAGAGTCCATTCGTGTGAGCTTTTTTTGGCGACGAATCCGAACTGCTTATCGAGCTCCCCGGTGCGCTTCTGCAGGTCAGCAAGGCCGGAATCGATCTTATCTAAGACAGAGACGGCGGACAGTACATCAGCGCCGATGTTCGACATAAACCAGTTCTTTTGGCCGGCGTTTAGCCCGCCCATTTTGTCCAAGACGACTTTGATGTTCCTGAGAATATCCAAAACCGGCAACAGCTTACCCTTTGCGTCTGTCATTCGGATCTTCGTAAAGGGAATAACATCTGCAGGAATTGCGGCCTCGTTGAGTCCTGTCAAATCCGCAATCGTTAACGAGTCTTTTTTGGCGGCCTTCTTCATCGCTTTAATTCGATCATCGAACCCGATGAAGCTCTTGAGTATTTCTCGAAGCGAACTGGCTGCCATGCGCGGCGCTTTCCCTGACTGCAGAAGCGGACCCATTAAAGCCATTGCTTCTTCAAAGCTGAGACCAAATAATCCGACCTCGTCGCGCACCAACGCCATCGACTGATTCAGGTCCTCTATCGACATCCGGTACATGCCCGTTGCCGCGGCGCTCGTATCAAGAATCGAATTCATCTTTTCGAGCGTAGTCGAACCCTTCGTAGTGTTGCCAAAGAGGTCAAGCATGGCTGTGGTAAACTGCGCGGCTTGCTCCGGCATAGCCTTGGATATCTCAGAGAATTTGCCGAGCTGCTCGATGCCGCCGATAGCAACGTCTTCGCCGAGACGACTCAAGAGCAGGTCGAACCCTTTTAGTAATTCAGAGTCCGCAACGGCGACCTTGGTATTGGCAATGTTGTCGACAATGTCTTCGTACTTGGAAAGCTTGGCGCTTACGAAGTCAATCGACTTGCCCTGCGCCAACATCGTGATTCCGATACGGCTGAGTTGGTCCTCGGCCTCCATACCCATGCGAATAAATAGCGCCGGTGCTGTGACCATTGCCCCGCCAGCCAGCATTTCCTTCATGCCGGTGGCGACATTCCGGCGAGCCTGATCCAACTTGCGCTCAAGCATTTCTGCTTGCTTCTGTATCGCGAGTGCCGAATCGAGGACGTCGCCCTTGAGATCCTTGACCGACTGCCCAGCGCGTTTGATGTCGGCTGATGCGCGGTCGTGGAACTCGAGGACAATGCCGAGGCCCAGCATGGATTCAACAAAATTTGCCATTAGTCTTCTTTTGGATTATTCTCGCGTTGGATGATGTTGGATACTTCTTTGCAGGTGCGGATTCGCTCTTCGTGGCTCATTGAGCGGATCTCTGACTTGCTGTAGCTCGCGTAACGGAGGATATACACTTCCTCCTCTTTGTATTTGTCCCAATCGTAAAATCGGGCACGTATGAGTTCAGCTACTCGGTACGGCCCTGTTTGTCTTCCCCCAGTGAATTCCTGAACCCGTCGAATATTTTCGTTCTTGTCTCTTCATCGGGGACGGTCTCTTCAATCACCTTCTCAATGATTTCCAAAGGCAAGAGGCGAATTGACGCGTACATGTGCTTTATCTCGATCAGACTCATGTCGCGCACTGACAGCTTCCGGAGAATATTTTTGTTCTGAATCTCCGTCTTCTTGACCGCGCCAATTGACTCTATCAGTTGACCGAATAGGATTCGGTTGAACTTGTTTAATTCAATCGACGCCACCTGCCGCTCAACAGCGTTGTCCGATTTTGTTGAACGCTTACTGGCAGCCAGAGTAATGACGTTGTTATCGATTAAGAGTCCCTCTTGAATTTCCTGCGTCAATCGCTGCATAACAACTGTCTTGTGAACAGTCCCCTGCTCATCAGCATAGCCGTCGAACAGTTCAAAAGTAATCGGTTCCATGTGCTTCTTCTCCTCTAACCAATTCCGATAAACGCGCCCAGCGGCGCTTCTTCCATTTCTTCGTATTCAATCGTCACGCGCTCGAAGGCCAGGTCGGAGCTCATGGCGTTATGCTCGGGTCCGGACCATTCAGAAACGTACGCGCCAAACAGATCCCAGCCGCGCCGCGCGATCGCAACATGCGCTGCAATTTCCTGCAGCGAGTAGATCGTCACCGTCCGGTGATAGTCGGCCCGGCCCGGCTCCCATTCCTTTGCCTCTTTCCACCAGCGATACAAAAATCCGTCGACGTCCAGACCCTTGACCAGCGTCACGGGCTTGTAGATCACCCGCTGCGGAAAGTTCCGCTGCTTGTCATCACCCGGCTCGTTGATCGTAAACGGTGACAGCGTCCCACCCAGCCCGTGGCATTCGCGGAAGCCAGCGCGCAAAGGCGAACTCTCACCGTCGATCACTACAGCGAAACGCGCCACCTGGAGTTCAGGCAGCGCGATCGTTAAGGCGTTCTGGATATCTTGCTGAAGGGTCATTGTTTACAACGCAACTTCGTAGGTCCTCGGCGCGGTGAAACTGATTTCGAACTCGGCCTTTGAAGTCGGTTCGTTAGCATTGACCGACGGAACCTTGAGTCCGTTGCAGACGGCGTTTTCGAACGCGATCCGGTAATAGGCTGTTCCGGTGTCCGGATGCTTGTAGGTGATCGTGCCCGACTTCTTCATCTGCCCGCCGGCTTCAAACCACTCGCGGAATGTCGCAATGACAATCGAATCGAGCGAGCGCGCAACCTTGCGCAAAGTGATTTCCACCGGCTCATAATTGCCGGTCGTCAGCGTCTGATGGTTTTGGTCGGTGCCGGTGCGATTGCCGATCACAGGCCGGGTCGACTTGGGAATTTCGCACGACTCGAAAGCCGCGACGTTGATCCCGTCCAGCTCGACCTCGAAGACCGTTCCGACAATTGCATTTTTCAGTTCGTCACTCATGGACTTCTATCTCCTATACTAAGCCGCCCCGCCGACGGAGGCGTCGACGAAGCCCGTATTGCTAAAGTTCATGACGTAATCGATGATCTCGGCCACTCCGACCAGACCAATCGACAGGTTGACCCGCAGCGTATTCGCTCCGAGCTGGCTGATGACGATGGTGTACATCGTGATCTCACCGTCGGCCAGTTTACTGCGGAAATAGTTGTCCAGGCGCCGTTGCAGCATCGACTTCGTCCGATCGTTGATCGGCTTGAAGGTGATATCGCCGGTCTCTACCTTGAGCGTCTGCGCGATATCATTAAACTGCTCGGAGTGATTCAGGAAACGCCAGAGCGGGTTGGCGGCGAGCGTGTAAGCTCCCCAGGTCCGCGCACCGTTCGGCGTGATCGTGTTTATATTGTTGGCCGACATCAGTTGATCGTTGGCCTCGGAGTATTTGTAGTAAGGCGTTCCGCGCAGGGTGATGTCGTGATTGCCGACGCTCGCATAGATGCCGTCCTGCGAATCCTTGCGCGCGGCCGCGCCAAGTATCGCGCCGATGATCGGACTGACAACGGTGGCGCCTTTGACGAGTCCGGTTTGCCAGTCATACCAGACCGACAATTCCCGGCCCTCGAATTTCTTCGCCCAGGTGATCGCGTCCGCCACCGCGGTTCCAAACGGAACCTCGGCATAGACTTCGAATCCCTTGGCCGATGCCGTCTTCGTCTTGGCATAAGCGAGCAGCGCGCGCAAGACGGTCTCGTAGCCATCTGCCGGCGAAGTGTTGATCTTCGGGTTCGGGACCGCGACACGGAAGAGCCCTTCCACGCTTTCGAATGCATAGATTCCGGTGCCGTTGACCGCCGAACCGATCCAGTCCGCCGACTCCAGTCCATCAACATCATCGTCGCCGCCGGTAAGCAGCAGCGGTGTCAGGGACTCAGCCGGCCACTGATCGTACAGCGGCGTCGACGGCGAAACCACGTTGACGGTTTCGATCGGATAATTCTTTTCGTCAATGTTGACGAGCTTGGTGTGGTAGAACGTCACGTCCGGATTCTTGGAGAGTCCTTTGATGCGCGCGATTTCAATCACACCGCGATAGACGATGATCTGGAACTCAACCGAGCTCACTGTCGTCAACGCGGTCGTGTAGGTATTGGTCAGTCCGCCGACCCAACCCACGGCTCCAGTTCCGTCGCCCGAGGAACTCGGTGTGACAGTAGTGAGCACGACCTTCTCGGTCTGTGTGCCGTTGTCGAACTTCAGCACCGAGCCAACCTCGAGCTGCGCCACGGATTGCAGCGTTGCTGATATGGCCGTCGAGCTCGCTTGCGCGACCAGTCTCGTCGCCATGCGGCTATCGTTGGCAATGACGACCGAAAGCGAATTCCCGTAGGCGCCGTACGCCTTGGCTTTCACTGTCAGAGTCGGTTGCGGCGAAGCATCGATGTCGTTGTACGTCCGCAACGCCTGCGCTGCCGCGGGTCCCTTGACGTTGACAA
This sequence comes from uncultured bacterium, assembly GCA_963707485.1. Classification (GTDB taxonomy): domain Bacteria; phylum Zixibacteria; class MSB-5A5; order CAIYYT01; family CAIYYT01; genus JADJGC01. Next base: position 33,564 of record CAVPQS010000035.1, read on the forward strand.
TCGCCGCCTGCATGCTGCCGCCGTTTGAGTACATGTCGACCATATCGAAATACGAGGTCGTTCCTGCCACGGCATCGTCGCCGAACATGGCCTGCGCCTCGGCGAGTGTTCCGCAATAGACGGGTTTGTTCACTGGCCCCTTCTGGAATGTGCCAAGCAGCCCGGTAACGCGCGCTCCGCGCCCGGTTATCGCGGCGACGCTCTCGCCTTCGCGAACATTGACACCCTTGTTTAGTGTCATAATCTTACTCTCCTGTTATGGGAATGATTTAAGAATCGATTTCGGTGTCGACGGCGGCGAGCTTGGATTCGTGAGCGGCAAAGCTGGCGGCTTCCGGCTTGGCTTCAATCGTCACGATGCCCTGCATCTTGTAAAGCCGCAGGTAGCCCGGCAGACTGCCGTAGTCCGCGGCCGCAACTTCGATGGACTGCCCGGCGCTAAGGTCAACGCCCTCGACCGGAAAGAATGTGTCGACGATATTGGTCACGATGAGAATCATGGCGTTTCCTCCACTGTGATAACTTGATCTGCGTAATTGATCTGAATACCCAGCACCAAAGCGACCTCTTCCACATCGCGCGGATCGTCAAACCACACCGGCGTATGAAAGCGCAGCACTTTGTGGAAATCGCCGTCCAACATGTCGTCCTGGTTGTCGCCCGGCTCCTCGAAGACCTGATAGGTCAGCAGCTGCGGCGCTCCAGTCGTCCCGTGATTGACTTCGAACGGTACGCGCGCGGCCAAAAGCAGCGCCAGCGGTTCAAGCAGATCCCAGTCGTCTTTGCTGTTGCGGCAAAAGGTGTCGATCTGGATAAAGGCGCGAAACGGAATCGGCAGGCGCCTGAGTGTGGCGACTTCGTTGGGAATATCGATGGTCTCGGTCTGGAAGTATCCGGAGAACTTGAGGTCAGGCGCCGGCTCAAAGCCATAGAGAGAAATTGTCAGTTTCGGTGGATCCGTCTGCAGATCTGAGCTGAGCGTCACGCGATCGTCTTTCCACGCGACCGAGATATCGGCGGCCGTCACTGTGGGCAGCTTGTCCGCCAGGTGGGCTTTCAGTCCGGCAAATATCTGATAAACTTTGCTCATTAGTCCGCTTTGAACACCATCAGGACGGTTACGCCCTTCACCGAACCGGCGACATAGTCAACGCCGACGGTGATATTGCGCTGTGCTTCGATTGCGGGCTGCGCCACAGAGTCAACGTGGCTCCAGCGATAGCGCTCGGCCTGTGGATTGCACTGCACCGACCAGATCGAGTTGGCGGCAAACGTCAGAGCCGATGCTCCGGCTGCCGTGCCCTTGAGGATATGAATCGTGGCGTTCGCCGTAGCATCCGCATATTGCACATTGGCAACGATCTTGAGCAGCTTGCCCGCCGCGATCGTATAAAAGACTTCGTGGTTCTCATCTTCGTTAACATCGGCTGAGATCGTTCCGGGGATGTGGCACACCCACGTCTCCGCGTGTTTCGTAGCGTAGGCGAGTGGAATGTGGATGAAGGTTTCCCTGAGCGCCCCGTCGATCCAGATGTCGTACTCGCCGAGCGGCAAGTCTGAGAGGATGATAATTCCGTTCCCGTCGGCGGCTCCGCTCCGGATTGAAGGCGTAGTCGTACCGACTGAGTAGATGATGTAAGGGGCATTGGCGTAGGTCCGGATGATGTTGGACCCGACAGCCACCTTCTCGGCTCGCATGTACTTATCATTTGCTGCCATAGTTTATGAAACGCTCTTAACCACGGCCTTCCTCACTTCTGCGCGCCAGTTCTCATACAATTGGTCCTTGATCTCTTCGATGGTTGGACGAATGTACGAACGGGCGGGGATTCTGAGAAAGTAAGTGGCTCCTGTTTTCGAGTTGGTCACATAGCCCATGAATCCGAATTCATGGACGCGGGCGATATTCACGAGCGGTGAACCGGTCTTGCGCCGGGTCGCGGACCTGAGCACGCCGACAAAAGCAGAATAGGAATTGACGAGTTTGAAGGTGATCGAGTTAAGCAGATCGCCCTTGTCGATCAGTATCTTCGAGGATCCCTTGCGGGCGATCGTTGCCGCCTGTAGTGGTTCCCAATCAAAGACCTGGTCGCGGATGTTGCGCTTGATCTGGTCGCGCGCAATCATTGCATTCTTCTTGGTCGCTTGCTCGGCTGCGGCCCTGATCATGCCGGGGAGTTTGTTTAACGCGCCAATCGCGCGATCCCAATCTCCTGTCAGTCCGGCCTTAGCGATTTCTCTGTCCTCCGGCCTTGCGCGTCAAAGCCACATAATAGGCGTAATATTTTCCGCTGCTCTGCATGTGCGGCGTCACTTTGTCGACGTAGAAGTTTTCTGTGTATCCCGGGAGAGTAAAGCGATCCTTCGTGGTCAGCGTGATCGTAAGCGCTGTTAGGTCCTTGCTCGTGACGAGCAGGACGGCCGCGACATCTTCAGATAGTCCCAGCTTATTGCGCAGCGCCGGCGAGGGCGCCATGTCGATTTGCGCCTTGAGCACCTTCTGTTCTCCGGACGGATAGCACGCCTCCGGATTGTCGAGCTGCTTTGTGAGGGCATCAACCTGGGCCTCGACGAATTTCGAGTAAGTGACATTCGACCCGCAGCGATCGACCATCGACTGCAGGTTGCTTTCGAAGGAATCAGTTACCATTAGACAGCGTTTGCGAGAATTTTTTGAATGAGGAAGTTGTTTTGATCGGCAATGTTGCCAATCGTCCGGACCGTTTCTGTCTGTAGTTCCGTTTGACCTCGATAGGCCTCTGTTAGCGAGTCAATTCTCACTTCTGACCTGGCCATCTTCTCATCGAGCTTATCCACTCGTCGCTGTAGCCAGATCGCCATAGCGCCGCAGCCGGACAGAAACCCAATGACAGTGAAAAGAACATTAACTAAGTCCATAGCTCCCTTACACAGCAGCCATTCGCAGCCGCCGATAACGTGCCAGTGTTTGCGCGATCTCGGAATCGCCGGTCCAGCCGTGACTCGTTATCGCAGTTTGCGCGTATTCGAATTCCGCCGCTCCGAGCTTCTCGCGAACGATATCGCCGCGCCCGGCCGCTGCCACTTCCTCAACCGGCGTCTTCAGAGCGAAGGCGACGATCCGGATAATCAAACGCCTGATCAAAGCCGGCGGCTCATACACCACCGGGTCCGATCCCGGTTTGGCAATGACGTGCCCGAACGATCCGACGATCTTGATATTGCGATTCCCCGTCGACCAGACATAGTCGTTTAACCTGCGCAGTTGCGGTTTGAACAACGTCCGCTCAACGATTAGGTCCGTCACAATCTCGTAGTCGCCGGAGGTAAGCGCGACGCCGTCTTCCTCGATCGATGTGATACTGATCACCGGATGCTCGAGGTTGAGCAGCTCCTTGCTTGACCCCGAAACGTACATCGTGTGGTTATCGACCTTGTAGAATATCCGGCCCGCCATAGACTCAACCGTCTGTTCTGCCAGGTCGATTAACCTGTTGACGCGAACTCTGTCGTACGGGGGATCAGATATCCCCTCGCACGACAGTTCGCTGAATTCAATGATTCGTCCCAACGCTTATCCCTGCAGAATCGGCATCGGCTGATCCGGAATGTCGAACGGAGAGATGGCGTTGTTGTACTCCTGGCTGACGGCAGTGGCGCCGGTGCATTTGAGGCGCGTCTCACCGACGCACAACCAAACGACGTCGTCGCTAAAACCAAGAGCTGTCTTGATTTGGGCAATCGTAGGACGAACGACTACCGCATGTAGTGCCGCCGTTCCCGCAACCCATGCGGAGCGAACGGCGCCATCCCCCTTCGATCTCCAATAGACCAAGCAGTGGATGATCGACTGCCCGGAAACGATTGGCGTCGCCGAACCGGAATTCGACAGGTCGATATCGGCCGCCGAATTGACGTTCACGACAACGCCGTCGACAGCGATAGCGCCGGCGCTCAAGTTCACATTGAAATCGTGTGCCGGCGTGGCCGTGGCGATCGTGCTTGCCGTTGTCGGTGCGCCGACGATACAGCCCCGCAGGACTTTGGTGTTGTCCTGGAAGTCGGCGGCGCCAACGCCGCCCGGATTGTACCGGTTTGAAAAACCGTTATAGTGGTTCTGATTTCCCATTGGGAACCTCGAATTATCTGGTTAAAGATTACTTACCGCGAAATGTTCTCTGGACTCCGGCAGATCTTACTTACTGGGTTCTCCCTGACCCGATCCCGCGCCGGCGTCTGGTCTATTGTTGTCGCCGCCTGCGCCTGCGTTTGCTCCCGGATCTGGAACTCCCGGCGGAACGTCCGGCGTCTTCGGCTTGATTGCCTCGAGAGCGGCGCGAATTCGCTTGATTCGACCGTCGCCGATTCCGTTGATGGCTTTCAATTGGTCGTCGCTCATCGCGGCGAGGGCTTCGATAGAATCGATTCCCGCCTGCTTAATGAGCCCAATCGTGACTTCATCAACGTCAAGGTCATCGAGCTCGTGGTCTCCCTGCCCGACGCGCGATGACATCTTCACGTCGACAAGGCTATCGAGAAATGCCGGTTTGAATATTCCGAGCGGAATGTCCGGGCGGACCGGCAAATCAAGATCAGTGGAAAAGAACGCGTCACTCGCGAACAGCCTGCACAGCGGGCTATCCGCCGGCAGCGTGATCGTGAAAGGCGATTCGAGCTTAGTCCCAAAGCAGGGAGACTCAAAGCTTTGCGGTCTAAGAGTGAATCGTCTGCATGCTACTTGTGGCATTTGTCGTCTCCTGCTTCAGAAGAAATCGGGTTATGTCAACGAAACTTCGGGCAGGCGAATACGGGTAATCTTCGCCACCGCCTTGGGGATGACGAGGATCACATCATAGTCGAAGAAATTCCGGAACCAGATGCGCTCGTAGTTCGATTCGAACTCCGAGTAGTTGCGCCAGTCGTCCGAAATACACAGTCCGAAGTTAAGCGGGTTGCAATGGATGATGGAGGTTTCGTCAGCGACGTAAACGCGATAGTTGGTCGAGGTCGTGTTGGCAGCACCGAGTCCGTAGAAGTCGGTGGTGTCGAATTCCAGGTGACTGGAAACATCCGAAACACGGCCGGTGCGCGTCTGGCCGGTCGGAATGTACACAACCTTCACGCGGCGTCCGGCGTGTGCGGCATTGTAGCCGCCGAAAGCCGTATCGCAACGCACGCGGGTAAATCCCGACTGCGCCGAGGCAGCATCCGAGAGCGCATTCGGTCCGCTCTTGGTAGAGATCTGTGGAATGCGCATGAACGGAATCGAAAACGGAGAGGTGATTCCGCGCAGTGTTAGGGCTTCGGCTGTGAGCCCAGCGTACGAGGAACTGGTATTGACATAACCAATTTCCTCCTGCCATTTGTCGATAACGGCTGGGTTGCAAATCCAGCGAGTGGCATCGTCACCCGAGAAATCTTCGTCCATCAGCTCGCGCAGCTTGGCGAAGAACTTCTTGTTGAGCGGAGTACTCAGCGCGTCATAGAGCTGGGTCCCGGTGTTGGTGAGCTTGAGAATACCGTCGTTGACGGAACGCGAATACTCGATATCATTCGCTGGCGCGGCCGCAAGCAGCTCATCGCCGTTTATGAGGTTGTCCGCCATGTCATTGGAGACGACTGTTGCCCAGCGCTGCTTGATCATTTCGGTGACATCTGTGATTCCGTTGGCCTTGAACTGGCGGATCATCTGGCGCGTGATGGCCAGATCTGAACGCACACCGGCGGTCTTGTACGGCCGCTCGGTGAACTCGGGCGACGTGGTCTTCTCGTAGCCCTTGTTTTCTTTTGCCGGGAAGACTGCGCGCTGTGTCCAGTCCATCACCGGCGCGTCGCCGCTCGGACCGGCAACCGGAATGACCTGGATTGCCGCGAGCACAGACGACTTCTGTTTGATCATATCGATCATTTCCAGGCGCTGTTCGGGTGACAGACTTCCTGTCAAAAGGTCGCTGGTCACGACGCTCTTCGTGATTGCCCCTTCCGGATTGAATTCGACACCGACGTCGTTAGCAATCTTAGAAAGAGCATCAATCGGATTTACCTTGCTCATTATGAACCTCGTATTGTGAGACTAATTGTTTCGGATTGTTGCTTTGCCCCGCTTTGTCCTTTCCGCCTTCGGTTAGGCGGAGGCGGCGAGCTTCTCTTCAGCGAGCATCGAGAGGCTCTTGAAGATGGCGTCGGTCGATGACTCCTTTTTCGGCGGATCATCCGACTTTTCGGTAACGACATTCGATCCCAGCGATTTCTTGAGGACCGCGGCCATGTTCTCAATCTTCGTATGAAGGTTGACAACTGCTTTGGCCATCGTCGCGGTGATTTCACCTTCCTCGCCCTTGCTGATTTTGTCCAGCTTGGCACTCAGTTCGGTGATCGACTTCTGTAAAGCATCCGGATCGCCAGCTGACTTCTTGATTTCGTCGAGCTTGCTGGTGAGGGCTTTACTGACGGCATCCGGCAGGGCCGCGGCTATCCCATCCGCGATTGCCTTGTTAAATTGTTCCGGCGTCATTTGCATTTCGATTTCTCCTTCTTGAGGCGACTTCTCGCCGCCGTCGTTATCGATATTAAATTCAATTTTCTCAGGTTCTTTGTCCGTGCTCTTGCGCAGCTCTATGACGGATTTGGACATCTTTTCCAGAACACCCATTATCTGAGCCATCTTTGCCCAGAATTGATCGAGTGACTCTTTGATTGCGCTGAGCTTTTCCGCGTCGGTTTTGCCCTCCTCGTACATCGTTGAAACGATTGCCGAGTAGATGGTGTCCATCATCTTGGGCAGGTTATCCCAGAACTCCTGGAGGCGCATTGCCTGATCGAAATCAATCGACTTGAGAATCGCTTCCACCTTGACCTCCGGCACATAGCCGGCCTTGCGCAGTAGCGAATCCAGCCCGCGCTCGACAAAGCTCTTTTCGACAGGATTGCGCTTCGCATAGCCGCCGATTGAAACTCCGGTGATTTCACCTTTGATGATCTTATCCCAGGTGGCATCGGTGCACTGAATGTGAATGAACCACGCGCCAGGGTAGACGTCGGTGAACCCGTAAGCCTTACCGAGCGATCCGTCTTTATCGATAGCCGATTCTATGCAGTTACCGACACCATCAAAGATCTTGTGGTCAATACCGGTCCCGGTGCCCTTCTGAGTGCCGACGGAGAGATTTGTCAGAAACGAGTGAGCGGCCTTCTCCACGGCGTCGCCGTGCACAGCCTCACCGTCCCGATGCGGCAATTCCGGCACGAGCGCGTAGAGCAGAACCTGCTTCTTGACTTCATCAACCTTAGTGAACTTGATGAAGCGCTCGATCTTTTCGCACCCTTGCGGGACTGCGGCCGCGGCCGACTTCATGACCTGAATCGTGGCTTCCGGTACCATCGGTGTGCCGCAAAGCGAGACCTCGACAACCGAAATCTCTGACAGATATGCCTTGATATCTCCGGGCATCTTGACTCCTCTATGACTGTAAATGGAAAGTTCAGAATTAGTGTCGCGGTTTACTTCGATTCCGCAATTTCCCTTGACATGATTTCGTTGCTCACTTAGCTTTTGGACACAGCAACATCCAAATTTCAACCTCAAAGAGGAGAACTGCTATGACTCGAGTCATTCATGCTCGATCAATTGCACGTTTGGGAATCGGGGTCTTGATCATGCTGGTGGTCTTGTTCACCCGTGCTTCGGCCTGCGACAAGTACGTTATCACCGGTGCGACGAAAGTTGGTATCTCGGTATCGCACGAGAATGCGCAACTCGGAATCCTGGAGTTCAAGAATGTTGATCTTCCAGCCGGCGGTGCCGACACGGTAATCGTATCGCTTGATGGCATTGAACTCTCATTCAATGAAATGCCTTTAACGATACCGCTTTTCGACACCACCCAGATCGCCATTCAGTATGATCAAACAGATCACCATCTTAGTACAGTATTGGCATGGGCAAATTTCTATGGCTTTGCCAACAACAAAGCGAGAATTGGTTTCGGAGCAACACTTAGCGATAAGAACGGCGACGATCATTTTTACGCCAACATAACCGCGTCAGTCCTGTTCCTGAAGTGCTGTGACGTCAGCTGCGGCACTTCCGATTCATCCACAATCTCGTTTGATTTCGGAAAGCTGAGAGAGCAATTTGGCGCACTCAATGCCGAAGTCAATAAGCTCAAGACGCAAGTCGCCGACCTTGAGCGTCGCCGTTAGATGATCCCTCATCAGACGCCAAGCCGGCGATCATAGGTGGCCAACGCTTCGTCCTGCGCCAGGGAACGCACCCCACCTTGGCGCAGGTGGATTAACACTCTCTCCAGCGCTCTTAACCCAGCAGGTATGAATCGGGTACGGTATGCTTGTCCCGCGCGTTCGCCGGGCTTCATCAATACCGGCTCTTGCTCGCAAATTGGCCCTGTATCTATCCCGCTGTCGCACCAAAACCAAGTCACTCCAGAAACACGTTCACCGGCCACAATCGTATGCCGAATGGCGTCGCGGCCGCGTCTGTATGGGAGTATCGACGGGTGAAAAATGAGCGTGCCAAGCTCGGGCGCCGTCCATTCTTCGCGCTTCAAGATTCGCGTTAGTCTTGGCGCGATCGCGAAATACGAAAATGCCGGGTCGTGGCAAATCGCGAATCCGTGCTCCTGGCAGATCTTAGCACAGGCGTCACCAAACTCTTCGCCACCCGCGTGCACATAAACATTCTCGCGCATCACTTCCGACAGCGCACTCATTGTGCGGCCTCGCCGTAATAGCGGAAGCCCTGCACCGCGCGAAAGTGACCGCCATAACCGGATGCCGGCGCGTCTATTCGATTCAGCTTTCTCGCTGACTTCTGAATTGAAGCGGCGCTCTTGGCCTTGCTCGCTCCGAATAGGTGCGCGGAGACTTGCCGCCAGCGTTTGTCGCGTCGCAAGGCCGAACATAGGCCGGGGTGCGACGTGTGAAACAGCGTCCGCAACTTGCGGCCGGGCATTCGGCCCAGCCCCTCGAGCTGCAGCTGGCAGATGTGATTCAGAAACCGTATACCGACGCCGGCGCCTTGCCACTCCGGCATGACGACCAGGCGGCAGGCTCTTGCCTCTATCCCTGTGCCGCAGTTCTTTGTCGCTACGGCGAGATGAACAACCGGCTCATCGTCGACGGACCCGACATAACACCGGGCACCGATCATCTTGGGAATCTTCAGATAGTGATGCTGCTCAAACAGCGACCAGTAACGCCAATCCGTCTGCCAAACTGCGAGCTCGAAACTTGGCCGTCGCCAAAGTCCCCTCCCGGAGTATTTTCCGGTCCCCGTGTCGAAGACCCAGTCGGGCTCCAGCCATTCGATGATATCGTAGTGACAGGAAAGCAATACGCATTTGCCTGCGCCGCGTTTCCACGACTTGGCAAACGCCAGCGCTCCAAACCGCGCAATCTGTCGATCCACAACCGAGGTGAACTCATCGATCACGATTAAGTCCGGCCGTTCGGCAATTACACGAGCGAGATCCGCTCTAAACTTTTCACCGTTCGACAGAACGCGATAGGGCCGTAGCCATGTTGGCACTGAGCCGAGGCCGACGGACGCGAGCGCCGCGGTGACGTCGTTAAAGTCGCCACTGGCCGCGATGGCGTCGATGATCGGCTTATTGTCCGGCCAGTCAGTCGATTGATAGAACGCCTGCTTGCCGAGGACCTTTTCGCCCAGGGAGCTCTTGCCGCTCCCGCTTGGACCGACAATCAGACCGAGTTTCCAATCCGCATCGTCAATCGGCAGTTCAACTACGAGATCGAAGTTCGCTCCGGACTCGGCGTTGAAGAGTGACTTTACTCGAGCAGCCCGGTAGCTCCGGAAATTTGCGCAAGATTTGTGGACATCGATTTTCACGTTGTCACCACCTTGCACTGGTAACCTTGCTTCGTCAGCTTCGCATAGACGGCTGACTGCTCTTGTTCCCCGTCGCACATGACGATGACGCCATACTGTTCCCGATATGCGTTTTCCCCGGGAACCGGCGCGGCCAAGTCGGATATCCCGCTGGCCTCGATCTGATCTGAGAGGGCCTTGAGGTCGTCATCACTGAATCCGAGATCCAGCGCGGTGATGTCAAGCGATCGTGAAATGCTCTCGATCTGCTGTAGCAGCAGGCCATCATCCCAGGTCGACAGCTCACCGGTTCGATTGTCGGCAATAGCGAACGCCTTCGCCTGAGTGCCCTTCAACTCAGTGCGGACGACGTCGACAGTCGTCCAACCAAGCTCGCGGGCCGCGGTAACAGTGCCGTTGCCGGCAATTACAACATTCTTGGTATCGATGACGACCGGCTTCTGTTGCCCATATCTCGTCAGCGAGTCTTTGATTGCGGCGAGGTTTTTCTCGTTATGCAATCTCGGGTTGGCCGGATGCAGCTTTAGCCGCTCCAGCCGGACACGCTCCAGCTTCATAGTTCACCTTCCGATAAGAATAGAGAGACCATGCCCAAAAAGGGACATGGCACAGTGGAAAGTGACACGCGTGGTTGGTAGCTGTTCGTGTCATGGGGGCACTGTGCCCTCCAGAAAACGTGCTTAGTATCGTTCGGCGCTTACTACGCCGCCCGCCTGAAGTGTCTTGATAGGTCGCCCCTCATCTTGCGGAAATATGAGACAACTGTACACCGGCAACTGAAATGAAATGGTGGCAATATCATGCCCTTATCCATTATCTGGCCGATGTCCAAACCCGAAATGTCATTGAATGACAGCCAGGGCGAAACGGCCCTGACATCTTCCGGATTCTCCGTCGCGATCATTCGCTCGACCTGCCCGTAGGCTTTGCCGACGGGAATGATCTTGCCGTTCATCTCGCCGCAGATCGGGCAAGTTAGCTCATCGTCCAGCGCCACGATCTCGAGTTCGGCAATATCAACTTCTTTGTATCCGCGAATTAAGCCGAAATTTCGGCTGCGGTTCATTGCACTGCCGGCGAGGCCGGACCAATAGTTCTGTGGCTTGACAGGCACGCCGGGATAATCGTCGAAGAAGTCTCTCAGCAGATTTCCTACTTCGTCGCGACCAAGTCCCTGCTCGAGCCCACTGGTGACAGTTTCCGCTATCGCGTTAGAAATGTTCTTATCAAAGTAGTTGCCGATCCAGTACGTGTGATGATCGGTGAGCCAATTGACCGAAACTTCATCGCGCAGACTAAAGCTGACATCAAGTAGTTGTTGATCGAGACTGATCGCCTTACCGTTCAGGTAAGATTTGCCGAATAAGCTTAGTAGACCGTCGCGCATATCCTTGGCCATCGTTGGCCCAGTCTCTGATCGCAAGACCTCCATTATCACCTGCAGATCGTCTTGCGTCATCCGCGTGCTGACCTGGTGAATGAATTCCATCGCCGCCTTCAGGCCGCGGTGCGTCGCGGATATCCAACCCGCATACACCAGCTCGAGCATATCGGCCTCGTAAGGGATGGTCTCACGCTTCTCTATCGCTTCAACGGACCGATCAATGATCTGAAGCGCGAGATTCCGTTCGTCGGCGGTGAGGCAATTGATGCACATTACTATTGCACCTGGTGCTTCTTTTCGATCGCTTTACGTAGGCCGCTGAGACCCTGAATGAGAGATCGGCCGAATGGATCACCTGACCCACCGAATAGGTCAAATGCTGGCGTGAATTGCTGGCGGTACTCGCCATAGAGCATATTGCGAACCTTCTCATCCATTTGCGGCGGCTCTTTTCCCATCAGCGCGCAGAGAAAGTCAACGGCATGGCCGACGGGAATGAGGTCTGGCGTCTTGGACATGGCGTCGAGAATATCGACGTTGTCGACGATCGGCAGCGGCAGCGACTCAAATCTCCAGTTGCGAATTCCCATCGACAGGAGAATTTGATTGAACATCTCGTCATCGGCATGGCGCAACGGCGCGAATGCCTGCTGCTCTGAGATGATCTTCGCCTCCTTGACGGCAGCATGGCTGTAATCAGTCGAGGCGCCAACCAGTGCGGGCGCGATACGAAACTTCTTGAGGACCGCATCGGCATTGTTCTTGATGTAGTTCTGAAACAACGCGTCCTGCTGCATGAACTGAGCAAGCGGGACGAATTCGATTTTGACCGGACTCGCCTTCTCACCACCGGCGGCGTCCTCGTATTTGTAAGGCATCGCCTGCAGAATCATCGACTTGTGGAAGTTCTGCACTCCGGCGATGTTGGTTTCGATGAAACCGCTGATCTGCTCGACAACGTCTTCGCCGGATTCTCCCGACGGCAGGTACCCACCGGACACCAGAATGGCAAACTGTGGGATACCTTTGTTGTCGAAATAGAGGTAGTTGACGTCTTTGGCGAGCTTGGCGCCGACGATGTTGATTATCTCACTGACCCAGGGCGCTTCACCGTACGGCGAGTTGTTCGACGGATAGGAATCGAACACGAGCTCAGTTGCCTCGAGAGCGAGAGGAAAGCGTCCATCGCCTTTGGCGAATTCACCGGTTAGCTTATTGAGGCTGCGCGGGTCTCCGAACGACTTGAACCAAACTTTCTTATTGCCGATCTGCTGACAGTACTTCCGAAAGCGAGTAACGCTGGTCTTTTCTTCCCAGCTACCGTCGTCCATCCGCACTGCATAGTTGACCTCGATGTCGGTCGTGTCGGGCTTGCTCATCCTGACGGACTTTGCCGGTACTCGGTAGAGTTCGACCGGGTCACCGATGATGTTCCGGACGACTTCCGTGCAACGATAGCCCGTATAGCTTTTATCCACCCGCAATTCTGCGCGAAATTTACGCAGGGATTGGTGCGGATTCGGTTGACGGAAGAGCAGCTCGACTCTTTTGCGATCTGCCATATCGGCGGCGCTCGGATTCTGATCGGGATTGGCAAGTGGCGCCTGGAACTTGATCGCGTAACCGGTGAAATCGACGTTGACCGTCAGGGCTTCAACACATTGCGAGATCGTGTCAGAATTAAATGAGAATGTGCAGAGCGTGGCCGGATCGAACATGGGCCGCAATAGCTCATTCTTGCCGTAGCTCTGTTCGAAGCCGTCGATGATGTTGGACTGCTGTCCGGACATCGCCTTGTTGATAATAGACGACATCACTCGCGGCTGAATGAACTTCAGTCCGGATTGCTTGTCTTTAGTGACAATTTTCGACGTCGCTACAACTTCGCCCATGAATTCCTATCTCTTTAGATTAGCGTGATGCCGGCCGGCTGCTTACGAATTCTCTTCTTCACCGTTGGTTGAGTCGCCAACTCTACTGGCACCGTGGGCTCCGTCTTCACTTTCACCTGAGACACATGCCCTGCGCGCTCAATGTATCGTAAGAACCACTGCACTCCCCGCTCGGTGATCCACGCTGCCGAGAGCTGGTCGTCGTGATCGCAGGCCGTTGGATCGTGAAGCTCTTCGATTAAGTTGTCGGTGATTTCCTTGTCGTGGTCGGTCTTGTACGGGAAATGAATCTGGCGATTTTCGCAAAGCACCGAGAGTGATGGATATCCGGCGAATGGATCGTGCTTGTTGCCGCCGGTGTAGTGCTTCTTGATCGGTACGCCGGTCTCTTCTTTGATATGCCAGCTGTAGATCTCACCGAAAGCATTTTCTTCGAAGAACATCCGGTTGGGCCGATGAAGCCGACTCTGGTTCACGATCGTGCTCTTGACCGTCTTCGGCGACATCCCGCGGTCGCGAAAGATGTCCAGCACGTACCGATGCTCGTTTTCCGCGATCCCCCAGGTCATGTTGACAAAGAAGTCGGTGTCGTTTTTCTCCGCCCGTTTCTTGTCGGTGACCAAGGCAGGGTCACAGCCCGATATGATGCCGATGAATTTTGACCGGTCGTAAACGCCATAGCTGATAGTTTCATCGCAGCACGCTTTCAGGTCGTCGCGCGAGATTAGCGCGCTGACATCGTCGCTGGCTTCCTGTTGATATTTGAGATTGAAAGCGACAGTGCCGATTTCGCGACGAAGAGCGATCAGTCGCTTGACCGGATAGCGTTCCTCGGTGAGCGCCTTGCCGGGAAACTTCGGATCGACGTCGACGCGCCACTTGCTGCGGTCGCCGAATTCGTTGATCTCGTGCCGCGGCAGCTCGACGATCTTGTAGTGTTCCGGCCCCGGGTCGTCAATCAGCGCCTTGCTGATGATCATGTGGTAATCAGCAAGACTCCCGATATGCGTGTAAATGTCCTTGGGGTGCTGCTTATTCGCAAGAATCAGCAGGCGGCCGCCCGGCACCAGACGCGTACGAATCGCGTTCTGGAACATGTGGACGTGGAACTTCCGCGTCTTGTCGCTTCTGACATTGAGATCGTTCTGGATGTCGTCCAGAAGAATCAAGTCATAGTGCTTCCCGTAGAAGCGCTTCGAGTCCATGCCGTAGGCCTCGAAGGTGCGCTCTTTCGCATTGAGGTCGCGGCGAACCTGGAAGCGACGATCCGACCAATACTTCGAAGTCCGAAACGGACCGAAGTCCTCGACGATTCTTTCGTTCTCGAGGTCCTGGCGGAGCACCGAGCCGGACGCCTCCGAGAGGTCACCGGTCGATGAGATATAGCAAATACGGATGTTGCGATTGAACGTTATCGTTCGCAGCGGAACGAGCCGCGCGATAACTTCGGTCTTACCGGAATCCGGCGGGCCGACGATGCCGCCCTTGGTAATCTCGCGGAGCTCTTCGAACCATGCCTTCTGGCAGGCCCAGAGACTTAAGCCAAGATAGTACGCCGCATAGAATTTGATCGACTTCGCGGCAAGTCTGCGCCTCGCGGTCGGGGTGCTCGAACCCAAATCCCTAAGTGCGGCATTGATCTCACTTTGGCTGATCACCACGACGCTGCTTGATTATGTCGTCCGCTATCGTGTCGCCGAGCTCCTCAAGGTTTACAATTGCCGCTTGCTCAAGTTTGTCGAGAACGGCGGCGACCCGGTCGACCTTCTCTTCCGTCGGTTGTGGTGTGTCGATTGGAATCTCCGGAGTTACTACATCAAGCAGTTCCATCTTGGTCTTGACGAGCTCGCGGTAATCCTTCAAGTCGCCCTTGATGCCCTTCACCTTACCGCTGCCTTGGCAGGCTTCACAAGTCGCGCCTGCAACTTTGCCGGTGGCGCTGCAATTAGGACAGGGCCGCGGAAATTTCGCCTCGAGGACGATGTTGTTGACAACGCCAGCGAGGAAGGTATTGGTCTCCATCAACTGGTTGGCCATCGAGTACGATGCGCGGTTGTCAGCGATGCGTTGAGCCATTCGCCGACGCTCTTCTATCCGTTCATCCCATCGGTCGCGCTTCTTGATCCGCGAGATCGTAACCTCTGAAATACCGAATGTCCGACTAAGTTGAGCAAAAGGCGTGTCCTGCTCGTAGAGCTTGAACATCGCCGCGGCGATTTCCTTGGTTACTTTTCTCTGGACTGGCATTTTGTTTAGGGCTTTCAGGGTTCAAAACAGTGCGGCGTCGTGGGCGCCGCGCTGCTGCATTAGGAGGTCATGGCTTGAACCATGGCTTACACATAAAGGAAGTTTGTATGCTTGTGATCAGTAAACGTATTGGCGTTGAGGCGATTAACTTGTTTTGACTCTAAGTGCAACCTTTGGATGACAACGAGTTACATTGGTGAGACTTCCACGAAGCCGTAAAATTATTTTCGATTTGACTGTCGAGAATTCTACGTAATAGTATACGCGCGAAAGCGTTAGAGGCTGGCAAAGTTTTTTGGATCCTCAAATTTTGACGCTAAATTTAAACTCTCAGAATTTTATATTTCAGTACTAAATATCATCGAGTCCGGATCCCTGCGTTTGTCCCGTATCCATAGAATCAGAAAGGCAAATGTTATACAATTTGAGCGCTTGATCCTCATTAAGCCCATATTCCAGCATGAGCCTTGGGATTATGAGTCGCTGTGGCAATCCCGCGCAGACCGCTTTTTCCGTCATCTCTTTCGCAGTACCCTTCCACGGGTGCCACGCCAGATCCCCCTTATCTTCTGCCATGACACTTCCAATGGGCCGCTTGTCGCCCGACAAAAATATCTGACTTCGTCCAGCCTCCCGGAGGACTTTGTGGCTGATTGCCCGCGTTGTCTCAAGTATCTCAACGAGTATCTCGTGCTGGTCGCGTCGCACAGGTTTTGCACCGGCAGGATTCTTCTCAAGGGCGTTCTTGAACTTCGCTTCAAACCCAGGCCAGTTTGTATCAAAGATCTCGCTTAACCTCTGGTCTTTGAGCTTCTTCTCTACGAGATGATTATTGATCGTCCGTATCAATTCTCGCATTTCTTCTTTCGTCGGCAATGTATGTTGAAACTGCGCAAGCGGCCCAGAGACGTCTGACTTCTCCATATCTATTAGAAGGGTACAGACTTTGGTAGTAGTGAGGCCCTTTGCCAATGCACCGGCTTCAAATAGAATCCATGGCTCTTCTTTGTTTTCATGTGTCAGGCAGACAATTCCGATACTCGATTCCTTTAACTCACCAGTTATTGCCGGAAACCACAAGGCCCCTCTCTCGATGTCCCTACTGGAGAGAAACGGTTCTGTTGCCTGGATTACCATTTCGAGCCAGTCTCGCAACTCTTCTGCTACAGCTTTGCTTCTGGCACCTGACCAGCTGATGAAAATTTTCATTCTCGTACCCTCGTCTTTCGATTACGTCTACTCAATTCGCTTCTCTTTCGCGAATGGTCAATCCCGTGGCTTCATTTGCCATCCAACAGCCAAGTGCTAATTCTTTCTTCTCGGCTTGCTTCGCGTATGCGGTTTGACGTAGGTACCATCCTTGCGGAAGTATCCCTTCACCTTGACTGTCTTTTCCGAAGAAGAGCTCGGCACCTCGTAGCTCGGCGAGTTATCCGACTTCGGAGACGCGGGTCCACAGACACTGCACGGCGTCAATCCCCTTGCCAGTGCGCTGCTCAAATCGCAAGCGATGCAACTCTTGCTGAGATACCTGCAACCCAGGGAATGATATTTTGAACCCGAATTGGTGATATAGACGGTGACTCCTGCGCTGCCTTCCGCGGGTGATGCCACAACACTGCCCGTGCTCGGATCTTCAGGGGCCGGGACCCATCTGTCAGCGCGGGTTGGATTCCCACCGCATACAGAGCAGGGCAAATAGCCCGCTGCCCTCGCGCTTATGAAGGTGACCGCTCTCTTGCTTTTCGCGAGATATCGACAATTCTCGGAATGGTATTTCTTGCCCGTAGCAGTGACGAATACAACACCGTCTTCAGCCTCAGTTTTGCTTGTAGCCGAAACGCTGGGAACAGGATCGCTGGCGGTTGCCTCTGCAGTTGGATGTCGGAATTGCCACGGTGCCACTGGATTCGACATGCTCCAGATGCCAGCTTGCGTCTCCCTGGCTTCGATTTCGGCGAACTGCAGATTCGCATCATCGGAATACTCAACGTAGTGCCATGCGAGGCCCGCGCGAACAAGAGCTAACGACACATCCTGATAGTCAGCGTAGACGCGGCCAACAAGTCGCCCATACTTGTCGACGTCGCGAACCTCGACAGTTACGTCTTTGCCAAAGGTAAGATCGCTGCAGAGCTGCTTAGCTCGAGTGCCGAAGTCTTGATTGGATTCGGGGCAATCGATTCCATCCAGCCGGACCGTGACTTCCTTGCCATCCCGCATGACTCCGATCGTGTCGCCGTCCTTGACGGAAACCACTTTCCCAGAGAACCATTCGGATCCAAATGCTACTGAAGTTAACGTGGCTGCGGTGAGCACAACAATGAGCCACCGCAATTTGAGTGAATTAATAATGTGCATAAGCGCCTCCCAAAATTGATCTGTGTTGATTAGTCCGAATATGGACTTTCGCGACGAGAATGTCAAGCGGGATTGATGAATAGCAAATCCGACGCCTTCACGCGGCCTTGCGCCGGGTACTCAATCAGTCCCAAGGTCTTGAGAGCACTGCACTTGTTATTGAATGCTCCCCCGCCAGCCGCCTCACCAATCCGATCCGCAAGTTCTTGTTTGGTGAGGCTTTCCGGGTAGCAAGTGACCAAAGTCCGGAGCATCTTGGCCTTGGAGTTGCCTATTTTGGCATACCATGATTCGAGGACGTTGCCGCTGATATGATCTGATGGACTCGCCTGCCCCCTGCCGACATTGGACAATTCAATCAGTCCACCGCCGACCCTGCTGATCAGCCCGGTCGTATTTAACCGAGACAGGATGTTGTTGAAGGCTCCGCCGCCGACAGCGTAGCCCGCATGAGCCGCGATCATTCCGACAGTCGCCGGACTAATGCCGTAGTTTTCCAGCCAACCGAGCACGTTGAGTATCTTCCGCTGGGAATTTGTGATATCAGAATTCGCAGATTCGCGAATTCGTGAATTCGGCTCTTTCGCCTTCGGTATAGTCAGCGCCTTACGAACGGCGAGTGGCTTCACTGGATCACCGTACCCCTTGAATTTGTCCATCCGCGCCTGGCTCTTCGCCGCCTCTTCGAGAAAATGCCCGGCCAGTTGATCGTCGATTGTCTTCTGCAGGTCTGTCAACGATTGTTGCATCGAGACGATTCGGCGCGTTACTGAATTCTTGAACGTGTGAAGCGAGTTCAGTATACCAGATTGGAGTTTATTCTCAGCCTTCAGTATGGCGATTTCCTCCAAGTGATTGCACGGCTTGGCTTCCGGATTCGCGGCTACCTGCTTTTGCAGATCCGCAATCTTCCGCTTCAACTCTTTCGGATCGTCGGCCTTCGCTCGCTCGATAGTCGCTTTGATTTGCGCAGTCAGACTATCCAGATCGGGAGCGGCGACATTCTTGGGCGCTATAAACTTCTCACCGGCTCCCGGAGTACGTGAACTGTCAAAGGTCTGCTTGGCGCGGACATCGACTTGTGTAAAGCATTGCAGCCAACTCGGAGACCAGAACCACGCGCGGCCTTTTGGCAGAGACCCCAGCGACGACAGGAACGCGTCCCGCTTGTCTTCCTCACCGTGATACTTGACCCATTCCGCGACGGCCTTTTGGTCAATCGGTCCGACGATTCCAAGGCAGGTCAAAAGCTCGGCCATCATCAGCACGTTCTTGTTGAGCACTGCCGGCCTTTGGGTTATCAGCGTGATCCCGATTCCGCGCGAACGACCCCGCCGGACGATAGCCTCGAATGCTCCAAGCATTCGCTGTTGTCCGGGCATTGGTCTTTGTGGCATGACGCTGTCGGCCTCGTCTACCATGATATGAACTGCCGTCCGCGTCTTCGCTTTGAGTCGATAGAACTTCTCTGCGAACGCCGTTACAAACCGATCCTGCGCCGCGTTGGATTCAAATGCCGACAGGTCGAGCACAACCGATTGATTCGATTCAACGATGAACTGCGCGACGATTTCACCGGCGTTGGGCTCCAGCGGCACGTTGCCATGCTCGCCGCCCATGACAATGATCGGAAATCCTTTGCCCGTTCCGTCCGCTTGCAATCCCCACCACACGCCGGTCGGATCGAGGCAGACGGCGGGAATACTCGCCTTGAGCATTTCCTCTGTCTGCACCATTGCCAGATAGGTCTTGCCCTTGCCCTTAGTCGCGATGATCGCTTGCGTCTGAGTCGCTAAGTCTTCTGGCAGCGCAAACGCCTTGCCGTCAACGCTCTTGCCGATGTTAAGGTTCATTCGGCACCACGAAGTCTATCCCAAGCCAAGACGAGGCTGTCGTATTCGCGCTTTGTGATCTGGATCGGATTTCTAACTTTCTCACACCAATAGTTACCAGCTTTGTCATGCCAAGCGAAGGCCGGCCTCCCCGATTCTAAGACAGATCGAAGCGAGTCAGTCAGCCTATCAGATTCCGCAATAAGTTGCGATTCAGCCTGATCGCGACGTCGCTCATTGGTCTTAAAGATTATGGCCGTCATCAACACCGCACTGATAATAACGATGACGACGATGCTGAGTGATACTTTGATTATCTGAATCTGAAGTTTGCTGAAGTTGGAGTTAGTGATCATCATCATTCCTTCCTCTCCTTCTTCGCGCCCGCCTTCGGCTGCGGATCGGGGATCGCCTTGATCGCCTCGGCTTCGAGGGCGGCGACGTCGAGACCGAGTATATGTTTGGCAAGGCTCAGAATCTGAGAGAAATCATCGGGAAGCCATATCTGTTCCATCACTGCCTTCCAAACAGCATCCAGTGACTTACTGCGGTCCAGCTTTTGCCATTTCTCGATTCCTTTGTAATCCATGTCGCCGCTACTAATGTACAATGACCCGAGCAGGAGCAATATCTCTTCCGCCTTCATTGCGTGAAGTCGCTTTGGAGCTTTGGAGTCCCAGCCAAACCCGTCTTCGATCTTGTCCTTGATCCATTCGGCGCGCCGCGACTTCAGCGCATCGGCTTGCTGTTTCGAGATTTCTTCCGGCGTCATTTGTTTTGCAGCCTGCTTGGTGGGGGCAGCGGCTTTAGTTTCTTTCTTGATCTTGACATAAGTGACCGCGCCGAATCCAACTTCGTTGACGCGCATGGCGGGAACGGCGTCCTTGTCCGATTTCTTTGCGGGTTCATATTCCTTGTCACCGTAGGCGCCGACCTTAAAAATCTTCTGCCCGCGCGAAACTCCGGTTGCGATCTTAGTGTCAGAACCCCAGCCGCTCTTTGCGATTAATACCAGATTCGGGTGCTTCACCTTTGCCTCATCGATCTTCAGCCTCCCGAACTTCTCCAGCTTCTTATTCCAGCAGGCGATGTCCAAGCACTTGTCTTCCGGCGACGCCTTCTTGCCGTCGACCTCGCCGTCGAATAGCAGCGACTGGCAGGACGACCGTTTCGGGCAGGCGTTGCAGGCTCCGGCGGCGGGAAAGAGAAGCGCGTCGTCCAGTTTCCACGGCGCGGATTTCAGCGTCCGGTCGAACGCAGACAACTCGCGCTTAACATCGTTGACGGTGGGGACGTTGCTGCTCTTCGAGTATGATTGCAGCAGCTTGCCCTGTACACTCGGCTCGTAGCTGGCAATCATTTCGAACGCGGCGACCGATAACGCCTTGCCCTCCCGCATATCCCGGATGTACTTCATCCATTCCGGCGTGAGTTTGTTGAGCTGCTCGCGTCGCGCCACCGCTTGCGGAGTCAATCCCAGATCAGCCGCGATATCTTTTGTCTCGCGTCCGTCGTCGCGCAGCCTCTTGATTGCGGCCGCTTCTTCGAACGCAGTGAGCTGCAGCCGGTGAAGGTTTGCTGTGAGCTGAATCGTCTGCATCTTGTCGCCGGGCATATCTTCGGCGATCTCGATCACGCGGACGGTCTTAACTTTGTTCTTCTGCAGAGCGGCGAACCGCCGGTGGCCGTCGACCAGTAAATACTTTTCGTTGCCTTTGGTGTCTCCGCCGTCCGGAATGTGCTGCACAATCAACGGGATTTGCAAACCGACTGCGGCGATTGACTTTGCCAGCGTGTCGATATCGCGCAAGCGGTCCGGTCCTTGAGTCACTCTGATATGACTCAACTCGATTTCTCTCACTTCTTCTTTCACGGTCATTGCTTCCTCACTTGGTTAATTGAAAATCTTGCGGCTCCCAGTAAACGAGCCAGCGGTCGTTCAGTATCGTCGGTTCCTCAATCCGCGATATCTTCGTCACGGCAACGCAGCGGGCGCCGTCATAGAACCTTAGCTTGTCGCCGACTTTTCCGTCCGGGGCGTACTTCTTGGCGATATGGTTTATCTTGCCGCTCTGTGCAGCTTCGATAAACGTCCGATCACCGTTAGAGAGTTTGTGGTTCAAGCCCCTGTCCTTTCTCCTCCCGAGGCAGAAATGTTAGAATTTGCTTTGTCGGTTTATAGTAAACGACGCGGATGGTCTTGCCCTGCAGCTCCACGTCCCAGATCGTCCGACTCAATGATTGCCTTGCGACGAAGACCGCGCGTCCGGATTGAATCATGCGGGCAATTTGCTCCAACGTTCCCTTCGATATGTTCAGCCCCACGCGCTGCATCGCCCTGAGCTTGGCGTGGCGGACTCTCGCCTTGCGGATGTTCATAGCCCGCCTAAATCTCCCCAGTCAACGGTGTCGGGTATCATCATCCAGTGGATCGGTTGCCCAAATTCGCCGATTGTGAAGACGCGCGTCACCGGACCGCCGCGCTCGTAAATCCGGTCGCCAATTAATGCGGCGATCCAATTCGTATCGACGTACAGCGTGTCAACCGCTATGCCGTCGATCAAGATCAGCGGCTTGCCGCAATTCGGCTCCGGCCCGCCGGCGAAGATGTAGTTGATAAGAAATACGGCGTCGGAGATGTCTATTTGTCCGTCACAATTAACATCACCAAAAGACTGCTCTGAGAAAATATCGGCATATGCAGAGACGGCGAGCATGAGAACGAAGAGCAAGGGTTTCATGATTTATTCTCTCTCATCACGAGGTAGCCGCCTTTCGCGAAGACGCTTTCGACTTGCTTCCGCACTCCTGAAAACTTGATGATATTTGAGAAAGCGTCCAACGCTTCAACCGGCCCCTCGGCTTTGAGTTGTCCCGTCTCGAATATCTGCGTCGGCTCCTCGGGTCCGGCTTTCTCGCCAACGATCTTGAAGTATCTCATACCTTCGGCCTCCTAAACTGCGCCGCCGCCGGACAGTCCGCGAAGTGCGGCTCCAGCGTCTCTTTGTTGATCGGGATGAACTTGCCGGTCTTCGGATTTTCGTGGAAGAAAATCATTACTTCACACTTAGCGCATTTCTGCACCTGCTGCCCAGCGTAGGGGTAGGTGATTTTAGGGCGTCCGGTCATTGCTTAATCCCCCTGTCTCGCGTAAGAACGTGGCCTTTCCCCGAGTACTTCCGGCGGCGCACCGGCAGCTCCGAATGTCGGCTTCCGTGGTGGCTTCGTTGGCTTCGCCGGCTTAGCCGTTTTTTGGAGATACTTGTCCGAGTAGACTTTCTGCGCACACTTGTCCGAGCAGAAACGGCCACGTACGGATTTCGGCGTGAACGATTTCTTGCAGGTGTTGTTCTCGCAGATACGGTTCGCAAGTTTCCCCCCCCCTTGGACTTAGCTGGAGAGGTTACTTTCTTGGTGGGTTGCTCTTTCTTTTCGACGGCACCGTCGGCTATCTTTTGTTCAAAATCGTCAACTGCGGTCGCAACGACGTTCGTTGGGATTTCGTATTGATGCTCACCGCTTGGTGCAAACACGCGGTCGCCGATAATTATCTCGCTGATGATTGCCGCGCTTTCCGGCGGCAGCTTCAACTTCAATGACACCACGGCATCAACGGTTATGTGACTCATGCTTCTTCTCCTCAAATTCATCGGGCGGGCGGTCCAAGTCACGTCCCTGTGCGACCCGCCCGACTTTGGTTTAGGGTTTCCCTTTCGGCCTGAATTTCATCTCGCCCCGTACCGCTTCATCCTTCCGACGACGCCGACAAATCTTGATGATCCAGTCAACGAAAAATCCGAAAAGGACAACTGCGATGCAGGCGATAACGATCTCGACGCCGATGGACATTAGGCCGCCGGCGTGAAGATCATGGTGCCGAGTTCGGCTTCCGGCATCGTCGGATCGATGAAACGCACGAGGCCGATCAAAGTGATCGTTATCGTGTTCTCATCATTCGGGCCAAAGTGCGGATCGGCCTTGGCCGTGACGAGGACGACGTCGCCGTGCTTAAAGACGCTGATGTCCGGCACAGTGATCGTTGCGTCCTCGGTCGTGCCAGAAACCGTCAACCCCGGATGACTCGACAGCCATTCGACTGACTCGACGGACGTCTTCTTGTCGACGCCGTCCTGCTTGCCGAACCAATCGACGTCGGTAACAACCCCGTTCAGGTTCTCTCCGAACTTCCAGTCAAATACTGCGGCAAATTGATCTGCCATTTTCTCTCTCCTCTGAGATTGGTTATTGATGCCCTGATTGCTCAGGTGTTAACTGTCATTCCCAACCGCGCCGGCTCTGACTCTCTTGCGGAGGATTCAGCGGCTTCGCCGACGCGGTCGTGCTGGATTAGTATCTCTTGCCAGGTTCCCGCGCCGGGTCAATGGCTATGTATTCCTTCACCTCTTCGGGGCTCATGACCTTTTCCACCGCGACGCGCGGTGTTAGCGTCATCACCGGGATCTCGATCCGCGCGCCGTTGCCGGTCCAGATGATCGGCGTCTGCGAATACAGCCGCATCTCACTACTCACGCCGGCCAGCGCGATGAACAGGTGAATCTCCTCACCTGGAAGACATCCCTCTCCACCGGGCCGATACGGATCGTCACCGTAAACCGGCAGGAAGCGGACTTTGCCGTTGACTTCGAGCTGACCGTAGCCGCAGCTGATTCCCGCATGACTCCGCGCGATAATCTTCGTCCCGTCCGACGGTGTAGAGAGAGCACCATCCGAATCGGCGATCACAAACTTCGATGTCCAGAGATTGACCCACGTCTGCGTCGGCACAACTCCGTAGTGCAACATTTCAGCAATGAAGTCGCGCATCCCCGGCAAGCTCATCCAGTAAGTGACCAGCGGCCGCGGATCGTCGAAGGTCTTCACGAATGCAATCCACGGCATTCCGTTTGCGCAGTAGGTCTCAACGATCGTGTTGCCGACTTCGAGGACCTCCACTCCGAACAGGTGGATGTCTACGGCGACGCGTTCCGATCTCATCTCCGGGTGGAAGTCAAAGTTCTGTCCCAACATTCCGTACATAATTCCTCACAGTCTTCTGAATTTGGATATTTCGATTGTCGTTTTGATAAACGCCCGCGCGTCGGGATCTTCTACCGTCTCGTAGGGATAGCGGAGCGGATTGGACACCTGGCGCTCGCCTTTAAACACGCGCAGCCAGTGTTCCAAATCACCGCCCAGGTCGAGCTTGATAGCGAGCATCGCGCGCGCGTTGTTTACAGTTGCAAAGTAGATGCAGTAGAGGCGCAGCAGGGCGGAGACGCCGGTGAACGCCGCCGCCATTGATTGCCGACCGGAGAATCCAAACCGCTGCATAATCTTGCTGTCGTTAAGCCCGATCGTGGTTTTCATGGCAACCAGTTCACGCTCGGACGGAGTGAGGCAATCGAGTGACTTCTTGAGAACCTCCTGCATTTCCTGCCAGGTGAGATCCCGGCCCAACTCGCCCCTGAGCCGGTGGGTTATCGCATCAAGCGATTTGTCTGTCGACGAGTCTGATTTCATTCACCCTCACAGTGCATCTCGTGGGACGTCCCACGAAGGTTATCTCCAACACCACCGAGCCGCGCGGGCCGGCAGACAGAATCTTCCCATACGTGCCGCCGAACGCTCCGCCGACGATCTCGACGTACTTGCCGCGGTTGATATCCCCGAAGTCGGCCGACTTCACATGCCGCCGGATTTCCACCGAGGCACGCTCGGTTGAGGATTTGATCATGTCGATTTGCTGTTCCGAGAGAATCGCGATGCGGCCGCCGAACGTCACCCAGCGCAGCGGCACCATTGCCGGCAGCGCTTCGGGATCCACTCCACCGGTGTCGCGGATAAAGAGGTAATTGAAATACAGCGGCTCCGGCCTCTGCACCAATCCGCGATCGGTGTAGATCGGTACCAGCACCGTGGGCCGGTAAATTTCGACCTCCAGTTTTTTCAATCGCAGGCTCCGGTGGAGTCTTTCGATCTCGCCTAAGTGAATTGCAGTCATCCATGACATTATCCTCACCTATCCCTTAGAATTTATCCTCAAGCTGTAATTTGCTCTGTTCAACATGCGGTTGGAATTCGCCCACGACCTCGAGCGCGACAACGATCCACTCCGCGAATCCCGGCTCTGTGACAAACCACTCGTGGCCTGGGAATGGATAGGCGTTGACGACGTTGTCGTTGATGTAGAGATAGCGCGTGTCGACAACCGGATTCTTCTTCGTCTTCCGATCGCGCTGAAGCGAGTCCTTAACGCCCTTCTTGAGATTGTCTTCATCGAGCAGGGCCCGCGTTCTCGTCTGTGCCTTGAGTGGACGCCCGTTCTTGTCGGCGAATTTCTTGCGCTTCGTGATCTGGTGGCTGGCGACGTGGTACTCGAGGTACATCGTGATCGGCGTCTTGACATCCGGAACGATCCATCCGGATTGGCGCCTGGCTTCAGCCAAGGCGCGGCGAGCGCGCTGCCGAAATGCCTTGTAGTCGTTCTCCAGGAAGACCGTCCTCCTGCCGTTCTTCCACGACTCAATCCGCCGATGGTCAAACCCCAGCGGTCCCGGAATGATGAACTCGATTCTCATACCGGCAAGGCCTCCATCATCGAAGTAAACCTGACGCGCTCACAATCCCAGTACAGCTTGACGCGTCCGGTCGGGCCTTGGCGTTGCTTGCGCAGGATGATGTGGGCATAGTTGTCCGGAAATTCAATCTTGTCTCGTGTGGCGCGGTAGGGGTGCCAGATGAAGATCACGTTATTGGCATCCTGCTCGAGTCCGCCGCAGTCACGCAAATCCTCGAGCTGCGGTTCGCGATCGGGCTTACCTTTTTCCGGCCGACTCATCTGTGAGACATCAATCAGGTGGATCCCCAGCTCGCTGGCGGTTTCCATCAAGAAGCTTGATATGAATGTCAGCTCTTCGTTGCGCGTCCCCCACTTGCGGCCAGTGGCCGTGAGCAGTTGAACGTAGTCCACGACCGCGAGCTTAATATCAAACTCGCGTTTGAAATACCGGAGTCGGCGGCGCACTTCGAATGGTGTCTTTTTGCCCTTGATGTGATCGAGGTGGAGCCGGCATTCGCCGGACCCGTAGCGAGCGGCTTCGTCGTAAACACGCAAGAGTTCCTGATCAGATAAGTCGCCGGTCCTGATTTTCCACATCGGAATTTCTGTCTTGGTCGTGGCGAGCCTTAGAAGCATTTGCTCTTCCGGCATTTCGAGGGAAATAAACGCCGTGGCCGTTCCGCAGCGATCGAGCCAGTCGCAAAGTTGCAGTGTGAGAACGGTCTTGCCATCCCCCGGTCGAGCTGCGACGATCGTCATCAATCCGGGATCAAGCCTGAATAGCAGGTTGTCAAGTTCGGTAAGCCCGGTCCGCAGCCAGCGCTTCTGAATCTCCGGATGGTCTTTCGCTTGGACCGTCTCATCGACGCCAGCGACGAACGATCTGGCAACATCAGCCTGCGATCTGATGTCATTGCTCTTACCGCGACTTGCAATTTGGAAAAATGAGCGGTCCGCGAATTCGATCAGTTCCTTGGGATCGTCTTCGGATTGAGCCCGCGCGTTGACTTCGTTGGCGGTCGTGATGAGCTGGCGGAGTGATGATTTTTCTTGGACGATTTGTGCGTGTTGGTTTGCGTTGGCTGCCGAGTAGACTCGATCTTGAAGATCTGAGATATAGACGCCGCCGCCAACTTGTTCGAGTTGCCCTGATGTCCGCAGGGTGTCGGAAAGCGTAACCAGGTCGATTGGTTGATTCGCCTCAGACATCTTCAACATCGCTTCAAAAATCATCCGGTGTCTATTGTCAAAAAAGTCTAAGGGAGAAAGAAGTGTAGCGGCGATATCAGCGGCCCGATTGTCAAAAAGTATCGCGCCAAGAATTGACGCCTCCGCTTGAACATCGTGCGGCATTCCTTTCCCACTCACTCTCGGCTCGGTGGCTTGTGTCGTCATACGAGACCTGCTATGTGGTAAGCAGCGTGAGCGTGCTCGTGAGTTTGCTGTCCATCAGTGAAAACCTGATTTACGTTTCGGATCATTAACGCCGAATTCGGCGGGTACGTACGCCCGCTGAGTAATCCACCTCCGTCTTGTGGCTCTCCGATCGCCAGGTGTAGGAACGCTAAGAACGCCGCCACGGGTGGCCATGACTTGTGATATGAGTCTGGTTTCCCAAAAGCATTCCTGGCTGTGTTCTTGATAATCCTCCCTGCGTTGGTTTTGATTTGATCGATAGGCTCGTGAGGATAGATACCAGACAACCATTGAGTACTGGCTTCCAGATAATCAAACCAGATGACCTCTTTTTTCTTCTTCCCATCCCAACCGAAGATCGGAGCTAACTCGGCTCGCATTTGATCGGGAGTTTTACCGTTTGAATTTTCAGTAGGAGCCGAAGGCTCTTGCTCCTCCTTAGAAGTAGAAGTAGAAGTAGAAGTAGAGGGAAAAGAAGGAAAGGAAGTACTTCGCGATTCGTCCGCGTTTTCGTCGTGATTTTTCCGCGACTTTTCCGCGACTTTTCCGCGACAGGCTGGAATGATACTCGGTTTTTCTTTAGGATGCACGTTCTGGTGTTTCTCGAACGTGTTGATTTGTATGTACTTCGATTCCTTAACGGAATATCTCGTGATAAAGCCGCGGTCGTGCAAGGCGTTTAACATTGCATCGACATTCGCCGTCGGTCTGTGGGGCAAACAGTTGCCGTGAATGAAAATTATATTGTCGGTGAGCCTCCCGGACTTGTCTGCGATCAACCAAAGCCCCTCAAAAAGCAGGATCACCAGGTCGTCGCATTTCCACAATTCCTCGTCGGTAAAAAACTCCGGTTTGACTTGGCGAATCCTGGCCATTATAGTAATCTCTCCTGTTGCGGATTTGGGAATATCTTCTTGAGGGCGGAGGCGACGGTGAGGTCTTTGATCCCCCGCTCTTCCATGTGCTTGATTGTCGTTTCGAGCTGCTCTCTGGATGTGCACCAGAAGTAGCCGCGTTGGTCGGAGCCAATCGGGTAGTGCTGTACGACTCTGAGATACGAAACGATCGCACGCACCTGAACTCCGGTGATCGCGAGCGTTAGCTCAAGTTCCCTTGAAGTCATGGGCCGCGCAAATTGGATTAAGAGGTGCTTCAAGGTTTCCCCTTTGGATCTCAGCTTGTGCGATATTTCAAAATTGAGATTTTCGTAACCTTCGAGTTGCACTTCCGTGTGCCTTCCCTAATTGAGACTCTTGTCAAAACCTCGTGGCTTGCGCCCTGCGGCCGCTCGTGCCGGCTGATCGGAGGGGAGCGGGGGTGATTTCTTGTCCGTCACTTCATCGCTGCTCTCAGCGGCTTTCTTGCCCGTCTTGAGGCCGAGGGCAAGTTGCTTGCTTGAGAGCGAGATCGTCGCCGTTCCCTGCCCGAAGATGTCCAGCAAGGCGACAATGCCGTCGTTCTCATCCAAGTGGCGCCGCGAGATATTAAGCGGGATCGCGATGAAGCGGATTGCCTCCTCGCCGGCGAATTCGACCCGCTGGTCGATGCTGGCCTTACCCACCACCGCGTCGAAGTTGATCTTGATGATTCCGTCGCGCGTCGTCATCTTGATCAGCTTGACATTGCCGTCGAGCGCGTTGATAAACTCACCGGGATCGGCGAACTGGTTGATATTGGCTTCGATGTTCACGGTAAAGCCCGGCACCCTTTCTTCCTCAACATCGGGCGTCTTCAGCCCGTAGCTGATCTTCCCGACTAACTGTGCGTCGAATTTGTAAATTGTTTCCGCCATTTGAGCACTCCATGTGAATGGTTCCTTGTTTCTTGTTAATAGTCACCGGCGGCGATTGCGGGTGCAGACACCGCCGGCGCTGGAGGGATCAACCGAACGAGGCTGACCGCAATTACTTCAGATATCCTCCCTCATTCGCTATTCTGTGATCGCTTGATATTCTCCGTTAATTCTTCCAGTCGTTTGTTGAACCGCTCGTTTTCGGCAAGTGTTTTTGCGACCGCCATTACGTGCTCTTGATTTCTCGGCTGGAGCTTGTCGTATAGCTCGATGAGTTCTTTGCACATCAATCGATTCCTTTCGCATTCCGGGCGGCAGGGCTTTTGGGGATTGCCGCCCGGACTGACCATTCGTGGCCGCTCACTAACAATCATTGTCTTGCGGCCACTGCCGCGAGTTAACACTTACTCGCGAGTTCTTTCCCACGGCCGCGGTGAATAGTCGCAACCGTGGTTTCGTCGCAACGACCTTCGTTGCGACTTGGTGGTTCACTTTCATCCGACTATCGCCATCGCCCACGACTCCGGGCAGTTCCAAGCGAACAGCAGAGCCGCGTTGATCAGCACGATCACGAGGAGGGCAAATTTCTCTCTCTTAGTCGCGTTCAATTTCGATTCCCTTTCCGCGCAGGAAATGAATGCGCTGGCTGATCATGTTTTGGATTTCCGGCCGGTGGCTGATCAGGATGGTGTGCCACATTCCCGATTGCTGGTGCGCCGCCTGGATCGCATTGAGGTAAGCGATCGCGCGCTCCTCATCCAATGCGCCGTCCGCCTCGTCAAGGATCTTGGTCAGAAGTTTCTTGCCGGAGAGGCGCTGCTGGACGAAAGCCACAGCATGTTGGAGAATCGTGTCGACCCAAACTGCCTGCCCTCCAGAGAGATCCCCGAGTTCGCGCTGTCCGGTCGGCGTGTTGACGAAAACGAAGAAGCCATCCTTCTTCCCTTTTCCATCCGACGTGTCCGCCGAAGTCGCTATCTCGATTGTCCACGGAACGTCGTATCCCTTGAGCAGCTCGTTAGCGAATTCGGTCATCTCGACGGCCGAGGTTTCGATCAGGTAGGACTGAAAGCCGCCGTTGCGCGAGAGCATCTGCGACAAGTGCGTCCAATCGGCTTGATCGGATTCGAGTTCGGCGAGAGTCTTCCGGCAACCGTAGAGTTTCGATTGCGCTTCCGCTCGCTGGTCGAGCTTCATCTGCAGGGATTCGATATCTTTCTTTGCCGCGGTAAGTTGATCGCGGTCGAGCTTCTCGTCGCGCCGGTAGCTCTCGATCAGCCCCTTGGTCATTGCGAGCGATGTGTCGATGTTGCTGTCGAGTGCCGCCAATACAGAATCTCGGTCCCTCATTTGAGAGAGAAGATTTTCGCTAACAATTTTGAGTTTAGCAGCCTCCTCGACCTCAAGAGACTTGTGCTGCCCTTCGAGCGAGGTCAGCTTCTCGCGCAAACCGGCAAGCTTCGTTTCGGCGACTTCGGCGCGCTGGATATTATCGGCTGGATGTTGTGCGTCGATAGCGTCGCGTTCGGCCTTGCAGGCTTTGGCGCGGGTTTCGTCATAGCCGGATGCCGCAAGCGCCTCACGTGCAGCCTGAGCGCGAGCATCGATAGGTTTTGTCCGCTCGTCGCGCTCGACGATCAATGCCATGCGTTTATTTTTGAATGAATTGAGGTTCTTCTTCGCTACCGTCGCGTCGGCCAACAGCGGGCACCGCTTGCACTCTTCGCGCGATTCATCATCCTTCAAGTCGGCGCACGGCACTTGGTCGAGCAGTTCCGCCGCCCGGTCGAATGCTTCGATCTGCTTGCCGAGCGTGTCGATCTTGCCCATGTATTCGGAGACGAGAAGATTGCTTTGTGAGAGACAATCATTCAATTCGGTCTTAGCTTGCACGTATCGGCCATTCGCCTCGACGTGCAACTCAATTTCCTTAACCAACTCAGCGCGTTTCGTGACCAACTCGCGCATCCGCTGCAGCTTCTCCGGATCGAGCAGCCGCTCTTGCGTTGAGATCTCGCCCTTAGCGACGCCGATCTCGACCTCGAGTCGTTCCAGTTTCTTCTTATGTTCGAAACCGATATTGGTCTTATCGAGCTGCAGGTGACGGATCGCGTTATCGAGGCCATCCAGCTGGGTCTTCAAAGCCACTTGCCCGCGGGCTTGTTCCTCCAACTTAGCCAGTGTCCTATTCAATTCAGTGAGTCGCGCTTCGATCTTGGCGATTGACGCCTCACGATCGGAGACCAGCTTCTTACCGATTTCGATTGATTGGTCAACGTCGGCCAGCTCCGCAATCGTCGATTCGAGCTGTCCGATTCTGCCGGTCAACTCAGAGATCTGCGCTTGCAGTGCCTTAGCCTGGTCAGCGGCGTACTTGCTCTTGGCCTGTATGCCTTCGAGATTGAACAATTCTTCGCGGCGCTCTGGTGAGAGCTTGGAGAAAGGCACTCGCTTTTGCGGCATGAACAGCGACGAAGAGAACAAGTCCGGCGTTCCAAAAAGGCCGAACACGATGTCGTTGTAACTGCCCTCTTTGCCGTCAGCGTTCATTACTTCGCCGTTGCGGTAGACGTAGGATTCGATCTTGCCGCTATCCGCGTTGATGTTGATCAGGAACCGGAATTGATCGGGACCGAGTTCAATCCACAGATCGCGGCAGGAATCCTTGAGGCGAAATTGATTGGCGAGTCCGCCCGGCCGGGAGAAGAGCTTCCGGAATGGCGTGAGGTTTTCGATCAGCGTCGTCTTGCCGGCACCGTTGTCACCGTAAACGCAGATCGTACCTTCCTCGAATTTCGAGAAATCGATATTGACTTCATCGATGCCGAGGCCATCATAGATGCCAATCGCGCCGCGCAGTCGTAAGGAGAGCAGCTTCATTTCGCCCTCCTGTAGTCCATTAGGTGAGACTTGAGTTTGTTGGCGAGACTTTGGCCGGTGGAAGGCGCAGGCGTATCTTTGGCGTAAGCATCGATGAACATCATCGCCTTCTCAATCTGTTCGACGAATTGATCATTGATCGGTTGCGGCTTGGCGGTGTCGTAGATTGCCGCAGTGTTGCGGTCGACAGCCAAGGTAAGGGCATCGATCCGCTCGGCAACCGCGAGTACGCCACGCCCCATCGTGCGAACGGCATCGGCTTGGTTGTCCGCATTATCAAACTCAGTTATTAAATTATTCAGCTTATAAATCACAGCGTCACCCCCTGCTCGTCGATCAGATCGGCCTTGGCGATTGCTCCGATTCGGGCGTCGACGCTTCGCGCCATACAGACCGCTTCATATTGCTGCGCCGTCGTCTGCATCGCCGCGATTCCCACTATGCGCTCGCGGTACTCAGTTTTAATAATTCGCTCGACGGAGGCGAGGTCGATGCCGCGCTGGCCGAAGAGAACTCTGATATATGCGTCGTCTACCGCGGCTGCGATTTCGCGCGGGATCGTATACGATACTTTGATTTCATTACCTTCGATGCAGACGGCCAACATGTCCGAGACTTTGAAGTGACGACCGCCATTCTCAATGTAGAACCACTGGCCGTCGAACTGCTCGCCGGTGAATTCGAGATCGATCTTCACCATCGGCTTGTGGGGAAACGGAATGCGCTCGAAGTTTTCAATCGCTCCGTTCTCATTGAGGTCGATTACTGTGAAGCTCTTCTGATCACGCTCTCCCCAATTGCAAGGATGCGAAGATCCGCAATATGAGACGGGACATGGAGTCACCCACTCCTGTGCCAGGTGAATGTCGGCGCAGAGAACAACGTCCGGATTTGCAAGCGCGAGATCTTCGCGCGCGACCTCGAGAGTCCCTCCGGCGAGAACCTGACCGGTAGCAGTTGTGCATCCGCGCAGAACACCGTGATAGGTAAGTATGCGCGGGCCTTCAATGTTCTTCCACCGCTCGCCAATAGATGAGAGGATCAGCTTGACCGCCGCATCCGGATCTTCGAATCCGTTTAGGCTCGGGTCGATTTGCTTTGCCCACTTTGCCAGTTGCGGCCGCGTGAGCGCCGGGAGGCCCATCACTGCGCCTCCGCTTTCGGGAAACACGTGCAGATCGAACGGGCTGGTAATCGTGATTATCTTACCGTCCGATACGGCGGCGATATTGTCAATAGCGCCGAGCGGTTCGTGCGATGGCGTACCTTGCAAAAGTACGATCGGGCAATTCGCGGTCTTGACAAAATTCAAGAACGGCTTCAGGTGCTCGCTGTGTACGTGGAGTGGGCGGTCAGTCAGATCGCCCGTCGAGACTATGAGATCGGGATCGAAGGCCGGGCTGGTTTGATCTTCCCACAACTGAGTCGTGAGAAATTCAAACGACTTCGCCGCCTTCTCCGGATAAGCACCGCCGAGGTGCTCATCGCCAATGTGTACTATTCGCATTACTCGCCCCCTTCGCAATGCTTCTGAAAGGCCACTTTGATCGCGTCGACGTCCGCCGACATCAGGTCGTTGACGCCGCAACCAGTCAGCTGAGGATAAGCGACCGCGAGCCAGTTCTTAAACTCGTGCTCGGTCTTGCCGAGCGAATTGATCAGCATGTAGAAGTCTTTGGTCTGCGCGACTGAAATCTTGCCGCCCGAAGCCGACTGGGCAGTCTCCTTGGCAGGAGTCGGGTCGGCCGCCGGCTTCGAGGTAGGCATTTCTAATTTTCCGGATTCGATTGCTGCGAGAATTTCTTTGAAGGCCTTCCATCCGATCTCGCGATCAGAATTCCAGCCGTAGCAGGCTTTGAGCCAAGCGTTGAACGCATCGTCGCTGATGTTATGCTCTTTGCGCTTGTGGTACAGGACTCCGCGCTTTCCATCGGAAATCGGGTCGCCGTAATTGCCCGATGACGCCCCACCGCCGGAGCCGCGTTCAGACTTCTTACCGGGCGTCGGCTGGATACGATTTCCTTCAGCGTCGAATTCGATATCCACCATGAAGATTCCGGACGTCGCTGTTGCGATTACTGTGCCGCCAACCAGCGCCCTCTTCTGTGCCATCTTCCTGAGCGTATTTCGCTTGTCCGCCGGATTCTCAGCGGTAACGCGGTACTTAACAACCGATTGATTTCCGTATGTCGTCGTGCGCGACTTGAGAGTGGACTTGTCTACCCCCGCCGGGAGCTCATTTTCCGTCTTCCACACCCAACGATACTTGTCTTCTTGGCTTGAAGTATCGCCCTCGCAAACCGCGACCACGATGTTTGATCCTATCTGCCGAATCTCACAGCGGTACGTGTAGGCAAAGAGCCCAATGTCGAAGTTTTCTATCTCTTTGATGCACTCGATGTGGGCGTAGAGGCCGAAGAATAGCAGTAGCTTCTCCGCTCCCGGTTTCAAGAGCGCTTTCTTACCGTCCTCGGCGGGATCCCCGTAGTCAATACCCGGCTCCATAGCTTGCCGAATAAAATCGTCTCTGATCTTCATCATTGTGAGCTGTCGGGAGAGCCGGGATTGCATTTCCTCGATACTGGGTAGTGCCGTCATCGGTCCCGGCATCGGGAGTTCAGCGGGAAGGTTCGTCCCCTGCTGAGCCTTGTCTTTCACTTGTTCATTTTCCATTGCGTTCCCTCCAGGAATGCGTTTATTGATCTATCCCTCAGCCTCGCTTGGACGCTGGGGTGCCTGGGCCGGAGTACTCAAAGTTGAAACCCAAATTCCGGCCCTCTTCATTTCCTCGTAAACTGCTGACTCTAAAGCTCGCCGCGCGTATGGCGCCGGCTGGTGGATGATTATCGGATTGCTAACCAGCAGACTGATGCACTGATCGATCGCGACTTGAGCGCCGCGGATCGCTGACCTGCTTATCAACTCCGTAAATGCGCCGAGAGTAATATCCATCTTCACGCAGTCAATCGGCTTGATCGAAGGCGGCAGACCCTGCGTCGCATTTTGATAATCAGATATCATTTTCTGCAGATCGTCTTGGTCGCTCATGCGATCCTCAATGCAAAGGCGACCGGGGAGGCAAAGGGGGCAGGAAACCTCCCCGGCGCACAGGCCCCACCCAAGGGGCAATTCGAACTTGACAATTTTTGCTTTTCAGTTATTATCGAAGTGCCTTCAGGGACGAAGGCCCTACCCATCCCCTGAGGGCTTTGTTTTGTCCGCGACATTATCTTCTCCCCCAATTCGGATTCAGCCGTTTGAAATGCTGTTGCACGTATTGATCTGTCGTCAGCAGATCGCCGCCTTCGACGACGCGGAATGCTTTGATTCCTCCCGCTTCCCCATCGAGACCCTTCTTCAAGAGCCGGCGAATTGTCGACTTGCTGACCTCGCCGTTGAGCGCGCTGAATATTGCGGCGACTCCGACGACGTTGCCCGCGACCGGCAGAATCGGATTGTAGATCCGCTTGGCCGTGCCATGCGATATCGCATCCTGTCCGTGCGATGTCACATTTGGAGTCACGCTTCTTTGTCCTCGTCAGCGGCGTCGCCGTTCTTGGTGAATGTCAAGAAGGCCTGGCCTTTAATGACCTGCCCGTTGTCGTCGACGACTTTGTGCCAGTCAACCGACATCTCTTCCGTAATGCCGAGGTCTTCCGCCATCTCTCCGGGTAAGCCGAGAATCAAGCGATTTCCGTTTTTGGCTACCTTCCGGCGGATTGTTCTAACGAATTCCATATTATGTTTTCGTCCTCTATTGAAGTTTAATGATCCAATTCTATCATATAATTACGTAATGTCAAGTTATGTTTTCACAAAATTTGTGATTTCTTTCCACAGATACTTGACTTTTTCGGATTCGGCCTGTAACTCTTTGTGTGACAAAAGATAATATGGCTAAAGAGGCAGCAGCGCGATTGAGGGATAGGTGCAGGGAACGGGGAATAATATCTCCGAAGGCACTCCATGAATCCATGATCAAGGCTGGAATTGAATCTACGCTCGGCGGAGTGCAGGGCATTTACTACGGCAAGAGCATCCCCAACGTCTCAAGCGCGATTCCAATCTGTACTTTCCTCGACTGGAGCCTTGACGTTTGGTTTCTTGGTGTGCCACGCCGTAAAATGAGCGTAACTGAACTCAAGCGGATCGTTGGCGAGATGATCATCGAAGCCGGCGGCGACGTGCCGATTAACGATCCAACCATAGCCGAGGTCGTACGCCTCATGGCGAAAATAGAGACACCGGACCAAAGACAAATGGTGATCCGCGTAGTTAAATCAATAGTCGGGGAATCTTAGGGCTTTTACTTCGGAGGGCTTGTGAAACAATTGCTTCTATCACTTACTTGCCTTGGCTACCTAACGTTTGCAACACCGACAAGGGGTCAAGTCACCGACTGCGAACGTCCGCTGGAGTGGATATTGCCGGAGGGGTTTGAACTAACCCTACACGATTCTCTTCCGCTCTATCTCGACTTCAGTCTCATCGACTCGACGAAAAAATATATCAGGCAGCCCTGCCGTCTCTTCATGCTCCAACCGGGTCGAATCGTTGAGTTCACTGGACTCACAATGGATGAGCGGGCTTATTTCGTGCAGCTCTCGCAGGACTTGCGTGGCTCAGAATCCGAGAATTATTATAAGGACTTGGCCAAGGTCGAAAAGACTAACAGGAACACGGGCAATGAACTTCTCGAAATGGCATTGAAGGCGTTCCAGCGGAGAGAAATTCCTGAGTCGGCGGTAAAATCTATACGGGATAGTCTCTCCTTTGATGACGAAAAGAGACTCTTCGAATTGAATCGCAAGTACTTCCTCGACCTTAATGGCTGGGTTCGCGTATCTGACCTCATTGGACAATTCAACGCTGGGGACTCGGCGGCCTTGCAGTCGGCAGTAATCGCAGAACGTAAACGCTGCGAACAGGAACAAGCGAGAGTCACCGAGCAAATTGCTCGGCAGTCTGAACAGGCGGTTCGCCTGCGAGAAATGTATGTCAATGACTCGCTGCGACAAATTGAACTTGATAAGGCGATAGCATTAGACGACGCAGCCGAGAGAAAATCGCTGGAGAAAGTCGCGGCTGACAAAAGGCGCCTCCTGATAGAGAAATATGGGGACGCAACCGGCAACCGGCTTCTTCGTCGCGAGGTTTGGATTGGAATGTCTTCAACAATGGTTCAAGACTCGTGGGGATCCCCTGACGACAAGGTAACGCAAATCACAGACGAATCAACGGTCGAGCAATGGACCTACTGGCGAAACTCGCATCGCGAGCAAACTATCGCGTTATTACAGGACATAATGGCACTGCCACCGACCAATTGGGTCGGCGACGCTTGCTTCTTCTATTTCAAAAACGATATTCTAACTGTATGGCAGAAGGTTGAATAACCTTCATGCGATCTCTAATGCGACAATCACCTGATGGACTTTCCTGTCGCCCGTGTAGTAATTCCCTTCAAAACTTACTTCACGCGGGAGGTCAATCATGGGGAAACAAAAGGACAACCGAGCAAAAATCCAAATTCTTCAACAGGTTTATGTTCTGCTGGAGCTGCTCGACCGGGCTGAGGAAGGACCGCCAAACCATACAAAAACCGGGCCCGACCGGAAATAAATGAAAGGCCGGCGATCGGGTAGCCGGCTGGATTAAGAGAGGATGAGCCCATGGACGATGGAACAGACAAGGTTGACATATTATCCATGATTCAGAATGAGGGGGCTGTCCATCAGTCTATTGTCTCCTCGATCGAACGGATAACAAATCGCTCATTAGTCTGCTATATAGCTAACACGAGCCACCCGATGGGACACATGACCATCGAGGATGACAAATTCCTTGAGATGATATTGCGGGCAGTAGACCTCGGGCTATACTCTGGCAAACTCGATTTTGTCATAAGCAGTTTTGGAGGAATGCCCGAAGCAGCTGAGAAGATGTGTCGGACCCTCCGTTCCTTCGCGGGCGATCTCAGAGTAATAATTCCGAAATTCGCCATGAGTGCCGCAACTGTGCTGACATTCGGTGCCGATTGCATCCTGATGAGCGAGACCTCGGAGTTGGGGCCAATTGACCCTCAATTCCAGTTTCGCTCAGGAAATCAAGTTTCAGCTGTGCCAGCGACTGATATTATTAGCGCATATGAGAACCTAATGGAGGATTTCGATAACATTCCCGCTGGGTCTCAGCGTATCGTAATGAGCAAGACCGACCGGAACCAGTAGAGGGCA
>CAVPQS010000036.1:0-59944 GCA_963707485.1 uncultured bacterium
CTGACGCGGCCGATGTGCTCCTCCATCGGTGACGGCGCGGCCGCCTGCGTGCTGACGCGGACCGACCTCGCCCGCCGACGCGACCGGCCGTCCGTGCGAGTACTGGCCTCGGCGGTCGGGGCGGCACGGGTCGGCGACGGCGGGGACGTGGTCGGACGCACCGCCCGGGCTGCCTTCGAGCAGGCCGGCGTCGGCCCGGACGGGATCGACCTGTTCGAGGTGCACGACGCCGCGTCACCCGCCGAACTCGTGATCGCCGAGGAGATCGGCATCGCCCCGCCCGGCGAGGGCGCCAAGCTCGCCCGAGACGGCGCCACGGGCATTGGCGGCACGAGTCCGGTGAACGTGTCCGGCGGACTGCTGGCGCGCGGCCACCCGATCGGCGCCACCGGGGCGGCCCAGCTCGTGGAACTCGCCGACCAGCTGCGCGGCCGCGGCGGCGCGCGCCAGGTGCAGGGAGCACGGATCGGCCTCGCCGAGAACGCCGGTGGCTCCCTGGGTGACGGGCCCGCGGCCTGTGTCGTCACGATCCTGGCCGCACTCCGGTAGGCGGCCCGGCCCGGCGGCTGTTGACCCGCTCGCACCGTCCGGTACGCTCACGCTGTGAGGGACGTCACCTCGATCCACGACGTCACCCCGACCCACTACGACGAGGCGCGCTGAGCTTCAGCGGCAAGGATCCGGTTCTCCAGCCGGACCGCACCACCGAATGGAAAGGACGACCGTGCGCATTGAATTGCGAGAGCTTTACGTCCTTGCCCTCGATGTCTTTGAGCGTGAATTCCGGAGCAGGCTGGTCAATGGCGATAGCGGCGGTTACAGTCTCTGCTGTGTCCTCTTGTGAAAGAGCGAAAGCGGAGATTCCCAATGCGAGAACCGCGCCGAGTAGGCTGCTCTTGGTCAGTCTGTTCATGATGTCATTCCTTTCGTTAGCCACGTAGATCATGTTTTCGGCGCGTCGGTATCGCCGAATTAACCTTCTAATTTGTTAAGCGCTTCCAAAACAATTCCGGGTGTCAAAATTTCGGGCAACAAGATCGGTTGTTGACCAGCTTTGCCAGAATACAGAACATAAAGAGGCACACTATTGCGTTCGAATGAAGCCAACGCCCGAGTGATGCGCGCATCACGCGAGGTCCAATCGGCCTTCATGGTGACGACCGCCAATTGGCTGAGTCGATCCTGCACTGCCTTGGAACTGAAAGCGACGCGCTCGTTGACTTTGCAGCTCAAACACCAAGCGGCGGTAAAGTCGATGAGCAGCGGTTTCCCCTGCCCTTGAATTTCTACTACTCGTTCGGGCGAAAAAGGTTCCCAGTCGAGATCGGTTGACGACGCGGCAGTGTTCGATATCATTGTCGATGGCGAGCTTAACACTGCGCTGGAAATCGCACCTAAGACGAGCACAACCGCCGCAAATTGGGCGATACTGCGCTTGGTGCGGGCAACAGCGAGATTTCCCCAGCGGCCATAAATCCAACCGGCAATTCCGAGCACAAGCAGCGTCGCAAGTAACAAGA
The DNA here is from genome assembly GCA_963707485.1 of uncultured bacterium. Taxonomy (GTDB): domain Bacteria; phylum Zixibacteria; class MSB-5A5; order CAIYYT01; family CAIYYT01; genus JADJGC01. The sequence goes on from CAVPQS010000036.1 coordinate 1,521, forward strand.
GAATTGAGTCTGCCCCTGTCTGGATGGACAACACCCAAGCAAGCCAAAGGACCGTTGCCATTAGTAAAAATCCCATGGCGTGTTTGAGCGTCTCCATCCAACGACCGGGTTTTGGGACGAATTTGAGCAAGAACGGCGAACTGGTGAGAATCACATAGGGCGCCGCCATGCCGAGACCCAATGCAGTAAAGATTGCGATTGAAACGATAGTCGGCTGAGTTAACGAGAAGCCGAGAGCGCTGCCCATAAACGGCGCGGTACAAGGTGTCGCGACGACAGTCGCGGTGACTCCGGCGAGGAATGATCCAAGCAGCCCTGACCGGCGCGAGCCCGAGCCGATTCCGGTGAGCGAAACGCCGACTTCAAAAACGCCGAGCAGATTAAGACCTAATAGGAACATAAACGAAGTCAAAATGATTATGAACGCAGGCGACTGAAGTTGGAAGCCCCATCCCAATTGCTCACCGCCAGCGCGCACGAGGAGCAGCGTCGCGGCGAGAATCCAGAACGACATCAAAACGCCGAGCGTAAATACGGAATTGTGTGCGGATACTTTGCGGCGCGACTCGCCAGCTTGCTGAATAAATCCAAGAACCTTGATCGAGAGCACCGGTAGGACGCACGGCATGAGATTCAAGATCAAGCCGCCGATGAAGGCGAAGAGAATGGCTTGCCAGATGCCAATATCAGCGCCAGCGGCGGTCACGGCGGTTGCATTGGTGTTCGCAAGCGGCTCAACGGCCGCAGAAAACGCAAGAGTTTTTCGGGCGTCTCCGGCGACCCACGGCTGCGGCGAGACAAGCATTCCCGAAATCGATTGGATCGTGTCGGTGTTGAGATTGTTGCGCTGGATCAGGAGTTCGAAGCCGTTCGCGGTTGCGGTCATTTTTTGCGGAACCGCATTCTCGATGATTCCCTTTTGGTCCGGGAAGAAGAAGACTTCGGAAGGAAGCGAATTGGACGCATCCGGATCTTTCGCAACTTCGAGCCTAAGCAGTCCGGCAGAAGTTTGAGCCGCCACATTCCAGGCAGGATCAGAGACGGGCGCAGAATTACGAACGTCGGCAAAACACTTGGACCACTCGGTATTGGTTGTGGGCTCGTCGGAAACAACTGGAAAGTTGATAGATAAGACGGCCTCTCCGGGAATGCACTCGACTTTGCACACGAGCCAGTCGACCTCGGCGGAGATTGCGAAGTCTTGATGAGGTTGTGTACTGACAGGAATGATTATTTCGGAAAGCAGGAGCAGTTCTTTGTCGTAGCCGAAGCTAACAAGGGGCCCGGCCGGAATTCGCTTGGGCGCAGGAAACTGCGGCGGTTTCGCGATGGCGCCGTCGGGCAAGTTCCACTTGATGCGCGGCGCCAGGCCGGCATCACCGGGATTGGTCCAATAGAGATGCCATTCGTTTTCAAGGGTCATCAGCAAGCCGACGGTTACTGTATCGCCGGGCTGAACGGAAGTCTGGTCGGAAACGAGTTGGACCTCGACATGGTCGGACCTGACGATTTTGGCAAACAGCGGCTGGGCGAAAAATAGCGAAATTAACGCTAAAATGACCGCGGCTATGATTTTGTCTCTCAACATACTGAAAGGGTTTACAGAATATGGCTCTCTAAAGTTCATGTTTTTATCTTCGGAGTTTAGGTGTGATTTTATTAGCGTCTACGACAACATGTATGTCGCGCGGCAGCAGTCGGTTGCAGTGACTATTTAAAGTAGTCTATGAATAGTTTGACGGTTGTGGCGAAGACAACCACGACCAGCACTGGCCGGATAAAGCGGGCGCCGTTACGGATCGCCATGTGCGAACCGACGTAGGCGCCGATCATCTGCCCGGCGCCCATGATTAAGCCGACTTTGATCGAAATGTTCCCGCCGAACGTGAAGGCAATCAATGAAATGATGTTGCTGGTGAAGTTCATGAGCTTGGTGTAGCCGGTGGCCCTCGTCAAGTTGTAGCCAAGCATTGAGACGAACAAAAAGACCCAAAACGAGCCGGTGCCGGGGCCGAAGAAACCGTCATAAAATCCGAGTGCGAGACCACAAACGAAATAGAAGATGCGGCTGGGAATTTTTGCGGATTTGTCGTGATCGCTCAGGCGCGGCGAAAACACGAAGTAAACCAATATCGCAAAGAGCAGGAACGGAATGATTCTTTCCAGGAATTCGGACTCGAGGATTTGCACGACGTAAGCGCCGAGGGCCGCGCCGATGGCAGTGCAGACAATTCCCCAGACGGCGCCGCCTAATTTGATGATGCCGCGGCGATAGTTATTTGCTGTCGCGGTGAAACTGCCAAAGGTGGATTGGAGTTTATTGGTGCCGAGCGCGAGATGCGGCGGCAATCCGGCGGCAAGCAACGCCGGCAGTGTGATCAGTCCTCCACCACCGGCAATGGAGTCGATCCAACCGGCGATCAACGCGGCAAGAAATAACACCGGGTAGACAAACAGAGAATCCATATAATTGATTTCGCCCGATCGTAAGCGTTTAGAGGATCAGCGAAGTAACGATGATTTGGGCGAGCATGATTTTGGCGATCATCGACGCCGGCTGCACGGTGGCGTACCAGACATTGGGGAGATCGCTGTCGGCCTGCTGATTGGCATAAGCAAGACAAGCGGGTTGCGTCTGGATGCCGGACATCATGCCCATGACACCGAGCATCGGCAGCTTGAGGCATTTGTGTCCGATCAGAATTGTAGTGACGGTGGCGAAGGTTGTTATCGCGCCGCCGGCAAGAAGCAGCCCCCACGAACCGGCTTGAAACGTAGCGCCAAAGCCGTAACCGGCCTTGGTGCCGATCGCGGCAAGAAAAAGCACAAGACCAAGCTGGCGTAGAACCAAGTTGGCGGCATGCGGCAGACCCCACTGAATCGGACCGGTGCGCTCGAGGCGGCCAAGAATCAAGCCGACGACCAGCGGTCCACCAGCAAAGCCGAGGCGAAAGACACCGCCGCCCGGCAGCGGGAATGGAATCATGCCGACAAATACGCCGAGCACGATACCAAGCGAGAGCGAAAGAAAATCTGTTTCGGACAGTGATTGCACCGAGTTGCCGAAAAACTTGGTGACTTGTTCCTCATGCCGGCGCGCGACGACAACCATGATACGATCGCCGAGTTCGAGAATTGTATCGGGCGACGGGACGAATTCAAAACCGGCGCGACGGACGCGCGTTACGGCGCCTTCGAACTGACGCATGGTTTGCAAATTGCGAATCGGTTTACCGACGACTTGCTTGTTTGAGACGAACAGCAGCAGATAGCTGGTGTCTTCACGGAGCTGCGAAACTTGCTCGGACGATATTTCGCCGAAGAGAACATGCGCACGCGTCAAGGCAGTCGGTGTTCCGACAGCCACGATCATGTCATTGATTTCGATTTGACGAAACGGAGTGACGATGAAGACCTCGTCTCCCCTCTTGATCCGACTGACGACGAAGCCGGGATTGCCGAGCAGTTCAAGCGCTTGGCCAACTGTCTTGCCGGCGACGGCGGGATTCGTGATGCGAAAAGTCTGGCTGATGATGTCTTCGGGGATTTCGCCGCTGCTGCGGTCGGCTGCTTCTTTGGCATAGTCGACTTTGAAGATTTTGGAAAATACGAAGAACCAAAGAATGACGCCGAAAACACCAAAGGGATAAGCGAGTCCGTAAGTCACGACGGGGCTCTTCATGTACAATTCTGTTAGTTCGGCAGGATAAGCACCGGAGAGATTTTTGACAGCTTCGACAGTGGCCGCGAGTGCGGGCGTGTTAGTAAGAGCGCCGCAGAAAAGTCCGGCGATGCTGGGTGCAGACATGCCCAGGACGTTGCCGAGAATTGCCGCGAGTACGGCGGCGCCGCCAAGAATGGAGACGGCGATGGCGCTGAATTTCAGGCCGCGTTTTTGAAATGATGAGAAGAAACCGGGTCCGGCTTGGAGACCGAGCGCATAGACGAATACCACCAGGCCGAGAATGTAGATGTATTCCGGCAGGCTTAATCGCTGGTCGAGTGCGCCGAAGGCGATGCCAACGAACAAGACGGCAGCGATGCCGAGATTGAAACCGAAGAACTTGATATTGCCGATGAGATAGCCGAGGCCGATTACCGTGAAGAGCAGCAGAAGCGGGTTGTTCGCCAAGAGATCGATAAAACCGGACACAGTAGCCTTTCAATAAGGGCGACAAGTGATCGCAATTCGGCTGACGATTTACAACATTAATCTGGAAAATGCAAGGAGTTTGAATTCGTGATATTAGTCGGCATAACGCGCACGACAAACAGAAACGGACATCCCGCTTGTGGCGAGATGCCCGTTTCAAACAAGTTGAAAATACATCTACTTAAGTAAGATCATCTTGCGCGTGACGGTATTCTCCCCTGCCGTTAGCCGGTAGAAATATACGCCGGAGGGCAACTGCTCATTGTTAGCGTTGCGACCATACCAACGGATTTGGTAGTTGCCGGCAGGCTGAGTGCCGAAGTCTTCGTTCCAGACGACCTGGCCGAGAGTATTGAGGACCTGGAATTTTACTGATCCGCTGGTCGGCAGCGAGTAGCCGATAGAAGTTTCCGGGTTGAAGGGATTCGGCGTGTTTTGCTCGACGGAGAATTGGGTCGGCAAGGTCGAGCCGGGTTGTTCGTAAACGGGTGTGGCAGCTTGGACAAAGCGATAGTCGGCTGAGCCGCTGTAGAATGTTCCACCCGGCGTCACCGACTTGGACACGGTTACACCGCCGCCGTCGTATTCGAGAGTGATGAACTGGAGCTGCTCGGATGACGTTGAATTCACAGTCGGAGTCATTCCCGGATAGGTAGTGACGGAAGTGACGTACATGGTGCCTTTGAGCCTAAGGGCATCGACTTGGCGGCTTTTGTACTTGATCGTTCCCCAGGCGTCGCAAACCCATTCGATACTGTCCCTGACCGTGCTGGTATATAGCAAGGTGTCGTGATCAAGATATTCGAGCGAGTACTGCCACTTATTGATCCAGGTGCTGTTTCCGGTGATGGGAAACTTGTATTGCAGCGATGGAGCATCGAAGATGAGTTTGATGGTGTCTATGTTCGGAGCAACGCCGAAAGTGGAAATCGAGCCGTGATGGCGTATTTCATTAGTTGGAGTTGAAAAAAAAGTCCAGGATGTAACGAAATCAGTGCTCCAGGCTTTATCGGCGCCCGTGAATATTGAGTTGCTTGGTGCGGCGCTGGCGTTGATGACGCGCGAGGTATAGGCACCCAAATCAAACGTGACGTTTGAGAAGTCCCAAGTGTGTCCGCCGCCGGTTCCGGACGCTAGAGCCGTCCAGTCCAGAATTGGCGGAGGAAATTGAGTCATGTTGGTAGACCGAGTGACATTTCCGACATTCAACGGGGAGTCGCTTTGATTAATCGTAATTTGCCCGAACAATGGCGAAGCGGCCAATAGAGTCAGGGTCAACCCAAAAAGCGTTAGCCGAAAATTCATTTGCATCTCCTTCTATGTAGAGCACTTTATTTATCCATTCCCTGCATGTGTTTGGTTATCAATATGTTACAGGGTGTAGTTCAAGTGATGGGCGAAATGCCATATCGGCCATTTCGCCAGCACCAAACAAGTATACTAAATAGCTCTACATTGTCAATTAAATAGTGAAAGCAGAATGAAAACGGCCAGTTGAAGTCAACCGGCCGTTATCCTTGAGGTAGAATTTCGGGTGCAGCTTAGAGTTTAATCAGCTCGACGCGGCGATTGTTTTGGCGACCCTCGGGGGTGTCGTTGCTGTCGACTGGCTTGGTTTCGCCATAACCCTGTGCCTGGAGACGGGCATCTTCAATGGAGTACTTTTCCATTAAATAGGCTTTTACGGATGCGGCGCGGCGTTTACTGAGATCCTGATTAGCGGCATCCTCGCCGACGCTATCAGTGTGTCCTTCGATAGACACTTTCAGATCAGCGTGATCTTTCAGCATGGTTCCGATTTCCTTTAGTGTCGGCGTCGATTCTGCTTGAATGACGTCGCTGCCGGAAGCGAACAAAATCCCCTGCGTGACGACCTTGCCTTCAGCCATTAACTGATCGTACATGATTTTCTTACCGCCTTCGGCGATACGAATATTCGTGATCATTGCCGGCTTGTCCTCAGCGGCCCAGATGTGCACGGGCAAGCTTGAAGATCTTGCAAAGGTCGAAGCGGGTACATTGGCGACGCGAATTTCGTTGATATATACCTTGAGGTATTTGCCATCTCCCATGACGCGGCAATGCACTATTTTTTCCTTGGCGCGGGCAGGAACTTCGGTCATAGCGACTTCAGTAGTCGGACCATAAATGCCGCAATTCAGGTACCAGAATAGTCTCAGCCAATTATGTTGATCTTGCTGGTCAGAACCGTCTCTGATTTCAATGGTATTCGCGCTGGTCGGTCCGTAGAAATCGAATTCAAGCGTGAAACGCAGTGGAAGGACTTCGGGGAGCGGAAACTCGAAGTGGGAGTCGTTTGAGCAGCGAAGCCATCTTTGGCCGCGCCACTCGGCGACTTCCATGTTTCCCTGAACGAATTGGATACGTTGGGGAAAGTCGCCGACAGGTGATTTGGAGAAGTCTTCGAAGAAGATGACTCGGTCACCCGGTACGAAGTCGTAGTTGAGCCAGACGCCTTCGCCCGGCTTCATGCCTTCTCCGCCGCCCTCGGATGATTCAACGGCGCCAGCGCTGGTGGCTGATTCGCCGGTCGCGCCGGACTCGCCATCGCCGGCGGCGTTATCGACAGCCTTGTCGATGGCATTGTCAGTTTTCTCTTCTGCTTTTTTCTCAACCTTTTTGGTCACTTTGTTTTTAAGCGATCCGCCGATCCCTGCACTTGCGGGTGAGTATACTGTCAGCATGAATGCACAAATAAACAGACAAAGAAATGTGCTTAATTTCATATTTGATTCCTATCTTTAAGGATGGTGTTACGCTGCAAGAATATTTCGGAAGCGCAGTTGAGTCAACAACAAAATGGGGAGCAAGTGAGCATGACCAGCGACTCTTGACGAAAACGGGAGTGTGAAACGCAAAGGCACACCCCGTCTCGTCCGCAGCCTTGCGCGTGCGTCCGAGCCACCCCTCTTTTTAGGGTCTGTTAATAAACTACGCTCCCAAGGAATTGAACTCGAGATCAAAAATAAGCCTTGCTGGATTCCCGCGTGCGCGGGAATGACTTCACCCTCAGTGTACAATGATTGGTTTAGTGGTTATCAAACATGACGCACTTTTTCAACAGTCCCTTTAATAGGGAAATTGGATTGGCCTTCGGCTTAATCTCCGGGCCCCTCTCCCTTGAAAGGGCGAGGGGAAAACGGCACGGCGAATTTAGTGGCATGTCAGGAGCGCGGGGCTCCTGACCTACTAATTGGACCAATCAAATCAGTCGAGTTTGCCGATTGCGGACTCGACGGCATTGACGATCTCGCCGGTCGCAACGACTTTGGCGATAGCGTTGATGTCGCTGTGGAGCGGGCGGTCATCTTCGAGAATCTTCACGTACTTGCGGATAACGTCATAGGCAGCCTGCGAACCCTTGCCCGCTTTAGCAGGCTTGAGGAATTCAAATGCTTGCGCGGCGGCAATCATTTCCATGCCGATGATGGCGAATCCATTCTTAATGATGTCGCGGGTTTTGAGCACGGTGGTCATGCCCATAGAGACAAAGTCTTCCTGATCGGCGGCGGCCGGAATCGAACCAATCGAAGCCGGCGACGAAAGGATGCGGTTTTCGCAAACGAGCGCGCCGGAGGTGTATTGCATCAACATCATGCCCGAGAACATCCCAGCGCCCTTGGTGAGATAAGCAGGGAGTCCCATCGAGAGCGATTTGTTGAGGATGCGATTGAGGCGGCGTTCCGACAAGACGTTGATCATAGTGATGCCGGTGCCGATGTGGTCGAGCGGATACGACATCGGCGTGCCCTGGAAGTTCGCGCCGGTGACAACGAATCCTGAGTCGCCTTCGGGGAAGAAAATCGGATTATCGCCGACACCATTGAGTTCGACTTCGAATTGAGCGACCGCATAGTCGAGGGCGTCCCAAAGAGCGCCGAGTACTTGCGGTGTGGAGCGAATTGAATATGCGTCTTGCACGTTCTTACCTGGACGCTCGAGAATTTGCGAATCCTTCATGAGATGACGCAAGTGCCGGGCGCATTTAATCGCGCCGGCAAATCCACGGATGGTGTGGACTGGGTCTTCGAACGCTTTCGGATTTGCGTTGAGAGCCTCGAGCGTCATAGCAGCGGCAATCTCAGCGGTCTTGGTCAGCATGATAGCATCACAGAGGAGGATTGATCCGGCGCCGGCGATAACATTGGAGCCGTTGATGGAAGCTAAGCCATCGCGAGCTTCAAATTTGATGATCGGGATACCTGCTTTATCCATAGCGGCTTTGGCAGACATGCGCTCGCCTTTGTAGAAGGCTTCTCCCTCGCCGATCATGACGAGAGCCATCTGGGACATGGGCGACAAATCGCCGCAAGCGCCGACGGAGCCTTTTTCGCAAGCAAGCGGAGTGACGCCCTTATTGAGCATTGCGACCATGGTCTCGACGATGCGAAGATTGCAGCCCGAATGGCCCTGCGAGAGAACATTGACGCGAGATGTCTGTGCGGCACGGGCATACTCGACGGCGAGCGGATCGCCATAGCCGGCGGCGTGCGAATAGACGAGAAACTTCTGGAAGACTTCCAGTTGCTCAGCAGGCAGAGCGACCTTTGCTAAGTCGCCGATTCCCGTGTTGATGCCGTACATAATTTCCTGCTGGGCGACTTTTTTGTCGACGAAACGGCGGCAATGTTTGATGCGGTCCTGCGCTGTAGTCGTAAGTTCAAGGGGTTCATTATGTCGTGCGACATTTACAATATCGTAAATTGTAAGACGTTTTTCACCAATTTTGACAGTCATCGAATACCTCCCGTGATGTCATTTCGGCATCAAGAAGTGCGCAGCAGCAGGAAAAAACAAGCGATTTCTTGGATAAGAAGGGCGATGGAGTTGTCGATTGCAGGACTTAAAGCATTTTGAGGCAAGGCGAAAGACGACCGACCTGACCTATATCATCGGACATGCCGGCGCTCAGTGATTACTCGGTGGGAGCGTTAATTTTTGACTGGGCGGACTGTTCGAGCGCTTTCGTGGAAAGGCGCGCTTCCTTTTCAAAATCGATGATCTTGGTGTTGTCGTGATAGATGGCGGTTTTGAAGACGGTGACTTTTTTGAGCTTATCGATGACGGCGGTGATTTGCTCGGCGCCTTTTTCATAAACGACGAGGGATTTGGCGAGGACGCCATCGGGGTCGTCGACCTGGCCGTTGTTCATTGACATCTCGAGCAATTGCGTGCGTCCGGAAATCGAGGCGACGGCATTGTTCAGGTAATGCGAGAAAGTCGCGACGATGGCGTGGAGGGATTCCAGAGCGACGCGATGAAGTTTTTCCTCGTCGAGTTGCTCTTTGGTCTGCATCAGTTCGCGGTACAGTTGTTCGGTAAAGCTGTAGAGCGAATAGAGCTGATTGGTCGCTTGTTGGAGTAATTCGGCAGTGGTGCCGACATCGACATCGAGATACTGCGACGACTCGAGTAAACGGCTGAGGCCGGCGTACTCGATTTCCTTTATATCGCCGTTGGCGAGCCCGAGATTGTTGGCAAGCACTTCCCTGTTGCTGAGGAGTGAATGGCGCTGCGTGGGATTGGCCTCGAATGTGAATGTCGCAAGTTTATCTGCGAGATTCACGATTTGCGGGAGCTTGTTCTCGGCCGTGTTATCGTCAATGTTGAAGACGTCATGATGGCGCCCGATGGCAACGCAATACCGATCGGGGAAATTCCACACGCGCGCGAGCATTTCACCGGCGGCGGCGTGATCCAGTTCAAGCATCTGCTGTTCGATCTTGATCATCTCTTCCCCGGCGGCGAGAGATTGCAGGACTTTGCCGTATTCGCGCGGATAGAAATTGTCGAGCACGAGCATACCGATGTCGTGAATACAGCCGCAAATGAAAGCCTCTTCGGCGAGCGCCGGCGCGATTTTCTGGGCGATCATCTCCGCGACGCAGGCGACGTTGAGCGAATGGCGCCAGAAATCTTTGAGGTCGATGCGCGTGCCAATCTTTGTTGAGAGATCATACAGTGAAAGCGAGAGCGCGAGAGCTTTGACGCGTGACGCGCCGAGTGTCATCACTGCAGTGCGCACAGAGGACACCTGCTGGGTCCGGCCATAGAAAGGAGAATTGACGATCTTAAGGATGCGCGTGGAAAGCGCGATATCTTTGATTATGATCTCGCCGAGTTCAGCCAGTGAACCGTCGGGATCGTCGCAAACGCGCAGCACTTCCGCCATAACAGCCGGAAGTGTTGAGAGCGACCTAAACGTCGACAGTTTTGCTTCGAATTGCAGTCGATTCATCTAATGATGTTATCGACAAAAGTTTGGAAGGGTAAAGTAAAATCTACGAAAGACGTTTGAGAAGTCGCTGCCGGCGCTTCTGCAGCGTCTCATTCCAAAATGAAACGCGGTCGTAAGGGATCTCGGCGAGCGGGCTGTCGAGATATTCCAGCGCCATCAGAACGGTCTGGGCGGCTTTATCATAAACGCGCATTTTGTGTTCAAGGATCTTTGCGGATTCGTTGAGCGCTACCAGGCGGGTCTCACCCTTTGCGGCAGCAAGAAACCTGAGCGTTTCAAGCGCCTCGTCGTAGCGGCCAAGTTGCTTCTGGAGCCGGAACGCATGCTGGCACAGGGAAAGGCGATCAGTGTCGGCGGATGCATTTGCCAGTTGGCAGGCGGCCGCCTGACGGGCCAGTTCGGCATTGCCGCGACGATGATGAAATTTCGAGATGCGTAATGCGTCCAGCGGCGAGTAGTAGTTGAATTTTTCGGCATTGTCGAGATACTGGTGAACGGCGTCGAGCAGGAAGAGAAGGGTCACGATGTCAAGGCGGTTGTGCAATAAAACACCTTCGAGTGGACCGGATTGACCATGGCGAAGATAGTCGAAATACAACTGAGGAATCATAAAGCCGGGAGTGTCGTTTTGACGGTAGGCGCAGAGGAGCTCGCGCTCGAGGGTCTGAAGCGTAGAGTCGTCGAAGCGGCCTTTCCAGAAGCGGCGGCAGACATGCAGGAGATCGATGTGGTGCATGCCGCGAAACGGCGTAGCGAGTTTCTGCATCGCATATCGCGTTTCCAATAGCGGCAGGTCGAAGCACTTGCCGTTGAAGCTGACGACGATCTTGCGATCCTCGACGATTTCGGCAATGGCGTCGAGCATGGCCGGTTCATCGGGATAATCAGGCAGGAAGAACTGATGGACGGTGAAGCGGTCGTCATCAACGACAGCAACGCCGACGAGAAACGCGACGGTCCCGGAAGCTGCCGACAGTCCGGTGGTTTCAGCGTCGACAAAGACGAAATCGGCAAGCGGGTGGCGTTCAGAAGCCGACTTATGGTCGTAGTACGAGATGTCGATCAACTCGCGGGAGAATATCGTAGCGAGTGATTTTGTACCGTGAGAAAAGCCGGACGGGTACACGGTCGAAAGAAGCAAAAAGCGGCCGAATTCATTGGTGAGGATTTCCCCGCCGATTTCGGCAGCAAAAGATTCAATCGCGACGACATCGACATCGAGTGAAGGCGGGCGATTGAAGCGGTCAAGAAAATCGAACTTACTCATAATTCTTAGAAGTAGACAGTAATGCCAGGGCGTCGCGAATTTGCGAGAGGACGAACGGGGCGGTCTCCGTTTTTGCCATCGACTCGAGCTTGCCTTTCGCGCCGCGTTCGTCAAGACGGGCAAACGCCCAGACCGCCCAGCCGCGGTTGGTGGCAGTTGAATCTTCGAGCGCTTTCTGAATGGTCGATTTAGCAGCCTTAATCTTCAACTGACCACAAAGACGTATCAAAAGTGTCTTCTGCCGTTCCGGCGCTGATGCGCCAACTGCCGCGATCAGTTGCGGATGCGCCAGCGAATCGAGAGAAGCAATGGCATCATAGGCGCAGAGCCGAACGGCAAAGGACTCATCGTCGAGCGCGCCGATCAACAACGGAAGTGAAGCCGTTGACTTCACCGCGCCCAATCCATATACGACGCATTTGCGGACAAGATCAACGGAATCGGACAGCATGGGAGCGAGCAAAGACGCGGTGTTCTCTCCCCCGCCGGACTTGCCGATGGCCGTGATGGCTTCGCCGCGGACGGTAAAGTCGGGGTGAGTCGTGATGGACATCAAGCTCACTATGGCGGCCGTGTCCTTGATATCGGCGAGACAACGAGAAGTCGTGCGCAGTTGGTCCTTATTGTCGGTCTTGAGAGCGGCTACGAGGTACGGCGTGGATTTTTTGCCGATGCCGCGGAAGATATCGACGAGAGTGAGTTTTTCGCGCGCATCGGTGACATCGAGTTTGGCGGCGAGATATTTGGCTGCAGAATCACCCATGGCACTAAGCGAATCCTTGGATGGTTGGACTAATTTCTGGAAACGAATCTCTCCGGAAGAGGCTTGACGGAAGAGTCGGTCGACTTCGGATTTGGTGTCGACAGCATGAAGGTAAGCCGGCAGCAACACCAGCGCGATCACTGCAAACAATCGCTTCATTTCTTCACCTCGGAATTTAAGTCGGCGCCTATTCCCCACTTAGAGGGTGAGACCCAGTAGGTGTTGTCCTGGCCGTAACCGCGATAGGCGTCGAGACCCTGAAGGTCGAGGAACAAACCGATGGAGCCGAATTCGCGGCGCGGATTGCCGTAGCCATGAGTGTTCAATTGGACGCGGGCCATGTGGCCGTCATCTCCACGCAGGTCGATCAGCATGCCGATGCCGTTGGCGGAACCGGCAGCTTGGGATAAATCGGTTGCGCTGTACTGGTTGTTGCCGTTGCAGTCGAGCAAGAGTCCAAACGCGATGTCGTGGCCGCAGCCCTGGGAGACGCCCTTGGAGCTGTAGAGGTCCTCGCCGCTGATGTCAATCAAGGTGGCGACGCACATGTGGGTCGCAGCGCCCTGTGCGTATTGGTAGGCAATGTAATTGTCGTTGCCGCCGTAGTCGATTAAACCGCCGAGCGCAAACCAGTACGATGCGCCCTGCCCAAAAATATCGGCGGAGTATTGATCGTTGCCGGCGCCGTCAATGAGAAGGCCGATGCCGCCGGAAAAGTAAGGACGGAGGCCGTAGCCGAAGCCTTGGGAGAGCGAAACGTAGTGATCCTCGTAACGCAGGATGTCGCCGTATTTCCAGCCGGCGGCGTAGGTATCGTTGCCGGAATTATCGACGAGAGCAGAGGCGCCCATAATGAAGCCGAAGCCTTGAGAATACAGCGCAGAGGTATAGGTGTCACGGCCGGCGTAATCGAGAAGCATTCCGACACCGAAGGACGAAGCTGCTTGACAGGCGATGTCCCCGCAATAGAGATCGTCACCGGCGCGGTCGATCAAGATTCCGGTTCCGAAGAAGCCGCAACCCTGGGAAAATTTATTAGCGATATAGATGTCGTTGCCGGACCAGTCATCGAGGATGCCGGTCGAGAAGAATCCGGCGCCCATGACGTGGTCGGAGAGCGCGAAGTATTTGTCGTTGCCGGTGAGATCGATGATGATCTGGTTATGGAAATCCTCCGAGCGCGAGAGATAGTACTCGTCGTCGCCGCCGAGATCAATGATGAGGTCGTAGAAGCCTTCGTAGTGGTTGTTGCCGGTGCCGCGGACGGCGATGCGGCCGAGCGGAGTTTGGACGTCTTTGAATTTGGATAAGAGGTCGCAATGAACAAGTCTCTCGATAAGGTCGGGATTGCGGGTGAGCCAACTGACTAAATCTTCGTATGCCTTCAAAGGCAAGGCATTGGTTACCAAATCACGAGGATTGCGAAGGTCGGTAACTTGCTTGAGTCGAATTGCCATTGATTCCTGGTGTTTTTGAATTTCGTCGAGTTCTTCGAGCGGCCGATTAACGTCTTTTTCTTCTTCTTTTAAGAAGACGGTGAACGAGTCGATGAAGAAGCGTTGTTCTTCCGGAGCAAAGCGCCTCAACTGAGCGAGATTGCCCATGCCGGCCAGCGCTTTTATGGTCTCTGAGAGATAGTATGCCAGCGAATCACAGGAGCTGCGAGTTTTCACGAAGTCGACGAAGTACTTCTCGGTGCGGCTTTCCCATTTGATCGAGTCTATGGCAACAGCGCCACCTTCAGGTATCAGCGTCAACTGTAAGTGTTGCAGTTTTTGACGTACTGAATTTGCGGAGTCCAAAAGATAGTCGCCGGAAGACTTCAAGAAGTCAGGGATTCCCAATGGGCGGCGCATGAATTTGTCGACGAGGTTCAGTCGAAACGAATCGCGGTCGACCCAGTCGGGGCGAAATCCGACGTCGGAGGTATCGATGCTGATGTAGTTCAGCGTTTGATTAATGGTATCGATGGGAAAGCGGTAATCTTCGGCGATCAGATTCGTTGTCAATAATGTCAATAGAGGCAATAGTATCGTGATAAATCGCATGCGAACAAGCTAATGCGATTCTTGAGCGAATGGCAATCGTTTTTTGAGGCGGTACCACTGGCTGCGTGCGCCGTCAGGTCGCCTCTCGCGGTGAGTATTCGTGGCTTCCCCAAATTTGATCGCGCGTGAGCAGACCTGACGGAACTCTGGCTTTGAGTTGGTTCGGTTGCGTGCACTCGTCGTCAGGTCGCCTCTCGCGGAGAGACTATTCGTGGCTTCCCCAAATTTGATCGCGCGAGAGAAGACCTGACGGAACTCTGGCTTTGAGTTGGTTCGGTTGCGTGCACTCGTCGTCAGGTCGCCTCTCGCGGAGAGACTATTCGTATCTTCCCCAAATTTGATCGCGCGCGAGTGAGGACCTGACGGAACTCTGGCTCTGAGTTGGTTACTGCTCTGACAAGATGGATTCGAGCAGAATTGCTACTTCTTGGTCAAAATCCAAATCCAAATCGGGAGAATCGGATAAGCGGCGCGATAGACGAACCCCGGGATACGAAACGCAAGGCCGTTTCGCGCCTTGAGGTCGTCGGCGGCGAAGCGTTCAGGTTGTTTCATGATCGGAATCGTGTAGTCATGGAAGCGGAAGTTGTTCAGGAGCTTCTTCAGTTTCGGATAAGAAAGTAACGTGACGTCGTAAACGCCGGTCTTGCGGCAAAGTTTCATGTAAAGATTCGACAGTTTGTTCGGCAGCCATGACAAGAATGGCAATTTGTAGTGGCCCTCGATGAAAACGAAACGCGAGCCTGCACTCCAGTAGCAGAAGCCGTTGGGTTTGAGGACGCGGTAGATTTCGCTCGCGAGGCCGGTTTGGTTGTCCATATGTTCATAAACGTGGTTGCAAATGACGCAATCGAACGAGCCATCGGCAAAGGGCAGATTTGCGCCATCGCCGCAGGCCCAAATAACGTTGCTGCTTTGGCACTGGGCTTTGCCGCGCTCGACGGCAACGTGGTCAATGTCGAGTTCGACGACCTCACGGAAACTTTGGGCGAAGACTTCGGTCATGACGCCGGCGCTGCCACCGACATCGAGGACGCGCAATTGCGAGACATCGGCTTTCCAGAAGTCGCTCATAACGGCGACGATCTTGCGCGCCTTTTGGGTGCGTCCGAACTTGTCGTAAAGAATCGGAAAGCGCTCGGAGTAGGTGCCGTAGACTTCATTCTGACGGGTGATTTCAGCTTTCATTGGGCCTCTTTGCAAGGATCATAACCGAGAGTGAAAACAACGAGGGCAGCGTATTGGCAAGTACTTGTCCGACACGCGACCAGAACCGACCCCAGCGCGGCGGCACCAGCGGTTGATATAACTTCTTCTCGACAACGTAGCCGGAAACTTCAGCAAGCTCGATAGCCTTTCGCGGCGAGAACAATTGAATGTGCGATTCGCAGGGGTCCCCTATTCCCAATCGGCGGACGATGTGAAACTCGTTAGGGACGGTAAAGTAAATGCGGCCATTTGGTTTGAGAATCGGGTTCACTTTGCGCAGAACGGCGGCCGGGTCCTCGATTTGCTGGAGGACCTCACAACAGGTGACTATATCGTAGAAGCCGTCGAATTGGTCAGATTCCAGATCGACAACCTGGGCGGAATAGCCGGCCTGCTGCAGCGCGGTGACGGCCTCGGGAGATATGTCCCAGCCTTCGACACGATAACCGGCGGCGCGGAAGTATGTAATCAATTCACCCAGACCGGCGCCGATATCGAGCAGCGAGTGGTAGCGCATGCCAATCAGCGAGTAGAGCTGTGCGGCACGCCACTCGGCGCGGCGCGAAACGCGCGAGCGATCCTGCTTCTGCCAGTAGCGATCGTAGTAGTGTTGTTTACTGCTGGGCAGCACCTGAGGTCTCCAGGAAAGTTTTGACGGCCATTGCGGGCGAAAAGCGATCGAGTAGTCGCTGCGCCGCTACGGTAATGTCCTGGCAGCCCACCATCGAGCGAACAAGCGCATCGTTGAGGGCGCGAACAGATTTCTTTTGGACGACAAAACCGAGTTTGTTGTCGCGGACTAAAGTACCGAGGTCGCCGACGTTGGTGACAACCATGGGTGTGGCGGTCTGGAGAGCTTCGCCAAAAACCAACGGGATGGAATCGCTGTGCGTGGGAATGACGAGGGCTTTGGCGCGCTGGAGGTAATTGATGACTTCTTCTACGGGCGCACGACCAAGCAGGTGGACCTTGCCGCGCATTTTCAGTTTTTCGACTTCTTGCTGGAGTTTTTGCGAAGCGGATCCCTCGCCGATGTAGAGCAGGCGATAATCCCAAATGTCTTGCTTGAGCATTGCGAAGGCACGCAATAAATCGAAGACGCCTTTGCTTTTTTCGATGCGGCCCAGGTACAGGAAGAACTTTTCGCGAGGCATTGGCAGCATCTTGTAGTTGAACTGGCGGAGACTGGGCAAGAAACGACACTCGCGCCCGGAGATGAGTTTGACTTTCTCGGCGAGTTCGTCGCCATCGGCGTAGACGGCGCGCGCACCGGCGAGAGCATCGCGAACCATTCGACCGGCTATCGGCCGCTGTGCCCAGACGTTGATGTCGGAGCCGAGGCACCAGACCGAATAAGGCGTGCCCGTCTGAAGATACGCTTGCTGCGCGAACCAACCGGAGGGAAGCGCCCAAAGTGCGAGAATGTGATCGTATTGATTGGTTTTCAAGTGATCGAGCAAGTGTTCTTTGCCGGCGACGAAATGTCGTTTGATCTTCTGCCAACTCGACCAACTGGTCAGGGACAGTTCAGAGAGTGTGCTCTTTGTCTCTCCCCACTCAAAGCGATAAACTGGAAATTCCAAATTTGGAGCCGCTTCGCCAATGTGGGACGTGTACACCGATGTCTCGACGCCGGCGCTTTTCAGGGCGCGAATGAAGTCGAGGACAAACGGCGAGGCCGGATCTTCAGGCGATACGGGCAGGCGATTCGTGATCAGCAGGAGCTTTTTGATGCTCCCGCAGCCGCTGGTTGGGACCGCCGCTGTCGGGCGATTGCGACTTCGCGTTGGCTTCAAGTGATTCCTTCCATTGGTCCAGTTTCATTTCCAGCACTTTATTTTCGCGCTGGACGACGAAGATTTCCTTGCGCAGTCGAACGAGTCCACTGCCGAGAAATCCGAACATCAAAATCTGAATACCCGTCAAGATGAAAAGCACCAGCAGCGTCATGAGCGGCCGGTTGGGGTTGAGGGCGCCGTTTTGCCAGAGATAGACGACGTAGCCGCCGCCGAGAAGACCGAGGCCGATTAGCGCGAGGCCGATCAGGCCGAAGAGCAAGATCGGTTTTTCGTGCAGCGAAAACAGCAGATGGGATGCTGCGATCGCACGAAAGCGGAATTTGGATTTGCCCTGTTTGCGTGATCGCAGGATGGCGGGCATTTCCATGATGTTGTAGCCGGCGGCAAGAAGTTTCGAAATGATTTCGAGATGGAGTTCCTTGCCGGAGGAAAACAGCTCGAGCGATTTAATGCAATTCTTGCGGTAGGCGCGCAGAACGCCAGTCGAGGTCTTGATGCTGCCGCCGATGGCGCGGCTGATGATGCGGTTGCCGAGCCGCGAAATTGCGAGCCGCAGCGGCGGAACATTTTCGGTGGAGCCGCCCTCGGTATATGGCGAGCCGACGACGCAGTCGAGTTTGTCGTATTTTTGCAGCAGCGCGATCATTTTGGTGAGGTGATCGGGCGAATAGGAAAGATCAGCATCGATGGTGCAAATGATCTCGCCGGATGCTGCTGCGATGCCGGCGCGAATGGCATATCCCCTGCCCTGATTCAGTTGGTAGCTGATGACGCGAAGCCAGTCGGCGGTTGCGGCATAAGCGTGCAACTTGCGGGCAGTGTCGTCAGTGGAGCCGTCATCGACAGCTATGATCTGGTAGTTGCGCCCTGCACTGTGCAGTTCCGCGGCGATTTGATCGATCGTGTTGGGGAGATTGGCGGATTCGTTGTGCATCGGAACGACGATGCTGACATCGTACTTAGTTGCCACTTTGAGTCCCCTGATTAATCGCGAGTGCAGTTTTGAGGATTTCCTCGAGCTTTTGATTGCCCGGGTCGAGTTCTTCAATAGTTGCCGCGAATTTCTGCTGATCATCCTGCTGTTTTGTGAGCAGCGCCATTTTCAGGCAACTCAGCATCAAGTCGACGTTGGTCGAGTCGGTTGCGGCGGCATCGCGATTGTATTTCGCGGCAAGCGCCGGCTGGCTATGTTTGCTGTAGAAGTAGGACAGGTTATACAGAAGTCTGCCGAAGTGCTCGCGTGTTGTGATGTCGGGGCTGTCCTTCCAGAGCGTTTGATTATCACGGTAGAAAACGACCGACTCGGCGGCGCTCGACTGCGACAGCTTTGTGGTGTCGCTGTAGGTATAGTAGAATCCCACGGGCTGGAGTTTCTCCACCAACGGCGAGGTCCATTGCGAGAGGGTCATGGCAATCTGACAGTGTTCGGAGTTCCTGGATATCCACTCAGCCAGATTCGACGGGAAGTTCTCAGCGAAGGAACGATCGTTCCAGTTGGCGGGATACCATAGGCAATTGAATCGCGCCTGTGTTTTCCTGCGATAGTCTGAACGCAGCAGTGCGCCGGCGGAAAGGACGACAACGTCGCGGCGAAATTCGTCGACGACTTGCTTGCAGAGCAGCGGCGAAAAGCTGTTGTCCTCACCGGCGAGGAATATGGCGTTGGTCGGCAGCGATTCGAGAATACTCCGGGCATATTCGTCGGCGACGCAGATCTCGCGTTTTGATGCATCGGCGTAGTTGGCCGCCATGAGAAAGCCGGCTTTGGCAAAGAGAGCCAGCGCTATTACAGACGAAACGGCAATGCGAAAAATACGCTGTTCGACGCGGATTCTCGCCGAGGCGAAGTTCCAGACTGCGACCGCCCCGACAGCGACGGCGATGAAGATGCCGGCATAGGCGGGCATGAGGTAACCGTAGAGGTCGAGATTGTAACGCGAGAAATCGGCGGCGTAGGCTGTGACCAAAATTGAGCAGGCCGTTATTAGACCGACGAAGGTGAATTGTCCCTTAT
Organism: uncultured bacterium; assembly: GCA_963707485.1. Taxonomy (GTDB): domain Bacteria; phylum Zixibacteria; class MSB-5A5; order CAIYYT01; family CAIYYT01; genus JADJGC01. The sequence continues at coordinate 21,033 of CAVPQS010000036.1, forward strand.
CACGATTCAGCAGCGAGACGAAACCGACGATGGCGAATGCCCAGACGAAAAGCGTCAGTGAACGCCACAGTTCGGCGATAGTCGCCAGCAAGCGCTCGAAGAACGGCGTGACGACCGTCAATTGGTTGATCGGCAAGGTTTCATCGAGACGCAAGATTGATTTGAGCGCAGCGCCGACTGAGGAAAAGTCGCCCCAGTTGAAGACGGGATTGGCGGCTTCACGCAGCGGTAAATAGAGATATAACGATAGACCGAGGCAGAGAAAAAGTAAACCGCGCAAGACAACGCGCCAATGCAACAGGCTGCCGCGATTAAAGATGACGAAGGTCAGCAACACTGGAAACATCACGGCGCCAAGAATGAGATAATGATTGGCAAGACCGACGCCAAGCAAAAGTCCGGCAAATGTGGCAAAGCGAGACTCGGAAATCACGCCTTGCGCATAACGCAGCATGAACCAGACGATTGTCAGCCCAATGAACAGATTTAGCGAATAGACCTCGGCCCGAACGGACTGAATCCAGACGCCGTAGACGAACGCGAAGGCCAATGCAATTGCTAAAGCGATAAGATGCCGGAAGATGCTTTTAGGGTTTTTGTCGCGCTTGAGGGCAAGACAAGTGATGTTAAATAGCATCAGCGCTGACAGCGCGCCAAAGAGCGCCGCGCAGGCGTTTACGAGCCACTGGGGCGACGCAACCGGCAGGCGCGTGAATAAGTGCGCCAACATCACGAATGCCGGGAAGCTGGGATTGTGGACGATGCCGAGTTCATAGGCAGCGGCTTGAAATGCGGCAGAGTCCTCCCAGAAGATGCCGGGCGCAGCGGTATAGAGGTAGACGCCCAAGGGAATCAGGAAGGACAACCACATGAAGATTCGTTTGGTTGTCATAGTCCTATTTTCGGCAAGATTTGAACGGGATTAACGTCGTTGACGGACAAAAAAAGAGGCGGAGAGTATTCCCCGCCTCTGTGCCTTTAGCAACACGAGTTAGTCGACTGAGTCGTCAATTACAACGTCAAGCGTACCATCCTGATTGATGGTCCATTCGTCAGTCGCTGGATCGTCGTCCAAACCCGGTGCGGCGACAATTGCGTGTGCGAGAAACGTCGTGGCGGTGATGCCATCGATTGAGTACGAATAACGGGCGGTCGGGCCAACTTCGACGCCCAGTTCGGCAAAGGCATCACCTGTCGCGCTACCGGCAATTTGGCCGGCCGGATCCCAGTAAGCGTCGTTCTGCTGGCGATAGGTCTGTTGCATGGTGTAGATCTGCTTGAGAATCTGCTTGGCTTCAGACTGTTTCGACTTGGTTGTGGCGCGCATAAATCTCGGAATGGCCAACGCAGCCAAAATACCGATGATGACGACCACGATCATAAGTTCGATAAGTGTGAAACCCTTCTGGCTTCTTTGCATCTTTGTGAGCATCGCTCCTCCTACGTTAGTGGTTAGCTTGACTTCTGTATTCATTCTTGTCGTTTCTCGATTCAGTGACCTGTCTATATGCAACCGGCGTGCTTAACTTGAGTTGAAATTGCGATCGCGCCGAACCTTTTATCCAACATCATCTTTCCCGTGCGCGCTGTGTTCGATTCTCTTGGTCCATTCACTCTATCATCCAATTCTTGCCTCATATCGCGAGAGTAGTCTTGCAAAAAGCAAGAGATGAACGGATTCCCGTTGGCAACTGGATTCTGCGATAGTCGGCTCGACGAGCCAGACACAAGCGGTTGTTTATTGATTGATTCAGGCTGCATTTCGCGGAATAATCCTCTTGTCTCGAACTCTTCAAAATGGGTATTGCCGAACATGTATATCCGTAACTCTGATCGAGAGTATGCGAAATTTGCAAGGTCCAGCCATGAAAACGCGAACACCCATTTGGGAATTCGCACTCAAAAGAGTCGTTATTTCTGCTACCTTTTTTCTATCGACACTGATTGTTTCAAAATGAAGTCTTTTCTTTAATCGGCCGCATCATCAAGCCCGGGAGTGACTTGAAGCTGTCCCAGTTGATTGATTGTCCACTGGTCTTGCGTTGGGTCGTCGTCCAAAGTGCTGCACCAGGCAGTTGCGACGAAGGTAGTCGGCGTACCGGTGATCGAGTAGCAGTAGCGAGCGGGGATTTGCATGTCTACCCAGATATCAGCGAAAACAAGCGGGGTCACCGAGTTAGCGACGGTGCCGCCACCGGGGATCCAATAGGTCTGATTCTGTTGAAAGTAGGTTTGCTGATTGTTGTGGATTTGTTTGAGAATGATCTTCGCTTCGGATTGTTTGGCTTTGGTGCTTACAGCGAGAAATCGAGGAATCGCCATTGCCGCGAGAATTCCGATGATTACTACCACAATCATCAGTTCGATCAGTGTGAAACCTGATTGTCTGTATTTTCTATTCATCATCTTTGTTCTCCTTGCTAACCGGTGTGCACTTATGCAAGTGTGGTGCCGATCAGGCATCCGTTCGTAAGTAGCTGCAATATTGCAGACTACGGCACATCGTGCAGTCACTCGTTTCGTTCCGCAACAAATTGACGTTGGTTTATGCTAACGACAATTGCAGAATGCAATGCCCTTAACCTGCGATTCCAACCTGGCCTTGACCTTAATCTTCCTTCTTTAAGCCATACCGCTCGATTTTGCGATAAAGCGTTGACGCATCGATTCCGAGCAATTTGGCCGCCTTGGTTTTCTGCCAACTTGTCTGATTGAGGACCCAGAAAATGTAGGCTTTTTCGATCGACTCGAGCGTCGGGTTCCCGGCATCTGGCATGGGTGAAATCTCGGTCGATTCCGCGGAAAGCATTTTCTCGGGAAAGTCTGAGGGCCGGATGACGTTTCCCTTGGAAAGCAGGAACGCCCGGGTGATAGTATTTTCGAGTTCGCGGACATTGCCGGGCCACTCGGCGGCAGCGATTAGTTCTTCGGCCTCGTCGGAAAGTGTTTTTGCGGCGCAATTGTGCTTGAGCGCCAGTCGATTGAGAAAGTGGTTGGCGAGAAGAGAGATATCATCTTTGCGTTGCGACAGCGGCGGGAGATTTATCGGCAAGACATTCAGGCGATAGAAGAGGTCAGCGCGGAAGCGGCCGGCTTTGACATCTTTCTCAAGGTCGGAATTCGTAGCCGCAAGAAGGCGGACGTCGACTTTGACGGGAACAGTTGAGCCCACAGGAGTGAATTCCTGCGCCTCGAGTACACGGAGGAGCTTGACCTGCAGCGATATAGTCAGATTACCGATTTCATCGAGGAATAAGATGCCTTTGTCGGCAGCTTGAAAGAGACCTTCCTTATCTTTGAAGGCGCCTGTAAAGGAGCCTTTTTTATGGCCGAACAATTCTGATTCGAGCAGGAGTTCCGGGATCGCGCCGCAGTTGATTGCTACAAACGGCTGATCACAGCGCCGCGAGTGCGAATGAATGGCACGAGCGATTAGGTCCTTGCCGGTGCCGCTTTCGCCCAGGATCAAGACGGTCGAATCGGACGTGGCAATTTGTTTGACGAGTTCGCGAAGTTTGACGACGACGCCGGAGTTGCCGATGAACTTGTCCAATGTAAAGCGACCGGCGAGTTCGTCTTTGAGTTTTTGGTTTTCCGAACGCAGTTGGTCGTTTTCGAGAAGATTCTTGATGACGTGTTTGATTTCGTCGACCTTGAAAGGTTTGGTGATGTAATCATCGGCGCCGCGTTTGAGCGCATCGACAGCAGAATCGACTGAAGCAAACGCAGTCATGACGACGAAGCGCATTTTGTCGTGGCGTTTTTTCGTTTCGACGAGCAGATCGATGCCGGACATTTCCGGCATCATGATATCAGAAATGACAAGATCGGGCAATTCGCTGTCGATCATACCGACGGCGGCTTTTCCGGACTGCGCGGTTGAGACGGAGTAGCCCTCTTTGCGCAACATGATCTCCATGAAATTGCACATCGACTCTTCATCGTCGACGACGAGAATGCGGGGATTTTTTGCCATACAGTGTTGAATCGGCAGAAGTTGGGGAATGCTGAACTGGCGGGCGATGGTTGACAGGGACGAGAATTGTTCTATATTCGCACTCGCGAGGAAAACGTTGCCGGCTTGCAAAATGGAACAGTTGGTAAGGCTGTTCTCAAACAATTGCGACCCAGCGAATGATTGGTCGAGTGCGAGTCGGCAGCATTGGACGAGGCGCAGCTTGATTCGTGGCAGAGGGAAATCAAATTTATGTAATGAGGATATGCAGAAGATGGAAAAGTTGACCCGCGAAGATATTTTGGCGCGGTTGCGCGAGGTGGCCGCTCAACCCGATTCAGCCGTGCGACTGCTGTTTGAAGCGGTAAATCTGCTTAAGCACAATTTCGACTATTATGATTGGGTCGGAATTTACAGCCTTGAGTCGAATAATGAGTTAGCGCTCGGGCCGTTTCTGGGAAAGCCATCGCCGCACACGCGCATTAAGATCGATTCCGGAATTTGCGGTGCGGCGGTGCGGGAAGAGCAGACGATTATTATCGATGATGTCAACGCGGACCCGCGCTATCTGGTGTGCTCGCTGGAGACCAAGTCGGAGATCGTCGTGCCGATTTTCAAGAACGGCGTTGTTGTCGGCGAAATCGATATTGATTCGCACAAACATGCGGCGTTTACAGAGACAGACCGCAAGATGTTGGAAGAAATTGCCGGCATATTGAGTGCGTCTTATTAATCGCCGCAGATTAGGTAGGCGACACTCTTCCCTGCTTTCGACCTAATAATTCCGATTGAGTTCGTGACGAAAAACAACGCAGCGAACGCGAACGAGATAAGCAGCAACGTATCAAGTGCGGGCGAGTAGATGCCAAGCCATATAGGGAGACTGTATATCGTGATGAGTATGAGCGCTGCGACCGTGAGCTCACGCCGGCCGGTGAGGAACACGATCCAGAGGACACCGAGCGTTACGATGAATAGATACGAAAAGAGCGCGACATTGTCGGTTACCGGTGAATTCGTCAGCACTGGCGCGATTCCGGCGAGTATGATGCCGGAGAGTGCGAGCGAACGGCTGTTGTATTTCACGCTGGCGAGGGCCACGAATGCGGTGCTGAGAAACATCACGAGCAAGGCGCTTGCCGGCGTAAAGAAGCCGTAGATCTCGCGCGCAGCGTATATTGTGACAAGGATGGTTGTCGAGCCAAGCACTAAGAAGATGCCGCCTTGGTGAAGGTACTTCTTGATTCTCCAGGTACCGAGGATTAAAAAAGCGGCTCCGGCGACGAGACCGAGGGCGATGCGTCCCATCGGGCCGATCCAGTTGTTGAGGAAAGCATAGGTGGCGAGCCAGCTTAAGCCGACGAGCAAGAGAAAGGCGCCCAATTTGAGCAACCAATCGTCTTTGACCAAGTTAAAGAAACGATCGGCTGAAGTGGTTCCGGAGCCCAGCGGGACGCTCGGCGCGGAGATTGGTTGCGGTTGCGGTGTCGGCTGGGGCGACAAATGCGAAGAGGGATGTGTGAATTGCTGCGCCGTTGTCGGCAATGGTTGACTATGCAGTTGGCATTCGAGATTGCCTACCCGGTTTCGAAGGTTCTGCAGTTGGACTAAGAGAATTATTCCGCCAACAATAACGGCAAATGCCATGAAGGCGAAAATACATCCAAATTCAAATGATTCCATTTACAGAGGCCATGAGGAATCTGGGGTGACTTTAATCAACAAAAACATCGAGGGAGATTACTTCTAAGATTTGCGGGCGATAATACAGCTCAAATCCCCCTTGACTTGCCCCATTTGCCCGTTTAATTGATGCGAGACGGGCTTACTACCAAGGAGTCGCTACATGTCAGAAAAGTACGATGTTGTCATAATCGGCGGGGGCATAATTGGTTGTTCGATAGCCTATTACCTTGCCAAGCGAAAGTTCGGTAAGATCGCCGTTCTTGAAAAAGACCAGTATCTGGGAAACGGCGCAACGGCCAAATGTGCCGGCGGCATTCGTGCGCAATTCGGAACTGAGATAAATGTGCGTATGTCAATGCTATCTGAAGAGAAGTTCGAGGTTTTTCAAGAGGAGACTGGAGCTGAAGTTCAGTTCGACCAGGTAGGATATTTGTTCCTCATGACGACTGAAGAACATGTGGCGGCATTTCGCAAGCAATTCGCGATGTGGCAAAGAGTCGGGCACCCAGTCGAGTGGTTGTCGCGCGATCAGATCAAAGCGTTGGCGCCTCCCCTATTCGTTGATGACGTTTTGGGCGGAACATTTTCGCGTAGGGACGGAATCGGGGATCCGCATCAGTTTACTCAAGGGTATGTCAGCGCCGCACGCAAATTAGGAGTCAAGTTCATGCCCGAGCATGAAGCGACCGCCATTCGCCACTCGGGAGATGTAATAACCTCCGTCAGCACCAACAAGGGCGAATTCGAGACGAACTGCGTCGTGAACGCAGCGGGTCCACATTCGCGACAAGTTGCCGGTTGGCTCGGGATCGATTTGCCGGTCCGCGCATATAAAAGACAGATTGTAACGACCGCGCCGCTGGATTTCATAACCGAGTCGTTTCCCATGGTCGTCGACATGGGTTCCGGATTGTACACGCACAAGGAATCGGGCGGCCTGTTGCTGGGTTGGGCGGATAAGGACACACCGGAAGGTTTCGATGAATCGGCGCACCCGGACTATACGGATGCAATTTTGGAGAAGGGTTTGAACAGGATTCCGCAGCTTGAAACGGCTGAAATCAAGGCACAGTGGGGCGGATTGTATGATACGACGCCGGACCACCACGCGATTCTCGGCTCGAGCGGCAGCATTCCAAAATTTTATCATGCCAACGGTTTCTCGGGGCATGGCTTTATGCATGCGCCGGCAGTTGGGATAGTCATGGCGGAGTTGATTTGCGGCGAGCAGCCTTCGATTGATTTGTCGGCATTGTCGCCGCATCGATTTGCGGCAGCTTCACTTGTAGAAGAAAACACTGTAATTTGAGTTTAAATACAGCAGAAGCTATGGATACACCTTACTGTTCTCGAAGATCATCAAAGCGGGTACATATTGGCACCTTGTTTCTCGCTGTCTGTTTGTTCTACGGCAGCGCTATTGCAGCGAAGATCGGCAAGTACGAGACGATCGAAGTTGCTTTCGACGCTCCCGATACCAGCGTAGAGCTGGTGGGTTATCTTTCGCTGCCACCGGCGTACAAGACAGTCGCGGGACCGGCGCCGCTGGTTGTGCTACTGCATCAACAGAGCGAGTCGAGCGAAGTATGGAACGTCTTCCGTGAAGAGTTGCTTCAGACCGGATTGGCAGTGTTCGCAATGGATTTGCGTGGAAACGGCCTGTCTATTTTTGACCTGAAGACGCAGCGAGTGCGGGCAAAGAACAGCTATATCGTCGGCGAACAACTGAGATTCCCCGATGATGTCAAATTCCTTGTCAACAAGGCCATTGAAGTACACGGGAGTAAATTTGACGCGACGCGAATCGGCGTTGTGGGGGCTGACCTTGGCGGAACGGTCGGATTGATGTATGCGTTGCGCGAGCCGCGCGTCAAATACGTTTGCGTGGTATCTCCGGGAATGGAGTATCAAGGTTTGCGCATTCTGCCGGTACTAAGAGAGTTCGACGACCGCCCGATACTTTTTGCGAGTTCCGATAAAGACGTTTATTCGATGGGTTCAATTGATCTGATAACGGATCTATTGCCTCGAGCGCTGGAAGTTCAAATTGTTGAATCGATGTTTCATGGCAATCGTCTAATAAACTCGAGCATTCCGTTGCGAATCAGGATCCTGCAGGATCTGGCCAAATACTTGATTGTATCGCCGGAGAAAGCCAATTAGAGATAAGAAGAAAATAAAAGGGGTTATTAGCGATTAGTGCGGGCAATATCTTTGTGACTATCGACGGGTCGGTCTATGAACAGAACCAAAGCAACACACAAGATGGTCGCGAGAACGGCAAGCAGCACATAGTTCAGCAGTGGATTTGAAGCAAATACTGAGACAACTTCGCCGATGCCGCCTTCGTCGAACCGGTCAATTGGATTCACGGATGACAGCGGCGCCGAGGTCAGCATTTGCCGAACGAACATGTAGACGGCGACTGCAAAACCGGCGCTGACGAGAAAGGCCCACGCCAGATGGCGAACCATCATCATGCCCGACGGTGATTCGGGGTAGTATGCGAGAACTTGAGTCGTGAAATTAGCTGAGATTTGCGGCGTTGCCGACAGGTCAAGGTTATCGACCCTGCCATTCGAGACCAATCGCAATGCACAGTCCGGGCATTGGTCAAGGTGATCGCGGATAAGATCGTCCTCGGTGGGAGAAGTTGCGCCGTCAAGGAAACGCGAGAGCTGCCACCTGACATCGGAGCACTGCATCAGATCAACTCCTCCGACTTGTACTTCCCCTCCACAATCTCACGTAATGCGCGTTTGCCGCGATGCAGGTAAGTTTTGACCGTGCCGATCGGGATTCTCATAAGTTCAGCGATCTCAACGTATCCAATTCCCCGCAGGTAGAACATTCTCAGCGCAGTGGCATAGTGAACCGGCAATTGTGCCAGTGCATCATCAACAACCCGACTACAGAAGAGGCTCTGGTAGACCTGATCCGGTTGAGAAGAATGATCGGCCGCCACGTTTTCGATTTCGGACAGCGACACTTGCTCGAGGCGCTTCTTTGCCCGCTCGGCAAGCGCAACATTGAGGGCGATTCGATAGAGCCAGCTCGAAAACTTGGCGTCGCCGCGGAAAGTCTTAAGATTGTTAAAGGCGCGGATAAAGGCCTCGAACGTCAGTTCTTCGGCTCGTGCGGAATCATCGAGCATGCGGTTGATCAGTATGAACACGCGGTCTTTGTATTGCTCGGTCAGTCGGGCAAGGGCGACACGCTCGCCTTGCCGGGCGCGTTCGACCAGTTCGCGGTCGTTATCGATGATTGTTGCCTGCATAGATATAAAGACTGAAATTCGGAGAAAAAGTTGCACCTTTTGAAACCTGATCGAAAATAATCGAGTCTAAATTGCAGGAAGAGGTGAAATCCGTGTGGAGATTTGACATTACTGACATGTTCAGCATGTTTGCCGCGATCGTATTGGGTCTCGGCTTCTTCGCTTTTGTTGCCTATATGGTGTATCTTTTCGTTTTTAGGCGAATTCAGATGACGCATGAGATGCGACTGGAGTTGGTTAAACAAGGGCGCGACCTGCCGGTCGAGACGGAACGGTTCGGCAGTCTAAAGGCAGGCATGGTTTTATGTGCAGTCGGACTTGGGCTGTTCTTTAGCCTGATGCTGGAGGCCGAATCAAATGGCGGCACACTTGGCGGCGAGTCCGTAATTGCCTTTGTGCCGTTTCTTACTGGACTGGGACTGATTGGATTTCACTTAGCGGTGAGGAAGAGTTCAAAAAACGACAATCAAAGCAAGGGCGGCTATTCTTCGGAATCTTTGGATCCCTGAATATCGATCATGCGGGTGCCTTCGACGTAGGTTGTCGAGCGGGCCTCGTCTAACTTCATCAACTGACTTACAACATCGCGAATACGCAGGCTGCTTTGTTCGATGAGGCGAAGACGCTTGACGACGTCATCGGGCAAGTTGTCGGCCTTCATCAGCAGTAATTGGCAGTTTCCGAGCACAACTGTCAGGGGATTGTTGATTTCGTGGTTGATTGTTGCGGTCGTTTCCCTGAGGGCATCGAGACGGGCGGATTTTATTTGTCCGGCTTGTCCAAGAGAGTTTCGAAGCGCTGCGGCCATGACTTCGATAAATTCTTGTTCAAGCGCGATGTTGCGCGCGCCTTCGCAGATGCCGGAAACGGCGCCGATCACGCGATCACCTGATTTGATGATATATGAGAAAATTGATTTTAGGCCATTGTGGTTAAGAGTCGAGTAGATTGTCTCGAGTCCGAATTGGGCGCGCAGTGAGGCGATCATACGCGATTCGAGTTCAGAAAGCCCGACGACGAGCGCCGGTTCGCCTTCGCGGATTTCAATGATGGCCTCTCCCTTTTCGTCGACGACGGTGATCGAACCAGCCGCGAGACCCATGGCGCTGACGGCATCGAGCAGTGATTCCTGCAGGAAGCTTTCGGCCGCCTTGGGTTCGGTCGGCGCAAGGAGTATCTTGCGCAGTGACTGGTATTTCTTTGCTTCGCTACTATCCATATTGATCCGGAGGGTTAACCCGCAAAAGGTGTGCCGTTATGAGAAATCGCCGGTAAGTACGTCAGGCAAAGTATCTTTTCGGTGCGCTGGCGCAAGTTGTTATTCTGTAAAATGTTACAATTACTATAGAAAAAAGGATTCATTGGCGGCGAAGTTGCGTATTAGAAGAGCGACGCTTTTGATGTGCAGGGTTCTTCACATATGGTGCATGGCCGTAAATTATTGTGCGCCAAGATGCGGGAACGCGACGAATTCCAATTTGTTGTTGACAATGAGGGGCTTGGACGTATTTTAAGCGTCTTTCGGAGCGGTAATGTCAGACGATCTTCGTTGTGAATGTGGCGTATTTGGAATTTTCGGGGCAGACAATGCCGCCGATTTGACCTACTTCGGGCTGTATGCCCTCCAGCATCGCGGCCAGGAAGCTGCCGGCATCGTGAGCTTTGATGGTGATATCTGCAACGAAGTCCGCGGCCAGGGGGAAGTTAATCAAGTGTTCAGTCAGCGCGACAAATTATCAGAGCTAAAGGGCGACCGGGCGATTGGGCATAATCGCTATTCGACTGCAGGCGCTTCGGTAATGCGAAACGTGCAGCCGCTGGTGATTACCTTCAAGGGCAATAAACTCGCGGTCGGGCACAACGGCAATCTGACCAACGATGAATCGCTCAAGCACAAATTAGAACAAGGCGGTTCGATTTTCCAGACGACTTCGGATACGGAAGTCATCCTTCACCTGATCGCAAAGAGCAAGAAAGCAAAGCTGATTGACGCCATTGCGCATGCCCTTAAAAAAGTTCATGGCGCCTATTCCCTTGTGTTCTTGCACAAGGGCGCTTTAATCGCAGCGCGCGACCCGCATGGATTTCGACCGCTGGCGCTGGGACAGCTTGGCGACAAGTGGGTTGTCGCATCTGAAACATGTTCATTCGATATCATCGGCGCGAAATATATTCGTGATGTGTTGCCCGGCGAGATTGTCGAGATTACCGAGCATGGATTGAAGTCGTATCTACCGTTCCGGAAGCAGAAGCATGCATTTTGCATTTTTGAATTTATTTATTTCGCGCGGCCGGATTCGAAGATATTCGGAGAGAACGTCGATAAGGTTCGGCGCCGGCTGGGACGCTATTTGGCGCTGCAACATCCGGCCAAGGCTGATATCGTGATCTCGGTGCCTGACTCGTCGAATACGGCGACGTTGGGTTTCTCCGAACAGTCCAAGATTCCATTCGAATTCGGCTTGATTCGGAACCACTATGTGGGCAGGACGTTTATCGATCCGAAGCAGGAAATTCGCGATCTTGACGTAAAGGTCAAATTTAATACCGTGAAGGGTGTCCTGAAAGATAAGCGCGTTGTAGTCGTGGACGATTCGATCGTGCGCGGCACGACGATGAAGAAACTGATCAAGATGATTCGCGACGCCGGCGCCAAGGAGATCCATCTGCGGATATCCTCGCCGCCGATTATCTCGCCGTGTTTCTACGGTATCGATATGCCGACGAAAAAGGAGCTGGTAGCTTCGAACATGACAGTCGAGGAAATCAGCAAATGGCTGGGGGTTGACTCGATTGGTTATCTGTCGATTGATGCGATGCTATCAATGCATTCCCTGCCAAAAGAGAATTTCTGCGTCGCATGTTTTTCGGGCAAGTATCCAACCAAGATCGATAATAAGAACGGCAAGCTTCTAACAGCGCGCAATGGCAAGTCCACCGACAGTCCGCGGACAGAATTTGTCAAGCGCACGCGCAAGGCGAAGGTGACGGCGTAGGTCGTTTGTAGTCTATCCCCCTATTTCGCTTATTCGAACAAATGCCGACACCCTGCCCTTGCCAGCAGGATTTGAAATCATGGGCGAGGGAATCCTGACAAAAGCGGGACCTGACGCCGCGCCCCACGGAGACACTCGCAATGGGGTTTGTTAATTTAGAGAAAAGATGCCAAGGCCGTCGAAGGGGTACCAGCGCTGTGGATAGATTCCGATGGCGAAGACAGCAATGATCGCGGCGACGAGCGCGATCGTCAAAAATACGGGCAGCGCCGGAACGACGACGGGTTTCTTTTCGGGATCGGTCATGAACATCTTGACGACGACGCGCAGGTAATAGTACACCGAGACCAGCGAGTTCAATACGGCGATAATGACGATGGCATAGTGGCCATCGACGACTGCGGATTTAAAGAGAACGAATTTGCCCATGAAGCCCGCAGTCGGCGGGAATCCAGCCAGCGAAATCAAGAACACAGTCAGCAGAATAGCCAGGAATGGTTTGGCGCGGCCAAGGCCGGAGTAGTTGTCGATTGAGGTGATCTCTTCGTGCGGATCGGAAGCATCGACCTGGCTGATGATCATGAAGGCGCCGAGATTAGTGACGGCATAGCAGAGCAAATAGAGCGCGGCGGCGGATGCCGATTCGGCAGTCCCGACGACGAGCGCGATCAGAATATAGCCGGCATGGGCGATCGACGAGAATGCAAGCATGCGCTTGATGTTATTCTGCCGCAACGCCATGATGTTTCCGACGGTCATGGTAAGAACGGCGAGAATCCAGAAAAGCGGTTCAAGCAAGGGCTGCATATCCTGGAAGCCGAAGCTGAAGATGCGCAACAGGGCTGCAAAGGCGGCGGCCTTGGGACCGGCGGACATAAAGCCGGTGACAGGAGCAGGGGCGCCTTCGTAGGCATCCGCGGCCCACATGTGGAACGGCACGGCAGCGACCTTGAATCCTAATCCGACGATTAAGAGCGCGGCGCCGATGATCAAGTAACTATCGACCGTTCCGCCCTGGCGGAAGTGTGCGATAACATCCATGACTTCAAAAGATCCGGTTGTGCCGTAGACAAAGGCGATTCCAAAGACTGTAAATCCGGTGGCAAACGCGCCAAGCAGGAAGTACTTGATCGACGCCTCGGTTGACCTGAGTTGTGTTCGCGCAAATCCGGCGAGCACGTAGAGCGAAACTGACATGATTTCGAGGCCCAAGAACATGACCAGGAGATTTGATGTCGAGGCCATAACCATCATGCCGTAGGTCGCGAAAAGAATCAGCGGATAGAACTCGCCGTGATTGTTTTCCTTTTTCTTCAAATAGTCAATCGAAGTGAATATCGTCAGGACGGCGCCGAGGACGAAAATCAGATTGAAGAACTGGCTGAAGTCGTCGGCGATGAACATTCCGCCGAAGGTGCTGTCTTTGATGCCGATTTGCTGAGAGGCAAAAAAGAGCGCGACGATCAAGCCGAACCAACTTAAGTGGCCGACGAGCTCTTGGCGCTTTTCGGATAGGAACGGTTCAAGCAACATCGCAAGCAGTGCGACAATGCACACGGTTAGCGACGGCGCCAGCAACCACCAGTTTACATCAGCAAATTGCATTAGTTCTCTACCAATTTTTCCAGTGACGGCAACTGCCGCCACTTAGTATCCTCAAGAACCGCCAAATCCGACGGTGACTTTGCCATTTTCAACGATTACCGGAACCCGCCGCGCGCCGCCTTGAAGCTTCCGAGCTTCCTCGCCGGCGCCGGGAACGGTGTGGACATCGATTTCCTCAAAAGGTACGGAACGCTTGTTGAAATCCTCTTTTACCGCAGCGCAGTACGGGCATCCAACCTTCGTGTAGATTTTTGCTTTCGACATAACTACTCCCCAGCCTTCATTGAAGTGGAGATAACCCATTGCGCCGACGAAGTTGCCTCGAACTGCTGGACGAGGCGAATTCTGCGCTCATGCGATTGTTCGATCAGGTTCGTTACAGAAGGCGCCATCATTTCGAAAAACGGTTTCGGATAGAGTCCGATCCAGAATATGAGAATAACCAGCGGTGTCAGGACCGCCCATTCTCTAAGATTGATATCGATGAGCTTTTGATTTTCCGGGTTATCGACTTTGCCCCAGACTACACGCTGGAACATCCAGAGCATATAGGCCGCACCGAGGACGATGCCAAATGTAGCGATGACTGCGTAGGTGATATTGAACTTGAACGTACCGAGCAAGATCAGGAATTCACCGACGAAGCCGTTGGTTCCGGGCAGCCCGATCGAGGAAAGGGTGACAATCATGAAGAAGGTCGCGTAAACGGGCATGACTTTGAAAATGCCGCCGAAGTCCTCGATGAGACGCGTGTGGCGGCGTTCGTAGATCATGCCGACGATCAGGAACAAAGCGCCGGTGGAAATGCCGTGATTGAGCATTTGCAGAACCGAACCTTGGACACCCTGATCGTTGAGCGCCACCATGCCGATCATTACGAAGCCCATGTGGGCGACGGATGAAAAGGCGACGAGCGATTTGACATCCTTTTGCACCATGGCGACCAGTGCGCCATAAATAATTCCGATGAGCGACAGAACGGCGATTGTCGGCACGAAGGTGTCAAAAGCATTGGGGAACATCGGAATGCAATAGCGCAGGAAACCATACGTGCCCATTTTAAGGAGCACACCGGCAAGAATGACCGAGCCGGCGGTTGGCGCCTGGACGTGGGCGTCCGGCAACCAAGTATGGAACGGAAACACCGGTACCTTGATCAGGAACGCTAATGCGAATGCCGCGAACAGCCAGATCTGGGTCGACGGTGGAATCGCAAGATTGTAATACTGAGTCAAATCAAACGAGTAGGTTCCAGTCGCCTGGTAATTCAGGATGACGAGCGCGACGATGGCGACCAGCATCAGGAGCGAGCCGAACATCGTGAACAACACGAATTTGATGGCCGCGTATATTCGATTGATGCCGCCCCAGATACCGATGAGGAAATACATCGGGATCAACATGACTTCCCAGAAAACGTAGAAAAGGAAAAGGTCAAGTGAGACAAAGACGCCGAGCATGCCGGTCTCGAGGATAAGGATCGAGATCATGAATCCCTTGAGCCGGTCTGCGACAGAATTCCATGATGACAACACTGCAATCGGTGTGAGTAATGTTGTGAGCAAGATCAAGAGCGTGCTGATGCCGTCGACACCAAGGTTATAGCTGATGCCGAGGCCGGGTATCCAGGGTTCTTTGACCGCAAATTGCATTGCCGAGGTAGACAAATCGAAATTGAACCAAAGATGCAACGAGAAGACAAAAGTCAGAATCGTAGTTCCCATCGTGATTAACTTGATCGCCTGCTTGTTCTCCTCTTTGAGGAACATCAAGAGCAGCGCGCCGACGAGCGGGAAAAACGTGACTATGGTAAGAATCATTTGGTCCATAATTATTTCGTCAACAAAAGGTATCCAACCACGAAGATGACGCCTGAAAGAAACACGAAAGCGTAGCTGCGAATCATACCGGTTTGAAGCTTGCGCAATCCGCTGGAGAATTGTCCCAGGAGCCACGCGGAACCGTTGACGATGCCGTCGATGATCAGCACGTCGAATTTTTTCCACAGCAACATGGAGAGATTGACAGTCGGGGTGATGAAGACCTTGTCGTAAAGTTCGTCGATGTAATACTTGTTATAGATCAAGGTATGAACACCGCCAAGGCTCTTTTCCATCGCATCGGAATTTTCGGAGCGATTGAGATACAACCGGCGCGCGGTCATGATCGCGACAATTACCAGCGCAATACTGAGAGCAATCAGCAGGTACTCCGTACTGTGCGAGTGTTCGCCGGCGTGCTGGATGCCGATTTCTTGACCTTTGGCAAAGACCGGGTGCAGGAAGTGTTCGAACCAGGCGCCGCCGCCGAGAACTTTGGGCCAGCCGATGAGGCCGCCAACTACCGATAACACGGCAAGAACGATCAGCGGCGTTGTCATGACGCCGGGAGATTCGTGCAGATGCTCGGCAGTATGGTGATCGTAGCGCGGTTTGCCGTAGAATGTCATGTAGATCAAGCGGAACATGTAGAACGCGGTCAAACCGGCGGTCACGACACCGACGATCCAGAAGATGGGCGAACCGTAGGGCGACGAGAATGACGACCAGAGGATTTCGTCTTTGGAAACGAACCCTGCCAGCGGCGGAATACCGGCAATGGCGAGGGCGGCAAGCATCATTGTCCAGAATGTCTTCGGAAGCTTATCCTTGAGACCGCCCATTTTGCGCATGTCTTGCTCATTACTCATAGCATGAATGACCGAGCCCGCGCCAAGGAAAAGCAGAGCTTTGAAGAAGGCGTGAGTCATCAAGTGGAAAATACCTGCGCCGAACGCGGCGACGCCGCAGGCGAGGAACATGTAACCAAGCTGGCTGACGGTGGAATATGCGAGGACGCGTTTGATATCATTTTGGAAGAGGCCGATAGTCGCCGCAAAAATGGCGGTGAACAGACCGACGAGCGCGACGACCAGTAGAGTAGTGGGCGCCATGACGAACAGGACATTGCAGCGGGCGACCATATAGACGCCGGCGGTGACCATAGTTGCGGCATGGATGAGCGCGGAGACAGGCGTGGGGCCTTCCATAGCGTCGGGGAGCCAGACATATAAAGGGACTTGGGCGGACTTGCCGGTGGCTCCGAGGAAAAGCAGCAAGGTAGCCGCAGTGACGATGCCGCCGCCCATTGCGAGCTGCTCAGGGGCGAGGCGCATAACCTCGGCGAAGTTTACCGAGCCAAGATGCCAGAATAGCAGCATGATACCGAGCGAGAATCCGAAGTCGCCGATTCGATTGACGATGAAGGCTTTCTTGCCGGCATCGGTGGCGGATTTTCGTTCGAACCAAAATCCGATCAGCAGATAAGAGCAGAGACCGACGCCTTCCCAACCGACGTACATCAGGACGAAGTTGTTGGCGAGGACAAGAATCAGCATCGAGCCAGTGAATAAGTTCAGATATGTGAAGAAGCGCGAGTAGCCCTCGTCGTGCGCCATGTAGCCGATGGAGTAGACATGAATCAAGAAGCCGACGCCGGAGACGACGAGGATCATGATCGACGACAATGGATCAAGCAGGAAGCCGATATCAGCGTTGAAACTTCCGGAAGGAATCCAGGAATAAAGAATCAGTTCGAAAGTGCGCTCGTGCTCGGGGAGTCCGATGAGTTGAATTACGGCATTGGCCGCGAGAACGAATGACGCGAGCACGGAGCCGCAAGCGACGAGGTTGACGACGGGCTTGGAAAGCTTTTTGCCGAAGAGTCCGTTGATCAGGAAGCCGATCAGCGGCATCACCGGTATTAACCAAATTAAGTTCATTCCCAATCGTTCCTACATTACCACTTCAAGAGATTTACTTCGTCTATGTTTGCCGTATCACGATTGCGGAAAAGCGCGATGATAATTGCCAATCCGACAGCGGCCTCAGCGGCAGCGACGGTCATAATGACAAAGACCATGACGTGGCCGCCCATCGAGCCCAATTCGCGGGAGAACGCGACCATGGCCAAGTTGGCGGCATTGAGCATCAACTCGACCGACATAAAAATTATCATGACGTTGCGAGCGATGATCACGCCAATCATGCCGATGACAAAAATCGCGCCCGCAACCATCAAGTACCATTCAAGTGGGATCATCTATAACCTCTTCTTCGCCATCACAACAGCGCCCAACACCGCGACGATCAACAAGATCGAGGTCAGTTCGAAGGGATACAGATATTTGGTGAACAATTCCATGCCGACTGCCTGAACGGACCCGAAGCTTACGGCAAGAGTCGCAGTCGGCCGATCGAGCATGTCGGTGGTCTGAATGACGACGACAGTTTCAAAAAACAGCACGACCGCGAATGCAATCGCCAGCGGGCGGAACTTGAGCTTGATATCCTTGCCGAAATCTTCATTGCGCAAATTAAGCAGCATAATCACAAATAAGAACAGCACCAATATGGCGCCGGCATAAACAATAATCTGCAGCATGGCCAGGAAAGCGGCGTTGAGCATGATGAACAAAATCACCTGCGAGACAAATGATGTCAGCAAGTACATAGCCGAGGCAATGGGATTGCGCTGGATTACGACCAGGATCGAAGCTGCGATTGCGACCGCAGACGCCATAAGGAAAATCGTCAATTCCATTTTTAGTGTTGCTGCTTACCTTCCTCGGACTCTTGCCAGGCAACGCGACGCATCGGCCGCAGGAATTTGACCTCAGACGGATTTTGGCGCGGCCATTTCACCAGCAGATCGTCTTTTGTGTATATGAAGAAGTCGCGATGCGAGGCAGCGAATTCATATTCTTTGCCGAGGAAGATAGCTTCTTCGGGGCAAGCTTCTTCGCAGAATCCACAGAAGATGCAGCGCAGTTCGTTGATCTCGTAGATTTTCGCGTACCGCTCTCCCCTATCAGTCTCTGCCGGCTCCATATAGATCGCATCAGCAGGACAAGAGGCCGCGCAGAGACCACAGCAAACGCAGCGTTCGCTGCCGTCATCGTAGCGTTCGAGGAAATGGAGCCCGCGATAACGCGGCGCCATCGGCGGTTTGACGAATGGATAGTCCACGGTTACCGGCTTGTGGAGCATTTGCCGGAAGACGACAAACATTCCTTTCGGTATGGCGATGAAGACTTCTTTTAATATGCGGAACATCGTCTACCTCCTAAAGCAGGATAACTAATGCAGTGATCAGGATGTTAGCAAGCGCAATCGGGAACAATACGAACCAACCGAATTTCATCAGTTGATCGTAGCGGAAGCGCGGCAGCGATCCCCGGACCCAGATATAGAAAAACAAGAACGCAAAGCACTTGATAAAAAACCAAACGACGGGCGGAAGAAATGGACCCTGCCAGCCGCCCAGATACACAGTCGTTGCGACGGCGGCGACGGTCACCATGTTGGCATACTCGCCGACGAAGAACATGCCGAAGCGCATTGACGAATATTCGGTGTGATAACCGGCGACCAGTTCGGATTCGGCTTCGGGAAGATCAAACGGTGCTCGATTCGTTTCGGCAAAGGCACAGATCAGATAAAGAAGGAAGCCGACGGGTTGCTTCCAGATGAACCAGTGCCCGATGGAGTCCTGCTGATTCACGACTTCGACCATATTCAAGGTCCCGGCGATCATGATGACACCGATGAACGACATACCCAGGCCGATTTCGTACGAGATCATTTGTGCGGATGAGCGCAGTCCACCGAGCAATGAGAATTTGCTGTTTGGGGACCAGCCAGCCATGATGATGCCGTAGATTCCGAGCGACGTCATGGAAAGGATGAACAAGATTCCGAGGTTGAATTCGGAAACGACCAGATTGATGTGGCGACCAAAAATGTGAATCGTATCGCCGACAGGAATTACGGCGAGCGGCAACATTGCCGGAATAAACGCCAGCAACGGCGCCAGCAGATAGAGCGGTTTATGCGCAGCGGCCGGCACGATGTCTTCCTTGAACAGCAGCTTGATCAAGTCGGCAATTGGAGTCAGCAGTCCCCTGTAACCGGCAGTATTGGGACCGATGCGCGATTGCATGCGAGCGAGGACGCGGCGCTCGAGATAAGTCAACCAGGCACAGGACACTAAGAGGATATTTAGCAGTAAGAACGCCTTGGCGCCGGTTATGATCGCGAATTCTAACATTTTACATCTTTGTCACTTTGACGTGATCGAATTTTTCCTTAAGTCCCATCAGCATGTTGGGTCGCAGTTCGCCGAAGTTTTCCGGAAGGAACACGACGCCGGGAGTTAATTCGGCCATGATTCTTGCCTTGCCGACGATTTTTCCCGTGCGCGATTCTACCTTCACCAAGTCTCCCACGGAAACCATCAATGCCTTAGCATCGGCGTCATTTAGACCGACGTACGGTTCGGCGCAGAATTTCATCAGGCTGTAATTGCGTTCGGAATCGATGCCGCGATGATGGTCGGCGTTGCCGACGATGAGAAACAGCGGGAAATTCGAATCGCCGGGAATTGCGTTGTAGACGACTTTGTTGAAGCCCGGCTTGGATTGGGACTTGGGCAGGTTCAACAGCGCGCCTTCAGATTTGAACATCTCGTAGCGCAATGGCAGCGAGCCGCCCAGCGCTTTGTTGATTTCGCCGTAGACTTCAGCCGGACGGGACTGTCCGAAACTTGATCCCAGTTTGTCCGACAGCAGTTCGACAATTTCGCAGCCCGGCTTGGCTTCAAACATCGCGTTGACGGACTTCTGTGAATACTGAACGCGACCTTCCCAGTTTGTGAATGTACCGTCCGTTTCGGCAAATGTTGCCAGCGGCAGGATGACGTCGGCAAGGCGCGCGGTGTCGGTCATGAAGCTGTCGATCACGACGAGCAATTTCAATTTCTCGAAAACGTCAGCGGCATAAGCGCCATCGGGAAAGACGCGCACCGGATCGGCGTTGAATATGAAGCCACACTCGATTTCGTCTTCGTTGATCGCTTCAAGAATACCCAGGGTGTCTTTGCCGGCGAAATCCGGAACCGGACCACGCCAGAGCTGCTCGAAAGTCGCTTTCGATTCGGAACCATTCGCGGCGGGATACTTGTTCGGATGTGCGCCAAGGTATGCGGCGCCAACGGAGTTGCTGCTTTCGGGCAAAAGCGCCAGTTTGGCCGACCTGCAGATGCGACGAAGATTGTCGAGTGCAAGTAATTCCTCGTCGCGATAAGGGTAGCGGTCGAAATCAGCGCCGGTGAGGATGACAACATTCTTCGATTTTAGAAGTATCTGGGCTACGGCGCGCAGATCGGATTCGGCGATGCCGCTAAGGTTGGCGGTCTTGGCGATGCCTAAGTCGGCGTGAATGGTCTGAAATTCGCTGATCTGCTGATCAGTTATTCCCGTTGCCGCCCTGTCGAAATCCGGAGATGCGACCATTGCATCGAAAATTCCAAGCAACGCCACGACTCCCGCGCCGGGCTTGTGTACGAGATTCAGGGCGCCGGTGCGGGCGCCAAGGCGGGTCGTCCGGGCGTTGATGATGATGATTTTGGCATCACGATAGCGGACTCCGCGTTTTAAGCGAAGCGCCGTAATCGGATTTTCGGTATGCAAATCGCTGGCGTAGACCAAGTAGGTATCAGCGTTGTCGATGTCTTGATAGGTAACCTGGTCCGCGGCCACACCACGGGCGACAACGTCGTCGCCGTAAGAAAGACGGCGTTTGCGATTGATGCGGCTGTCGATGTGATTCGAGCCGATGACGCGGCGGATGAAGCGTTGGAACGAGTAGATTTCTTCGTTCGTGGAGGTCTCGCCAATTAAACCAAAGAATCCACTTCCTGAAAGCTTTGACCTAATCTCGCCAACCTGATTCTTGATTATGTTGAGGGCCTCATCCCATGTAGCCTCGACCAGTTCGCCATTTTTCTTGATCAGGGGCTTTTTGAGACGATCATTGCTGGCGACGAACTGATAGCCGTAGCGCCCGATGTCGCAAATAAAACCGCGATCGATATTTTCGTTTGGTCGCGAGGTGGCGCGGAAGATCTTGTTGTGGAATGTCCACTGCGTTGTATTGCAACCGTCAGGACAATGGGTACAGACGGTCTTAGCTTGCTTGGTCAACCAGACGCGGACCTTGTAGCGCCAGTCATCGTTGGTGAGCGCCCCGACCGGACAGTACTCAACGACGTTGCCGGAATAGAGATTGCGAATCTCGCGATGCGGCGGCGGCAAAATCTCGGTGTGATAGCCGCGTTGATAGGCGCCGAGGTCATCCTCGAAGCATGCTTCGTCGACAATGCGCGTGCAACGGTAGCAGTGGATGCAACGATTCTGGTTGCGAATGATTTCGGGGCCGATCTGCAGATCATCGAAGGTCGATTTTTCGTCGACGATATAGCGATGCTTGGGCTCTTCGAGACGGCTGTAGTCGAGCCCGTACTTGAAGGTGATATCTTGAAGATCGCACTCGCCGCCCTTGTCGCAAGTCGGACAATCGAGCGGATGGTGAGCCAGGATGAATTCAAGAACGCCTTGGCGAGCTTTGACGACTTTGGGCGACTCGGTATGGACGACCATGCCGTCAGAAGCCGGAGTTGCGCAAGCGACCTGGAGTTTTGGAAATTTTTCGATTTCGACGAGACAGATGCGGCAGGCACCGACCGGTACAAGCTGCGGATGCCAACAGAAGACCGGAATATCGATTCCGGCGGCTAATGCAGCCTGGAGCACCGTTTGGCCCTTTGACGCCGGGATTACCTTGTCGTTGACGGTTATATTAAAGTCGGCCATTATTTCAACCTAAAGTCCGAGTTGACCATGCACTTTTTGTGCGTGATGTGATACTCATATTCTTCGCGGAAATTTTTGATCGTCGACAGCACGGGAGTGGCGGCGGCATCACCCAAAGCGCAAATGGTGTTGCCTTCGATGTTGTGCGACAAGTCGACCAGAACTTCAAGGTCTTCGATCTTGCCTTTGCCGTGTTCGATGCGATGAAGGATCTCGTAAAGCCAGCCTGTTCCCTGCCGACAAGGCGTGCACTTTCCGCACGATTCGTGCATGTAAAAGTGTGCGAGAATCTCGGCGATCCAGACCATGCAGGTATCTTCGTTCATCACGATCACTGCTGCCGAACCGAGCATGGAGCCGGCTGCCTGCACGGATTCGAAATCCAGCGGCGTGTCGAGTTGGTGCGGCATAAGCACCGGTACTGAAGATCCACCGGGGATCACGCACTTGAGTTTCTTGTCGTCGGCCATTCCACCGGCGTAGTCAAAAATAAGAGCGCGCAATGGTGTGCCGAGTTCGAGTTCGTAATTGCCGGGACGCTTGACGTGGCCGGACACTGAGAAGATGCGCGTGCCCTTGGACTTCTCGGTGCCCATTGAGGCGTACCATTGGCCGCCATTCATGATGATGCGCGGAAGATTGGCAACGGTTTCGACGTTGTTGACTACAGTCGGACAAGCGTAGAGTCCAGATACGGCCGGGAACGGCGGTTTGATGCGCGACAGACCTTTCTCGCCTTCGAGCGATGAAAGCAGCGCGGTTTCCTCGCCACATATATATGCCCCACCGCCACGGTGGAGAACCATTTCGAGATCATAGCCGGTGCCGAGGATGTTTTTGCCGAGGAATCCTTTTTGATAGGCTTCGTCGATGGCTTTTTCGATGCGGCGCAAGCTGAGGTCGTATTCACCGCGGATGTAGAAGAAGCTGACATGACAATCGATAGCGAATGCGGCGATCATAACGCCTTCGATGACGCTGTGCGGGTCGCATTCCATCAGGACGCGGTCCTTGCAGGTACCGGGTTCGGATTCGTCAGCATTGCAGCAGAGGTATTTTGGTTTGGGAGATGCAGCCGGAACGAAGCTCCACTTGAGCCCGGTGGGGAATCCAGCGCCGCCGCGTCCGCGCAAGCCTGAGTCTTTGACTATCTGAATGAGTTCTTCGCGCTTGACGGACTTAAGGACTTTCTCCCACGCCTTATAGGCGCCCAATTCGATGGCGCGATCGATGTTGTGCAACTGCGGGTCATTGATATGTTCAAACAAAACGTGCTTTTGCATAATTTCTATTTCGCCGCCCGCCACTCCTCAACCAATTGATCAACTTTTGCCATCGTGAGATTCTCGCAGTACTTGTCGTTGACCTGCATCATCGGCGCCGAGCAGCAACTGCCGAGGCATTCGACCTCAACGACAGTAAAGAGTCCGTCCTTAGTCGTCTCGCCGAGTTGGGTGCCGAATTTTTTGAGCAGGTACTGCGTCAGATGATGCGATCCGAGCAAAGCGCAGGAGATGTTCCGGCAAACCTGGATGTAGTATTTGCCGCGCTTTTGTTTGGGGAACAGTGTATAGAATGAAGCGGCTTCGGCGACTTCGATAAATTTCACGCCGAGAACGGCTGCGATTTCCTCGTACATCGGATCATCCAAATAGCCATGTTCCTCGTAGGCAAAGTGCAAAGCCGGCAAGATTGCCGATTTGACTTTGGGATATTTGGTCGCGCACTCGGAGATTTTGGTTTTTGTATCTTTAGAAAGAATCATCGATCAACCTCACCCAAAACGATATCAATGGAGCCGATGCTGGCGATAACGTCTGCGAGCAAACCGCCGACGACGAGTTTCGGTAAAGCCGCAATATTGACAAAACTCGGCGCCCGAACGTGCATACGATACGGTTTGGGACTGCCGTCCGAGACGAAATAAAATCCGAGTTCGCCCTTGGGCGACTCGATAGTTTGGTAGACCTCACCAACAGGCGGGCTAAAGCCTTCGGTGATTAACTTAAAGTGATAGATTAAGGCTTCCATCGAGTATAGCGCTTCTTCTTTGGTCGGCAATACAATGCCGGGAGCGCGGGAGCGATAACGGCCATCCGGCATTCCATCAAGCGCCTGCTGGATAATCCGCAGGCTTTGGCGCATTTCTTCCATCCGGACCTCATAGCGCCCGAAGCAGTCGCAGCGGTTCGAGGTCGGCACATTGAAATCGAATTTCTCGTAGCTCGAATAAGGCATGGCCTTGCGGACATCCGCGCTGACACCGGCGGCGCGCAAAAGCGGTCCAGTAACGCCGGCGTTGATGGCATCCTCGGCGGTCAACTTTCCTACTCCGATTGTGCGGTTGCGCCAGATGCGGTTGTTGGTCAGGATGTCTTCATATTCCTGCAGGCGCACAGTCATGTTCTTGATCAGCGTTCTGACCAGATGATCGAAGTTTTCTGGAAGTTCTTCCGCCAAGCCGCCGATGCGGAAATAAGTCGACATCATGCGTTGGCCGGAGACGGCTTCGTAAATTGTCAGGACATCTTCGCGCTCGCGGAAAGCATAGAGCACCATGCTAAGAGCGCCAATATCGAGCGCGTGTGTTCCGAGCCAGACCAAATGCGAGTTTATCCGCGTAACTTCAGTGAGCAGTACACGCGCCCATTGTGCTTTCGGCGGTATTTCGATGCCGAGCAATTTTTCCACACCGAGACAATAACCGAGATTGTTGGACATCGGCGAGAGATAGTCCATGCGATCGGTCATTGGCAGAGCTTTGTAATAGAGCTTGGACTCGGCGGTCTTTTCGATGCCCGTATGCAGGAAGCCGACCTCGGGTTGGCAGCGAACGACGGTTTCGCCGTCGATTTCGAGAATAACGCGCAATACGCCGTGAGTGGCAGGATGCTGCGGGCCCATGTTGATGGTCATCGTTTTCGTTTGCACTACTTGATGACCTCCGGCGGTTCGTCCTTGTTAAAGGTGAACTGCGGCATTTCGTAAGTTAGCGGATAATCTTTGCGGAGCGGATAGCCTTCGAAGTCATCCCACAGGAGGATTCGGCGCATGTCGGGATGACCGGAAAATTTGACGCCGAACAAATCGAAGATTTCGCGCTCAAGCCAATCGGCTGCAGACCAATCGTTGGAAAGCGTGGGGACGTCTTCATTTTCGCCGACGCGAGTTTTGATGCGAACATAATCACGCAAGTCAAACGAATAGAGATGGTAGACAATTTCAAAGCGCTTGGCGCGATCGAGCCAATCGGTTGCGGTGATGTCGGAGAGATGACGATACTTCAGCCCAGCTTCATCCCGGAGGAAACGAATCAGATCAAGCAGCGTCGACTTGTCGACAACGAAGCCGAGCTCATCGAACTGCGTCGATGTCTCGAGAATCTTGTCTCCAAATTTGGCTGTGACCTTTTCCGTGGTATTCGTATCCATTTTCCAAAATCGACTACTGAGTTTAGACGAAAAATTGCCGCAGAAGTATTATGCGGTTCGCGTCGAATCTTCCTTCAGCTTAGACTGCTTGACCAACTCATGCAGCTTAACGATGCCGTCGATGAGCTGCTCCGGACGCGGCGGGCATCCGGGGACATATATGTCGACAGGGATGATTTTGTCAACTCCCTGCAAAATTGCATAGTTATTAAATACGCCGCCGCATGATGCGCACGCTCCCATCGAAATCACCCATTTCGGATTCGGCATCTGTTCGTAGAGACGTTTGACGACAGGCGCCATTTTATTTGAGACGCGGCCGGCGACAATCATGAGGTCGGCCTGACGCGGCGAGGCGCGCATGACCTCCATGCCGAAGCGCGAGAGATCGTATTTTGGACTGACAGTTGAGATCATTTCGATGGCACAACAAGCCAAGCCAAAACTAAATGGCCACATCGATTTCGTGCGGCCCCAGTTAATTATTTTCTCGGCGGTGGTCAGGATGATCCCGTCGGGGAGTTTTTCTTCTAATCCCACGTGAGTGCTCCTTTCTTCACGATATATACGTAACCGACAAGGAGAATCAGGATAAATACAGCCATCTCTACAAATCCGAAGAGGCCGAGGGCTTTATAATTGACCGCCCACGGGAAAAGGAAGACTGTTTCGAGGTCAAAGATGATGAAGAGGATAGCGACCAAGTAAAATTTGATTGGAAAGCGTTGGCGGCTATCGGATTCGGCTTCGATGCCACATTCATAGGCCTGCTCTTTAACTCGACTATAAGTCTTCTTTCCGAAGAGAGAGGAGACAAAAAACAACGCGAGGCCAATGCCAACTGCGATGATAATCTGAATCGCCAACGGGAAATATACTTCAAAATTACTCAACTATACCTCACCAAATGTCCGGCAAAGGTAGAGAGAATTTTCACAATGTCAAGAAAATTTATCGCGATGAACGACTCTCGCAAGAAAAAGGCATCTAATTATTTACGAAGCTTAAACCTTGACATTCATATCTATGAACAATTTGTTGAATGTAACCAAACAGAGGAGTGACAATGTCTGAACAACTCAGCACAGCAAACCTGTTGTCGTCATTTGGAATTGGGCTGCTTTGCGGCTATGTAGTAACAAAGCTATTCAAGTTGCGTGCGAACGCAACGAGTTTGTTTGTCGCGACGTTACTGGCGGTTTGCTCGACGTGGTTGGGCAAGACCTGCAGCATCTTAAATATTGATGGCGTGTTGTCGATTGGTTGCAGCCCGTTTTTACAAGCATTGTTTTTTGCCATCGCGTTGATGTTGGCGCTGAAGCTGTCCAAGACATCGCGACCCACCAGGCAGCAGGCGCATTCGCATTAGTAGTGCGACGAAGTCTCTTCGAGTTCGATGAGCACGCCGTTGGTAGATTGCGGATGCATGAAGGCGACGCGGCGACCCTCGCCGCCGAAACGCGGGACTTCGTCGATTAGCCGGAAACCGCGCGACTTGTAGTCGGCGAGAGCACCTTCGATGTTGTCGACCGCAAGACAGATGTGGTGCAACCCCTCTCCCCTTTTTTCCAGAAATTTGGCGACACCGACATTTCCAGCGATTGGCTGGATGAGTTCAATTCTTGTTTCTCCGGTTTCGATAAAGCAGATCTTCACTTTTTGATCGGCGACGAGCGTAGTTTCGGACGCAACAGCATTGCCGATGAGCGCAAAGAGTTTCTTAGAAACTTCGATGTCTTTGACGGCGATGGCGATGTGATTGATCTTCCGGATCATAAAACGATATTCTCGCGATATTCGCCCCAAGCGCGGCGGAGTGTGTTTGAAATTTCACCGACGCTGGCGTAGGCTTCAACACAGTCGAGGATTATCGGAAACAAATTTTCGCTTGAATTTGCGGCTGCGCCGAGACGAGAAAGATAC
This sequence comes from uncultured bacterium, assembly GCA_963707485.1. Lineage (GTDB taxonomy): Bacteria > Zixibacteria > MSB-5A5 > CAIYYT01 > CAIYYT01 > JADJGC01. The sequence goes on from CAVPQS010000036.1 coordinate 48,595, forward strand.
TTTTCGATTTTCCCATTGTCGCGGCTCAATCTGACCGACTGAAGGCGCTTGACTTGCTCGTCGCGCGATTGCTCGGAGATTTTTTGAAGCTTTGCCTTATCGTGCGTATCGGTCTTGAAGGAATTTACGCCGACGATGGTGCGCTCTTTTGATTCGACTTGAAGTTGAAATTCGTAAGCCGACTTTTGAATCTCCGACTGAAAGTAGCCCTCCTCGATTGCGCGCATCGAACCGCCGAGTGATTCGACTTTTCCCAGGTACTCCACAACTTGCGTTTCGATCCTGTCGGTCAACGATTCAACATAGTAGCTGCCGGCCAGCGGATCGGCGGATTCGGTGATTCCAATTTCGTAGCCCAGGACTTGCTGAATTCGGAGCGCTAGTTGTGCGGAAGCGGCAGTGGGAAGTGCGAGAGCTTCGTCGTGCGCGTTTGTGTGCAGCGATTGGGTACCGCCGAGAATTGCCGAGAGCGCCTCCAGCGTAGTTCGAACGGTGTTGACCTCGGGCTGTTGGGCAGTAAGTGACACGCCAGCGGTTTGCGTGTGGAAACGCAAAATCATCGACTTGGGCGCCTTGGCGCCAAAACGGCTTTTCATGATATTTGCCCAAATGCGGCGAGCCGCGCGAAATTTGGCGACTTCTTCGAACAGGTTTTGCTGCGCACAGAAGAAGAACGAAATCTGCGGCGCAAATTCGTCAACTTTGAGTCCGGCTTTTACAGCGTGAGTGACATATTCGATGGCATTGGCAAGCGTAAATGCCACTTCCTGTGCAGCAGTGGCGCCGGCCTCGCGGATGTGATATCCAGAAATCGAAATAGTATTGTACCGCGGCAGGTGATCCTTGGCGTACGCGAAGGTGTCTGTGATCAGACGCATCGACGGCTTGGGAGGATAGATGTATGTTCCCCGTGCGATGAATTCCTTGAGAATGTCGTTTTGAACAGTGCCTGTGATCTTGTCCGGGCTGACTCCCTGCTTCTTTGCAACGGCGATATACATGCAGAGCAAAATCGCCGCCGTGGCGTTGATAGTCATCGAGGTGGAGACTTTGCCGAGCGGAATGTTGGCGAACAGCGTTTCAAAATCCGCCAAGGTGTCGATTGCGACGCCGGTTTTGCCGACCTCGCCTGATGCCATAGGATCGTCGGAGTCGTAACCAATTTGTGTCGGCAAGTCAAAGGCGACGGAGAGACCGGTTTGGCCCTGCGCGAGAAGATAGCGATATCGCTCGTTGGATTCCCTTGCGGTGGCATACCCGGCATACTGGCGCATCGTCCAGAGGCGTTCGGTGTACATGGCGGGATAGACACCGCGCGTGTACGGAAATTGACCCGGGTCGCCGAGTTTGGCGGAATAATCGAATGGTTGAATGTCTTCCGGTCTGTGAAATCGCTTCTTCATATCTGAGTCTTGGTATACATATACACTACGCGAATATGACGAGAACTGCGCCCTTGTCGACTGCTTTGCCGACAACGGCCTGGATATCCTGGACCACTCCATCGCACGGCGACTTAAGTTCATTTTCCATTTTCATTGCTTCTACGACCAAGAGCGGTTCGCCTTTCTTGACGGAATCACCGACCGATTTCAAGATGCGCATAACCAAACCGGGCATTGGCGCATGCAGTTCGCGCTTGCCCGAATCGGCGCGAAGACCGGCAGCTCTACGTATGGCAACCAGGCGTTGATCTTCAACCATACAATCGAATTCGCGGCCATGAAGGAAGACGCAAGTGTTGCCATTATCGCGAAAGACCTCGGCGTCGTAGGACTTGGAATTGAGCAGCATCAGGAAATGATGTTCATTCTTACCGCTGACGACGCTGGTATCGACGCTCTTTCCGTTGATTGAAATGGCAAGTAAATCGCCGGCATCAGCGATCGCGACTTCAAATTCTTTGTCATTGATAGTGACGATATATATCACCCGCGCTCTCCCCTGCCGCGACGCAAGCCCTCATTGCGCGCAGTAATTTGCCACCGCGAAGTTGTCGTAGTTGTTCCGCCTTGCACCGGTTGAATGCGCTGGGACTCGCGGAATCGATGCAATGCCGCAGCGACAGCCGCAGCCTGTGTCAGCAACTCATCAGGCTCTGCGTTGCTGATACCGTTCGGGAAGTTGTCGCCGATAAATCCGGTTGAGAGATTTGCTTTTTGAAAGGCGGGCATGTCCATTACAGTCTCATGAAACCCGATGTTGGTGATCAAACCGGCTATACGATATTCGGCAAGGGCCTGACGCATACGCTTGATGGCTTCGGCACGAGTCGAGCCGAAGGTCACAAGTTTCGCCAGCAACGAATCGTAAAACGGCGTGACTTCGGAGTTCTCGCGAATCCCGGAATCGACGCGAACACCCGGACCGGACGGCTGGCGGTAGCTGATGATCGTACCGGTGCTGGGGATGAAGTCGTTGACCGGATCTTCGGCGCAGATACGGCACTCGATTGCATGGCCGGAAATTTTCACATCTTCCTGCCGGATCGACAGTTTTTCGCCGGCGGCGATGCGAATCTGCTCATCGACAAGGTCAACTCCGGTGACGAGCTCCGTTACCGGATGCTCAACCTGGAGTCGAGTGTTGACTTCGAGAAAGAAAAAGCTCTTCTCGGCATCGACAAGGAATTCGACTGTTCCGACATTGGAATAGCCCACGGCATTAACCGCTTTGAGGGCGGTCTCACCCATCTTGCTGCGCAGCGCCATATCGACGAATGCGGAGGGCGCTTCTTCGATCAGTTTTTGGTGGCGGCGCTGGATAGAACATTCGCGCTCGCCCAGATAGACGGAATTTCCGTGGCTGTCGCAGGCAATCTGAATTTCGATATGTCTGGGGCGGACAAGGCATTTTTCGATGAACACGCGATCGTCGCCGAATGCCGAGCGCGCTTCGTTGCCCGCTACTATCAAGGCTTTCTCAAGATCGTCAGGAGCATTGACGATGCGCATACCTTTGCCGCCGCCGCCGGCGACGGCTTTGACGAGGACGGGATATCCGCATTTATCGGCGAGCTTGCGCGCGGGCGAGAGTTTTGAAGCGCTAACCGGTCCACCGGGCACTGTCGGCACGCCGTGTTTCTCGGCGAGCTTGCGAGCTTCGAGTTTGTCGCCAAGCAAGCGGATGGCTTCCGGATGCGGACCGATAAACACCAAGCCGCTGTCGTTAACAAGCTTGGCAAATTGCCAGCTTTCTGCGAGGAAACCATAGCCAGGGTGGATTGCATCGGCGCTGGATCTCTTCGCGACTTCAATCAGGCGGTCCATCACAAGGTAGCTTTGCGAGGCAGGCGAAGCGCCGATGTGGTACGCTTCGTCGGCAAAGCGGACATGAAGCGACCCGCGGTCGGCATCGGAGAAGACAGCAACGGTCTTGATATCCAGAAGTCGGCAGGCTCTGATGATGCGTATCGCAATTTCGCCGCGATTGGCGATGAGTATTTTCTTGAACATAATTACATTCTTCAGGTGCGCATAATACTGAATTGACCTAAAATGTCAATTAATTAGGCTACAATGCCGGCGTTGAGAAGCGTAATGGAGAGTGATGACTGTTTATCTGATATTGATTGTAATCACGTCGATTGTGATGTTGGGATTTGTCGGCTATGCGCTGGTCCGAAATCGACGCGCGCGCAGACCGGTTGTAGGAATCTGCGTCGGTCTGTTCATTGTCGGTTCGGTCGCAGGATTCTATCAGGCGAATCATCTTTCAAACTTGCGGGCGATGCGCGAGTGGCCGACTGTCGCGGGCACAGTCATCGAGTCGCGACTGGCTGGCCAAAAAGCAATTGTGCCGCACGTGGTTTACTCGTATGACGTCAATTCGCAGCCTTTCGTCGGAATCAGCGATCTGGGAACGCCAGCGTTCGGGAATGCCTCCAAGCGGCTCAACGAAGCTGAGACGCTGCTTGCTGATTATCCGGTGGGCAAGGAAGTAACGGTTCACTATGACGCGCTTGATCCCAAGAGTTCGTACATTGTCTCGGCGGTTCCGTGGAACGCCTACGCCCAGATGGGGCTGTGGATATTCTTGATTTTGTCGTCGCTCGCCGCGGTGGTACTTTACGGATTCGCAAAACGAACTGCCCCTATTTTACCAACGTAACTTTAGAGCAGTTCGGACATTCGATGCGATCATCGTCGAAGGCGGGCGAAAGTTGTATTGTACGTCCGCAACTGCATTTGAAGGACTCCCACCCTTTTGATTGCCGCTGAAAAATCAGTTGCGCAGGCGCGCCCACAGCGCCGACACCGCCGGCATTTTGCTGGCCGATGCCTTCGAGAACGGCGGCAGCGGCTGTCAACTCAGCAGTCGGAATCTGATTTGCGGTTCCGCAGCGCGGACAAGTGACCAATTTCTTGTCATATTCGGGCGGTACCTTAATTTTCAAACCACAGGCGCAGGTGAGAAACAAGAATCCGTTGGCAGCACGCAGCAAATCGCTGAGGTCGCGTTTGGTCGGAGTTGCCCCAGCAGCGCCAGTTTTATCAACGGATGCTGTGCGAATTGGCTGAGCCTTTGTTTCGCTAATCGCTGATTTGGGAAGAATGGCGGCGTTTTTCCCTTTTACTTGCGAGAATGCCTCTTGATAATTGAGATAGCCTGAACCTCCGGCAATTGCGCGCAAAATGCGGATACGTTCTGAGATCGGCGGATGCGTGCTGGTCAGGTCGGAGAGTTTTCTTCCCTTTTCCTTAATCGGATTGGCGATGAACAGGGGCGCGATCGCCTTGTTGATTTGAGGCATGTCCTCGGTCGAGTTGGCGATTTTCTCCAATGCCGATGCGAGTCCTTCGGGATAGCGCGTCAATCTGACAGCGGTAGCGTCCGCCAGATACTCCCGGCGGCGAGAAATCGCGAAATAAAGCAGTTGCGCCATGATTGGAGCCAGAATGGCAAAGACCAAAGCGACCACCATCATTATTGCGGCGCCCTGGCCGCCGCCTTTCGAGTTCTTAGAACTGTAACGCCGCGAACCGCCAAAGCGCATACCGCGCAGAAACATCTGCGAAATGATGACGATAGTTCCGAGCATGACACCGGCAAACGTGATAAATAAGATATCGCGATTTAGAATGTGGCCGGTCTCGTGGGCAACAACGCCTTGCAGCTCGTCGCGATTCATTCCGGCAACGAGCCCCGATGTCACAGCAATCGATGAGTTTTCGGCTTTGCGTCCGGTGGCAAAGGCGTTGGGAGCTTGGGAGTCGATGATGTAGACCTTTGGCATTTTGGGCAGGCTGCCGGCGATCTTCATTTCTTCCACAACGTTGAAGAGCTGCGGATGGACATCGCGCGTGATTTCTTTGGCGCCGGCGACGCTGAGCATCACTGAGTCGCCGCTGAAGTAGCTGATTGATGACATGATCAGCCAGATGACACCAGCCAGCAAAATGCCAAAGATGCCGCCATCGGGCGGGGCGTACGCGACGCCGACGAAATAACCGAGCAGCAAAAGAACGGCGCCCATCGCGAAAAAAAGGACGACGGAACGCCGTTTATTTTGACTAATTAATTCCCACATACCGGCAGATTGCGGCCCGAGCCATGACGATTAGGAGAAGTCAACTTTGGGCGCCTGCCGTTCGGCTTCGTTCTCGATTTCAAAAAACTCGCTCGGTTGGAAATTAAACATGCCGGCCACAATGTTCGAGGGAAACATCTGGATCTTGTTGTTATAGAGCATCACTTGATCGTTGTAAGCCTGCCGGCTGAAAGCGATTTTATTTTCCGTGGATGTAAGTTCTTCTTGCAAGGCAAGGAAGTTCTGGTTGGCTTTCAGGTCGGGATAATTCTCTACGACGAGCATAAACTTGCTGATCGCGCCGCTAAGGGCACTCTCTGCTTTCGCCTTCTCGCCAACCGTATCAGCGCCCATGGCGCGACTTCGTGCGGCGGTGATGTTTTCGAGGGTCTCGCGTTCATGCTTGACGTAACCTTTGGCGGTTTCGACAAGATTGGGGATGAGATCATGGCGACGTTTTAATTGGACGTCGATCTGTGCCCAGGCGTTTTTGACGGCATTGCGAAGGCTGACCAGCCCGTTGTAAAGTCCAATCAGCCAGGCCGCTACAACAACGATTAAGCCGAGTAATACGAGTGCAACTAACATGCTTTCCTTCCTTTCCCAATACCCGGGGAGACGTTCTCCCGAGTTTACGTTCCGACGAACCGCCTATTAGGCATCGCCGGTAAGCGAGAAAATCGATTCCAACTGTTTGACAACGGCTTCCCGCACGGGCTTTTGCAGGAACTCCACGACAGTCTTCAATTCGCCCCGGTCAAACCAAAGGCCGTGGCCATTGCTGCAAATGTCAAGTTCGACGCGGTCGCCGGTACCGAGCATAATTGCCTCCATCCGTTTTCCGCACACCGGACATTTTCCTTTAGACCGAAGACTTGACACTGAAGTGTCGTTTTTGAGCAGATTATCCGGCATGGCATCTCCGAGGAGCAATTCCAATTCTCCGTGGTCGAGCCAGATCCCGCCGCATTTCAGGCAGTAGTCGATTTCGAAGTGTTCAATTTCCAAGGCGACTAATGGCTGGGTACAGTTAAGGCAATCCATACAAGTTACAATATACGCGACTTTTTGCCGTTCGATACGAATTATTCGACGGACAGGGTGAGCAATTTGGGATACGTTGAGTCGGTGTTCCTAACAACAATCTAACAGTAACCACACAGTCATCAAACTAAATTCTAATATCCATTGCGCACGAAGGCGTAGAATGTACCAATCGTTAACAAAAATTACAATTAAGGAGCAATATGCTGCGAATTGTGTTTCCGCTAATTGCAACGTTCGTTTTGGCAATTAGCCAGGTCTCGTGGGGAGACACTTCAGATGACAGTCTCAAAGCCGCACAAGCGGCTTTGACGGAACGTGTCGACGGCATGGCAGAGACCGCCGCGATCATGACATCGGATATATCCTTGCTGAAACGGCTCAAAGTCAGCGGCTATGTTCAAGGGCGTTATGAGACCAACGACAGTTCGAGGTCCGGAGTCGGCGGCGGGTATGATGTGACAAAGAACCTCAATGCCAACAACTTCTATATTCGCCGCGGCCGCATCAAATTCACATTTGAGGCCAACGCTTCAAGCAAATTCGTGATCTATTTAGATGGATCGAAGAATTCAATTTCCATGAAAGAAGCGTATTTGGAGTTGAATAAGCTCCATCGCGAACACAGTTTCAAATTGACGGCTGGACAGTTCAATTACCCGTTTGGCTATGAAATTGAATACTCGTCATCAAAGCGGGACTTCCCTGAACGGAGTCTGGCGGAGAATCGGCTCTTCCGTGGCGAACGCGATCGCGGCGTCAATTTGACCTGGACTGCGCCCCGTCTTCTACAGGCAAATCTGGGATTTGTGCAAGGTTACGGCATCGAAAACAGCACGTTTACGTGGTTTGATCCGACCAAGCAGAAAGACATCATCGGGCGCGTTAAGGCGACGCTGGGAATGGTTGATGTCGGATTTTCGACCTACTGGGGCGAAACCTACACGCCGGGCAGTGCGCCGGTGGCTGCAGCGCCAGCTTCCACAAAATGGGTAGACGCGAATCTCAACGAAGAAATAGATGAAGGCGAAGTGACTAATACTCCGGCAGTCGCGGCAAAGCCGGCAGGCATGGCAGTCAATACCGATAAGATTCGATATGGTCTGGACGCTCAAGCCTACTTCGATGTGCTTCCGATCGGCGGCACGGCCTTGCGCTGGGAATTCTATTATGGCGAAGATTACCAAAAGGCATCGACTGACTTAGTCGGCATCAGCAAAGGCTGGTACCTATGGTTGTCACAAAGCCTGGGAACGAAGTTCGGCGCTGCGATTCGCTACGATTTCTTTGATCCGAACATTCACAGTGATTACGCCGAAGCTGATCCCTCGAAATTGGCGGTTCTCAGCAATGACGCAGTCGGGACTACTTCAATCGCCGTCCACTACTTCTGGGACGCCAATGTGAGGATTACGGCCGCATACGATATATTCAAAACGCTCGAAGACGGGTCGATGTTTTCCAAATATGACGGAGACGTCGACGACAACCGCTTTACCCTGCAATTTCAATTTGCGATCGATTAATAAAGGAGATGAATGTGAAGAAAATAGGATTACTTGGGCAGTCGCTACTGCTGGCAGCAATTTTGGCGGTCTTATTTGTGCCCTTGACCGCGAGTCTGCAAGCGGCCGAGCGAGTCACGGTCAAGGGATCGGACACGATGGTGATACTTGGTCAGCGCTGGGCAGAGTCGTATATGGCAAAGAACCCGGAAAGCGTTATACAGGTTACGGGCGGAGGGTCCGGTGTCGGATTTGCGGCGCTGATCAACGGTACGACTGACATCTGCGAAGCATCCCGGCCAATCAAGCCGAAGGAGATTCAAAGTTTGAAAGCTCGATTCAACGTACCGGGCGTTGAGATTCGGGTAGCGCGCGATGGATTGACCGTCTACTTCAATGAAGCCAACCCGGTAAATGAACTGACTATGGATCAACTTGCGCAAATTTATGCCGGTGAGATTCTGAACTGGAAGGAAGTCGGCGGCAAAGACGCAAAGATCATCGTGTATGGACGCGAGAATAGTTCCGGCACCTACGTTTATTTCAAAGATGAGGTCCTCAAGGGTGAGGACTTTGCACCGCAAGTTCAAACGTTGCCGGGCACAGCGGCGATCGTTAATGCCATCGCCAGAGACGCGCAAGGAATCGGCTATGGTGGAGCGGCTTATGCCAAGGGTGTAAAGTACTGCGCGATGAAAGCCGATGCCGCGTCGCCCGCTTACAAGCCGGAACTGGAGCACGTCAAATCAGGCGCCTATCCCCTTTCACGCTATTTGTTCTGGTATGTCCGCAACAAGCCGAGCGGCGAGATCAAGAAGTTCGTAGATTTCGTCTTGTCGGAAGAGGGCCAGAAGGTCGTTTCCGAAGTCGGGTATTTCCCTCTTAAGTAGCAGGAAATCGGCGATACCAACACGGGGGCTTTGCAACAGCTCCCGCGTTTTTTTATACTTCCGACACAACTGGATTGTATATAATCCTGTAAATGAAGCATTCAATAGTTTTCAGGTTTGCCGCCGGAGTGATCATGGCGGCAACGATAATTCTCTCGCTGCTGTCTTGCTCAAGCGATGAGTGTACCTTGAACTGCAACGGAGAACTGAGGTTTCCGCTCGTAGTAGGATATAGCTGGCAATATGAACGCGAAGAACATATCACAAACTTCCGGCCGGAAAATGATTCGATTACCGAGGTCCCGACGGATACTCTCAGACTCTTCTACATTACTCTGACTGATGTTGGGACCGACACGCTGCTCGACGGGACGGTTGTGCATGTTATCCACGAGGTCATGAGCGACGGCGACTCTTTGGTGTCAGAGGGGTATCAATACTTCGGGAATGGCGCGGATGGACTTTATCATTACACGGCGGCGACTACGGATGCGCCTATTCTGCTGTTTAAGCCGATCGGTACGGTGAATAGCCAGAATCCGCGCGCAGAATTGGCGCGCAAGAGTCTTGAGTACCCGCTTCAGGAAGGGCTGCAGTGGGAGTATACCAACGGATTTGATTATGGACCGGCTGGAGCCATATATAAACGAGTCATCGGCATTGGAGAACAGAACGTTCCGGCCGGCAATTTCGAATGCTATGCTATCGATTGGCTCTGGGAGAATCTGGCGGGCGCTGAAATGACCGAGTATTTTTCCGATGCGGGGCTGATTCGCGTCCGGCAGGTGGCTCGAGACGTCTCGTACTCAACCTACGAATATTTCGACGGGATTGGGTTGGTTGACGTCATAACCGAGACGCGGCTTACTCGGAAGCCTTAGTTTCGCTCGTTTGATCTCAGGGGCTGATAAAATGGTGTTGCGCAATCGCCGTTTATCTCATAAGGAGTTCCCCATGAAGAGGTTGACAGGCGACCATTGTCGTTGCGGGTTTTCGGCGGCGTTTTTTGCTGTTTCGCTATTTTCCATTTTCCGGACGAATTCCGATTTGGCGGCGCAACCGAGTGAATCGCCGTTGCGGTTATGCGGGTATTTTCAAACGAACTACATTCAGTACAACCAGGTTGAGGCCGGCTGCCGCGATGCTAAGACATTCACCATGCAGCAGTTGAGCTTGTTCCTGCAAAACGATCTGGATCGCGATTTAACGACTTTTGTCAATTTCGAGTTTCTCGATAATTGCGAGTCGGGACAGCAAAGGGGCACGTTTAGCGTTGAAGAGGCGTGAAATGCTGGAGGCAAACGACAGGTTTCGCAGCATCGCCGGTGAGCCGGAACTTGAGAGGCGGCTCATGGTGTTGGACGAAAATACTGTAATTACTGCAACAGCGAGCCAGCGCATTGCCCACATCGTTCGCAGTCTCAAGAACTTTGCCCGGCTCGATGAGGCTGACTTCCAGAGAACGAATATTGAGGAGGGTATTGATACAACTCTCACGCCGGTCCACCACGAATTCAAAAACCGCATAGAGATCAAGAACAGCAACAGCTTTTCGGTCAGCGTGGTCTTGCCCGCGTCGGGGTGGGAAATGATGGCAAAGGTGCGGCGGCGGCGGGTTTCAGCGGTGTAGGACACAAGAATTCCAGAAATGGGTCAGAGCGCGCGCATCCTGCGTCAGAACCCGGCGATAGCCCGGTCTGCCATGCGGCGCGGCGCATGCGGGCGAGTGCCCGGATGGGTCTGATTTTACCGGAGGTGGCTGAGGCTAGCCGCCCTCGGCGTGGCGTGCCCACATTTTCTGCATGCCACCGTCGCCAGTGACCATATAGGGGAAGTCTTCAAGCGCTCAGCCGAGCAAATCCAGCAGGCTGCGTGCGATGACCTGGGTGGCGCGGCGCAGGTCCTGCAAATCGAGGTTCTCATCGGCACGCTTGGCGTTGGATTCCAGCACCGCTATCTGCCGTAAGTCGTCCCCGACGAGGGACGCGGGCACCGGCATAGGAGAAAGAGAGAGCAAGATGTGCGGAATTGCTGGATTGATCCATCGACATGGCAAGACCGGCGATATCGGCACCGAGATGACGGCGATGTTGCAATCGCTGAAGCATCGCGGGCCGGATTCGACGGGCTACGCGCTTTACGGCAAGCCGCTGAAGGGCAACGAGCTGATGTTGCGCTTCAAGGTGGCCAAGCAGGACGAGATGCTGAAAGGATCAAGATCCACGACCAGGTCAAGGAGCGCCGAACAAACTCGACAAGCGCATCAAGGAGCTGGGCAAGCAGATTCTCGAGACCAGCGACGCCACCGAATATGCCTTCCGTTACCGGATCGACTATGCCGGCGACCGGCGCAAGCTCGCCAACTTCGAGGCGATTCGTCG
>CAVPQS010000037.1:0-173005 GCA_963707485.1 uncultured bacterium
AGATCAGCAAAGCTACAACGCGGGTCATCGAAGCCACCGGCGTCGAAATCGATTGGGAGCCGATTCCGGCCGGAATCAATGCAATCCCCGACTACGGTTCGCCCGTGCCCGAAATCTTGCTTGAGTCGATTCGCCGCAACAAGGTCGCCCTCAAAGGACCACTGACAACATTTGTTGCAAAGGGTTTCTCTTCTGCAAATGTCGGCTTGCGTAAGGCGCTGGATTTATATGCTAATCTGCGCCCGGTGCATTCTATCGATGGCATCAAGTCGCGATACGACAATGTCGATCTGATCATCGTTCGCGAAAACACCGAGGATCTCTACGCGGGCCTCGAACACATCATCACTCCTGGCGTCTCGCAATCAATCAAAGTTATCACCTCGCACGCCTCGACCCGTATCGGCAAGTTCGCGTTCGAATATGCCCGCAAAATGGGCCGCAAACGCGTGACGGCGGTGCACAAAGCGAACATCATGAAGCTATCCGACGGTATGTTTCTCGAATCTATTGCTGCTGTCGCCAAAGACTATCCTGAAATAAAATACGATGACGTCATCGTCGACGCCCTCTGCATGAAACTCGTGATGGACCCGAATCAATTCGACATTCTCGTGCTCTCCAATTTGTACGGCGACATCGTCTCTGACCTCGCGGCCGGTCTGGTCGGGGGCTTGGGAGTAGTGCCCGGCGCCAATATCGGCGCCGATATCGCCGTATTTGAGGCCGTCCACGGTTCGGCCCCCGACATCGCCGGCAAAGGCGTCGCCAATCCGAGTGCACTGCTGTTTTCCGGTGTCCTAATGCTGCGCCACCTCAAGGAAGAAGCCGCCGCCGATCGCATTATGCACTCAATCGAAAAAGTCTTCCGCGAAGGCACCCATACGACCCGCGATCTTGGCGGCAAGGCCAGTACCGAAGAATTTGCCGACGAAGTCATCCGGCACCTGTAAAATGTCCGACCTCGTCTGGTACACCGCCTACGGCTCGAATCTCTGCGAATCGCGCTTTTTTGCATACATCAACGGCAGCGACGGCTCGCTCTGGCCGAAGGCGAGCGGTTGCCGCGACAAAACTCCTCCAATCAGAATTATTTCCGGCACAATCCCGGGAAAAATCTACTTCGCTGAACACTCCAAAAATTGGGACAACGGCGGCGTCGCGTTTTATGACCCGACCGTCGAGGATTCGACGACGCTGGTCCGCATGTACTTGGTGACTGCCGGCCAATTCAACGACATCTTCCTGCAAGAAAATGACCTTGCCGCCGGCAGCATCAATGAACTCTTTGGCAGTCTCGCCGAGAACTCATCGACTATCTACGGGACTGGTTGGTACCGCGAAATCTGGCGACTAACCAATGTCGACGGCCACCCCGCGTTAACTTTCACTTCGCCTCTGCGTGTGAAAGAGGCAAGGCATGTAGCGCCGACGAAAAAATATCTTGATGTTATTGCGGAAGGTTTGATTGAGGGGCACAACCTGGACAGCGAAACAATTTTCGCCTACTTCACCGACTTCAAATGAAAAAACAAATCACCCTCAATGAAGAACGTATTTGACGTCGCTTCATTGCCGATAATCTTTGACCGCTCGGCGGTCACTCTGGTATTCTCTTGCTGTGAATACGTGTAGCCGTTCTCATAATCGAAGACCAATGTCCCGGTCACATCAACTCGATCGACGCCGCGGCGCGACAGACTGTCCGACTCCATCACGTCAAAGGGAAGGACAAGATTACCCTTGTAGTCAATCACTACGCATTTGTGACCCTCCGGCTCAATAAAATCGGTAACTTCGTATGTCGTGCTCGCATCAAGTGCCTCTCCTGAAGGCATAAATATCTTAACGGTTTGCATCCAGGTATATCCTTTGCCGACTTCTTCATTCGGAAAAGTCGGTTGCGACTGCTCGAGATTCTGTTGGGCGTATTCTTTCCAGGTAGAAGCGTCTTTCTCCGAAAGCAATTCAAGTCCACTGATTTTGCCCGCGGAATTCATTTCATACGACAACGATTCACTGGACGAGACAACCTGAATGGAACTGTCAGGAGCCTTTTCACTCCAGCTCCACGTTGACATTTCTTCTATTCTTGCTGTGCCGGTAGGAGTAACCGACTTGATCACTTGTGTCATCTCACCCTTTGACTGCGAGAGTTGCGACACTTCCGGAGAGTTGCGGATTGTGATGGTCTGTTTATTGGCCTGCTCATATACCAATTCACGGCCCTGCTGGAATTTCATCTCCAGTCGAACCTTCTTCTGCGATTCAGCGCAATTCAAGCCGAGCAGGGCGACGATTAATATTGCCGTTGGTATCCAGTATTGCCGCCCGAGCGGGCGTATTGAGTCGAAAAAACGACGCATTGAGTGTTCCGCTGTGGCCTTTGGCCGCTATTTCCCGGTTTGTGCGAGGGAGCGGGAGCGCGATAGCGATGACGGCGACCCGAGAATAGCCGTCGACATTAACAAAATCTCCCTGTACTCCTTCAATTCCTGTTCCGTCAGTTGGCCCTGCTCCTCCGGTTCGACATGCTGGCAATAAATATCCGAAAAAGATACGTATGGCCCGTATGCGTCAGCGGAGAGTGGCGATTCCTTGATGTTACCCTGCGAATAATATATCACTCCCAAAGTTATCGCAACTGCAATCGCTGCTGTTGCCAATGAAGCCGGCAGTGGGCGTATCGTCTCCGGAACGACCGTGGCGATAATCCTGCTCCACGGTGTGACTTTCCGAATCTTTACGCATTCATACAGCTTCTGCCGCGTGGAGGCAAAGTAGGCTTCATTTGGAACCTGCACCTTGCGCGCCGATATCAACCGCAGATAACTCAACTCGCTCTCAACCTCGGAACGGTCCAGGCGGCCCTTTTTGATCAATTCTTCGAGCTCCGCCAAATTGCCGCCGGCAGCGTGCTGGGGGCGTATGTCAAGCAGTCCGTCGTCTCTCTCATGTTGTTGCATTACAGTCGATCCTCTCGCTTCTTCTTTGTAACCGGGCCATCAATCTTGTCTTTGAGTCTTTGTTTCACCTTGGAACGCGCGATGTGCAGGTTCGACCGCACCGTCGCCTGCGGACAGTCCATCATTTGCGCGATCTCTTCTTTGGAATAGCCGTCCACATCGTGAAGTACTATCGTCGCCCGTTGTTTGGGCGGCAGTTCGGCGATGGCGGCATTAATCAACTCCAATAATTGTTTATTCTCCTGCTCGTCCTCGGGAGTCGGTATTGAGCGCGACAGCTCAAGCTGGAATCTTCCTGACTCCTCAAACTCCTGATCATCGACATTGACGTATTTCCGCTGGCGTTTGCGGATAATATCAATGCAATAATTGGTCGCGATCTTAAACACGAAACTGGCGAAATTCGAATCGGATTTAAGTCGGCTGATATTTTTGACCAGGCGAACAAACGTCTCCTGTAATACTTCGTCAGCCTCCGTATGGTTGCCCACCATCTGATAGGCGTGTGCATAAATGCGCTTCTCAAAAAGTCGTACCAATTCATTAAATGCCTTTTCGTCACCGGCCTTGAACCGTTCAACCAGTTCCGAGATGTTTTCGATCACGGCACCCCACACTCTCCAACCCATTGTGATAGACGCGATTGGAAAGGGTTTGTTTAATGGTGAATACTAATAGCCGCACAAGATTACCCTTGCCGGAAGTGGTTGTCAATTAGTCTTTTGCGACTAAGTCCTTGACGGATAGGGGTGTCTTGTGTCCAATCGCCGGAATTATCAGTCTGCAAAATTCATTCGACTTATGGACTTAGCCGATGTATAAATGAGCGGATCATGATTGTTATTCTGAAAGGATGGAGTGAATTGAGTCTGACACGGTTATCGACTATCGCCCTGTTTTTTGTCGCTTTAACGGCAAGCGCTTTCGGGCAGTTTGAAAAGGAGGCCGGAAAAATCGTCTTCAAAAATGCTCTTATGCCGTACCCCGCCGGAAACGACAAGATCGCCTTTGTGCGTCCAGACGACAAAATCCCCGGCACACCCTTCGAACTCTTCCTTGGCGAAATCGCCACCGGCAAAGAAACCAGATTGCTCCCCGGTGTTGACTTCAGCAAAAAACCGACTTTTGCATTTGCCTTCTCCCCCAACGGTACCGAATTCGTCGTGCCGACCAAGGGTGGCGCCGGTGCCTGGGAATTGATGAAATACTCGGTCGGTTCACAAACCGGCGCCCAGATCGGTGATCTCGCCCAGTTTAAGGAAGTTCCACGTCCTGAAGCCTTGACAGGCCTCAATATCGATCCAACCTCTCTGGTCGAAATTTCCGACATTACTTGGTCGCCCTCCGGAAAGAAGCTGGTTTTCACGATGGTCCGACCCGATAACACCGCCGTTTGGTGGATGGATATTGCCTCCGGACGAGCTCGCCAGGCGACCGAAGACAAGACCGGATACTGGGGCTCGATGCACCCCAACGATGAGCTAATCTGCTATACTGACAATATAATTTACGAAGGTATCTCGACCAATGAAGCCATCTTGCTTCGTTCGATTACCACCGGCGACATCGACACACTCTGCAATTCGCTCGATGAAGAATCGGCGGGCGTAATTTCACCGGATGGCAAATACCTCGCCTATACCCGCAAGATCAAAGACAGCAACAATATTTGGGTGCTGAATTTAGCCTCTCGGGAATCCCGTGCTCTTACGACTGTCAGCGGTGGCAGCAAGCACTGTGCATATCCGCGCTGGACCCCCGACGGCAAGCGCATCGTCTTTCAGGGAAACGGATTTATTCCGCAGCCCGTCGCTTTGATACGCGACTTTGCGACGTTCTAACCGTCGATCCACATCGATGCATTCACTTAAGGCGACGCCCAGCGGTGTCGCCTTTCTGTTTTTCTGCCATTTTTGCCGACTCCTTAGTTTTTGTTGACATCAAAGTGCGATTTTGTTAAATGGCTGGAAACGTAATCAACGTCATGCTATATAATCGTTCTTAGTTGAACGCCATGGAGGAAAAATGGATAATCTTGGTCGTGCATTCAATTTCATGTTTGAGGACCCTGAATGGCTGCAGAAGATACTGATTGGAGGCTGCTTCGTTCTCCTCTCCTGTATCTTGATCGGTTTGCCTTTTCTATTGGGATACCTGCTGTTGGTAGTCAAAAATTCAGCCGAAGGCAGACCACTGCCATTGCCTCGATGGGACAACTTGGGGGAGAAGTTCACCGCCGGTTTGATGTATCTTGTTGTGCTACTGCTTTGGGCGGTCCCCATCTGGATAATTTGCTTCGTACTCGCATTAATACCATGTATCGGATGGATCATAATGATTCCATTAGCGATCGCTGCAGCGCTGATCATGCCGTATATCGTGGCCCGATTTGCTGTTGGCGGCAAGATATCTGACGCATTTGATTTTCCGGGCATAATAGCATTCTTCTCGCAGAATATCGTCAATTTGTTGATTGTATTCGTTATGTCTATCGTTTTGAACTTTATTTCATACTTCGGGATTCTCGCCTTAGGCGTTGGCTATTTATTTACGAGTTTTTGGGCACAACTCGGAATTGCTTATCTTGCTGGAGAACTTTATCGCGTCGGCCAAAAAGGTACAGCAGCTACCGCTCAACCTTGACCCGACAACCCAACTCGCTCTTAAGTCGCGGGGCGATCGCACTGGCGCTGTATGCGCCGGCGGTCGCCCTGCTCTTTTATTTCCTCGGTGGCATTCTTCCGTTTGCTCTGCAAGCTCTTGGCATCGACGCCGACACCGGTTTTCTCCACGGAATTTATAGCCATGTCTGCCACCAAATCCCTGATCGATCCTTCGCGATCAATTCTGTCCAAATGGGCTTCTGCGCGCGGTGTTCCGGACTCTATGGCTCTCTCTCACTCGTTTCCTTGATAATTGCCGTAACCGGGAAAACTAAACCGATACCCTGGTTCTGGCTTCTGCTGCTCTGTCTGCCGATGATTCTTGATGTGATTTTCGATTTGAGTGCCATATCCGATCTAAACAATTACCTGCGGCTGGCAACAGGGGTGCTCGGTGGAGTCGGAACCTCACTTTTTATTTATCCGCGCCTGGTTTCCGCAGTCAGATATTCGCTTGCCCCTGAACGCGACGATTTGTAACTTTCTACCTCGAGGGCGGCATGGTGTCGCATTCGCCGATTCACACGCCAATATTGCCGGAATAGATGATTAAGCTCAAGCGCCTGACCCTAAAAAATTTCGCCGTCGTTTCCAGCGCTCAAATTGCTTTCGAGGACGGCCTCACTATCATCACCGGCGAAACCGGCGCCGGCAAATCACTAATCGTCGGCGCGATTAATCTCCTCATGGGCGAACGCGCCAGCGCCGAATATATTCGCTCCGGTGCAGAACTTGCCTCCATCGAGGGCGAATTCCACGGCAATATCAACGATCTCAATCGCGAACTTGCTGACGACGACATCGTGCTCGCAAACAACTCGTTTTCAGTCACTCGCGAAATCGGTTCAGATGGCAAAAGCCGCTCGCTGGTCAACGACCAACGCGTCAATCTCAGTACTCTCAAGAAAATCGGCGACCGCATCTGCGACCTCCACGGTCAACATCAACACCAATGGCTGCTTGAGGTCGACCGCCACCTCTGGTTCCTCGATCGCTTCGGCCGGATCGGGGATACCTATAGCGACTATGCATCTGCTCTCGCCACCTATCGCAGCGCCAACAGCCGCATCGAGTCTCTACGGCATTTAATTGCCGAAAATCACGAAAAGCAGGAGCTCTTCCGTTTCCAACTTCAGGAAATCGACTCAGTCGCCATCGTCGAGGGAGAGGAAGAACTGCTCGAAACCGAACGCAAGCAACTCGAAAACATCGTCCGCATTCGCACTGCACTCGAGGCCGCCGTCGCTTTAATTGAAAGTGACAACGGCGCCGCGCAAATATCGGCAGACATTCTGAAAAATCTGCGCTCAATAACAGAGTCTTATCCCGCGGTTGCCGAGTATCAGAAGGAAATCGAGTCGGTCAAAATCAGCTTCACCGAGGTTGGCCGCTCGCTGAACCAGGCATTGTCCACGTTGTCCGAAGATCCCGCCCGCTTGGAGCAAATAGGGGAGAGGCTCGCTGACATCTACAAGCTCAAGCGCAAATATGGCGGTTCGATCTCTGCCGTGTTGGAATTCGCTCAAAAGACTCGGGCAGCCCTCGAATCCAGCGACACGCTCGAACTGGAGCTTGCCGAACTCGGCAAGAAAATCGAGCCGCTGCGAAAATCGCTGCTTGCATCATCCAGAAAATTGCAGGCTGAGCGTGAAGCCGCCGCCAAAAAACTCGCCAAGGCAATGAAAAAAGAACTCGCGGAACTGGGTCTGCTCAAAGCCGAATTCGAAATCAAATTCACTGCGCCGTTTGCAGGTGAAGTGCTGTCGGACGCGTCCGGCACCGCGATTTTGGCGGACTTTGGCCCCTCCTTTGGAGAGTTCTTTTTCAACGCGAACGCCGGCGAAGACCCCAAGCCTCTCGCGCAAGTAGCTTCCGGCGGCGAGGTCAGCCGCGTCATGCTTGCCCTCAAGTCCCTGATCGCAGGAAACGACCGCGTCGGTCTATTGGTATTCGACGAAATCGATGCCGGAATCGGCGGCGAAACGGCTCTGTTAGTCGGCCGTAAACTCCGCCAACTCGCAGCCAAGCAGCAGTTGATTGTGATTACGCACCTGCAGCAAATCGCCTCATTCGCCGACCACCATCTCAAAGCGATCAAACGCGAAGTTGCCAAGCGGACTGAATCAGAATTGATTCCACTCACCCGAGAAGAGCAGGTCGTCGAACTTGGCCGCATGATCTCCGGCGGCGATTTCGGCGAAATCGAACGCAGACAAGCGGAAAAATTACTCAGGCAGGCACGCGAATTCGAATAGAAGAAATCGCCTAAACTACCGCCAAGAAATTCGGTTGACATCGTGCTCCATCCAATTATATTGGCATACCCTTTTGGGGCCGTAGTTCAGTTGGGAGAACGCTTGACTGGCAGTCAAGAGGTCAGGGGTTCGACTCCCCTCGGCTCCATTTTTTTATTGCCCCACGTCACACTTCCGCAAAAACCATTTGCAGACAAGCCCTTGTCCTGCTAACTTTTCACATTCCCGGCGAATAGCCGAATTCTTTTTCATATTGCGTCCCTGCGGCGTATAAATTTCGAGACGGCCGAATTTTCGGCCTTTACATTATCGAGTAAATAGATTGATTTAGGCGGCGCGCTCCAAGTTGGAGGCAAGCTGCATAGAGAGGAAGCAATAGCTATGGCGAATACTTTGGGGATCAAAACTTGGGACTACGCTGAGTTCTATGTCGGTTCTGCGCGCATGGCGGCCTATTGGTTCAGCCGCGCCCTCGGTCTGCGCATCACCGGCTATGCCGGCCCCGAAACCGGCGTCCGCGACCGCATCTCATTTTATCTAACCAGCAGTGAAATCAAGATCGTCGTCACTTCCGCGCTTCAACCCAGCACCTACGACATCTGGGGCTGGGTGCAGAAACATGGCGACGGCGTTAAACGCTGGGCAATTCAGGTCGAAGACGTCGACAAAGCCTATCGCTTTGCCTTATCCAACGGCGCAGTTTTTGAAAGATCACCGCACATGATCAAGGACGACAACGGCTACATCGTCGAGGCTTCAATGAAAATATATGACGACACCGAACTTGTCCTGATCAACTACGATAATTACAAGGGCCTGTTCCGCCCCGGCTTCAAGGAACCCCACCAGAAGATGCGCCTCAACTTTAATGCCGGCGGCCTGAAGCACTTCGACCATATCGTCGGCAACGTTCGCACCAATGAGATGAACCAGTGGGCGAACTATTTCAACAAGACAATGGATTTCGAGACCTTCCTCGACTTCGGCCCCGGCGACATTTCGACTAAATATTCCGCGCTCCTTTCCAAAGTCGTGCGCTCAAAGGATGACTTGATCAAAATGCCGATTAACGAACCATACGAAGGCGTGGCCAAGTCGCAAATCGAAGAATACATCGAACACTACCATGGCGCTGGTATTCAGCATATCGCGCTTTACACTGACAATATTCTCGACTCCATCGAAGCCCTCCGCGACAACGGCATCGAATTTCTTGCCGTGCCGGATACTTACTACGATGAGTTGAAAAAGAAAAACATTAATATGAAAGAAGACATCGACGAACTGCGCCGGCTGCGAATTCTCTGCGACGCCTCGATGGGCTCCGGCGGTTACTTGCTGCAACTGTTTACCAAACCGATCGGCGATCGCCCGACGTTTTTCTTCGAAGTCATTCAGCGCGTCAATGGCGCCAAAGGCTTTGGTCAAGGCAACTTCCAGGCGCTCTTCGAAGCCATTGAACAAGATCAGGTCCTGCGCGGCACATTAATGCGCACCGCCGGCGGCTGATAATAATTCTTTGTCCGTCGTGTAGGTCGAAACCCCTTATTGCAGTTGTTCGATTTTAGGAGCTGCTTTGTGGGGTTTCGACAATTGTTTGAAGTCGATGCATGGGTTTCGACACCCAATTTCGTTAGTCTTAAAGGAGCATCTCAATGCCTTTTTACCATAAGCTCGGAAAAATTCCGCCCAAGCGTCATACCACTTTCTTCAAGCCTGATGGCCAATCGCTCTACCGCGAAGAACTCTTCTCGACGCTCGGATTTTCCGGCATCCATACCAACAAATATCACATCCACATGCCGACGCGTGTCAAAGAAGTCCGCGAAATCACCGTCAATGAATCTCCGATCTGGAATGAAGCGCCGCTTCTTTACTACCATTTCTTCACCGACAAGAAAAAAACCGGCGGGGATTTCATTTCCGCGCGCAATATCTTCCTGCGCAACAACCATTGCATTGTCTCCACTGCACATCCCGATAAGAACCCCGACGTCTTCTACCGCAACAGCTTTGGACATGAATTTGTCTTCGTCCATCACGGGACTGGCAAGCTGCTGTCGGAGTACGGCCAGCTTCCCTTCGAACCCGGCGACCAGATTGTCATTCCGCGCGGAACGACCTACCAGATGTTCTTCGACAAACTCGCAGGGAACAAACTCATGATCTGCGAATCCGACACGCCGTTTGACGTCCCGAAACACTATCGCAATGAGTACGGCCAGATGCTTGAAGGCGCTCCATTCTGCGAGCGCGATATCAAACTGCCGCAACATATGGAAGCCGCCGACAAAGAGGGTGACTTCCGCATGATCCTCAAAGCCTGGCACCGCACATTCGAATACATTCTCCCGCACCATCCGTTCGATGTCGTCGGTTGGGACGGTTACAACTATCCGCACGCCCTAAACATAAAGGATTACTGCCCGATCGTCGGCAAGATTCACCTGCCGCCGCCGGTACATTTGCTCTTCAAAACCCAGCATTTCGTTCTGTGCAATTTCGTGCCGCGCCCGTTTGATTTCCACCCGGATTCGATCCCGGCGCCGTACTTCCATTCCAATATTGATTCCGACGAAATCCTCTACTATGTCGACGGCGATTTCATGTCGCGCAAGGGCGTCGTTGAAGGCTCAATCACCCTTCATCCCGGCGGACTTCCGCATGGTCCACAGCCGGGCAAGACTGAAGCCTCCATAGGGAAGAAGGAAACCTCCGAATGGGCAATCATGATCGATACCTTCGAGCCGTTATTGCCGACCGGAAATGTCAAAGAGACTCTCGATCCCGACTATGCGCATTCGTGGCTCGATGAAAACAGCAATGGCCGCTACGTCGGAACGGTGTCGTAGTCTCAGTGTCGATGCTCTTCATGGTGGTCGAAAGATTCAAAAACGGCGATATCACACCCGTTGGCGAGCGCTTCCAGGTGTCCGGTCGCATGCTTCCCGATGGTGTCAGCTATGTCACAAGCTGGATTGATCTGCCCGGCAAGGTGTGTTTTCAAGTAATGGAAGCAACCTCTGCAGATCAACTTCGACTCTGGACCGACCGCTGGGATGATCTCGTCGATTTCGAAGTGATTCCTGTATTATCATCTCCGGATTTTTGGACCGTGCGTTCCGGCGGTTTGGCGACGACATGATTTTACATATTCGCGCCGACGTCAAATTGGCTTGCCAACTCCATGTTATTTGTCTATCATATGCATCTGCATCTAACCGGGAGTTGGTATGATCAAGATTCCACATCACATCGAAAACCTCTGGCCCTACAAAGCCGGTAAGCCGATCTCTGAACTCGCGCGCGAAAAAGGTCTCAAACGCATTGTCAAGTTGGCCTCCAACGAAAATCCCAATGGTCCCTCGCCGCGCGCAATTACGGCGATTCAACAGGCGCTGCCGCAATCGCATCTTTACGTCGACCCCGGTGCCTTTGAATTGACCCACGCCATTGCCCGCGAATTCGGCAAACGCCCTACGCAGATCGTCTGTGGCCACGGCACCGATGCAATTATCGAGTACATCCTCGTCGCCTTTTCCGATGCCGGTGATGAAGTCCTCACTTCGCAGGGCACTTTCATCGGAATCTATGTCAATACCAACAAACTCGGCCGTCGGCTTGTTGCACTGCCGCTGAAGAACTACGCCTTCGATCTCGAAGCCATCGTCAAAGCCGGAACCGAAAAAACAAAGATCATCTATCTCGCAAATCCCAATAACCCAACCGGCAGTATCTTTACCAAATCGCAACTCGATTGGTTCATGTCGCGCGTGCCTGACTATGTGACGGTAATTCTCGACGAGGCGTACTGCCAGTACTGCGACACCCAGCCCGAGTATCCAAACGGCCTCGACTATGAATATGATAATCTCATCGTGACACGAACGTTTTCCAAAGCCTATGGCCTTGGCGGCTTGCGCGTCGGATTTGCCGCCGGTCCAGAACGGTTGATCAGCGCCATTGCGAAAGTTAAATTGCCGTTTGAACCTAACCACTTGGCGCAAGTTGGCGCATTAGCGGCTCTGACCGACTACGAGTTTCTCAGACTCACCAAGGAAACAAACGCTCGCTCCATCAAACGAATGGAAGTCGGTTTCGACCACCTCGGCATCTCGCATATCAAGACCTATTGCAATTCCATCCTGCTGCTGATGCCGACTGAGGTTTTCGCCGAGCAGTTCTTTCTCCGATGTCTTGACCACGGATTGATTGTTCGCCACGTAAAATCATTCGGAATTCCCGAAGGAATCCGTATCAACTCCGGATCAGACGACGAAACGGAATTTGCGCTTCAAGTCATTGATCAAGTCTATCCAACTCTCAAGCAAGAATTTGCCCAGGGAAAAGTAACCAAGAATGAAACTCATATCGTTCATCAACCAGAATAACCAGGAACGCGTCGGAATCTTTGTCAACGGCGCCGCTTTTGACTTGAGCGACGGCGCCCGCGCTATTGGCGCCTCATTGCCAACAACGATGGGCGAATTCCTCAAAGGCGAAGACCTCGCGTTCGACTTTGCGCGTATGGTCGAAGACGCAATTGAATCCGGTAAGTTCGGTGATCGTGCCGAAGTGACAAAGATGTTGGCGCCGGTCCCGCATCCCACTTCTTGTCGCGATGCATACGCCTTCCGCCAGCATGTGGCTACGGCTCGCCGCAATCGCAACGTCGAAATGATCCCCGAATTCGACCAGTATCCGATCTTCTATTTCACCAATCACAACTCAATCATGGGCGAAGGCGACGTCATCGTCGAAGACGATCATCTCCGCGGCCTCGATTTCGAGCTTGAGTGCGCTATTGTCATCGGCAAGCGCGGAAAGAACATCGATTCAACGGACGCCGACAAGTACATTGCCGGCTATACAATCATGAACGATCTCTCCGCGCGTGTCCTGCAAATGGAAGAAATGAAACTCAATCTCGGCCCCGCAAAGGGTAAAGATTTTGCCACCACCATTGGACCTTGGCTTGTTACTCCCGACGAATTGGTTTCCCGCCGTACCGAATCGCTCTTCGGAGATCGTCATAATCTGCGCATGTTAGCCCGCCATAACGGCAAGCAGGTTTCCGATGGCAATGTCAACCAAATGAATTGGACGTTCGCCGAAATCATCGAGCGCGCCTCCTATGGCGTCGATCTGTTTCCGGGCGACGTTATCGGCTCCGGAACAGTCGGAACCGGATGCTATCTGGAATTAAACGGCACCTGGGCGCTCGAAGCCAAAGAACGCGGCGAAACTCACACTCCAATCTGGCTCAATGACGGCGACACCATCGAGCTTGAAATAGAATGTCTGGGAGTCCTAACGAACAAGATGGTGAAAGCTCCTGGGAATCGCTCCATCCTTGCCAAAAAGAAGATGTGACCCGTGAGTAGTACATATGCTTCAGATTGATCCTAAGAATACGCCGATTCCTGTCGTCCATCAGTATCTCTTGGGTGGCGTTGCTCCGCGTCCGATCGCCTTGGTCTCGACCTTGTCAGCCGATGGCGTCCGCAATCTAACGCCATTTTCTTTCTTCAGCGCTTTTGGCGCCAATCCTCCGACAATCGCGTTTTCACCCGCGCGGCGCGGCCGCGACGGAACTCTCAAGGACACCTACAACAATCTTCTTGCGACCAAAGAATGTTCTGTCCAGGCCGTCACGCATTCAATGTTGCATCAAATAAATCTCGCCTCCGCGGAATGTGCACCCGATGTTGATGAATTCGTCCTAAGCGGTCTCACGCCGATTGCCTCAGTGGTTGTCAAACCTGCCCGTGTAAAAGAATCGCCGTTTCAGATGGAATGCATACTCAAACAAATGATCCCTCTTGGCGAAGGCAAAGCTTCCGGCAACCTTGCCATCTGTGAGGTCGTTATGATGCACATCGCCGAGGACATTCTCGATGGCACTATTGTCAATCCGGCCCGAATCGACCATGTCGCGCGCAATGGCGGCAATTGGTGGAGTCGCGTGACTGGAGCCAATGCCTTCAAACTCGCAAAACCGGAAAATAACAACTTGATCGGCTACGACGGCCTGCCCGAATTCGTTCGCCGCTCAATGGTACTGTCTGCGAACAACCTCGCCCAACTTGCCAATTGGCCCGCCATCCCGTCGCTCGATGATGCGAAAAGTCTTGCCGGCGATGAAGCACATCTCGAAATCTCCCGCGTCACATTCGAGCGATTCGAGCGGCTCGGCGACTATTCCTCCATGATGGTCATGGCTAAGGCCGCTGTGCGCACCGGAATGAAAAATTTCTACCTTTTCGAACAGACTGCGAAAACTGCTCTCGATCATGCCGATGCCCGCGAGTTCGCCTGGAAAACGCTAATTCTCGGAAACGCCATCACAAAATAAGCGCATGCAAGAACCGATCTGGCGACCGACCACAGAACGAATCGCAAATTCCAATCTGGCGGCCTACCAGGAATTTCTGGCTAAGCACTACGCTCTCAAGTTTGCCGATTTTTCTCAACTTTATCAATGGTCGGTTTTTGACATCCCGAAATTTTGGGAATCAATCTGGAAATTTTCCGGCTTGGTGCATTCGCACAGTTATGATCGCGTTAACGATGGCGAGAGTATGTGGGGCAACCGCTGGTTTCAAGGCGCCAAACTGAATTATGCCGAAAACCTTCTGCGCCACCGCGACGATAAGGCGGCCATAATTCACTGGAATGAGTCAGGGGCGAAGGGCAAAATCTCGTTTCGCGAACTGCACGACCAGGTCGCTGCCTGCGCTGCCGGACTGATATCCGCCGGTGTCACTGTCGGTGATCGTGTCGCCGCCTACATGCCGAATGTCCCCGAAGCGGTCATCATGATGTTGGCTACGACCAGTATTGGAGCAATTTGGTCATCCTGTTCGCCCGATTTCGGTTTGCAGGGTGTTCTCGACCGTTTCCAACAAATCCAGCCGAAAATCCTTCTTACCATCGACCACTACAGTTATCACGGCAAGGAAATCGACCGAAGCGATGTTGTGCGTCCTCTCATTGAGAACTTGCCAAGTCTGGAAAATGTGATTGTCGTCAACCGCAAGATCCTCAAGCCAAGCTCGAATATCCCTAAGCTTCTCGATTGGCAAAATTTCCTCGTTCCGAATACGACTTCAATCAATTTCGAGCAGTTCGACTTCGACCATCCAATTTATATCCTCTATTCCTCCGGCACGACCGGCGCGCCGAAATGCATCGTTCATGGCGCCGGCGGCGCGCTTATGCAGCATTTCAAAGAACATGCATTGCATTGCGACCTAAAACCAGGCGACGTTCTTAGCTATTACACCACCTGCGGCTGGATGATGTGGAATTGGCTGGTAGGAGCCTTGTTTCAAGGCGCGACGATATTCCTGTTCGATGGTAGCCCCGCTCATCCGGACATGAATATCCTCTGGAATGCGATCGACCAAGCAGAAATTAACGTCTTCGGCACTAGCCCGAAATTCTTGCAGGCTTGCGAAGCTGCCGGTTTGTCTCCCGGCAAATCCCATCGGCTCGTCTCGCTTAAAGCAATTCTCTCAACCGGTTCACCGCTGCCTGACTCGTCTTTCGATTGGGTCTACCGCGACGTCAGATCCGACCTGCAACTCGCATCAATTTCCGGCGGCACCGACATTGTTTCCTGTTTTATGCTCGGCTGCCCAACCATTCCCGTGTATCGCGGCGAAATTCAAACCCGCGGCCTCGGCATGAAAGTCGAAACCTTCAACGAGGAAGGCAACCCGGTCACGGGCGAAGTCGGCGAACTCGTCTGCACGGCGCCGTTTCCCTCGCGGCCGGTGAAGTTCTGGAATGACACCGAGGGCACAAAATACAAGTCCGCCTATTTCGAACATTTCCCCGGTGTCTGGAGGCACGGCGACTTCATCAAGATCACCGAAACCGGCGGCGTAATTGTCTATGGCCGGTCCGACGCCACCCTCAATCGCGCCGGCGTCCGCATCGGCACCGCAGAAATCTATGGCCCGGTCGAGGCTCTTCCGGAGATCGAAGACAGCCTCGTTGTCGAGCACAGAGATGGCAAAGGCGCCGAGATCATCCTCTTCGTCGTGATGGCAGCAGGAACAACTTTGGATGAAGCTCTGATCCAAAAAATCAAGCGGACGATTCGTGATCAAGAATCCCCGCGCCATGTCCCCGACAAGATTATTCCAATCAGGGAAGTGCCCCGCACTGTCAGCGGCAAGAAAGTCGAACTGGCAGTTGCGCGCATTCTGAATAACCAGCCCGTCACCAACCGTGATGTGCTGGTCAATCCCGATTCACTGCTTCAATTCGAAGAACTTGCCCGGAACTTGAAATAAACGGGTCAGGTTTGGCTAAATCTTGCCGCTGATATTTCACTTGCTCGAATCGTACAATTGTATGTAATATAGAGCGTTGTAGTTCTCTTAGTTTTGCATGCCGCTGGAACACCCCGGCTTTGGATGTCAGCTTTTTGACGGAGAAGTGGTTAATGAAAGAGTATCGTGCTTATAATACCGGCGCGGGAACTGCCGTGGACAACGACTTGATTTCACGCGCGAATCTTCCCGACAACGAGAACATTCGCAAGCTTCCTAATCATCTGCGCCAATTCATCGTCGATCAAAACTACAAACGTTACACTCCCGTCGATCATGCGGTCTGGCGCTATGTAATGCGCCAAAACTACAATTTTCTCCGCGAATATGCCCATCTGATCTACTTCGAGGGTCTCGAAAAAACCGGCATTGGCGTCGAACGAATCCCTTCTATTCTCGAAATGAATGAAATTCTTGCCCGCATCGGCTGGGCGGCCGTTACTGTCGACGGTTTCATTCCGCCGTCCGCCTTTATGGAATTTCAGGAATATCGCGTCCTCGTTATCGCTGCCGATATCCGCCAAATCGAACACGTCGAATACACGCCGGCTCCCGACATCATTCATGAAGCCGCCGGTCATGCGCCGATCATCGCCGACCAGCAATATGCCGACTATCTCCAGCAATTTGGCGCTGTCGGAGCCAAGGCTTTGTCTTCAAAGAAAGACTTCGAACTTTACGAGGCGATTCGACACTTGTCAATTCTCAAAGAAGCGCACACTTCCGATCCTGCCGAAATTAAACAGGCGGAAGCGGATGTTACATTCAAACAAGCCAACCTTGGTAAACCCTCTGAAATGGCGCTCGTCTCGCGCCTGCACTGGTGGACCGTGGAGTACGGCTTAATTGGTACGCTGGAGAAACCGAAAATCTATGGCGCCGGACTGCTATCCTCTATCGGTGAGTCGGCAAATTGCATCAAACCTTCCGTCAAGAAGATTGCCTACACGATTGACGCCGCGAATTACGCGTTCGACATCACGACTCAACAACCGCAGCTCTTTGTGACTCCCAGTTTTGAACACCTGAGCAGCGTCCTCGCCGACTTCGCTTCCCGCATGGCCTACAAAGTTGGCGGTTTAGAGAGCGTCAAGAAGGCGATTGACTGCGCCAACACTTGCACATGTCAGTACAGCTCCGGCCTGCAGGTCTCGGGCACATTCACCGAAGTCCTCCTCGACGATAGGGGAGAATTGGCTTACATCAAAACCGGTTCCCCGACAAACCTCGCCTTTGAAATCAAAGAGCTTCCCGGCCACGACAAGAATTATCATCGTGACGGCTTCGGCTCGCCCGTCGGCAAATTGCGCCATCATCCGATAGCCTTGGAAGATTGCAGCGATGGCGAGTTAGAGCGCCTGGGAATTGTCGTCGCCAGGAAAGCTGAGCTGATCTTTGAGAGCGGTGTCGCCGTGAATGGTAGAGTGGAAAGTGTCCTTCGCCGCAATAATAAAGTACTGCTAATCACTTTCACCGACTGTAGAGTCACCTTCAATGGCAGCACACTCTTTGACCCTGCGTGGGGAAAGTACGATATGGCGGTCGGAGCGAAAATTTCCTCCGTGTTTTCCGGCGCCGCCGACAAGGACGCATTCGACCAGGTCCCGATTGTTCCCAAAGAACGCACAATCAAAGTTACTTATGACAAGCAGCGCCTTGCCCTGCACGAATTATATCAGCAGGTGCGTGATTGCCGTGAACGCCGTTCCGGCTTCGAAATCCTTCCCGGAATCTGGCAAAGGCTCCGTGCTGACCACGGAAGTGACTGGTTGCTCTCTATGGAAATCCTTGAAGTTCTTGCTGCGGAAAAACTGTATCCTACGACGGCTCAAGAGATCCGGGCATTCCTCGAATCGCGCGCTCGCGAAGACGAATCGCTCACAAAGATGATCGCGGACGGTTTCCACCAGATTGACAAGCAAGGTTAGGCGCCGGAATATTCTGCTGCGATTCATGGCATATCCCCCGTACCGATTCTGGCAAGATGTGATTGCCGCAAAAAGGGCAATGTAACTTCCTTTGTAATCATTCTGTTCAGACGGAAACCTAATTGGGAGTTTTGTGTTACTGATAATAACTGTTTTTGGAATTAACATCTTCTCTTATGAAATGTAGGTCTATGAAGTCATCGAAGTTATCCCTTCTCATTCTGATACTTGCCGTCGGCGTCGCGCGGGCGCAGTCGGGCCTCGGCGCAACAGCCGATACCCCAATACGTCCCGATAGCGCTTTAGTCGAAATCCTGTCCCATATGAAAGGTCAATCGCTCCGGCTCGCAGAAGCTCTCCAATTGGCGCAGAAAAACTCAACTCAAGTACTTATGGCTGAAGCAGCCATGCGCGCCGCCAAAGGCTCGCTGCGACGAGCCCGCGGTGGATTTGACCCCGAAGTATTCCTCGAATACGGCCGCCTTGGCAACAACATGCCCAGTTCAAGCCCTTTTGGCGGCGCCTCGGTGGTCGAGACTGAACAAACTAACACTTCGACTGGGCTGCGCCTTAAGCTGCCAATCGGGACCCAGATCGAAGCTGGCGTCGACGCCCGCAGGCTCGAAACAAATTCCGCTTTCGCAGCCTTGAATCCGGAATACAGCGCCACCAGCAAATTGCAGCTCACACAGCCGTTACTAAAAGGATTTGGTCCGGCCGCCAAAAGCGACCTCGCTTCCACGCGCCGCTGGTATGACGCCGCAGTCGCTCGCTATGAGGAAGCTGTGCTCAATCTTGAAGCCGACGTCGAAGGCAAATACTGGGACCTATACGCCGCCGAGCGCGACTTGGCCGTCCAAATGCTCGTCTATGACCGCGGTACCGCTTTCCTGAACCAGGCAAATTTGCGTGCCAAGGCAGGACTCGTCGGACCCAGCGACGTCGCGAAAGCCCGTGTCTTTGTCGCCGACCAGCAACAACAGGTTTTTGACCGCGAGGAAGAATTGGATCGCGTATCCGACCAACTCGCATCGATGATCGGCCAAAGGCCCGCAGATACCGCGACCCGCTTTCGCCCCGCTGATGCTCCTTCATCCACATATGAAGAATTGCCTTCCGTCGAAACTCTCTTGACTCAGGCCTTCGAACAGAATCGCGGGCTACGAGCCGCCGAGATGGAT
This sequence comes from uncultured bacterium, assembly GCA_963707485.1. GTDB lineage: Bacteria > Zixibacteria > MSB-5A5 > CAIYYT01 > CAIYYT01 > JADJGC01. The sequence continues at coordinate 19,336 of CAVPQS010000037.1, forward strand.
CTCGAAGCCGCTCGCTCACTCGAGTCCGGCGGCAAATGGAACGCCTGGCCGACTCTCGACCTCGTCGGTTCCATAGGTGGCAATGGCCTCTCCGGTACGGCTCAACAAATCGAATTTGGCGGTGAGACATTTACCTCGGAATTTGACGGCGATGCAGGCGATTCCTGGAGTCAGGCAATCGGCCGCGATTACCAAACTTGGTTTCTTGGCCTCAATTTCGTGATGCCGATTGGGCTTCGTCCCGGCGGTGGCGAACGCGACCGGCTGACCGCCGAGCGAATGCGAAGTGAACAGTCGCGTCTCGACGTCAAACTAACGCTTGAGGAAGACGTCCGCGCCTACCATCGCGAGTTGCTCCATGCTCAACAGCGGCTCGATGCCGCTGGCGAAGGTGTCGACGCGTCAAACGAGCAAGTGCGCATCGGCACTTTGGATTACGACTATGGCCGCATATCTGCGGTGGAATTGGTGCTGCTTGCCGAAGATCTCGCCAAGGCACAACAGAGTCTTACTCGGGCGTTAGTTAAGGCTGCTAAAGCGCAGTCCGGCCTGAAAAAATTGACAACCTCACCGGTAAATTCTAACTGATAGGAAATTTCGAGATGATACGAATTCGCACGAATATCCAGATTCTCCTCTTGACAATGATCGCCGGGTTGGTCGCTGTCGTAAGCGGCTGCCAGACCAAGCAGGCCGGCGGTTTTCAAATGCCGCCAACTCCGGTCGAGATTGCGACCGTTGAATCAAATACCGTTTCGGATCGCTTTGAAGCCGTCGGTTCGATCGATGCGAGCGAAATGATCACCGTTGTCTCGGAAATCGACGCGCTCGTTATTGCGTTGCCGTTCCGTGAGGGCGCACCGATCGGAAAAGGCGACCTCATCGCGCAACTCGACGATTCGAAGCTTGCGGCTGAATTGGCCAGAGCCGAAGCTACATTCGAACAAAGCCGCGCTAATTTCGAACGCGTCAAGTCAGTCGTTGAGCAAAAGGCTGCTGCCCCGCAGGATCTCGACGACGCCGCTGCGGAACTAAAACGCGCCGAAGCCGACCTCGCTTTTGCTCACGCCAATCTGATGAAAACGAAAATTGTCGCGCCATTCTCCGGTGTCGTCGGCGCCCGTCGCGTCAGCCCCGGAGCTTTTCTGCGCGCCGGCAGTGCTATTACCGATCTCACGCAATTTGAAACGATCAAGGTCATGTTCTCTGCGCCCGAGCGATACTATCCGAGTCTGACCAAAGGCTCAGAAGTCGAAGTTTCGACCACGGCGTTCCCGAACTACAAACTCAGGGGCACCATTGATGTTGTCGAACCAATGATCGATCAGACGACGCGCTCCGTTCGCATCATTGCCAAGGTCCTGAATCCCGAAGGCAAGTTTCGCCCCGGCATGTCGGCAAATGTCACCGCAATTCTCAAACAGCGCGAGAATGCTTTGCTGATTCCCGATGAAGCAATATTCTCCGAAGGCAATCTGACCCTCGTCTATGTCGTCAAGCCGGACAGCACCGTGACGCGGACGCCAATCACACTCGGTACCCGGATGAGTGATGTCGTCGAAGTACTCGAGGGACTCAAGCCGGGCGAGCAGGTGGTGCGGGCAGGCCATCAGAAACTCCATGATGGCGCCAAGATCATGCCGGTCACTTTACAACCCGGCGCGCAGCCCAAGAGTTAGGAAGGGATACAAGCGTGAAAATTAGCGAACTATCAATTCGACGACCCGTCTTCGCGACGGTAATGAGCCTGGCAATCATTCTCTTTGGAATTGTTGCCTACACGCGCCTTCCTGTGCGCGAATATCCCAACATCGACTCGCCCATCGTCTCGGTGAATACTTTCTATCGCGGCGCCAGCGCCGGCGTTATGGAAACGGAAATCACGGACGTGCTGGAAGAACAACTCGCGACTATCGAAGGTATCCGCACGATGACTTCGGCGAGCAGCGAACAGGGCTCCCGCATCACCATCGAATTCGAACTCGGTCGAAATATCGAGGAAGCTGCCAACGACGTGCGCGACAAGGTCAGCCGTACACTCGGACGCCTGCCTGATGAAGCCGATGAACCGGTTGTCTCAAAAGTCGATGCGAATGCGCAGCCCATCATCTGGATTGCGCTTTCCAGTGAACGCCACAACACGCTCGAACTGTCTGAAGTCGCTGACCGTGTCATGAAAGAACGCCTCCTGCGTTTCCCCGGCGTTGGCGCCGTCATCATCGGCGGTGAACGACGCTACTCGATGCGTGTATGGCTCGACCCGCAAAAAATGGCCGCTCATGGCTTGACGACCGTCGATGTCGAAACGGCAATCCAAAGAGCGAACGCGGAAATCCCCGGCGGACGCGTCGAAGGTAAAGGGCGCGAATTCTCCGTCTTGACTCGCGGCGAGGTTTCCCAGCCGGAGGAGTTTGCCGCTATCATTGTCAGGCAGAACGGAATCGAACAAGTCCGGCTCGGTGATGTTGCTCAGGTTGAAGTCGGCGCCGAAGATGATCGTGCCGCAACACGCTACAACGGCAAGCCCGCAGTTGGCCTCGGCGTTGTCAAGCAGTCCACGGCCAGTACTCTTGACGTAGGCGAAGAAGTCGAACGAGCTATGCCTGAACTGCAGAAATTACTCCCGGAAGGCATGGAGGTGCATTTCGCCTATAACTCCTCGCTCTTCGTTCGTCAATCAATCAACGAAGTCGGCGAGACAATTCTCATCGCTCTTTGCCTGGTTATTCTTGTAATTCTGGCCTTCCTCAATAGTATGCGCGCGACAATTATCCCGGCCGTCGCAATCCCGATTTCTATCGTCGGCGCGCTTGCTGTCGTATATTTCCTCGGCTTTACGATCAATATCCTGACCCTCCTGGCAATAGTCTTGGCAATCGGCCTCGTGGTCGACGACGCCATCGTGATGCTGGAAAACATCTACCGGCATTTGCAGATGGGTAAGAGCCGAATGCGCGCCGCGTACGACGGCGCCAAAGAAATCGGCTTCGCCGTGTTGGCGACCACGATAGCCCTGGTAGCCGTGTTCGTTCCGCTCGCATTCTTAACCGGCAGTGTCGGACGCCTCTTCAACGAGTTTGGAATTACCGTCGCTGCTGCCGTATTGATATCCGGATTTGTGGCGCTCACGTTCACTCCCATGATGTGTTCCCGTGTATTGCGGCCGCTTCACGGAAGTTCGACTAGTTGGGCCTCGCGTTCATTCGACGCCTTCTTCGAATTCGTTGACCGCACCTATGACCGCATCCTGAGATTCTGCATGAGAAATCGCTGGGCAACGATTGTCGGATCGATCCTCTTTGTTGCGTTCGGATTGGTCGTCTTCCGTTTTATTCCCAGCGAACTAATTCCGACCGAAGATCGCGGCACGGCATTCGGCATTATTATGGCGCCCGACGGATCCACACTGGAATACACCGATAAGTACATGCGTCAAATGGAAGGCATTCTTATGCAGCTCCCTGAATACCAGGGACTGTTTTCGGCAACGGGTCAGTCGTTTGGCGCCGCCGGTTCGCCAAGTGACGGCTTCCTCTTTCTGCGCCTGAAAGACCGCAGCGAACGTGATAAATCTCAACAGCAAATTGTCTCGGAGATGTTTTCGCCGATCTTCTCGATTCCCGGCGTGACGGCATTTTTGATCAATTTGCCGAGCCTTAATACCGGCGCCGGAAATACCCCAATCGAGTATGTACTGTTGGGCGATACTTATGACGAACTGCAGCAGGCTGTCAGCACCGTGATGCGCAAAGCTTCGCAGTTGGGCTTCTTAATTAACCTCAACACCGATCTCAAACTCAACAAACCGCAACTCGAAATTCACATCGATCGCGACCGTGCGGCTCAACTCGGCGTCTCTGTTGCGGATATCGGCGCAACGCTCGAGACGTTTCTTGGCGGTCGCGTCGTCTCGAACTTCAAGCGCGGATCGAAACAGTACGACGTAATCATGCAACTGCGCCCGCAAGATCGAGCGACGCCAAATTCAGTGGACCAGCTCTATCTGCGCGGGAACGGCGACCTGATCCAGTTGGCAACGGTCGTCAACATCAATGAAGCTGTTGCGCCCAAGTCGCTCAATCACTTCAATCGCGTCCGCTCTGCCAAAATCACCGCGAATCTGGCGCCCGGCGTCGCTATGGGCGACGCTCTCGCCGCACTCGACAATATCGCCAACACCGAACTGGACAAATCGATCAAACGGGATCTCGCCGGGCAGTCGCGCGAGTTTCGCGATTCCAGCGCCAGTCTCTACTTTATGTTCGGACTTGCCGTTCTATTCATCTTCCTGGTCTTGGCGGCGCAATTCGAGAGTTTCGTCCACCCGATCACGATCTTGCTTTCAGTGCCGCTCGCGATGGTCGGTGCTCTCGTGGCGCTTTTCGTCTTTGGACAGACCATGAACATCTTCTCGCAAATCGGGCTGATCATGCTCATCGGCCTTGTGACCAAGAACTCGATTTTGATTGTCGAATTCTCCAATCAACTGCGCGAGCAGGGAAAAGAAGCTCTTGAAGCCGTCGTTGAGGCGTCCCGCATTCGCCTGCGCCCCATTCTGATGACTTCATTCGCAACTGTCTTCGGAGTTCTGCCGATCGCGATTGGCCTTGGCGCCGGCGCGGAGTCGCGACGACCGTTGGGTATTGCCGTTGTTGGCGGACTGATCTTCTCGACGTTCCTCACTCTGGTGTTGGTGCCCGTCGTGTATGCGCTTCTGGCTCGCTTTACTAAGGCTGCCAAGCATCATGAAGAAACATCCGTGGAGCATGTGGCTGAACGACCGGCTGGCGTTTAGAGCAATCGGCAATGGCACAGTTGGAAACGCCAAGAGGGCGGGGATTTTTCCCCGCCCTCTTGCTTTTCCTGCGAAATTTGCTGGTCCTGCGTCAACCGATTGACGCCTCGATTGTGCGATGGACCGACGCCTGCTTGACCGCCGCAACATTGACGCGGACTTTCTGGTCGATTTCTTTCCGATGCAAGTAGTTTTCCAGTCGTACCCGCAATGAAAGCGACGCCTTCTGTCCCTTTGGCGCCACCAACAGACCGGCGCGCGTTTTTAGATCCTGCGCAAGTGTCATTGAATCAGTTAGATCCCGAATCGAAATCTCGCGCAATTCCGTCTCGACGGCGACGACCTCGACTTGTTCAAGCGACTTTGCCAGCAAGGTGCTGAATTCCGTCGAGCGCATCTTCAGGTTGCCGATAACATGACCGTGAAGTTGCCCCGTCAAAGTCAGCAGGTCAAACTCCGTGCAAATCTTAAGCATCTGGGAGCCCAGAGCGATTCGGTCCGACATCAAGTCCTCTGCGGCAACTCCGCAATCCTTGAAATCCTCCATTTGCCGGGCGATCATCAGACTGACATCCTGAAGACGGGGAATCAGCGCTATTAGCTTGCCTCCAAACTCCGGATGCGACTGATACATCTTGACCTCGTCTTCTGTCAGTTCCGTTCCCGAATACACTTTTTCCAGAATGTCCGGCGGAATCGTGACGCAGCCAATCTGCGACAGCAGGGCGGCCAGTTCAAATTCCCACGCCTTCTCGACTGCAAGCTGCTTTGCCACTTGGCTCACGTATTCCTTAATCCTTGATGCGCGGCTGAATGCAAGCGGGCTGACCAGCGCTAACGTGTCCGCCAGCACCTGCACGCTGCCCTTGAGCGTCTTTTCAAGCAACTCGCGCTCGGCGGTAATCAGGCGGTATTGTTCCACACCCGCTTCGATTGCCCATTCCATCGTCGCTTTCTGGCACGGCTTCACCAGAAACCGAAAGATGTTGCCTTCATTGACGGCATGCATCGCCGTATCCAACTCGGCGTTCCCCGTCAACATGATGCGCACCGTGTCGGGGTTGATTTCCCGGGCGCGTGCCAGGAATTGAATGCCGTTCATATCCGGCATCCGCATGTCCGAGACAACTACCTGGAAAGGACTTTGCGTTCGCATCGCTTGTAATCCTTCCGTGCCGCCCTCGGCGGCTACCAAGTCAAAGCGATTGCGAAATTGTCGGACGACTGCATCGAGAAAGTTGCGGTCGTCATCGACGAAGAGTACGCGAATCGTCGAATCTGCTGTCATATTATGTTCTCCTCATGCAGTAATCTCGACAAGGTTACTCGCAAGCAAGTCCTCGACCATCGCGGTCAATTGCAGGCCCTCGAGATAACTCCAGTCAAGCGCGTTCGTTTTCCAACTATCAAAATCGGAATACTCGATCCGGTGAATCAATGCATTGGCAAGATGCACCGCCGTCAGAGCATTTACGGTCAAATTGTTTACGCGACTCGGATGATGATGCTGCAGCACTGCCTCTACCGTCGAATCCGGCTCACCCCACAGCGAAAGTAGATACGCTCCTATCTCCGCATGGCTCACGCCCATCACCTTTTCTTCAGCCGCATACATTGGCGCCCGCTCTTCGCTGGTTATTCTCATTGCCGCACCGAGATTCTCGCGAAAGTGCATCATCAAAATCGGCTTGCCGATATCGTGCATCATCCCCGCCAACATCGCATCGTCTATTAGCCGTTTTTCCAGCTTCAGCTTGCGGGCAACCTTCTGCGCCGTCACCCCGACGCTCATGCTGTGAGCGTAAATACTCTCTATACTCAAGTTCTCCAGCGGCGCGATGTTAAATTGTTCAAAAACTCCGGCTGTAAGCACCAGCGCCTTGATCGTCTCTATTCCCAGCAGGCTCACGGCACGTGTGGGACTGTCGACGTGCGTCGGAAGGCCGAAAAATGCCGAATTTACCATTTGCAGAATCTTGGCAGTCATTCCAACATCTTCTGCAACAATCTTGGCGACGCAATCAATTGAAATCGTCTCCGAGGCCAGCGCTTCCAGCAGCCGCGAACTCGTCGCCGGCAGAGTCGGCAGGGAAGGCACGTTGGCAATCTTACGCTTGAGTTCCTCATCTTGAAGAAATCCGCGAATTACGAATGAGTTTCGGATGCAGGCAATCAACTGTGCCGGCTCACATGGCTTTGCCAAAAATTGGTGTGTGCATCCGACCGACTGCAAAATCAGATCATGATCGGAATGACCTGACAGAATGAACCGCACAGTCCCGGGATATAGATCAGCAACTTGGCGAAGCAACTGCGCTCCGTTTATGTCGGGCATGCGCATGTCGGATACTACTGCATCAAACGGCTTCTCCGCCATTTTTGCCAGCGCCGTGCGTGCATCCTCGGCGAACTCCATTTCCCACTCGCCCGACATCTTGTGCAGCATGCGGCGTAGTCCAGAGAGGACATTCGGGCTGTCGTCGACAAACATCACTCTTTTCATATGAGCCCTTCCTCTGCTTCTGTTAGTGGTAACTTGACGAAGAATGTCGTGCCTTTGCCGACTTCCGTCTCGAAGTAAATCTCGCCCCCGTGCTTTTCAACGACTACTGAGCGTGCTATCGCAAGCCCCTGGCCGGTTCCACGACCCACTTCCTTCGTCGTAAAGAAAGGCTCGAATAGGCGCTCGCGCACTTCCGGATTGATTCCCGAACCGGTATCGGAAATCGACACGATAATGCACTTGTCGCCCGGTTCGGAGCGGACAATTATCGTGCCGCGACCCTTGCCTTCTTGCACTACTTCCGAAATTGCATGCGCGGCGTTCACCATCAAATTCAAAAACACTTGGTTTAGCTCGCTGGCGTATCCTTGGAGCGTAGGCAAGTCGGGACTCAGGTCCTCAATTACGTCCGCTACATATTTCAGTTCATTGTGCGCCACCGTCAGCGTCGTTTTGATGGCGCGATTGATGTCTATCGCCGATTTCTCGCGTTGATCGGGATGCGAAAATTCCTTCATTGCCCTCACAATATTCGCGACGCGATCGATTCCCTGCAGACTTTGCTCGATCGCTCGCGGGATCTCTTGCTTAAAATAATCCAGGTCAGCCTTGCCGATCGCTCTAAGAAAATCTTTGTATTCCTGTGGATAGTCGTCGCACTCCTTCTTGCTCTTTGCCAACTCGGAAGCGACATCGAGAAGTGTCAGCATCTCGGCAAACGACTCGGCAAGGAAATGCGTGTTATCGCCGACAAACTGAATCGGTGTGTTGATCTCGTGTGCGATTCCCGCCGCGAGAGCGCCGACCGCCTCAAGTTTCTGCGCCTGTCGCAACTGCGCTTCAAGTGCCATCAATTTTGTCACGTCGCGCTTTACCGCCACGAAGTTGATTATCTTGCCCTGCGCATCTCGAACTGCGCGAATCGACGCATCGGCCTCAATTAAGGTGCCGTCCTTCTTGCGATTTATGAGCCGGCCCTTCCAGATGTCGCCCCGCAGAATTGTCTCCCACAGCGTCTTGTAGAATGAATCCTTGTGACGCCCGCTCTTCATGATTCGAGGATTCTGGCCGAGTACCTCGGCTTCCGAATACCCGGTGATCTCTTCAAATGCCGGATTGACGAATTGAATTTTGCCCGTAATGTCGGTAATCATGATCGCCTCAGCAGCTTGTTCCACTGCCGTGGTCAATCTCTTCCGACGCTCATCTTCCAACTTCTGTTGGGAAATGTCAAGCATCAGTCCCTGCAAAACTACCTTGCCTCTGGCAAAGTCATCTTCCGCCCAGCCATGCTCCCAAATCCACTTTTCGTCGCCTGCGGCTGTCAAAATTCGATAGGTCAGTTCATACTGCTCATGTGCGTTCAAAGCGCTTTGAAGCTGTTGATTCGTCGCTGTCCGGTCGTCCGGATGAATCAGCCCGCCGAAGCTCAGCCGCTTATTGCCGATGAAATCGCTGGCAGGAAATCCCGTCAGTTGCTCGCATCCGTCGCTCGCGAACTCCAATGTCCGATCGACGTCGTTGCGGCACCGATAGATCATGCCCGGCAGGTTAGTCATCATTGCCGTCAATAGCCGGTGGCTCTCCATCAGCGAGCGCTCGACCTGCTTGCGGTCGGTAATATCCTGGACTGTGCCAACTATCCGCTTTACTTTCTTGATGTCGTCGAGAACCGGCCGGCCCTGTATTTGGACATAGCGCGTTTCGGAATTGCGGCGCGCGAAAGCTGTATCTAAATTAAACGGCAGCGCGCTGTTGATGCAGTCCTCGATGGACTTGACGAGCATCACATGATCGTCGCCGTGGATGCCTTCGCTGCTGTGCACGAAATCGACCGCACCCTCGGATTTGTCGCGCGCAAATATCCGGTATAATTCATCCGACCACGATGTGACTCCCGTGTCGATATCCAACTCCCAATGACCGATACTTCCGATCCTCTGGGCTTCCTGCAACAATTCTTCGTTGTCGCGCAACTGACTTTCGATCTGCTTGCGGTCGGTGATGTCAATGATCGTCCCGACAAAGCCACCCGGTTCGCCGTTGGATAGGTTGTATACCGCTTCATACAGAATCACGTCGTGGACTGCGCCGCCCGCAAATGTCAACCGGCATTCGAAGTTTTGTTGAGTGTGATCCTGCGCCAGTTGTTCGTCATGCAGCGAAATGAACCTGGCCTCATCAGGAGGGAATAGGTCCGCTGCCCGAACGCCGAGTATCTCTCGCCGCGGTTTGCCGACCGATTCGGCAAAGCTTCGATTGCACCCAATCAGTAGCCCTTTCAGATCCTTGTAAAAAATCGGCGTCGGAATGGTGTCGATGAGCTGTTGCAGGAATCGCAATTGCTCCTGTACCCTCAACTCTGCCCTGAGCCGCGAAGTCATGTCGCGTATTTCAACGAATACCGTCTGCTTCGACTCAACCGTAATCGCCTTAAAAGTCACCTCGGCATCTATCATCGTTCCCGCCGCGCCGCGAAACCGCCAACTGAAAAACTGCGGAGCGCCGCTGAGGCATGCCTGCAGCCTCAGCAGAATTGCATCGTGCGATGATTTGCCGTCCGGCTGCTCGATCGGTGAAAGATCCGCCGGTGTATTGCCGATGATTTGCCCTCGCGTCAATCCAAATAGTGTACAGGCGCGTTCGTTGCAGTCGACAAACTCAAGCTCGCTCAGAAGCAGGAACGCAGCGGCTGAACTTTCGAACAGTGTCCGGTAGCGGGCTTCACTGTCGCGCAGTGCGCACTCTACTCGGGTCTTTTCTGTCACGTCGCGGGCAATACCGGTCGTCCCGATGACATTGCCATTGTCATCGAATATCGGTGTCTTAATGGTCTCGATAATAAACCGGCTGCCGTCGGCATATACCATCGGTTCATCAATGCGTTTCCTCTGGCGACTCGCAATTACCGCGCGATCATCAGCGCGGTATTTTTCTGCAAGATCATCCGGCCATAGCCCCCAATCATCTTTCCCTACAACGTCCTTGGGCGACATGTTGCATGCTTTTCCAAATTGATCATTAACAATCACGTAACGACTCGCGGTGTCCTTTAGCCATGCCATGTCGGGAATATTGTGTAGAATCGCCTCTTGCTGCTTGCGGATTTCCGCTGCCATCGCTTCGGCGTGTCGCTGTGCGCTCAGGTCCTCGCAGATCAATAAATAGGCGCAGCTCTCAGAAGCGCCGTCTGTCGCCCTTGCCACTTTGACGGCAAGCGACAGTGGAGCCCCCGTTTTGTGCATTGCGGTTATTGCAGGCTTGGCAGAACTTGCATTTGGACTAGTCCGCGAAACCGACTCTTCGAGTGAATGCAGCGGAAGCGACAGCAAGCTGCGAACTTCGAGGTCGAGCGCCTGGCTCGCTTCGTATCCAAATATTGTCTCCGCTGCTCCGCTCCACTTAGTTATCCTACCTTCGGCATCAGTCAGGATTATTGCACACGGCAAATTTCTGTCGAGCAGCTCTAACAGCTTGGAATCTTCGATAGCTTGTTGGGCCCCGCCAGCCCGATTACTGTCTTCTTGTAAGACACCCGCTTTTCTTGAATCTTGACTCTTCATACTCCCCGTTAATCCTTGCCCAGTTTGAATGTGCACTCCAAGTACTCGAAGCAATTGCCGGTTTGGTCCGGCCGGCCGTTACTTTTTCTGCCGATGTTGTAATCCAAATCCAGAGAATCACTCGGATTTCCAACCCCGGATCAAATCCCTTAGGGAAATTATCGACAATGCTAACAAAATACTGAATCCGTAACGGTGACGGTAAGATGTTGTGCATCAACATCATAAGTTCATGGCCGAGAAGGGGAGAAGCTGTTTTCCGGGTATTCCTGTATAAATCTCAAAATAACTGTAGGTCAACGCACGAGTTTGTGCGTATATGAAGTATGTTCACACAATCTCCACGTGTAATTTTGTTCAAGCCTTGCATCTGAAAAATCAAATCTTGTCAAATCATAAGTTCGGAGATCCGCGCAATCGTGCGCAATCAACGTCTCAACCGTACCGGCTTGCCTTTGGCATGCGGCAGGGTCGAGAGATCTACAGGAGTGTAGAATGAATATTTTCGTAGGCAACCTATCACGCGAAACGGCCGAGGCTGATCTCCGCCAGGCGTTCGAGGCATTTGGACAAGTCACCCGTGCGACAGTGATCATCGACAAGATGACCAGCCAGTCGAAAGGCTTTGGCTTCGTCGAAATGTCATCCAAAGAGGAAGCCGATGCAGCTATCGCCGGAATGTCCGGTAAGGAACTGCATGGTCGTACCCTCAACGTGAGCGAAGCTCGCCCGCGTACCGATGCCCCGCGTGGCGGTGGCGGCGGTGGTCGCAGCGGCGGCGGTGGCTACGGTGGTGGCGGTGGCCGCAGCGGTGGCGGTGGCTACGGCGGCGGACGTCGCTAAGCGCCAAGATTTCAAATCGCTGAAAAGCGCTTAGATTCTATAAGGCAGAAGTCAAAAACTTCTGCCTTTTTATTGCCCTTCAATCCCTCCTTTGAACTTCGGCAGAGTTCCCTCCCCAAGCCTTAATGTGGTAAAAGATGTTGACTTTAATTGAATAGTGACTATTTTAGGCACGTTAGGTGCGAAAATTCTTCACAACCGCGCACGAGGCAATCTATGCGACTTGCAGCAATCCTAATATTTACCGCGGCACTATTCTTCCCACTCGCAAATCCAATTTCCGCCGAGAGTAACAAACCACCACTACAGACAACGGCTTTCGTCGATCGCGATGGCGACGGGTTTAACGACGCGACGCCCGACCAAAATGCTGATGGAATCCCGGACGACCTGAATTTTCAGGCCTCGGCGACTTCAGACAGCACAGTTGCAACTCAATTTTCTTTTGCTCCATCGATGATGACGGTCAACCGCTTACCCGTTTTCCTTCGGAATTCTACCGCATTCGATTATTTGAAGTCGCAACTGGTCGGCCTGTCGCAGCATCGCGGCGCCTTCAGCGCCGGAGCTGAATTCGGACCCGGAGCCGATATTGGCAGCGGCGCCGTTTTGGGCGGCGGCTGTATCGGGGGAGTCTGCACACCGAAATGAACTTCAGCAAGGAACCAAGGCAACTTCTCGTTTTAGCTTTGCTGCTGCTTGGACTTCTTCCGGAACGAAGTTCGGCGAACATTATGCTGGAATTGGGGCTCAACGGCGGCTACACCGATAATCTACTGAGTGATTCGAGCGGCGTCGTTGATCGCTACTCGACTTCATCAGCCACATTACGATTCTATCCCAACAGCAATTACGAACTTCGAACGACCGGCGAGGCGACATTCTACTCCGCCCAGACTGGACTCTCCAACAAACTCGCACGACTCGGCGCAACCTGGATTCCCTTAAACGCTGAGTCCCGTTTCTCGATCTACGTCAGCGGCGATTTCGACCTGCTCCGCTACCGCTCCCAATTCGGTCGTTTCAATACGAATAATATCGATGCCCGCGCCGCCTTTGGCTACCGCCTCGGAACTGTTGCCAATCTGCGTTGGGGCGTCCGACTCCAATCTACCGAGTACCTCGGGTCTTCCAGCGGCGACAAAGCATCAATCGAGAGTTTTGCGGGAATCAACACAACCTTTTGGCGCGACAACAGCTTCGACTGCGAATTTGGCTACGGGATTATGGACTACCGCTTTATCGACCCGGCGCTGGAATACATCGACATCGAACAGCCCGAGGCGGCGCTAACCGGCGGCAAGCTGAGATCAATCTACGTGTCACCGCGAGTCTCCCGGCCGCTCGGTAGTCGCACCGGAGCTAATGTGACCTTTACGTATCATCATTTCCTCGGCGATGAAGATGAAATTGTTTACGGCTCGTCTGTGGGTCTTCTATCTCCTTGGACATCTGTTTGGGAGGGAACCTCGATCGTCGCCAACGTCAAGAGCTTTCTGCTTCCGGGATTTATCAGCACCTTTGGTTGCGGCTACTGGAATCGTCGCCATCTGCGCACGATTGAAAACGGTCTTTATCCCCTTGTCATTGGCAGGGAACGCGATGATGACCAGGCCCGCATGTATCTACAATTCGTCCGGCCAATTGCCGTCGGTTCGGGCAAAATTCTCCAACCGCGTATCCAAATAGACTATAGCAATAATAATTCTTCCAACGAACTCTTCGATTACTCCGGCGCTTCGATCAGCACGGGAATCAGTTTGCGCCTATAATACTTTTTCGGCGGCCGGGTTTTCGTTGCTGCCGTACCGACAAGGAGATCTCAACGCCATGACTTCGGTAAAGACTGCTATCTGCGTATTAGCGGCAACTTTGTGCTTCGCAGCGCCACTATTTGCTGGTAGCGACGAAATTCCGGCTACCAAACTCGAGCGAACTGAAATCGCCGCTACCAATGAACTATCGACTTCCGTTCCCGCGGGTGATCGTGATACTTATCAAGGATACTTGCGCATCTACATCGTCGAACCGACCTCTCGCTATCGCGATTTCACCAATAAGAATTATCAGTTTGGATTCCTCGGTTTTGCGGTAAATCAATCGATCACAGTCAATGACGGCCAAATCTGCTCCGACACAGTCGCTTGGAACGTCGGCTCGTTCGGCGCAGTCTCCCAGTCCAATATCGCCGCCATAGCGGTCGTCTCCAATACTGAGGGACACGCTGCATTTTCCAGCCCGTCGGATCAGCAATTCCCGTTTACTGCCCACTGGGTCGATGCCGCCGCCATCTCGTACCCCGGGGTCCTGAAAGTTGACGACCCCACCGGATCGTATACGCATACAGTCTTCCTCGAAGAGGCAACACAAAGCTCCTGCAGCGCTTGCCCGGTTACCCGCGCCGCGCTTGAGGCTATTCACGCCGGCGGAAACTATCAGTTCATTTACGCAGCGATGTTGTTCGATAATGCGGCTGCCTCGAACTACCTGTTCGGAAACTACAACACCGGATATACTCCGACTGTATACTTCGATGGCGGCCAGGGGGTTTTTGTTGGCGGTTCCTCTAACCAATCAAATTATACCAGCCGAATTCTCTCAGCCTCGACTCGTCCGGTACTGCCGGTTAAGCTCGCGGTGAAACTCAATTTCATTAGCGCAACGCAACTTACGGTTGAGTACATCGTCAAGTCCGCGAACGAGGCTCCCGCTCTGCCGGATCCACCGACCGGCCTTACCGAAGTCCGCGCCGGAACAACCCAACAATACAGTGCCACCGCCCTCGATTTGGATGGCGATGCCGTTCTCTACCGCTGGATCTATGACAAAGGTGATACCTCGGCATGGATGGGGCCCTATGCGAACGGCGTAGCCTGCACCATTAATCATAGCTGGCCCGCAAGTGGAAGTTATGATATCTCAGTCATCGCCAAGGACTATTGGGATGAGTGTGCTTCCGCCAGTACTCCGATCACTATCACGGTCTTTACCTGCGGCGACTCCGACAACACCGGCATCGTCACCATCTCCGACGCGGTGTTCTTGATTAACTACATCTTTGCGGGAGGACCGGCGCCATCGCCCGAAATCGCTGCCGACGCCGACTGCACCGGCATTACGACCATTTCCGATGCGGTGTATTTGATAAATTACATCTTTGCCGGCGGACCGCAACCGTGCGAGAGTAGTCAGTAGCTTGAGTTAACCAGCTCTTTAAGGTAAAACCACCTTGACTGCGACCGTCCAAGATTGCTTGGACGGTCTTTTTTGCGGTCACCCGCAAGGCATTGTTTGATAAGGCAATATCGTAGGTGGCCGGAACTGCTTAGCCCATGCCTCTCTGTACCGCGGATCGCTGAACTACCATTTCTAACGTAAATCTAACAATCATCCGAGTCATTTGTACATATATTGGACCCTAACTTTGCAGGCAATTTGAGACGCGGAATTCGGCAAACAGACGCCTCCTCCACTTGACCGCGGGCAGATTGGCGACAGGAGAATTTTGTCTACACTCGACAAAGCTGCAGAAATAGCAGCGTCAGCTCATCGCGGGCAGGTCGACAAATACGGCCAGCCTTACATTCTTCATCCGATTCGGGTGATGGCGCGATTGGACTCGATCGAATCCAAAATTGTTGCAATACTGCACGATGTCGTCGAAGACAGCGAGATTACAATAGATGACCTGCGTGCGCATGGTTTTTCGGACCAAATAATCGAAGCAGTAATTCTCTTGACCAAGGGTGAGGACCAAGACTACACGCAGTACGTGTCGAGACTTGCACATAATCCTCTGGCACGCGCCGTGAAACTCGCAGACCTCGAAGATAACATGGACTTGCGCAGGATGACGACTTTGACCGACGCAGACTTCAAACGCCTGCAACGTTACCACTGGGCATGGTTATTCCTAAACGAAATAAAGCAATCCGGGAAACATGGAGGCAGCCAATGAAAGCGCTCATTCTGGTCCGACACGCCAAAGCCGCGAATCGGCACAAACACTTCTCGGACTTCGAGCGTCCGCTCACGTCACAGGGTGAAAAAGACGCGAAACGACTCGCCCGGGAACTGAAATCTCGTGGAATTCAGCCCGGCCAAATTATCTCCAGCCCCGCAAATCGCGCACTCGAAACCGCTCACATTCTTGCTCGTGAATTGGATTACCCCATTCAGAGAATTTTCCTCAAACAATCGGTTTACGATGCACCCGATTTTGAGGCCCTCTACGGCGCCATCCGGAACATCGAGGATCAACACGAAACCGCAATTTTGGTTGGCCACAACCCGTCGCTCGAGCAACTGGCGGCGAGTCTCGTCGCGGGATTCGAAATCTGCATTCCCAAGGCTGGAGTGGTCCAAATTCGATTAGAAAAGGATAGCTGGCGCGACGTATTGCCAGGGGACGGTAAAATAGAATCGGCCGCGGCCGAGGTGCCGAAAACTCCGCCCGGACCGACTGACAAACAGATGCGCCGCGACCTAAACGCCAAAATCGCCGTTCAACTGACGAATATTGTAAACGAACTTGGCAGTGGTGATGCACAGATTTTTCAATCCGAAATTAAGAAAGCTGCCGACATTTTGACACGCAAGATTATTAAGGTTCACAAGGCAGAAAGAATAGGTTAGCCCCGCGCTCTTGTAGTCGATAAGACGCTATTATGAAATATCCCTACACCAATAAAGAACTGAGTTGGCTCGCTTTTAACGCCAGAGTCTTGCAGGAAGCGGCTGACTCACGCGTCCCGTTAGTCGAGCGCATTCGCTTCCTCGGTATTGTGTCTTCTAACATGGATGAGTTCTTTCGCGTGCGCGTTGCTACCCTCAGAAAACTTGCCCAGTTCGATAAAAAGACACGGCGATTCGGCGGAACCGACGCTAAAAAGCTGCATAAGCGGGTTCAAGAAGTTGTCCTCGAACAACACGAGCAGTTCGAAGTGGTCTATCGCGAACTCTTGACCGAACTAAGTCGAAACCGAATCTACATCGTCAATGAAAAACAACTCAATGCCGAGCAGTCCGATTATGTGCGTCAGTTCTTTCAGCAAGAGGTGCGCCCCAAACTCTGTCCGATCGTCCTTGATGAAAATCAGAAATTCCCGGATCTCCGCGATCAGTTTATTTATCTGGCCGTGATCATGACCCGCGGGGATTCAGCCCGCAGAAACAAGCACGCGCTCATTGAAGTTCCGACTGATATCCTGCCTCGCCTGATTACGCTGCCTCAGATCGGCGATAGCAAATATCTGATACTTCTCGACGACGTTATTCGCTTTGGATTGGTCGATGTCTTCAATCTGTTCGACTTCGACTCAATTGAAGCGTTCACGATCAAGTTGACGCGTGATGCCGAACTCGAAATCGATGAAGATGTCTCGCAAAGCTATATCAAAAAACTCTCGCGCAGCCTCAAGCAACGAAAAGACGGCAGCCCGGTCCGGTTTATCTTTGACGCCCAGATGCCGCGTACGTTCCGGACAGTCCTATTCCAGAAACTCGATCTCAACGACGATCAAGATACCCTCGTGCCCGGCGGCCGTTATCACAATTTCCGCGATTTCATGAAATTTCCTGATTTCGGCCTAAAGCATTTGCGTTACGACTCGACTCCAAGTCTGCCCCACAAGGATCTTGCCGGCAACCGGAGCATCTTCAAGGTCATGCAAAAGCGCGACATTCTCCTGCACTACCCATATCAGTCCTTCAACCACATCATCGACCTCTTGCGCGAGGCCGCCATTGATCCAAATGTCCGGTCAATCAAAATGACCATCTATCGCGCCGCTCGAAATTCCGGCGTCGTCAACGCTCTGATCAATGCCGCCCGCAATGGCAAACATGTGGCCGTCGTTGTCGAATTGCAGGCCCGCTTTGATGAGGAAGCCAACATCGGCTGGGCGAATCGACTCCGCGAAGAGGGCGTCAAGGTCATTTTTGGAGTTCCCGGATTAAAGGTTCACGCCAAGTTGTGCCTGATCACCAGAATCGACCGTGGCCGCAGAATACTCCATGCTGTGGTCGGAACCGGCAACTTCAACGAAGAAACAGCGACCGTTTACAGCGACCACGCATTATTGACGTCACACCATGGGATAACCAAAGAAGTAGCGAAGATTTTCGAATTTTTCGAGAACAATTACAAGACTGCGGAATTTCGCCATCTCATTGTGGCGCCCTTTGATATGCGCCTGAAACTGATTCGACTCATCCGTCGCGAAGCAAAGTCCGCCCGCGAAGGTCACAAAGCGCAGATCATCCTAAAACTAAACAATCTCGTTGACGCCGAAGTGATAAACAGCTTGTATGACGCCGGACTAGCCGGAGTGCAGGTTCGGCTGATCGTTCGCGGCATGTTCTCGATGCAACCGGCGATCGAAGGCGTCAGCGACAATATCGAAGCGTCAAGCATCATCGACAAATACCTTGAGCACACGCGCATCTTCGTCTTCCATAATCGTGGCGAACCGCTGTACTTTATATCTTCCGGCGATATCATGACGAGAAATCTCGACCAACGTGTCGAGGTCACCTGTCCCATTTATGACCCGTCAATTCAACGCGAATTGCAGGTCTTTCTGAGAATTCAGTGGGCCGATAATGTCAAAGCCAGGATCCTTGACCGCGACTTGAAGAATGAATTCCGCACGAGCAAAGATGGCGAAACGGTCCGCGCTCAGTGGGCGTTTTATGACTTTGTTAAGGGACAATCACGAGAACCCGATCCAGCGACGCTAAAGGTTGTCGGGCGGCAATCGTGATAATACTGCGCCTGTACCTGCCCTGCTTCGTGTTTCATTGTGAGATTATGGGCAGTTTCGTGATCACGAAAGGAGTCCTTCCGAATGAAATTTGCGGCAATTGACATCGGATCAAATGCAGTTAAGCTGCTTTTGACGAGGGTCATGGAAAATGGCTCCAAACCGTACTTCAAAAAGGAATCCTTCATTCGCATGCCAATTCGCCTCGGCGAAGACGTATTTACCGACCGCCGCATTTCGCCCGACAAAGCCGGGCGTCTTGTCGACACAATGGTTGGATTCAAGAACTTGATCTCTGCATACGGTGCATTGGATTACATGGCCTGCGCCACATCTGCGATGCGCGAAGCGGAAAACGGCGGGGAAGTCGCCGATGAGATTCGCAGAATCGCCGGCATCGATTTGCAGATCGTTGACGGCAGCCGCGAGGCGCAGATTGTCTACTCCAACCAGGTTGAAAGCATTCTTGACGGCGACTCGGCTTCACTTTACGTCGACGTCGGCGGCGGAAGCACGGAGATCAGCATCATCGACAGAGGTCAGTGCCTCGACTCAAAATCATTTTCCATCGGTACAATTCGGATACTAAAGCAGCTCACAACCAGCGATGACTGGCAGGGAATGAAGAACTGGATCAAGTCGACAACCGGCGAGCTGAAATCGCCGGTCATAATCGGCAGTGGCGGCAACATCAATAAAGTCTTCCGCCTCACTCGCAAGAAAGAAGGCAAGCCGATCACGCACAAAAAACTCAAGGCCGTGCATAAGACCCTGGCAGGCTTTACTTACGACGAACGAATCCGCCTCCTGGGACTGCGCCCCGATCGCGCCGACGTAATTGTGCCCGCCTGTGAAATCTTTCTGTCTGTTATGAAGTGGAGCGGAAGCAGTCGTCTTTTCGTGCCCCAAATCGGCTTGTCTGATGGGTTGATTCACATCCTCTACTCCAAGCATGTAAATAGCGTGAATTTTGCCGCGGGCGAAGCTGCGCCAAAGTAACATTTGCGGCTGAAAGTGAACTTACGACTGATAAGCAGTGACCGGAAAATGACCAAACACCCGCTTCTTAGTTACTATTCATCACTCATTGAAAATTGGGATGTCGATTTTCACCTTTCTCTCAAATTCGCCGACGCCAATTCTATTCACGACCTCAGAGTCGATACAAAACGCATTCGTGCATTCTTAGGGCTTGTAGTAGCGCTGAACCCTGAATTCGATCCCAGTGATATCCTTCGCTACTTAAGAAAACCGTTCAAATCAGCCGCCCTGATCCGGCACTATCAGGTTCAAATGGAACTTACCAGACGATTTATGGATGAGCTCGGCCTCAAGCTCGATTGTTACTACAATCATCTCAAATCGCATGAACTCAAAAGCCGCCGAAAATTCAGATCGAAGTGCGCCGACTTGGACCAACAGCCGCTGGAACGATCAACACGGCAGATGCGTCGAGCTTTGGCATACCTTAATCGCGACGAACTGGCAGTCACGATCGCCCGCCATGTCGAACACTTATTAGGGGAATTGTGCGCCGATAGGAACCGACTTGAAGACACCGAAATCGACTATCATGCAATTCGAATTCTCGCCAAAACAACCCGCTATTCACTTGAGGTCCTGCGAAAATGCGTGAGTGATAGTCCGGCTCTTGAAAGCCTTGATCGATCTCTTTTTGGGCTGCATCAAGCCCTCGGCGCCTGGCATGACCTCGACCTTGCTGGACACGATCTCGAGTCTGATAAGTCTGCACTCGACGATGCAAATGAGCTCTGCGCCGAATCGTTGGCCAAATTCGGTTCGGCTATGGCAACCGAACGTGACCTCCAATTCGAGCTATTTCGCTCGCGTTGGATCGACTTCCTTGACCCCGCTGGCAATGGGCAATCGCAGATTGCAGACGTGCTCGAGCCGATCGACTAACCTGGAAAAATCTAAATTCGTCTGAGTTGACTATTTATGGCGTCCCCAACGGGAGTCGAACCCGTGTCGCCGCCGTGAAAGGGCGGTGTCCTAGGCCACTAGACGATAGGGACGTCTGTGCAGAGACTCGATTATATTCCTACACCGTCAATTGTCAAGGATTTTGTTGCGTTGCTTGAATAGGGGATTAGGCCAGGAAAGTCGCTTATCCGAGCGCTCCGGCAAAATAGAGCGCCGCCAAAATCAACGTCACGACGAACAATCCGCCCCATAGGAGCAGCCGTCGCGCGTTTTCATCCAGCGAATAGTCAATGCGCTGTGCAGCATGAATCTTATGCGATCTGTCCTCCGAATCGAGCATCTCGGCTATCTCCGAAAACGACTTGAACCTCTCCGTCGGCGAGGTCGCAATCATCTTTTCGACCAGTCGCCGCTGAAATTCTCCCGTCGTCCGGTTCGAGTCGATCCACATAAAGCGTCCATGCGTGTCAAACGTCGGCACACGATTCGTCAATAGTTGGTAAAAGATTATTCCCGCAGAGTAAATGTCCGCCTGCTTGCTCTTGCGCCGCTCCGGTGCTGAGTACCAATTGACCGCGTTCCTTTCAACGTTCGCCATCAACGCAAAATCGGAGATCTTCAATATGTCGTCCCGGTCGAAAAGTATATTCGCCGGCTTGAGGTTGCCGTGAACGATGTTGTTCTTGTGTGCGAAGTCCATCCCGCGCGCAATCTGCAGCATCAACTCCCGTGCATCCTGCCATTCAAGCAGTTTAACCAGGCGATCAGAAAGCGATCCACCCTGGGCATAGTCCATGACAAGGACCAGCTTCGACTCATCTGAACCTGCGCCATGCACGCGAAGTATATTTGGATGGCTCAAGTTCGAAAGCAACTTCGACTCGCGCAAACCGATATCCGGCTTGTTTTGCTTCCTAATGACGTACAGCGCTCGCGTGCTGCGATCTTCAACCAGGTACGTCGAGCTGTAAACGCCATCCTTCAAAGTATCCAAGAACGAGCAATTACCGACGAAGCTCTTGATCTTCGTCGATGGCGGCTCGGTCGTTCCCGTCTTTTCACGGTGGTACATGACCGCCAGCAGCGCGTCCTTCATCTCCACCGCCTTCTGATAGCGGTCGCGTCGGTCGGGCTGCAGTGCCTTCTTGACGATTTCGTCGTATCCTGTTGACAATTGCGGATTCAACTCGGTGGGAAGCTTGAACCGACCCTCCGGTTTGCGTCCGGTCAGTACCTCGTAAAGCATCACACCGGTGGCATAGATGTCAGTCGTCTGGTCAACGGTTCCGGTATCTTCGCGTTGCTCCGGCGACATATACGCATAAGTCCCCATCACGACCCCGGTCTCCGTGCGCTCGTTTAGGTCGATTTCCAGCAACAGCGCGATCCCGAAATCCGCAATCAACGCGTTATCCTCCGGATCAATGAGAATGTTCGCCGGTTTGATATCGCGATGGATAATGCCATTCTTGTGCGCATAATCGAGCCCCTTAAGTACTTGCACCACGACTTCGAGTCGCTTCAGCGTGGGCCAGTCAGAGTCGTGCAGAATATCCTTAAAATTCGTTCCATCCACGAACTGCATCGCGAAAAACAACCTGCCGTTGTCCTCGCCCCGATCAATCACATGGACAATATTGGGATGCGACATCTTCGCCAGCGTCGTCGCTTCGCGCTCGAAACGGCGGACCAGGTCGTGGTCCGCGGAAATCTTCTTCCTGAGCGCCTTGATCGCAATTAACCGATTTAGCGATTTCTGGCGCGCGAGAAATATCTCCGCCAGCCCGCCCTCGCCAATTTTCCGGATAATCTCGTATTCGCCGATGCACGGCGCCGCCGGTTTTGTCGCTGGTGCTTGTGCCATCTGTTCCTTATCTGAGCGGGCAGCCGGACATGGCTCCCCTTATCAATTTCGGACGATTGGAGATGAATCTTGAGGAGCGAAAATGCGTAACTACTTGAGAAGCGTCATCTTGCGGAGAATTGTCCCGCTCGGCGTGGTCAGCCGGTAGAAATACAGCCCGGAAGCTTGCGAATCCGACTCCCACCTCACCTCATACCTTCCCGCCTCAAGTGTCTCATCCACAAGCGTGGCGACCTTTTGTCCGAGAATATTGAAGACATCCAAACTGACCTGCTCTTTTCTCGCAGTAGCAAACGAAATTATCGTCGAGGGATTGAACGGGTTCGGATAGTTCTGCTCCAATGCAAATTCGGTCGGCAAGGGGCCATCTATCTCGTCAACCGCAGTCGAATTGTCGACCGTGATCGCGCCCCGCGTGAAATACGGATACATGTTGTTTCCGTCTCCATCCGCCAACTGAATCTGTTCGGTTATCCAGTGCCCGGCATCATAAAACGTATTATAAAAAGTGTCGACGTCGATCACCTCGAAAACCGCGCTTGGCCGCACATGGTAGTGAATTCGAAAGATTTCGTCGCCACGTAGCACCAGCGGCGCCAACGCCAACGTCGGCGCAATCGAGACGATTCCGCGCCGGTTGGTTTCCGAAAGACGAGAATTTACGGCAAACAACGTCCGCGAGATTATGGCTGGGAAATGCACCGAGTCAATAATGATCGCATCGCTCTCGATGCGTATAGGTATCGTAATCGCGTATATGTCCACATTCGAGTAACAGCGGACACTTATTGCGCCGCCTTCCGCAGGCGCTGTAATCGCCGAATCAGCCCAGACATCAATATTTTGACCGTTTGCCGGTCTTGAGATTGGTAGGACTATTGCAAATAAGATGAAAACAATGGCAAGAACTCGCATGGCGCCACTTTCGCAAAACGTTGAAAATCTTCCACCTTGGCGGAAATCTAAGAACCAACTGATTTAACGCGCAGGAATCGTGCCAAGTTCCATCTCAATGCGCCCTTGTCTCAGAAATCCTCAGGCTTATATTGACTACATGAAGCCGAAACTCAAGAATCCCCAGGTTGTCAAGTCTGGCCAATTGGAACCATTGCCGCTTCCGGCAGGAAAATCGTGCCTTGTCGCCCTTTCTGGCGGTCCCGATTCGACGATGTTGCTTCATTGGCTTGCGCACGAGGCACGCAGGAAGAACTTCGTAATCTTCGCGGCTCACGTCAACTACCGGTTGCGTGGTAAAGACTCCGATCTCGACGAAAGTTCCTGTCGCCGCCTCTGTAAACAGCTCGGTGTCACGCTGTACGTCAAACGACTCCGTCCCGGCGCCTTGACTCCAGCCAATCTTCAAGAGCGCGCCCGCAAAATTCGCTACGACTTCTTTGCGGACCTGTGCTCCAAACATGACATCGATCTCGTCGCCACCGGCCATAATCGTGATGACAACGTCGAAACAGTTTTGATGAATCTCGGTCGCGGCGCCGGTACATTCGGCTTGG
This sequence comes from uncultured bacterium, assembly GCA_963707485.1. Classification (GTDB taxonomy): domain Bacteria; phylum Zixibacteria; class MSB-5A5; order CAIYYT01; family CAIYYT01; genus JADJGC01. The sequence goes on from CAVPQS010000037.1 coordinate 43,123, forward strand.
GCGGTATCATCGAGCGCGAGGGAAACATCGTTCGTCCGCTGATCAATCTCAGCCGGGCTGATATCGAAAACTACCTCAATCGTAACAAAATCGAATATCGCACCGATCGCTCAAATCTCGAATCGAAATACACCCGCAATAAGGTCCGTCTCCAACTCTTGCCTCAAATGACCAAACTTTTTGGCGCTTCTGTCGCCCGCAATATTCATCGAAGTGCGAAAATCATTTCCGACCAGGAATCCGCGCTGCGCGAGATCGCTCGTGGACTGCTCGCCGCCGATGCACGCACCACGGCAGGCGGGAAAATTGTTCTTGATTTGGATAAATTCCACCTCTATTATCCAATGTTACAGCGAATTGTGGTCGCGCTCTGTTTTGAAAAACTCCATGGCTCGCTGAAAGACTTCGATTTTAGCGCCTGCGAGCGCGTTCTTGCCGCTGCGGCAGGAAAAGTCGTCCGCGTCGATCTCAAAGCCGGAATTTTTGCTGAACGTTGCGGCCAACGACTGTATATTTATCGCACGAGTGGTCCCGTCAAAGCGATCACCGTGAGGCGTAGCGGCAAGACCAAGATCAGCCGATTTTGGGCAGAGTTTTGTGTGAACAGAGTCTCTCGCGGTGACGTCAGTGACGGTGAACTGAAGAGCGGCGAAAATCTTCGCGTTTATTTCGACGCCGCAAAACTATCGGGCCGCCTGACAATCCGGTCCGTGCGCACCGGCGACAAAATGCGGCCGCTGGGAATGAAAGGCAGCCGGTTGCTGTCGGATATTCTTATCGACGCCAAAATCGACCGCCCATTGCGCGACGAAATTCCCGTGCTTCTGTGCGGCTCAAAAATCGCATGGATCGTCGGGCTGGCGGTTTGCGAAGATTTTAAAATCTCTGGAACGACCAAGTCTGTTTTCCGGTTGGAGGTAAAACCCTATCGAGGCGCTTGATATCGCTACCAAACATCGCATATTGATCACATCGGAGCAAATTGACCGCCGCATTGTCGAGTTGGCCGGCTCGGTTCGCGAAGACTATCGCGACAAAAATCCCGTTCTGCTCGGCACACTCAAGGGAAGCTTCGTCTTTCTGGCGGCATTGGCTCTAAAACTGGATATTGACATCCAACTCGATTTCATCTCGGCGCGGTCGTACGGAAATTCGTACATATCTTCCGGCACCGTCGACTTGTATAAGAATCTGACGATTGATATCCGCGGCCGCCACGTTTTGGTTGTTGAAGATATCGTCGATTCAGGACATACTCTTCGTATCTTGCTTGAGGATTTTGAGTTAGCGAAACCGCGCTCCGTTAACGTAATTACATTACTGAACAAGCCGGCGAACCGAAAGGTGGTTGTGCCCGTTAAATACGTGGGATTCGACATCGACAACGAATTTGTTGTGGGCTATGGCCTCGATTATTCGGAGAACTACCGGAACCTGCCTTACATTGCGGTGTTAAACCGTGATGAAGTTAGACCGCAAAACTAAGCTGGAGTATATTTTTGAACGACAATCTATTTAGACAGTCTAATCAACCGCCGCGACCAAGGCGGACCGAAGAACCTCCCAAGAAGGACGAAACAGGCTGGAAGAAGAACATCAAGAGCATCGTCTTTTGGAGTGTGTTCATTTTGTTGGTATTCGTAGCGGTCAAGTACATGTCCTCGTCGCAAACCGACCGCGCCGAAATCACATACAGCGAAATGCTTACGCAACTCGGCGCCGAAAACATCTCCGAAGTCACTTTCGTCGATCGCGAAATTCGCGGCAAATTCAAGACCAAATACACCCCCGAAAGCTTCAAGGGCCGCACCGAAGGCGTCGCTAATTTCCTCGTGCGGATTCCTTTCGCCGATACCGACCTGGTCAACAAATTTCACGATGCCGGCGTCAAGATCAGCGCCGAAAAATCCGACGACGGCTGGATTGGCTACCTGATCACGCTTGCCCCATTCCTGCTGATCATCCTCTTGTGGGTGTTCATCGTCCGCCAAATGCAGGGAGGCGGTCCCAAGAGCCTATTCTCATTCGGGAAATCGCGCGCCAAACTGATGTCCGAGGATCGCCCCAAAGTAACCTTCAACGACGTTGCCGGTTGCGATGAGGCGAAAGAAGAATTGGCCGAAGTCATCGAATTCCTGAAAGAACCCGGCAAATTCCAAAAGCTCGGCGGAAAAATCCCCAAAGGCGCTCTCTTGGTCGGCCCTCCCGGAACCGGTAAGACTCTGCTCGCCCGCGCTGTTGCCGGTGAAGCCGGTGTGCCGTTCTTCTCAATGTCCGGCTCCGACTTCGTCGAAATGTTCGTCGGCGTTGGCGCTTCCCGCGTCCGCGATCTATTCGATCAGGGCAAGAAAAATGCCCCCTGCATCATATTCATTGACGAAATCGACGCCGTTGGACGCCTCCGTGGCGCTGGCCTTGGCGGTGGACACGATGAACGCGAGCAGACGCTCAATCAATTGCTTGTCGAAATGGATGGCTTCGAATCCAACGACGGCGTAATTCTCGTCGCCGCGACCAACCGCCCCGATGTCCTCGATCCGGCTTTGCTTCGTCCCGGTCGCTTTGACCGCCAGGTCGTCGTCAATCTGCCGGATGTCAAGGGCCGAGAGGGCATCCTTCAGGTGCACACCAAGAAGATCAACATTGCTGAAGACGTCGACCTCAAGCTAATCGCCCGCGGCACGCCCGGTATGTCGGGCGCCGATCTGGCGAACGTCGTCAATGAAGCTGCTCTTTTGGCTGCTCGTCGCAATGGCGATAAAGTTGCAATGCGCGATTTTGAGCAAGCCAAAGACAAAGTCATGATGGGCGCCGAACGCCGTTCTTTGGTTATTTCCGAGGAAGAGAAACGCACCACCGCCTATCACGAGGCCGGCCACGCTCTGGTAGGGAAGCTCATCCCCAAAGCCGACCCGGTCTACAAAGTCACTATTATCCCGCGTGGCCTTGCGCTTGGCGTTACCAGCTTCCTTCCGACTGAAGAGAAGCATACTTACTCCAAAGAATATCTCGAGACTAAGCTGATCTATCTAATGGGCGGACGCGCTGCTGAGAAACTGGTATTCGACCAGCTCACCACCGGCGCCGGCAACGACATCGAGCGCGGCACCGACTTGGCGCGCAAGATGGTCTGTTCCTGGGGCATGAGCGATGCGCTTGGTCCGCTAACCTTCGGCAAAGCGCGCGAGGAAATCTTCCTTGGCCGCGAAATTGCCCAGCACCGGGACTACTCCGAGAAGACTTCGCAGGCAATCGACGACGAAATCCGTCGCATCGTCGAACGGGCCTATAACATGGCCGAAGAGATTCTCCAGGGCAATCTCGATAAACTGCATCTGCTGGCAACCGCGCTTTTGGAACACGAGATTCTTGACAGTGAGGAAATTGATCGTATCATGAGAGGCGAGAAGCTTGACAAGATACCAGTTAACGCACGGCCGGCATGATACCGCAAGTAACAAAACACGAATTTGACTTAGTTCAGCTCTTCAAAGATCATCAACGTACGATTATTATGGGCGTGGTAAACACCACGCCCGATTCTTTTTCTGACGGCGGAAATTTCCTCGACCCGACACTCGCAGTAGCGCATGCGCTGCGCTTAGTCAGCGAAGGCGCCGACATCATCGACATCGGCGGTGAGTCCTCGCGTCCCGGCTCCGACCCCGTCTCGGAATTCGAAGAATTACGGCGAGTAATCCCGGTCATTCAAGCCCTCGCCGGAAACATCACCATGCCGATTTCAGTCGATACGTATAAATCCCCCGTCGCGCGAAAGGCACTGGAATCGGGCGCCACAATTGTCAACAACATCACAGCCCTGACCGGCGATTCAAAGATGGCTGCGACGGTCGCAGAATTTGATGCCGGTCTGGTATTGATGCACATGCGCGGATCTCCCAAAGAAATGCAGCGCAACACCGGCTACGCCGACCTGATCGGCGAAATCTCTGACTTTCTCGCAAGTGCGATCCGTGTCGCTGAGGCCGCCGGCGTCAATCCTGACAAGATCATGATCGACCCCGGCATCGGATTCGGCAAGGACGTCGATGGTAACCTCGCGATCATAAAGTCAGTATCACGCTTCAAACAACTCGGCAAATCGGTTCTAATCGGTGCCTCCCGCAAATCATTTATCGGGCGCATCTCCGGCGCAACTACAGAAAGTCGCCTGGCCGGGTCGCTGGCAGCCGCTGTGGCTGCCGTTCTCAACGGCGCCGATGCCGTCCGCGTCCACGATGTTCTCGAAACGCGCCAGGCCGTCGATATGGCGCTGAAATTGCGGAAAGACTCGTAATGGAACTGTTTAACTACAAATTCCTGAAGTTTACCGTTATCGACATGATCGACGTCACCGTTGTGGCCGCCATCCTCTACAAATTCCTTTCGCTCATGAAGGGCACCCGCGCCGCGCAGATGATCACCGGCCTGACCCTGCTCTTCGTGCTCGCGTTTTTTGCCTACTGGTTCCAACTCCAGGGTGTTATGTGGCTGTTCACAAATCTGGCGACCGTCGGCTTTGTCGTGCTCGTTATCTTGTTTCAACCGGAAATTCGCGGTGTCCTGGCTCAAATCGGCCACTCGCGTATTGTGCGCTTCTTCTACCGCAGCGAAGAATCAGTCAGCATCGACGAAATCACCCGCGCCGTCCTGAAACTGAGCGTTCTCAAGCATGGCGCACTCATTGTGCTCGAACGTACCGTCGGACTCAAGGACTTCGTCCAGAGCGGCAAAGAGCTGAACACTTCAGTTTCAGAAGAAATGATCACCACGATCTTCACGCCTTATACGCCGCTCCATGACGGCGCCATCATCATTCGCGGTGACACGATCATCGCCGCCGCCTGCATGTTGCCGCTTTCGCAAAATCCGGCATACCTCAAGATGTTCGGTATGCGCCACAAAGCCGCCGTCGGAATCACCGAAGAATCCGACGCCGTTTGCATCGTCGTCAGCGAGGAAACCGGTGAAATCTCCATCGCCTTCGAGGGCACTCTCCGCCGCGACATCGAACGCACCCAGCTCAAGGATGTCCTCACACGCTTCTTGAAAATGTAGCGCTGCGTCAATTCTCGTTCACATCTCACCTTGACAGCCACATTACAGTTAGCTATATCACGAGCCGGATCAATCTATGACAATCACAATTATTGCATTTATCGGCGGCGCTATCTTCGGAGCAGCCATCGTTCTGATTCTCAGGTCGCGCCAGAACTCGGATTCTCGCCGCATTGCCGAAGAACTCCTGCGCGACAGCGATGTTCGCCGTCAACAAGAACTCGAACGCGTCATTGAACATCTCAAACTGAGCTTCGGCAATCTATCGACCGAAGCGCTGTCCAAAGCCAACGACGAATTCTACAAGGTCCGCAAAACACTCATGGAATCCGACCGGGAAGTCCACGTCAAGGATTTGGATTCGAAAAAAGGTCTCATCGACGAGTCGCTCAAATCCGTCAAAGGCGAAATCGACAAGGTCCAGCAGCTTATGGTCAGTCTGGAAAAAGACCGCGCGACAAAGTACGGCGAACTCGATTCTAGCCTCAAATCGCACCAAGCCCAGGTCCAACAGCTCATGCAAACCGCCAATTCACTGCGCGAAGCTCTCGCCTCGACCAAAGCCCGCGGACAGTGGGGCGAACGCATGGCGGAAGATGTCCTCAGGCTCGCCGGGTTTATCGAAAATGTTAATTATTACAAGCAACGCACCATGAACGAAGGCAAATCCCGGCCAGACTTCAGTTTTCCGTTGCCGCAGGGGCTCATGCTCAATATGGACGTCAAATTCCCGCTCGACAATTACCTCCGCTACTTGGAGGCAAAAAGCGAAACCGATGAAAATCAGTATCGCAGCGACTTCCTGCGCGATGTCAGAAAGCATGTCAAAGATGTTTGCGGGCGCGACTACATCAATCCATCGGAAAAAACCGTCGACTACATGTTGCTCTTCATCCCGAACGAACAGGTCTATGCCTTCATCCATGAATCCGATCGTGCACTACTTGACGAAGCCATGAAGAACAAGGTCATTGTCTGCTCGCCATTGACCTTATACGCCATCCTGGCCGTCGTCAGACAGGCTTCTGACAATTTCGCGTTCGAACGCGCTTCCGAGCAAATTCTTCTATCCATTTCTTCGTTCGAGAAGCAGTGGAAGATGTTCGTCGAGAAGCTGGAAACGATGGGGCGAAAGATTGACGACTCTCAAAAGGCCTATCAGGAACTGACAACTACGCGCCGCCGGCAACTCGATCGCGTTATCGATCGAATTCAGGACCTTCGCGCTCAAAAGGGAATTGAACTCATCGAAGACGACACCGAATCTCAGTAACTCCCCGCACTGTCGACACAAATAAAAAGGGCGAACATCTCTGTCCGCCCTCTGACGAATTATCGCGCTACTATTCTATTAGTGGACTTTTTCCTTTGTCGCCGGCGACTTAACCGCTCCAACCGGAGGGTCATCCGACAAAGTATTGTGCTCCGTAATCACTCCCTGCGGCGAGATATCAAACACATACCACCACAGTCCTTCTCCCGCAGTCGGCACGCTGTAGCTGTCGATCCTGCCATTGTTTGAGTAAATCTCCACTCGCGCATTGGAAGCAGTCAGTGTCGCTGGCATGGGATTCGGCTCAGGATCGTTTGGATCCCAATTATCGAGAGAATAGTTGTGTACAGCAAAGAGACAGGAATTTGAGATCTCGTAAATCGTAATCGTTTCCGGACCCAAACTGTCTACGTCATCGTGGTCCAGCATGATGAATGGGAGTGAAGTTGAATCACCCTCGTTATTGAAATATATCTCGTAAATTACTTCGTCAATAGTGGTCCAAATGTGTGCATCGAGATCGGGCGGTTGATTACCCCATGTAAGCACTATACGATATCGACCAGCCGCCAATTCCTGTGAAAGTGCAAATGTCGAAATTGTCACGGGGGCGATGTGACTGACCGTTCGAATCGACGCTGCGTAGCCGGAAAGCGAAGCAGTTACTTCGTAATTTCCATACGGCAGATCTTCAAAGCTGTAGACGCCGCTCTCATCACTCACAGTTTCACGGGATACTGGCCCTATCGCAGATACACTTGCTCCAACAAGCGGAAGGCCGGTGATTGCCTCAGACACGCCGCCTCTAAGATTGCCGACGCCACTTAAAATACTCACCGCCTGCGACTCCTCATACACACTCGCCAGTCCGGGTATATTGCCTTCATCGTCTGCCAAAGTCACAATCTCCGGTGCCAGATCCATGTCGCCGGCGTCTATCGCGGTGAAACTCAAGTCAATTATTTCATGTCGTGTCGGCACAATATCAAGTTCGCTTACGCGAGTGAAGCTGAGTTGCAGCTCGCCTTCAATAACTTCAGCAACGATTTCCAGCGGTCCCCAATCGTTGTTGGAGGCCGTCGCATTGAGAAAACTCACCTTTGTCGGATCAATTGGAATCAAAAGCGTACCCGACCGCAGCTCCGGAATGTTCCAGATTTCGACCTTAGAAGTAAACGTCGCCGTCTCCGCCGTCGTCACATTGTAGGGTCCAACCCGTACCATTGGTACTGCCGGACTTACGTCAATTGTGACTGGATTCGATCCGGCGACGATCTCAACTTCATCCTCACCGCTGTAAATAACCACTTGGTTGTCATCCGGAAGAATGTCAATCCCTTCAACGGTGAAGAAATAGATGCCGATCGGGAGCGCCACTCCATCAAAGGAAAACGCGCCGTCTACTACTTCAGTCGTTGCCGACGTAATAAGCGCTTCATTCTGGAAGACCTGCAGCCGCATCAAATCGACACGAGCAGCCAGCGACGACTTGAGAAGTCGCACTGAAACATCCGCTGAATTCGACCCATCCGGACTTGTCGTCCGGTCCTTGCTGCATCCGCCCGCCAAAATCGTCAGAACGAGTAAAGTGAGAGCCGAAAGAAAAAGAGTTTGTTTTATATTCATCATATCCTCACATCACCCGATAGGTTAATGCCAGTACAATTCCGAGTCCGGTCAGATCGGCATCAAAAGCAGAATCCGCTGGACCATCCACTTTGCCGGTGTAAAACGTGGCCATACCGCTGGCAAAGAAGTTCGGTGTTAATGCGTAACTGCCGCCGCCGCCGAATCCAAAGTAGCTCGACTTGGGTCGATATACCGGATTGTCTTCTTCATAATCATTGGCGCTGAAATTCTGAAATTCCAACCTGCCGTTGACGCGCAGTTTATCATTCACTGGATAACCGATTCCGCCGTACCACAGAAACTCATTTCGCCCCGAGCGTTCGGCCTCATCAACCAGATCGTTCCCAGCCGACGCATCCTGCACCTTGCCTTTGCCGCGCATGAGAATTCCAATTCCCGTCATCAGGCTGAATCTGTCTGTGTAAGAGACGCTGGTTCGAATTGTCGTCGCCGCTCCCGCCTGAAAGACCTCGACATCGCTGATCTTGTCCTTCATGTACATGGTGAATCCGCCATCCAACGCGAAAGCGATCTTGTCCTGCTGATATCCCAACCCGGCTTTGGCCGAAATCTCATCGCCGAACTTGTACTTTTCTGTATCCGTGTCGCGTGCCTGAAACTTGCCCTTAAGCAAGTATCCTGCACCCAAATGAAAAGTCAGATTGCCGGCGCTCGGGTGAACCATTCCTTCAGCGCCAATGTCCAATCCTTGCCCAAATCGGCGAACAAGAAACTTCTGCGAGTTGTCGGTAAGAGCGCTCGCGACGGAATATTCTTCCTCGTCCAACTTTGTCTTTCCCGTCGGTAGATTCGCGTAAGCCGTCAGGGAAGTCAGCCCCTTTGCCGAGTAAAACGTGCCCGAAATTCGCGTGTCATTAAGCGACGAGATCTTTCTGTCGAGATTCCCGAACTCCTGCTTCGCATTCGCCAACGTCCCGTCAAGTTGGAATGAAAACCGATCGCTGGTTGACAACAGAGCGCTTAGTCCGAATACACCCTCGCTCGTCTTTAGTTCTCCATTGCCGTCCGGCTCGGCGGTCCACCTATTGTGGAGGAAATACAGCGTCGCTTGACTCGGTTGCGGACCGGCTGCAACTGCGACTTGAGCCAGAAACACAGTAAGTATGATTGCAAATAGATTCTTCATTCTTCCATCTCCTATCTAATCGTCCCGGAGACGGTTGCGGTGCCTGTGCTGTTGTCTTGCGGCTGGTCCTGTTGCCTTGGGTCGACTACTATCGGATCAGTGATGTTAATCACGTTGTTGATCGGATCAAACTGCGTCCCGGGCTCGTTGACATTGATCGCCAACACCTTCACGTCAAACGAACTCAGCGATCCCGAATTCTCTGCAATCAAAGTTGCGTTCGCTGAAAATCCTCGCGCCAGATCAAACTGGGGATCAAGACCAATCGCGCGCTCGAACAAGCTCTTGGCTTTGATGTACTCGCCATTGTCATAAAGCTCCACGCCCTGGCTAAACGCCAAAAAAGCATCGTAATTCTCGGTCGGAATCTTCTTCAGCGCCTGACGACGGCTGCCTTCGACCTCCACACCAAGACTATCCAGCACCGACAACACCATATCCTTCTGCATTTTCATCGCATCTTTCAGCTTCGAGTCTTTGCCGTAAGTCGGAGTGTAGGCCGCATCACCCGTATTAACGAGCGCAGAGCTCATCGAAAACGAGGTCTCACTCGGCTTGTCGACGCTGGTATTGACAAGCTTTCCCGCCCGCACCAGCTTTCCCAGTCTCGGCGCCGATTTCTCTTCTGAAAAGCCTCTCTCCGCGAGTTCAAGCTCGCTGATCAAGTACTTGAATTCCAGTCGCTCGACCACCTGAATCTCAGGAACAGAAGCCAGATCATACCAGGTAACTGTCTGCAGCCCTGTCGCCAGTGACCGCGTCGTTTCATCCGATTTCTCACCCACCACAAAGGGGAGAACACCCACCGTGTTCGCAGCAGGAGATTCTTTGCTGATTGCCGCCTCCTGCTTCACAGCTTCCGCTGCTTGGCGGCGAAGATTCTCGTTTTGGACGTAGAGCAATCGCCCCTTTATCGCCTCAGCCGATTTTGACTTGCCATCCCTCGCCAGATAACCGCGATACTGCTTCTCGGCGCTCGCGAAGTCCATCTTGTTTTCGGCGACCATGCCGAGGTACAGCGCGGTTGTGCCGTCGCTTGGCAGCCCCTTCTGCGCCTGTACTAACAGCTTCTCCGCGTTTTCGATGTCGCCTTTGTGATAATAAGCTCTCCCCAATGTGCTCATCACTTTTGCATCGGTCGGTTTTTCCTTGAGCGCTTTCTCAAGGTGATCAATTGCCAACTGGTAATTTCTGTCGTTCAGAGCGCGTTCGCCCTGACTAAGGTTGCTCTGGCTGCATCCGGCAGCGAGAAACAGGACGGAAATTGCAACCGCGGCAATCAGTGCCTTGCAGCTAATCATAATTCTCCCATTGCTATAGATAACTTCTGCATTGTCTGGCCGGCCGGAGGACATTATCGGCGGCGTTCTCAGACCGGAAATTATGCCGATTCAGCGGAGAATAACTTTGCCGCCGTGCAAAAGCAAGCCTAAAACTTCGACCACTCTTGTCGATGGCTCGCTGCTCCATCTCAGTCATTCAATTCGTCTCTAAAAACAATTGACTAATCTCTAAAATGCCTTATATACAAAGAGGTTAAATGCCATTACTACCGAGCAAATTTGATGTCATCTGACATCCTTACTATCCGTGCCACGCACATGTGCTGAATTGGAGGAGAGCATGTTTATTGGACGTTTTTGCTCGTCACTGCTACTGTCATCCCTGTTAGTTTCAACGACAGTTGCCCAACGTCCTGACGACGCCAAGTTCGGTCCGAATCTGCTGCGGACCGACAAGAATGTCGAAATCTATCATCAAAACGAGCGGGGCGTTCCGACTTTCGTCAAAGGTGAATTGTCGGCTCCGGTCTCCCGGGGTTCCGAAGTCACTGCTACTATCCAATTCCTTGAAGCTCAGCGCGGAGCATTTCGCATCGCCAATCCGGCCGAGGAAATTACATTGCGCAAACAAGACGTCGACCTCGATGGTATGGCTCATCTGCGTTTCGATCAATTCTATAAGGGAATTAAGGTCATCGGCGGCGAACTCGTCGCGCATTTCGCCGGCAACGGAGTTCTCCGCACTATCAACGGACATACCGAAGCTGACCTCGACATGGAAGTTGCTCCAGCGCTTGCTGCCGCGAATGCAACCGACATCGCTGTCCAGGATCTCAAGTCTTTCTTCGGCAATGGTAATCCTGCCGCCGCTGAGCTTGTCATCTTCCCGTGGGAGGGTACCAACTATCTCTGCTATCGCCTGTTCATCTACTCCGACTCGCCGATGGGTCGCTGGGAATACTTCGTCGACGCCATAAACGGCGGCGTCATCTTCAAAGCTAATCGCATTATGGACACCGATGCCATCGGCGCCGGCATCAACGTCATGGGTCAAGCCCGCAATCACCTTGATGTCGATTTTACCGGCTCAACCTACCAAATGCGTAACAACACGCGTCAGATTACCAATAATCCGCACGGTCACGACGGCCTGATGCCGACCGGCAACTATCTGCAAACGAACATCGCCGGTGCGAGTCTGCCCGGAACAATTGCTACCGACGCCGACAACATTTGGAACGCCGGTGGCTCGCAAGCTGCCGCAGTCGATGGCCACGTCTACTCCGCCTTAGTCTATGACTGGTGGATTCGCGAATTCAATCGCAACAGCTACACCAACCTCGGCGCCTCGATGCTCACCGTCGTCAATTACAGCGGCGAAGGCGACAACAACGCCTACTGGGATGGCAGTCGCATTGTGGTTTGGACCGCCGGCTCTGGCTGGCGCTCTTTGGCCGGCTGCCCTGATGTTATCTCCCACGAATGGGGTCATGCCTTCACCGAAAACGGCTCGAACCTTGTCTATCAAAAAGAATCCGGCGCCCTCAATGAATCATTCTCCGACATGATGGGCGCAGCTTTTGAGTTTGCGCACGATACCCTCGATATCGGCGACTGGCTTATGGGCGAAAACGGCCAGCTCTCCGGAGCGGCTTTCCGTTCCATGTCCGATCCGCATCAATTCGGCGATCCGGATTACTACGGTACCACCGATCCAAACTGGTATGATGTCAATGGATGTTCTCCCAGCCAATTTAATGACTATTGCGGTGTTCATACGAACTCCGGCGTCGGCAACAAGTGGTTCTATCTGCTTTCGGATGGCGGAACACACCACAGCATAACTGTCGCCGGAATCGGCGTCGAAAATGCCATCAGAGTCGCTGCCCGCGCCAACCTCTTTTACTGGACATCGGGCATCACTTACTATAACGCCGCCCTCGCAACCGTCACCGCTGCCGAAGACCTCGACACCGCCGGCGTGTGGGCGACTCAAGTTGCCAAAGCTTGGAACGCAGTCGGCGTCACAATCCCGCTCGCGTCCCTCAGCTTCAACTACCCGTTAGGTGTGCCGTCACTCATCCGGCCTGACTCTCCGACGACTTTCCAGGTCCAGATTTCCGGCTCTCTTGGCGGAATTTTGGTGCCAAATTCTGTCGAACTCAATTATCGCGTCGACAATGGTTTCTGGACTTCAAATTCGGCGACACTGATTTCGGCTGGACTCTACGAGGCCACGATTCCCGCCGCCGTTTGCTTGAGTACTGTCGATTTCTATGTTTCTGCCTTAGAACAAAGCAACGGCGAGTTTAGTAACCCGTCTCCATCAAGCCCCTTCTCCGCAATCGTCGCGACCGGTTCAACTGTGCCCTTTGCCGACAACTTCGAGGCTAATCTGGGTTGGACCGTTTCCAGCACTGCAACAGCCGGGCTGTGGAATAGGGGATTGCCGCTTGGTGGCGGCTCCCGTGGCGACCCGCCCACGGATTTTGACGGTTCGGGCCAATGCTACCAAACTGACCGGAATAGCGGCGACACCGATGTCGACGGCGGCACGACAACGCTGTTTTCGCCGGTCTTTGATTTGTCGTCGGGCGATGCCCGCATTAGCTATGCGCGCTGGTACTCAAATAATTTCGGCGCTGAACCAAACGCCGACGTCTTCAATATCTACATTTCCAGCAATAATGGCGCCAGTTGGGTCCAAGTTGAAACGGTCGGCCCGGTCAACGAAGCCGCCGGCGGCTGGATCGAGCATTCGTTCATGGCCAGCCAGTTTGTTACCCCGAGTGCCCAGATGAAAATGCGTTTTGAGGCATCCGATCTTGCCGGTGGTTCAGTCGTCGAAGCCGCTATCGACGCATTTGCCGTCACTCAGTATCAGTGTGAATCTTCGACCCTCCAAATCACGTCTAACTCACTTCCAAATTGGACTGTTGGAGTTGCTTACTCTGAGCAGTTGTCTGCCGTCAACGGCGCCGGGGTCCTGAGTTGGACTGACGCTTCCGGTGGGCTTGCCGGCACGGGCCTGAGCCTCTCAATTTCCGGCCTCGTCAGCGGAACCCCGACAGTCGCAGGACCGATCAATTTCACTGCGCAAGTCGTTGATGAATCATTCGCTTTCGACAATCAAAATATCAGCTTCAATATCAATGCCGCTCTTGACATCATGACCTCAACGCTACCGGAATGGACCATCGACCGTCCGTATTCACAGCCGCTCATGGTTTCTGGAGGCACAGGTTCGATCTCCTGGAGCGATAAGGACAATGACCTTGTCGGAACCGGATTAACAATGACTCCCGCCGGTGTTGTGACTGGGACCGCAACCGTCTCGGGTCCATTAGGCTTCACTGCCCGTGTAATCGACCAAATCGGAGCGTCCGCAGAGAAGCCGCTTCAAGTGCAGATTAATCCTGCCGTCTCGATTGTAACGACCACTCTCCCGACCGCAGTAGAAGGAGAGGCATATTCGCAGCAGTTGGTCGGTCAGGACGGAACCGGCTCTAAGACCTGGAGCGACCGGGACAACGACCTTGCCGGTACCGGCCTCAGCCTCTCACCCTCCGGCTTATTGTCCGGAACTCCGTTGGCGGCTTCCACGCTTAATTTCACGGCACGCGTCGTCGATGCCACTGGCTCCAGCGCTGAGCAACCGCTGAGCCTCGTGGTCGCGTTACCGTATATTTGCGGCGACGCCGATGGTTCCGATGACGTCACCATCTCGGACGCCGTCTTAATCATTAACTACATCTTTGCCGGCGGCGCTTCGCCGGATCCGCTGGCTTCCGCCGATGTCGACTGCAATTCGATTGTCACTATCTCTGATGCGGTCTACACTATTGTCTTCATCTTCTCCGGTGGACCCGCGCCGTGTGCTAACTGTATCTAATCGGTTATTTCCATTCCGCAAAAAAGCCCGTCCGGATTCAATCCAGACGGGCTTTTCTTATACCAATCTCATGCAAAAAATAGCGGCCAGTGGTAGCTTGGACGCCACTGGCCACTGTGCCCCCCGCGTACACCTTTTCAGCTATTTCCGGATAAAACCCCTTTGCAGCGGTCTACCTGTCGAAGTGAACAGCAGAAGAAGATGTATGAAGGGCCTACCCATCAGGCAGTCAGGCCGCAAAGCCTGTGCTCCCTCTCAGATACACGGTTTATTGAAACTTCTTAATTCTTTTTCTCGGGTTGGATCGAGTTGCTCGGTATTTTCGACTACCCGGCGTCGGGCTCAAAAAAGCCCAATCGCCCGACTCTTCACCATCGGGCACAAATTTATGAACCTAAGATGGTGATCAAATTCCATTTAGTCAATCTTCTTAACTACTACTTAATCAGGCAGGGACTACGTACAATCCGTACGCAGTTGGTCCAGCAGTGTCTTTAGATATGTGGCCAAGTTAATGTCTTTGTTAATCAGTCCCAGCTTGCGCCGAATCCTCTGACGGAACTTCTCAACCGTCCGAATCGACAAAGACAACAAGTCAGCTATCTCTTTCGACTCCAATCCATTCTTAATCAGGTTACAAATCTCCACTTCTCGTTGTGTCAAATTCGGCGATACCTTTTGTAGATTCCGGGCAAACGATGAGGAAATCTCTATCACCATCGACTCAATCCGATCGGCATAGACTCGATCTCTTGCCGACGCGTTCTGCTTCAATTGACTGATAATCGGCATTAAAAGCGTCTCGACATTCGTCTGTACCCGCTGCTTAACCCCTTCAACTTGCCTTTCAATCTGTGACAGTACTTCACGCAAAGCGGTATTTTTGTCAATAATTGCCTGGTGTTCGAGCCGCAGTTTTTCATTTGCATCACTCAGGTCCTTTTCCATCTGTTTGCGTACTGTCACGTTGCGCACGATCGCAATACACTCCTCGTCATTGTAACGCGCAAATCGACACTCGAAGGCCTCCCTTCCGGTCGGGGTCGTGACCTCATACTCGCATTCTTGAGTCGTTCCGGTGACAATTGCCTCATCAATCAATCTCAGCGATGTTTCGGTCACGTCCGGCGGAAGAGCATCCGACACATGCGCGCCGACGATTTTGTCGACCGGCAGCAGCAGATTCTCCCGGATTCCGCCTTCATACTTTCGGAATAACCCTGAACGATCAATTACAAAGACTAAATCCGGCAGCCCCTGAAGCACCGCCCGGTTGCGGGCCTCGGTAAGGAAGAGAGATTGCTCCAGCCTTTTCATTTCCGTTATGTCTGCGCCGATCGCAATCGCCATCAATTCACCGGTGTCCTCGAGAACAAACGACGAATTCGACCAGAAAATTGTCCGGATCTCCCCTGACTTTGTAATTATTGGTCCCTCATAGCGATCATGGGGGTGCTCGCGCACCCAGTTCCCAAAATTCGACAGCCCGGCATGGCGGCTCTCTTCCGGCAAAAATGTCTCGATCCACGACTTGCCTCTGACCTCGTCGAACGAGTATCCGGTCACCGCCTCACATTCGCCGTTGAATACCGTTATATTTGCCTTTGAATCCAGGCAGACGATCAGGCTGTTCGCCGTCTGCAAAATTGAATTGGAAAAGTTCCTTTCACGGCGCAATTGCTGTACGGCTCGAACTTGCTCGTCGATGTCGGTTGACTCGAGCAATGCAGAAGTGCAACTGCCGTCCGAATTCATCAGCGGCTGAATCGAGGTGATGTACCACTTGTGCCGGCCGCCGATAAAGGTCAGCGCTTGATGCGACTCCGCCACCTGGCTCTTGATCACCCTTTGAATTGTCGCCATCTGCCGTCGTGCAATCTCAGGCGGAAACAACTCATCCATCATCTTGCCGGTGTAGTCTTCCGCGCTGCCCCCAAGATCGCGGGCGGCCACCGGATTGAGAAATTGAAAGCGTCCTTCATAAGAGATTGCAAAAATCGCATTACGCGCGTTTTCCACCAGCGACCGATATCGCTCCTCGCTTGCCCGTAATGATTGCTCCGCTTCTCGTCTGACCTCAATCTCCTCGATCAGTATCTCGCGCGCCCGATCGTGCGCCGAGGCTTCCTTCCAGAACTTCCTCTTCAGCAGGTTGAGCGTCTGTTGCTGCTCGATCTTCATGTTCTGCAGATCTGTCACATCGCGGCAAAGAAATACCGCCACTCTTGTCTGGCCATCTTCCCGAAGTGCCGACATCGCTATCGACCACCATTGTTTGGCAAAATCGGGATCTGAGCGCTTTACCTCAATTCGTTCGCGGCTTCCGCTCTCAAATACTCGCCCCAGTCTTTCCGCGAGATCACCGTGATACGACTCGGCCGTAAAGTCATAGACTGTACGCCCCAAAGGCTCCTCGTGAGTCTCCGCGGTGGCGACATGATTGATAAACAGTATCTGCCCCTCGCGATCAACCAGGAGCAAGTAATCCGACAAAGATCGGATCAAGTGCGTCAAGTCAATTGCAGCAAGCTTTTCGATTGATCGAGATAATTCCATAGGTTCGTTTCCCGCATCGGGAGGCTGTTGCGGAAGCATTCAGCGTCCCAGGGAGTAGACAAGTCAAACCGCAAACGCTTGGCGCTGAAACAGTCGCTTCTTAGACAAGATAACGTGGATTTGCATTATGTCAATACAAACTCGCCCCAATCCTGGGGACCTTGTCTATTCGGGGAAAATATGGGGTCAGTTCCTTGATTACTTCCGAACTCTGGCAAGCTGAATCTTGAGGTCGGCCAACATGAGAACTCGCTTCCAAATTCAGAGTAGAGCTCCAATAGGCGAAGGCCTGCTTTTGCTACAAGTTTTTCACCCAAGTTCCGTTTCAGCCTTTTCGCATCTTGATACGTCGCCGTCACTTTCACAACGAATATCGATGCGGCGCAACCATGTGGAACTGACAAAATGCGAAAGAGTTTGCTCTATCATTGGAGTCCCGGAATGACTAAGAAACCCGACGACAAACAGACACACAAACTCACAAATCAGCTGGAAGCCCGCGCCTACTTGATCGAAGCTCTGGCATTGGCAGTACCACCGGAGGAAATCGTCGCGCAGTTGAAGGCGGAATTCGACATTTCTATTGCTGCGCGTACAGTATGGTATCATTCACAGAACTCGAAAGACGAAATCCTTGAGCTTCGCAGGACACTTAATACTGAGGTCAAAGAGCGATTTCCATTCGCGTCAGTCTGTGTCCGTCTTAACGAACTGCAAAAGCTATATCGGAGAGCTGGAGAACTCGAAGCACAAACTACGCACGGAAGCGACAAGTCTGAAGGCCGGAACATGCTCAAAGAATCGATTGAACTTAGGGCTAGCAGGTTCCTGAAAAACGGCATCTGGAGTTGATGATTTGCGATTTCGCTGCTGCGATTTCGTGGATTTCGGATTTTGCGGAGGGAAGTGTGTTGTTTTCCGAGTGTTGTTAGGCTCAGCGGCCGGCTATCGAACCGGCATCGGCGTCAAGTTCTCTCTGTTTTACCTTCAGACCAGTCCCGGATCCGGTTTGAGTTTTGCCATTCGCAACAGATTGTAGGCAGCGCCGACCATCTCGGCGGCCAATTGCGTTCGCGCTCGACCTTTGTGACGGGTCTTGCGCAACCCGCCAATCGTTTTCATCCAGCCGAAGATCTCCTCGATGCGTTTACGCACGCGTTGACTAATCGCGTAGTCCTGGCGTTTCCTGATCCGGGCATCGACCGCCGAGCCGCCCGGACGTCTGTCGTTGGCCGCGATATGCGGCGCAATCTGCCGTTTCTGCAACCTCTGCTCCGTCGCTGACCACTGCGACTTGGTATCTGCCGGAGTCACGCTGATGTCCAGCAACAGTCCGATCTGAAAATACCGTCGCATCAAAGCTGTCTTCGATCGGATTCATGTCCAGAAACCAGCGAAATAACAGATTGTAATCCAACTGCTCGCACATCTGGCGCTCGCTGCGCACCGAATACAAAGCCATCAACAACAGCGCCTTCAACACCCGCTCCGGCGGAACCGATGGTCGGCCAGTATGCGAATACATCGTGTCAAACACCGGCGATAACCGTTTCAGTTCCTGATCCGCCAACTTCTTAATCTTTCGGATCGGATGATCGGCCGGAACCCGCTGTTCCGGCGTCCACAAACTCAAAAATGTCTCCTGACGATTCGACTCTCCACGCATGGCAATCTCCTTCAACAAAAATCCGCCAAACGATAACCCCGCCTCTTTTACTTTTCAACTACAACAAGTAGAGTTTTTCAGCAAACTGCTAGTGTCCTGCGTCATAATTATCTTGACATTTGATTTGAGTGATTGTATGTTCTGGTTGATGAATCGAGCCGAACCGATAGTGCTGTCGCCGTCGGAGCAAACGACGATTGACCGCTGGGCGTGCAGTAAGAGGCTGCCGATGCGTTTGGTGGTGCGGGCGCAGATTATTCGCTTGGCGGCTCAGGGCGTTTTCAGCCATGAGATCGCCCAAGCGCTGGGGATTTCTCGTCCGACGGTGCAATTGTGGCGGGAGCGTTTCTTGGCGCTGCGCTTGGCGGGGTTGGAAAAGGACGCGCCGCGTCCGGGTCGATTGCCGCGCATCAGCCAGAAGAAGGTCTCGGCGATAGTCGAAGCCACCCTTCATACGGCGCCTGCCGGGGCGACGCACTGGAGCGCCCGGACGATGGCCGCGGCCCAGGGGGTCAGCGAGGCCACGGTGCGCCGCATCTGGAACCAGCATAATCTCAAGCCGCATCTGGTGGAGACGTTCAAGCTTTCTCATGATCCGCGCTTTCTGGAGAAGCTGTACGATGTGGTGGGACTGTACCTCAATCCTCCGGACAAGGCTTTGGTGCTCTGTGTCGACGAGAAGAGCCAGATCCAGGCACTGGAGCGCAGCCAGCCTCTGCTGCCTCTGCGCCCGGGAATCCCGGCCCGACAAACGCATGATTACAAGCGTCACGGCACGACGACGTTGTTTGCGGCTTTGAATATGCTGGATGGCACCGTGATTGGCGATTGTATGCCGCGCCATCGGCATCAGGAATTCATCCGGTTCCTCCAAGTGATCAACGTCAAGACCCCGCCGGAGCTGGCCCTGCACCTGATTGTCGACAACTATGGAACGCACAAACACCCCCAAGTTCAAAGATGGCTATCTCGGCACCCGCGCTTTATTCCGCACTTCATTCCCACCGCCAGTTCCTGGGTCAACATGGTGGAGAGATGGTTTGCCGAGATCACATCCAAGCGCATACGCCGAGCATCCTTCAGAAACGTCAAGGAACTGATCACCGCCATCAACCATTACATCGAAGCGCACAATCAAAACCCGCAGGTGTTCGTTTGGACAGCATCCGTCCAATCCATTATGACCAAAATAGCCAAATGTCAAGAAGCGTTAGACGCAGGACACTAGGTCATTGCGGTTCGAACCTCGTTCTTATGGACGGAATACTGACGATTCAGCCGCAAGAACCGCTGAAGTTGATCCGGAATGCGTTGACCTCAAATAGTATCAAGAGTCTGCGGTTCGAATCATCTGCTTGTCGCTTAAGTAAGCCAAGAATTGCCTCTGGCGGAAGCGTCTTGAAAAGCTGGTTCACCCTGGTGAAGGATGTTCGAACTTTTTACCTCTTGAACCCTGGTCGCCCCACGTTCAAGCAGACACTGGCGGCAGTGCAAAAATTTTCTGTGCGTCCGGCGAACCAACACCGGAAGTTCGCTGCGTCAGATGTGGCTACTGCGAATGCGACATGACTCCCCTCTCATTCCCGAATAGCGTGTCCAAGGAGAGACCGGTGATTGCCCTCGCCCGGACTGCCCACGTCAGGTGTGGATGCACGACTCCATGCTCCCAGCGATACAATGATCGAGCAGAACAGCCTACGCGCTTCGCAAACATCTTCCGCGTCAGCTGATGAGTCATGCGGTAGTGGTAGAGTGGGTGGGAGCTTGGTCGCATAGCACAAAACAGCGTACCAAGGGCACTCTGGATGGTTCAATTGTCGAAAAGTACTATATTCCTCAGTATCTGTGGATAAGTCGTGGATTTCTATGTGTTTATGGGTAATTTTGTTGACTTCTTGTGATTTTTCGACTTTTTGTAAGTTATTATTTGACATGGCGTTTCACATCTGATATACTTTCATCATAGTTATGAAATACAGAACTACATTAGTGGAACAGCTGAAATCGCAGCCCTACTTCGAAAAGCAGGCGATTCGCCAGTTGAGCGAGCAGTACGGGCTCAAAGCACCAACGGTAGACACGTACATCAGCCAGACCTTGAAGCGGCGGGAGATTCTCTTACTTCGCCGAGGGCTGTACGTGACCGCGGATTTCTACAATAAGCACAAGAGTGATATCTCCTACACCTTCTTCTTGGCGAATATTCTCCGGCGACCGTCGTACATCAGCTCATGGACAGCGCTCCAGTACTACAATCTAACCACCGAGGTGATCCATACCGTGACGTCCGTCACGAAGAAGACGACGCGAGAGTACAAGACGAAAGTCGGCGATTTCACCTACCAGTCACTGCAGGCGAAGTTGTTCTCCGGCTTCTCGTCAGAGAAGCGGACATTCACCTTCTTCATCGCCTCGCCGGCCAAAGCGCTTTTCGACCTGCTGTACTTCCGTACGCGGCAATTCCATGGAGTACAGATGAAAGACATTGACGGTCTTATCGAAGGGCTGCGTGTTGATTTCGATGAAATGGCGGAGACAGAGCGACAGACATTCTACGCACTCGTCAAGGACTACAACAACCATGCATGACCAGATTCTCATTGCCCTGAAGCGCAAGCTCGACGAAATCGCCACGGCGGGTACGGTTGACGTGGAAACGCAGCGTAATGCGTTGAAAGAAGAACTGCAGTACTACGTCTTGAACTTCATCTACCATCACCCGGAGTACAGCAAGTGGACGATGTACGGCGGTTCCGCACTTCGCATTTGCCACGGCCTCAATCGCATGTCCGTTGACCTTGACTTCGAGGTCACGCATCCCGTCACGGAAGTGTTTCTAACCACCTTACGCGATGAGGTCACAGCGCACTACAAAAACGTGTACGGCTCCAGCGACGACTTGCTGACCATCAAGCTGACGACTGGACGCGGCTTACTGCTGCGGTTCCACGTGGGGGAAGCGCTGGGGATCAACCACCCGTCGAATCAGGTGCACGTTAAGATTGACCTGAACCACTTCATTGCGCCCAAGACGGTCATCGAGCGCCAGCCGATCAACCGTGACCAGCTGTCGTTCGTCATTCGGACGTACAACATGTCCTCCCTCATGGCGAGCAAGATTGCTGCGATTTTCCTGCGCGGACAGCGAGGCATCGGCACTGCCGTCTACGACGAAAAAGGGCGAGACATCTACGACCTCCTCTGGTACATGGGCAAGAAAATCATCCCCGATCTCGACTACTTGGAAGCGAAAGGTGTCGATGCAAAGGATCCTCGTGCCCTCTTCGACCGCCTAACACTGCAGATGAACAAGGTGAACGATACCAACCTGCAGCAGGACCTCGCACCGCTCTTCGTCGACAAGCGGTTCATTGACGACTGGCTTGCACATTGGCGGGAGAGCTACCTGCGTTTGCTCGACGCGTACAAGATCCGCACTGTCACGGCACTCCAGAGCATTCGCATTCATCAGGATTTCCGTACAGACATCTACACGTTCGCGTACGTGTACGGGACGGATGATGGCGGAACTGTTCGCATTATTTACTCCATCAGCGACCATTGGGTTGATTTCCGTGAAGGCGACCTCTCCATCGCTGTCGAAAAGACCATCGAAAGCAATCTCGCCTTCGCTGCGGATGGATCGACATCCAAAGCGAGTAACAGGGAAAAACTGTGGCAGTATGCAACCCTCTTCTACTACAAATCTGAGAACTACCTCTCCAAAGTCAGTCGCATATTGCTGGGTGACGGTATGGCGACGAAGCTCATCCGCATGACGGCAGAGAACTTGAATCAGCGGGAGCAGATTCTGCTCAATAAGTCAGCGTTGCTGTCGGCAACCCTTGATGATTTGTTAAAGTAGCTTCAGAAATCCGATTGAGTGCAGCAGTCGCTGCATGGCGTAAATTCTTCTGTGTAAATTTGAGTTGAAATAGAAAAGCAAACGGGTACATCCTGTATTTAGCAAACCATATTAGGAGGTACCCGATGCGAGAATTGGATTTCTCGGAGAGCAACTTACTGTTTCGCTGGTTGGGATTCAAGGGAATTTGGGATCAAATTCAAGGTGAAGTTCAGCGGGGGGTGAAGCGGAGCTTGGAACGGATCATGCAGGCCGAGTTGAAAGAACAAGTGGGTTGTGAGCGTTACCAGAGGCGTAAGTGCCGTTGCGGGTACCGCAACGGGACTTACGCCAGAGACCTGCTTACCAGCTACGGCTGGATTGGCGGATTGGCTGTCCCGCGACCACGACACGGCGGGCTCCAGACTCGGGCCTTTGAGCGCTACCGGCGTCGGCAGCGGCAATTGGATGCCGTGATCTTAGAGACCTTCTTGTTGGGTTTATCCACCCGCAAGACCAGACGAGCCTTCCGGCGGGTCTTCGGCGCCGATCTCTCAGCGCAGGCGGTCTCGAATGTTGTTCATGAACTGGACTCCGAGGTCAAAGCTTTCCACCGCCGGCCTTTAGGCAACGACTATCGTTTTGTCTATCTGGATGGTCTGCATCTGAGCGTGCGAACACCGGTCAAAACCAAGAAAGTCTTGTTGATCGCCGTCGGGATTAAGGCTGACGGTCGCTCGGAGATCATCAGCTTTCAGGTGGTCAATCAGGAGTCGGAATCGACCTGGTGGGGCTTTGTCGGCGATTTAAAGCAGCGTGGACTTTATGGCGGACAGTTGGAAGTGATCGTTTCTGACGGTAATGCCGGTTTGATCAAAGCGACCCAGGCTCACTATCCGCGCCTTCGCCGCCAGCGCTGTACTTTTCACCAGGCGATGGATCTGGCTCAACACTGCGAACAGTCCCGGCACAAGAAGCGCATTGTCTTAGACGCCCGGCACATCTTCAATGCCGAAACCCACACCGAAGTTCGAGAACGGTTGCGCGGCTTCATCCAGAAATGGCAGGAGAAAGAACCCAAAGCAGTGCGGAATCTGCTCAAAGGCTTTGATGCCTGCCTGGTCTATCTCGACTACGCCGAACCGTGGCGAAGTAAACTCAAAACCAACAACCCGATCGAGCGCACCATCGAAGAACTCAATCGCCGTCTCATTCCCATGCGCTCGCTTAACAATGTCAAAAGCATTGAACGCATTGTCTATGGCATAGTCGCTTTCGTCTTAAACCAATACCAGGATGTGCCCGAATGCCAATTTACACAGAACGCTTGACATAATCCCAATCGACCGCCCCAAACAAACCGCTTGAATTATTGACATTTGTGATTATCATATTCTGACATTATAGTGGTAATATCGTGAAAGGGAGAGTTCTATCCACCCTTCCTATTGAGAAAATATGCAGTATCCAAAGGCAATTTCGTCAAGGCAGCGCCGTCCAGTTGAGATTCGTTTCGCTATTCGGGGGATCATAGATTGAGTACAGAAACAAGTCTTCAAGATCGCGTCAAACAACTTCTCTCGCAACTTGATCAAACTGATGCCCTAAAAGAGTTAATATGGGGACTCCTGAATTACGAGCGTGTCAATTTGCCCTTAGCTCGAAAGGGATGGGACGATGCTCAAAGCGGATTGTTGTTCGAAGATCCATTGCTCTTCGCTGCAGGCGGTGAGAAGCAAGCTTTTCATGTAATCTATTCACGATTGGCATCCGACAGACTCCCACTCACTAGCGAACGTCTTCTGATCGGCAAATACCTCCGGGAACACCCATACTCGCTATTCATCTTCTCGAATGAATCCCAAAACAACTGGCACTTTGTCAACGTGCGATCGCCTGAGCGCACCAAAGACGGAACCGAATTGCTCAGTGATCCGAAGAAGAGAAGGCTCTTTAGACGAATCACCGTTAGTCATGATGAGCGGTTGAGAACAGCTTCCGAACGTATTGCGATGCTCGATCTGGCATCTTTGCCATCCGATATGTTCGGGCATTCGCCGTTGAGCATACAGGCTCGGCATGATGAAGCATTCAATGTCGAAGCTGTAACTAAGATCTTCTTCGACGAGTATAAGGCGCTCTTCGACATCATCCAGAAAGATTTAATTCAACAGGTACGCGACAACTCCTGGGCGCACGACTATGCGCTTCAATTTCTAAATCGCTGCATGTTCATCTATTTCGTTCAAAGAAAACGATGGCTCAATAACGATCCCGATTTCTTTCTTAATTTTTTCAAGTCGTATAAGAAAAGCGCCCAGCCGGAGAACAGCTTCTTTGACAAGTGGCTCAGCCTTATGTTCTTCAATGCTTTCAACAATGAGCCTATGGCCGGGTATCGACATCTTCCCGATGATATTAGAACCGCACTCCAGCTTGCGCCGTGGCTAAATGGTGGTCTGTTCTCTGAAAACGAGCACGACCGAAAGTATGACGGAAAATTCAATCTTTCCGATCAGCGCATCCAGCAGACTCTTACATTTCTTGACCGATACAATTTTACAATCAGCGAAGACACTCCACTTGATCAGCAAGTCGCAGTCGACGCCGAGATGCTTGGCAAAGTGTACGAGTCGCTTGTGAATTTGTCGGAACTGGGAATTGAAAGAAGTGCGGCTGGGATCTTCTATACGCCAAGAACTGAAATTGACCTCATGTGTCGCCTAAGTCTTGTCGACTATCTTTCCAACCATCTTGGCTTGACACACAAGAACGCACTTTACGAACTGGTGTTCGCCTTTGATCCGGAAGAAAAGGCGGCTGCCGACGCGAGATTACGAAAGGAAAAACTCTGGCCGGAAGTCTTGGAGCGCATTACGAACATCTCAGTAGTCGACCCTGCTTGTGGTTCCGGTTCGTTCCTGATCGGCATGCTCCATGTGCTCGATGATCTGACTGAACGAGGTGAGAAAGTACTCGAACAGCCGCGCAATTCCTTCGAACGTCGCAAGGACATCATTGGGCGCTCGCTTTATGGCGTTGACGTTATGAAATGGGCAGTCGATGTGTCAGAACTGCGTCTTTGGCTTCAATTGATCATCGAAACCGAGATTGACACAGCGAGACTCAAGAGTGAACCGCTATTGCCCAATTTGTCTTTCAAAGTACGCAGCGGCGACAGCTTGGTACAACAACTAGGAGGTTTGAATCTTGCGCACCTGCACCACGGCAAAGCAATCCCTGCTCACCTAAAGGGGCAGTTGACCAAGCTCAAGAAGAGAAAGCTCGATTTCTATAACAATCGTGACGAGGTCAAAGCCGGTGCAGAAGCCAGAATCCTCGAAGCAGAGCACCAGCTCTTCAAGGACATTCTTCAGCTTCGGGCTGACGAGTTGTCCGCCCTGATTAAGTCTGTGAAGCGAACTCTGGAAAAAGGTGAGGACTTATGGGGTGAGACCACTGCGACCGGCAAGGCAGGAGAGAGACTTAAATACGAAGCTGAATTGCAGCAACGCGAAGTTGAATTGGCACAAGTCAAGACGGCCCTTGCGGCAATGTCGAAAGAGAAAATCACTCCGTTCGTGTGGGACATGGCTTTTGTGGAAATCTTCGCTGATGAGCCCAAGGGTTTCGACATCGTCATCGGCAACCCTCCATACGTTCGACAAGAAGCAATTGCTGATCCACAAATACTTCGCGAAGAGGTCACGCCCGAAAATAAGCGGTTCTATAAGAACCTACTGATGCAGTCGGTCTACAGCCAGTACCCCTGGTACTTCGGAGCCGATCGCAGCAAGCCGATTCACAAGATAGATGCTAAGAGCGATCTCTACATATACTTCTATTTCCATGGCTTGTCGCTGCTGAATGAGAAGGGCTCGTTTTGTTTTATAACCTCAAACTCGTGGCTGGATGTTGGCTACGGTGCCGAGCTACAGGAGTTCCTGATCAAACACTCTCGGATCCAGATGGTAATCGACAATCAGGCGAAACGATCGTTCTCCGATGCAGCAGTCAACACGGTGATGGTTCTCTTGCAACCGCCGACACAGGTTTCGACGAATCCAACCGAACTAGCTCGCTTCGTCATGATCCACGTTCCCTTTGAACAGGTGTTGTCTCCAGTCGTCTTCGAAGAAATCGAGAGTACGACAGAACGAAGAACTACTCCTGAATATCGAATTGTGGCAATCCAACACGGAGACCTCTTCCAAGCAGGGGCGGAACCTGATAGCGGCGACGAGGGAGAAGACGATTCGAAGCAACTAAAGGTGAAGAAAACAGCAGTATATGTCGGCAACAAGTGGGGCGGAAAGTATCTACGAGCCCCTGATATCTATTGGAAGATACTCGAGAAAGGGAAAGGGAAGCTGGTCCGCCTCGGCGATGTTGCGGACTTACGACGCGGATTCACTACAGGAGTCAATGAGTTTTTCTATCTTGACCAAGCAAAGAATTTAACTTGGGCAATTGAAGAGGAGTTCTTGAAGCCGGTAGTGAAGAGCCCGCGAGAGTGCAAGTCAATTGTGATTGATTCTTCGAAGCTCAAAAACAAAATTTTCCTATGTCACAAAGACAAGAAAGACCTAAGGGGCACAGTTGCCTTGGAGTATATCAAATGGGGCGAGGGAAAAGGTTTCAATTTGCGACCAACCGTTGCTGGACGCGCGAAGTGGTATGAAATCAGTGAGCCCCAGTACCCTCACCTTGTGTGGGTAAAATCCATTAATGACCGCCACCTACAGTGCCGCATTCGAGGGAAAGCGTTTGTTGATCAAAGGCTATACGAAGTAAGATGTAAGTGGCCGATCAAACTTAATCTTCTTCTCAATTGCTCCATTTCTATCTTGATGAAAGAGCTAACAGGGCGAGTCAACTTGGGTGAGGGCGCTCTAGATACTGCGGTATACGAGGCAAATGATTTAGTGATTGTCTCACCGGATTTGATCGTATCGGAGAAGTTAGAAGACTTGGAGAAGAAGATTGCAGACAGGCCGATTCTTCCTGTTGTCGACGAGATTACTACGCCAGAACACAGATTGCTAGATGGAATAATCTTCGACGTACTTCAACTTTCGGAAAGCGAAAGATCTGAAGTATATGCCGCTGTGACGATGCTTGTGATGAACCGAACATCCAAGGCCGAGAGCTTGAATGTGAGGAACGAGCTAAAACGAGTTCGGACGTGGGATACACTAAGCATTGTCGAATCAATCGATCCGAATTCGGAAGAACTGAGTGAATAATCGTGGTAGGCGACTTAGCATCGATACCGAACGATTCCCATGTGTTTGTCGACACAATGATCTTAGACTATCACCTCATGGGACGGTCTGCAACGTGTACTGCATTTGTGCGTCGAATTGAACGAAATGATATCAATGGATATACCAGTACCCAAGTCCTTTGCGAATTGATGCATCAGTTGATGATGCAAGATGCGGCAGACACTAAGTTGACAGCCAAAAGAAACTTCAATGAGCTTAGGAAGGTGTTCAAGGCTAACTCCGCCGAGGCGTCTAAATTGATCCAGTACCCAACCTGGTTTCAGTCAATCAACCAACTCGGTTTCAAGATACTGGCCATTACCAGGAAGCAGATCGTCGAGTGCATTCAGATACAGCGACACCATGGACTGCTGACCGCAGACTCGCTGCACGTGCAGGCAATGCGCGACTGGAAAATTCCGTTGAAGCACATAGCAAGTCACGACTCAGACTTTGATAGTGTTCCCATGATAGTACGGTGGGAGCCGAAAGACGTGACGTGACTGGCGCTGCGCTTCGCTATTTGTGTTGTTTTTTCGGTTCACGGTGGTGCCACGTTCGCACGCCGAACTCCGTGTACTTAGGACTGAATTGAGCATGAGCAAGGAACGAAAATCAATGCGAGTTAAGAAGATGGATATTGCAGAATATCAGGAAATATTGGCTCGCAATCTGACCCCTGTCAGGATTGACGAGGGTTCGCTTCCTGAATGGATGACGAATATTCCCAAGGAGCTCATACACGGCGTGTACGCAAGTGGCACGTTGTCACGTGAATCCGGAATCTTGCTCGATGACTCGCCAGTGCCTTCTGGAACCGTAATTGGGGGAATGGACGTTTATCGCAAGGTTCCAGGCGAGTCGAAGAAGGAAGGAGAGACCGATCTGAACAAAGATTGGTATCCCGTAATCAAACTCCCCGGTGAAGAAGGCAAGCTCGTAGTAGCGGGCCCCTATCGTGACATCGAGCATTGGGTTGACGAAGTTCCAAGTAGGCTGGAGGGGGCAGAAGTTGTACTAATTCCTCCAAAGAATCAAGCTGCAAATTAAGTAATCATACCACTAAAGGAAGGCGTGATGGACAGCAACAAGAAACCGATGCCATTGATCACAGTATGCGGGATAAAAGATCGCATTGACACGAACCCGGACTTTCAACGGCCCCCAGTCTGGGCGCGCTCGCAAAAACAACTACTGATCGATACGATTCTTCGCGGGTATGACATCCCCAAGATGTACTGGCGCAAGATTGGCTCCAGTCCAGACAAGTACGAAGTCGTAGACGGCCAGCAACGTCTGCGGGCAATCTGGGAGTATCAACAAAATCATTACGCGCTGCCGAAGGACACCGAGGATGTTGAGACTTTCAAGATTGCAGCGCTGAAGTACACGGATTTGCCTGACGACTTACGCATGCGATTTGACACATACCCACTTGACGTTGTGGTGATTACTGATGCCGACGAAGACGAAGTACGCGAAATGTTTTTGCGGCTCCAGAATGGAACTTCACTAAAGGCTCAAGAGAAACGTAACGCCATGCCCGGGAAGATGCGAGACTTCGTCAGAAGCCTTGTTAGTCACGCATTCTTCCAAAGTTGCAATTTCTCTAATTCACGCTACATTCATGATCATGTCGCCGCCCAGATGACCAAGATGGAGCTAAACGGTGGTCCGTGTAACGTCAAGAACGCCGATCTCAACAAGATGTATGAGGAATATGCCGACTTCGACCCAAACTGCTACAAGGCGAAGAAGATCAAGAGAGTATTGGATTTCCTGCAACGGGCTTTTCCAGAGAAGACACCCGAGCTTGAGAGATACAGCGTGATCTCGCTCTATGCCATGGTCTCGTACTTACTCGAAAAGTATGTTATCCAGGACCGACCCAAAGACCTGTTTAAGTGGTTTGTCGATTTTGAGATGTACCGCCGCGAGCAGGATAAGTTACCCGAAGATCAGGCTGATCCAGAGATCGTTGTCTATCATGAACGAGTGAGTCACAGTACAGATGCTCTCGACTCGATCAAGTGGCGTCACGACTTCTTGATGCGCAAGTTGCTTGAGACACATCCAGATTTGCTTCTGAAAGACGACCAACGGCTTTTTACACACGAACAGCGTATGGCGATTTTTCGCAGAGATGTCGGAGTTTGCCGCGTCAGGATTAAGTGCGAAGGGCAGAAGTGTGAATGGGACAACTGGGAAGCTGATCACATCACGCCGTGGACCAAAGGCGGTCCCACGACAGTACTAAACGGTCAAGTGGCCTGTCCGGCGTGCAACGCCTCCAAGGGTGCCGCATAGTCGTTTTGGACCAAAGAATGAATGCCGCTAACACTATAGAGATCGTCCTGGAGTCCCTCCGAGGACCGGAACTTCCCAAGAAATTGTTTTGGGAAATCCTCGAGTACGAACCCGAGGACTTGCTGATTTCAGAATCACTGATAAGCCCATCGGCCATGCCATGGGTTTCTGAGGCTCGAATTTTTGGCGCTAAGCCGGATCACGTGCTGATACGAATTAAGATATCTACCGATGTTGAGCTTCGGCGTTCGCGACTTGCCCCAATTCTCAACAGTTTCTTGAAGAGTTTCCCTTTCTCGTTATTTCTGATTAGTGACTCCAAAGAGCAACAATTCGCAATTGCCCACATTGACAGAGTCGGCAAGAAACACATGCTGCTACTCCCGCTCTGGATACCGAAGTATCATCGGATTATCGCGGAGTTATTGTCAGAACTATCCCCTGATGAAAACCTAAAGTCTACTGCCGGCACGTTGCAAGAGGTTGACATAATGATGGCATCCCAGGATGTCGTCAACCTGGCAAAACACATGGAAGTTGCGATGTCGCAGCAGCCTGTAGGCAAGAATTTGGCGTGGTGGATAAGACAGGCATCAAAACACAAACTTTTCACTGGCAACCAAGAGCGCCTCGCCTTCGAGCGATTAGAAGAACTTTGGCCGAGAGAAGAGCGGTTCGGGGAAGTGCCGCAGAAAGCTAAGGAATGCCTTGACGAGATTGTTCTTGCCAATCTTCGATTTGTCATCTTCACAACTTTCAAATACTACTCTCCCAAGACTGATGATGATCGACTGGATCTCATCCAACTGGGAAATATTGGTCTGGTCGAGGCTGCAAAGCGGTTTCATATTGAACGAGGATTTAAGTTCATTAGCTATGCGACATGGTACGTTAAATCATACATTATGAATTACCTTAACAGTGAAGCCCTAACCATTAGAATCCCGCTCAATCAAATGCAGACGAGAAGGAAGTACGACATTTCACTCAGAACTCTAAGCAATCGACTTGGGTTTGAACCGTATTGCGAACAGATTGGAGCGGATCTCGGGCTGTCTAATCAAGATGCCCAGTTGACGGCAACGCTGCCTCTTACGCAAATCAGCTTGGGTCACTTGCTGCCGAGTCAAGTACCTACCGTGGATCATCAGCAGTACAATGTCGAAACACGTGATCAGCAATTAACAATTCAGACCGCGTTTGCTATGTTGGATCAACAGGAGAAGGACGTGCTGATCTTCCGCTTCGGAATAGCGCGGGAAAAAGGCATGTCGCTTGAAGAGATCGGCAAATTGTATCGTGTGAGCCGGGAGCGAGCTCGTCAACTGGAGAAAGGCGCAATTGATCGTTTGCGTGTTCCAGTCAACCGCAACAAATTGGCCTGGATGATGGGATATAGATCGGAGAAGCCACTTTATGGATAGCCATGATATTATCGACAATCGCAACGAGAAACTCCTCGATCATGTACTTACAATCATGCCGAAGTGCAATCGAGCGCGCTTTGCTGTCGGCTATTTGTTTGTCTCTGGCCTTGAAGCCATCTCGGGTGGACTCGAAAACTTGGAAGAATTGCGGATTTTGATCGGTAACACTACAAACCGGCAAACGATTGAACAACTTGCCGAAGGACTAAGACGTGCAGAGCTGGTAAACGACGTTGTCGAGTCTCAAATCTTCGCTAAGCGTACGGAGCAGAAGCGCTATGTGGCCGAAACGGCAGCGAACTTAAAGACCTCTATGGAGGTCATGGATCAGACCGACCAGTCTGAAGCATTGATCGGAATTCTGGTTCGACTGATCGAATCTGGAAAGCTCAAAGTACGAGTATACACGCGGGGAAGACTACACGCCAAAGCATATATCTTCGATTTTGGCACCCCCAATCCGGGGAATGACGGTATCGCTATTGTCGGCTCATCCAATCTGTCGCTTGCGGGAATTCGGGATAACACGGAGCTGAATGTTGTAGTCTTTGACAAAGGCAACCCAATGAAGCCAGGATCCGGGAATCATGGCGCACTTGTTAATTGGTTCGAGGAACTCTGGAACGAATCTCTGGACTTTGACGCTCAATTAATGCACGAACTCAAGGAATCATGGGCCGAAAAACTAGCGACTCCCTATGATATCTACATGAAAACGCTCTATGTGCTTGTGAAGGATCGACTGGAAGGTCTTGAGTCGAACGAAATTCTCTGGGACGACGAGATAACCCGCATGCTAACTGATTTCCAAAAGGTTGCCGTCCGACAAGCAATTCAGATCATCCGCGACCAAGGTGGTTGCTTCGTTTCTGACGTAGTCGGAACTGGCAAGAGTCTGATCGGCTCGGGGATCATTAAACACTTTGAACGAACCGAGCATGCTCGTGCTCTGATTATCTGCCCAAAGCCACTAGAGGAAATGTGGATTGCCTATAACGAGAACTTCGGGCTGAATGCTCAAATCTTGCCAATGAGCATGCTCCAATCAGACCCCGAGCGCGGGGTTAATCTGTTCCAGGACGTGCGCTATCGTGACAGGGACTTTGTTCTGATAGATGAATCGCACAACTTCCGACACCACACCTCACAGCGTTATGAGGAGCTTCAGGCCTATTTAGCTACAGGAAGACGTGTGTGTCTACTAACCGCCACGCCGCGAAGTACAAGGTCAGTTGATCTTTATCATCAGATCAAACTATTCCATCCTGAAGACCGCACTCTCTTGCCAATCGATCCACCAAATCTCAAAGACTATTTCAAACTGATTGATCAGGGCAAACGACGCCTGCAGGATCTACTGGTTCATGTTTTGATTAGAAGGACTCGTCGGCATATTCTCCGATGGTACGGCTATGCTATAGACACAGATCGTCCACTCAGAGAATTAAGTGACGAACATTGCACTCCCTATTTGAGTGGAACGAAGAAAGCATACGTGTTGGTCGGAGGCAAACACCAGTTCTTCCCTCGACGTGAACTTGAGACCCTGCGGTACAGCATCGAAGAGACTTATGCCGGACTTTACCAAGAAATACGGGGTTATCTCGGAAATCCACATGATGCAAAACTGAATGCCAAACCGGAAATTCAGCTTACGTATGCGCGCTATGGGTTGTGGCGCTATGTCTCTAAAGAAAAGCAAAAACTTCCGGCATATCGAGATCTAAGACGAGCTGGCATAAACTTACGCGGACTGATTCGATCAAGTCTATTCAAACGATTCGAATCAAGTGTGGAGGCGTTTCGCAAGACTCTCAATCGGATGATTGGGACTCACACGATGTTCCTGAAGTCGATTGAGAACGGTGTAATTCCGGCTGGCGATAGTGCCGAGGCTTTGCTCGGCAAGTCAGCGGACTTCGATGACGAAGATTTACTAGATCAGATTCGCGAGGCGTCCGGCCAGTATGATCCAAATGATTTTGATGCCGAGAAATTGAAAGCTCACGTCGAAGCGGATATCCAGCTCCTTACTAGGATGGCTATACTCGTCGAGCCGATCACGCCGGAGCAGGATGATAAACTTCAGACGTTCCTCAGACGACTAGAGAAAGCTCCTATCAAAGCAGGCAAGTGCCTTGTTTTCACACAATACTCGGACACTGCGAAGTACATATACGAAAACCTTAACCCAGAGAATAAGTACCCGGAAATTGATTTCATCTACGGAACAGGCAAAAGTAAGGCTCGAATAGCTTGGCGGTTTGCGCCGACTGCGAATAAGGCATTTTCGCAGGATCCGCCTTCAGATGAAATCAAGTTGTTAGTCGCGACAGATGTTATGTCCGAAGGTTTGAACCTGCAGAACTGCAATGTCGTGCTCAACTATGATCTACATTGGAACCCAGTGAAGCTTATTCAACGATTCGGTCGAATTGACAGAATTGGCTCGCAATTTGAGGTGATTTTCGGGCTCAATTTTCTCCCCGAAACTGCTCTTGAAAGGGAGCTGGGCATTCGGGCAGTGCTGTCTAATCGCATTCGAGAAATCCATGAGACAATCGGCGAAGACGCCGCTATTCTCGATTCCAGCGAACAACTCAACGAGACCGCAATGTACTCGATATACGACGCCAGACAGGTGGACGACCTAGAGGAAGGCTCGGAGGAGTTCATGGATCTCAACGAGGCTGAGGAGTATTTCAGAACGATGCAGCATGAACAACCGGAGGAGCTGGAACGGATCAAGGACCTGCGAGATGGTGTTCGGTCCGCGTGGGAGGAAAGCTCAGGTAGAGTATTCGTTTGCTGTCAAGCGGATCGATACAAGCAACTGTTTCTCGCTGACGAGAGCGGAAAAATAATCTCGCGCGATCTGCCGTACGTGCTCAAGACCATTGCTGCGAATCGAACGAAGGCAAGAGCTGACTCGTTGCCTTCGGGTTACAATTCCATAGTCCACAAGATCAAGACGCTATTTGCCGAAGAAGTCAAGAATCTCACAGTGCAACGAGAATATACGACAAAGTTAACGCTCGCACAGAGATACGTAATTCGTGAGCTCCAGGCACTTTTTACTCGAACTGACGATGAGGATAGAAAGGCGATTATTAACGAGGTGGAACGAGCATTCCGACTTACGCCTACCACCGCTGTCGCAAAGGAACTGAATGCTCTAAGACGCAACTCAATCACAGGAGATCAACTCCTGCGCGAACTAACTTTGATCTACCACAATCATAGACTAAGCGATAGGCTGATGCGTTCAGACAATCAAGACGAAGTAACGCAGTTCCCGACGATAGTATGCAATGAGTGGCTATGAAGTGATATCGATTGCTATCGAATCCTTAAAGAGCTCTTGTCAATAGTTGTGTAAAAAGTTTTTCAAGCAGCGTGTGTTTCGGTTGCTGACTTCGCTGATTTCTTCTCCTTCACTTCGATTCCATCTTTGAACTTCACTCCTTCTATCACTTTGATCATCAAGTCCGGCGCATTGAGCCGTCGCCAGTTTCGGCTGGCGCGCTGGAGCAACTGGAAGAGCAGATACAAGGCTGACCTTGGTGATGTGATTCTTCTGGCGGCGTTGGTTCTGAGCTTGACGATTGCGGACACCGACTCGATCGGATTGCTGGTCTTGATTGAGAGCCAATGCGGTTGCGGTTAGTTGTAAAAGGTCAACAAGGCGTCCTGGTCTTTAAGCAGGCATTCGACCCCGCGCGGATACTCGTGTTCATAACGATCGGCGAACTCTTTCATTAATGATAAGTTGTCCGCTTTGGTGGCGGCATGATACATCCGCAAGGCTCACCCTTGAGCGATCTCATCCAGGTCGCGGATAAACTCATGGTCGACCTTTTTGCTGGTCGACGAATTAAACTTTTCATACTTTGACATCGGCGTATCCTTTCTTGAAGAAGCCTCTCCTCAAGGCCTCTTGCCGGAACTGTTGTTTAGAAAAGGTTACGCCATTTTTTTGCCTCTTACACAACTTTTGGAATTAACTCCGCGAACAGCAAACGGCGCTAAGGGGTCAGTTAGAGAGCCACGCGACAGCGAATCAGTCTTACTTTGACGTAGCCTCACAAATCATCGAACTGGCTCAATCCGCTGGAGGGCTCTATGTTGGGCAATCTCCGGAAGAAAAGAGAGAACTACTAACAACGATACTTTCGAACTGCACTCTAAGCGGCGCAACTGTTTGTGCCACTTACAGAAAACCATTCGACTATATCGCAAATGGGGTCAAAACTGAAATATGGGGTGGGTGATGGGATTTGAACCCACGACCCTCAGAGCCACAATCTGATGCTCTAACCAGCTGAGCTACACCCACCATGGACGGGAATGCAATATATACGCTATCGGCCCGTACGCAAGGCAGAAATGGTCGCGGTTTAGTCAGTCTTCAACGAAAACGGCGTAAAATCCGTTTTGTAATCGTAATAGTCTTCGTGTTCCGCCCTCTTGAGGAAACCCACGATTTTATACGTTACCGGAGTCGCCACAGCCTCCCACAGCGCCTTGAGTGCATAATTCCCCAGCATAACGCCGATCACCTGATCGTTGGTCCAAATACCCCAGAACGCCACGGGATAAAAAATCGCGCTGTCGATCGCCGTCCCAATTATCGTTGAACCGATTGTCCGCACAAAAAGCAGCTTCCCCTTCGTCCATAGCTTCATTTTCGCCATGACATACGAATTCGAGAATTCGCCCACCCAATAGGCCGAAATTGACGCCAGAATAACTCGCGGCGTCACGCCAAAGACACTCTCCAGCGCCTCCTGACCGTTCCAGCCTTGCGCAGGAGGCAGCGTCAACACAACCCACGACATGAATGATGCAAATGCCAGCGCGCCGAATCCCGCCCAAACGACTTTGCGCGCGCGAGCATAGCCGTATACCTCCGTCAGGATATCGCCGAAAAGATAGCTTATTGGAAAGAAGAGGATTCCGGCGCCAAATGAAAACCCCTGAAATGTCCATATTTTCGCCGGCCCAATCAAGTTCGAGCACAGTAGTACTGTGACGAACAGCGCCATGATCAAATCATAGTACTTGTAATGTCGATGGTGGGAAACAGTCGGCGACTTGGCATCGAATTCAGAACGTGTCATGGCGTCTCGCTTCTGCGCGTATTGGAAAATCGTGCTATTGTTGGATGCAAATAGTCGATTTGTCGCTGCCGACGCAAGCCCGAAATACTTTCCAACTATCATCGATCGGCGCTGCGGTTTAGCCGGCTCTTGTTGAATTCCTCTATAATTCTCTCCGGAATGTTCATTTTTGCCCGCATTACACGCTTGACTCAATTCAAATCCGGCTTATCTTGATTAAGTCAACACATTAATGATCCTGTCGTACTACCGGGTTGCAAAAACAATAGGATACAAAATGAAGAACTTTCTAAGGTTGTTCGCCCTCGTGGGAGTACTCGCTCTTCAGGCAGCCATATTTGCGGCTGATGAAGCCAAACAAACTAATCCCCAATCAGCTACCGTCGGCGCGACGGAAGAGGAATTCCTTCCCATCGGCCTCACTGAGGAAGAAAAGACCCGCCTGCATGAAATCGGCATCGGGTTTCAGCGGACAGCGCCTCCTCTCGGCGTCATGCGCGCATGTTCAGAATGGGAGGACTGCGATCTCGTCGTAATCCGCTGGCCGCTCGGTATTCCTGTCGCATTAGTCGCCGAAATGTCGCAGGACATAATTGTCACGACCCTGGTCGCCAATGCCTCCGCACAGACCTCCGCGATCAGCTCCTACACATCCGGCGGCGTCAATATGGCAAATACCGAATTTGTCTTCGCAGCCACTAATTCAATTTGGACCCGTGACTACGGTCCCTGGACCATTTTTGATTCGTCAGGAAATATTGGGTTTGTTGACAATATCTATAACCGCCCGCGCCCTCAGGATGATGTCGTTCCGCAGGTGCTGGGCTCGGCGTGGACGATTCCTGTTTATGCGCTTCCAGTTATTCACACGGGTGGAAACCACATGTCCAATGGCGCCGGCAGGTCAATGTCGGAGCGCCTCGTTTACGATGAAAATCCAACGCTGACACCGGCCCAGATTCAGACGTACTTCCACCAATACCTCGGCAATGACTATACCGTTCTCGAGTACGTCGATGCGAGCGGAATTCACCACATTGATTGTTTCGCGAAATTCCTTGGACCCCAGACGATTCTCGTCGAAACCGTCCCCGTCAGCGATCCCGGATATGCCGCGCACAACGCGCGCATCGCCCAACTCGAGGCCATGATAGGTCCTTGGGGACAGCCTTACAAAATTGTCAAAGTGTACTGCCCGGCAGGCACCGCATATACCAATTCGCTTATCTTGAATAAGAAGGTATTTGTCCCGACCTTCAACAACGCCTGGGACGATTCTGCCTTAGAGGTCTACCGCAATGCTATGCCTGGATACGAGGTTCTCGGCTTTACCGGTTCGTGGTTGTCCGACGATGCGATCCATTGCCGCGCTCGCGGAATTCCCGATCAGCGTATGCTCTTTGTTAGCCACAAACCGCTCTCAACAACCGCCGACACTCTCAACCCCTATCCTGTGACGGCGTTCATATACGCGCACTCGGACGGCAACCTGATCAGCGATTCCTTAAAAATCTACTACAACGTTAACGGTGGCGCCTTCGCCTCAGTACCCTTGTTTGCAAGCGCACATCCAGATTCCTTTTCTGGATCCATCCCCGCGCAGGGCCCCGGCAGCATTGTACGCTATTACATCAAGGCTGCCGATGACTCGGGAAAAGTTGCCACCGACCCGTACATCGGCGAGCCATGGGCATTTACCTTTAACGTCAATTCCGTGCCAAGCATTGCCTCGCCTGACTCATTCTTGATTCGGGCCGGCTCTGCCTTCAGCTACTACCCGGTTGTCACTGACCCGGATGATCTGTCCCACACCATCACTTACGCGAACTTGCCGGGTTGGCTCACCGAATCAAATGACACGCTTTCTGGAACGTCGCCCAATGCGGTCTTCTCCGTCAATTTCGATGTCGCCGCTGCCGATGCCTTTACGAGCTCGACGCAGACTGTGACTGTCGCCAGTTACCTTTGTGGCGATTCCGACGGCAACGGACTGGTTAATATTTCCGATGCCGTATATCATATCACCTACATATTCGCCGGCGGTCCGGCTCCGTCGCCGCTGGATGCTGGCGATGTTGATTGCAACGACCTTATCACCATTTCCGACGCAGTCTACGTCATCGCTTACATCTTCTCAGGTGGCCCGGCTCCGTGCTCGGCGTGCCCCTGAAATTGATTTCAATTGTCTCAATAGCGACGGCGGGAAATCTTTCCCGCCGTTTCGTTATCTGGATTATTCTATGGCAAATGTATGAGCAGGGGACCCGTCCGGAATTGCGGCCGACCCCGCCATTTTTGATGATCCCAGTTTTCTGGACTGATTACACGGAAACCGAATTGAATCCTTGCGCGGTCAGTCGACCTTCATCAATTTCCTGTGTTTCCAAAGTGAAGTAGAATGTCGCGCCTTTGTCGACAACACCTTCGGCCCAAACGCGGCCGCCGTGCCGGTTGATGATTCTTTTGACGATGGCGAGCCCGACACCGGTCCCTTCAAATTCGCCTGCACTGTGCAGCCGCTGAAACGCCCCAAAAAGTTTGCCCGCGTAGTTTTGATCAAATCCCGCGCCATTGTCGCGAATGAAAAACACTTTGCTCCCGTTGACCTCTGTCGCGCCGAATTCGATCCGCGCTTGCTCGATCTTCGAAGAATACTTCCACGCATTGCCGATTAGGTTTTCCATTGCAACATGTAACAGTCGCTGGTCGCCCTCTCCATACATACCGGATTGTAATACGAACTCCACCGATCTCGCCGGGTGCTTCTCCCGCAAAGAATCTACAATTTCCAGAGCCATCCGGCTGAGATCCACAGCTTCACGATTAAAGTCGCCGCGTGAAACCCGCGACAGTTGCAGCATGTCGTCGATGAGCCGCGCCATCCGCTGTGTGGCCCCACGAACTCTGCGCAAGTAGTCGTCGCCTTCCGTTCCCAGCTTGCCCTCAAAGTCTTCAAGCAGCGCCAGGCTGAATCCGTCGATGCTCCGCAAGGGCGCGCGCAAGTCGTGCGAAACGGAGTAGCTGAACGCCTCCAACTCGGCGTTCACCGATTCCAGCGCCACCGCTCGATGCGCCAGCGCCTTGTTAAGAACCGCAATCTTGTCCTCGGCTGCTTTCCGGTCGGTAATATCGCTGGCCGTCGCATAAATCAACTTGCTGTCTGCCGAAGGCGTCGAGTTCCAAAGCAGCGTACGATA
Organism: uncultured bacterium; assembly: GCA_963707485.1. GTDB lineage: Bacteria > Zixibacteria > MSB-5A5 > CAIYYT01 > CAIYYT01 > JADJGC01. The sequence goes on from CAVPQS010000037.1 coordinate 82,789, forward strand.
CGATCCGTCGCGGCAAAGATAGCGATTTTCAAATGCAATAACCGTCTGCCCCGTAGCTTGACGTTGTACCTGGGCAATGGTCGACTCGCGATCATCCGGATGCACGAAATCCGAAAACTGTTTCGAAGTCAGCTCTTCGCGCGTAAATCCCAAAACCTCTTCCCACGCCGGGTTGAGTTTTACGAAATATCCATCCTGATTTGCGATGCAATGCAGGTTCAGCGACAACTCGAAAAACTTATTGATCTCGTCCGACGCTCGCTTGCGCTCCGTGATGTCGGTTGAAACACAGCCCAGAGCGTAAATAGTGCCTAGTCCATCGAGCATCGGGAATTTTGACGAAAGATAGATACGCTGCCCCAGTGGACTATCGATTGACTCCTCGTATTCATAAGCGCGCCCGGTTGAAAGAACTTTTTCGTCCGTAAACGCATGTAGTGTCGAAAGCTTAACTGGCAAAAAATCCGCTGACTTCTTGCCTTCCCAGCCGCCACTGCTGATCCCGAACAACTCCTCGAACTTCTTATTTGCAAAAGTTATGTGTCCTTTGCGGTCCCTGATATGTACTGCCACCTGAGAATTGTCGAGCAGCGAGCGCAACTTCTGATCGTTCTCTCCCGCCAGCCGTTCCACTTCTCGCATCCGTCTTTGCGAACGATCAAGCAGCGTCCCGCCTATCAATGCGATTGCCAGCAGCAAAGTGATGGTCATTACAACCGAAAGCGAGACACCTACGCCGGTACTGTATAGTCCCGCCCGCTCGCCCGCCACGCGCAACCATCCAACCAGCACCGGAATCAACACCGATGCCGGCAGCAACCATCGAAGCATTATTCCCACCGGCGTGTTCGTGAATATCGGCGCCGAAATCCGTTCCTCCGGATTCAACGTCAGCGTTCCGCTGGCGACCATCAAGAACGCAATTGCCGTGTGCACAGCCATCGATCCGGGAAATCCGAAATGTCTCAGTGCAGCCTCGTCATAGGCGTATCCGAGCAGGACAAAGATTGCTGCCAGCCCTGTTAATACCGCAAATATGTCCGCCAGCCTCCTGATGTTGCGATAGTTGGCCGCAATGACGTGCAGCGCCAGGCCGGACATGATGAAGCAAACGCAGGTGATTAGTGCCATCCGACCGGGAACGAAAGTTTCCGTCGCGTCCACGCTATCGCGAAACAGCAATTGGTCCAATCCTAAGTCGATTGAAACCGTATACTGAATCAAGGAGACCGCGCCAATCATGACGGCTGCCAATGAAGCGGAGCTGGCTAATACCCGTGAAACTCGCTGCTGCGGAAATGCTCCCAGAAGCGTCAATGCGACGCCTAAGAATGTCAAGGCCACTGCCGTATTCGTCTTCATCGAGACGAAGGAGGGGTGAAGGCTTTTCAATATCTCGATATCGAACAACCAACCGTTAATCACCAACACACCGATCAAGGTCGTGAAGCTTCCGAGCAACACCGGCATCAGCGACAACCAGCTTGCGCGTGGCGCTAATTCCGTATTGGGCTGTTGTGATTTCATCTGCAATTACACCTGCCGGCGAAAATATCGATTCATTTCGTCTACTCTTGACGATTACAGACAATATTGTTCCTAATTGGATCCCTAATCATTATCGGAATTCGTTGAAGTTCCTTGAGTTGCCGCCTCTAATCAAGTCAGTTGCCGAATGGATAGCTCGGTTTTGCTCTCAAGACTCCCTCAAATTCTCCGACAACAATTTAGAGGAAGCAACCGACTCCGCGATACCACGAACCGGTCTCAGAGCGGGGAGCTCTCCTCTTGAAACAATAACAGCCCGTCATTCATTTTCTTTTAGTGTCGCCCGTGTTGCAGGCGCAGGAGAATTGCGGATGAGCAAGCCGATTCGTGTGCTCTTAGTTGAAGACTCGGAAAACGATGTCTCCTTGCTATTGCGCGAACTTCGTCGCAGCGGGTACGAACCGGAATATGTGCGTGTCGAGCAAGCCGAAGAAATGAACCGGGAATTGCATTCGCGCAATTGGGACGCGATCATCTCCGATTACACCATGCCTGGATTCTCAGGTATGGACGCCCTCACGATCCTCAAAGACAGCGGACTCGACATCCCATTCATGATCGTATCCGGCAGTATCGGCGAGGACCGCGCCGTCGAAGTCATGCGTGCCGGAGCGAAAGACTACATCATGAAGGGAAACCTTCGAAGATTGACCGCGGCAATTGAGCGCGAAATCGGCGAGGCCAAAGAGCGGGCAAACCACCGCCACGTTGAGGAGCAATTGCGCATGTCCGAAAGAATGCGCAGCGTCGGCGAGGTTGCCTCCACCATAATCCATGACCTCAAAAACCCTATGCAAATAGTGCTCAGCTCGGCGGAATTCCTCTATTCGTTTGATCTCAGCAAGGATGAGCGCGATTCCTATTTCGAATCTATCCAACGGCAAGTCGAGCGCATCCTCGCTATGATGCAGGAAATCCTCGATTTCGCCCGTGGTGAATTGAAACTCGTCCCCGAATCGGTCGAGTTGTCTGAACTCTGCCGCGAAATCGACGACACTTTTAAACAGTCCCTCGCCAAGGACCGTGTCAACTTCGCAATTGAACAGTTTATCGAGGACAACGGCCCGCAGCAAATTGTCATCGATCGCCTCAAAATCTGGCGCGCTTTGTCCAACCTGATCATCAATGCCAAAGACGCTATGCCGAATGGCGGAGATATCCGCCTGCGCCTGATTGCACAAAGCGACCAGGTGATCTTCAAAGTCGAAGACAACGGCCAGGGTATTCCCGAATCTATCCGCGACACCATTTTCAATCCCTTTGTCACACACGGCAAATCGCGCGGCACCGGACTCGGCTTGGCAATCGTCCGTGACATCGTCCAAGCGCATAGCGGGACAATCGAATTCATCACAGATGCTACCGGCACAACCTTTTCAATCTCCTTGCCGCGAAAAACTATTCCGGCGCTCGCAATCTCAGGTCAACATACGGCCGCATCGTCACATCGCTGATTGCTCTCTTCCGACCGGCATCTTTAACCAGTACACACGCGGATTGATGCCGCCCAAAGAAAACGGAGAATGGTCCGTCAACGAATTCTACGGTCTCCACTCTCCGTGTCTATGTTCATCGGCTGCGAGATCCAACCTCAAAAACTATGGCTGGTCTACGCTGCGTGATTGATGTCCATTCCCCTCGCAGCCTTAGCTGCCGATGGAAATATCCTTGATTTCGCTCGTATCTGCCGGCACCATCTTGAACGTCGTGTCCATCGGAATTCTTATGCTGTCCAGATTCGGCTCTTCCGTAACCGGCGTCTTCGCCTTACCCGAGGCAAACAGCACCTGCAGGAAATTGCGCTTCGTGGCATCGTGCTTCCACTTCTTGTACCACGGTCTGATCTTTTCTACCAGATTCGCCAACCACTCTGTCCGCGATCTCTCATTGCTGAGCTGGCCTCTCACGGTTGTCAGCGTTGTGTTCGTGTCGGAGAATATCGCATCGATCGCGACCAGGATAGAATCTCTCTCCTGTATTTCTGTCCGCAGACCCGCCTCCATCTCGACACAATCATTCTTCAGGGCTTGCAGCTCCTTGGTCAAATTCGCGGCATGGCCCGATGCCCGCTGGTACGCCTGCAGCAAGCTGTCGCCCTTCATGTCGGCCGACGTCGCCAACTGCAAGGCAGTCGTCAAACTATCCGACTTCTTTTGAACTGTGGTGCGGAGTTGCTTAATCGTATCGGCTTGAGCTGCCAATTGCGATACGGTCAACTTGTACTGACTTTCCATCTCCTTGTCAGTACAGCCCAGTACTAACGCCAGGACTAACATCACGGCAATCGATAATGCTGTTATTCGCTTGTTCATTCTTTCCTCCTGTAGTCACAAAAATTGAATATTCTCTACCTCAATCTTAATCTACATCATTTAGGCTCCTTATCGTCTGGTTTCACAAGCACTCAAGAGCTTGCTTCGGAACCGCTCCTGCTCGAAATCGCTTCCGTCCATCTGTCTGTTATATTGCACAGCTCTTATTGAAATTGCCGATACGTCGATCAGACTCTCCGTCGCGGGTCCAAAGCTGCAGTTCATGAGTCAGTCGGTATTGGCGGCCAGTATTTTTTCGATCCCACGATTCAGCCCTTAGCCTTGGCTCAATCGCGGGATCGAGTACATGTTCAACCGGCGTCATCAGACTTTTGACCACTGGCGCCGTTGTTATCTCTTGTACCCGTCTAACTCCCATATGTTTCTTTTCCCTCGAACGTAAATCGTTAACGCACTGTTTAAGAAAGACTTACATTGAATCTGATCTTTGCTGTACTTGAACTTCTGGCTCTCTTGGCGGCATTTGGCAACCTCCGGCCTTGCTGGTCAGAGTCAAATAATTTAATCCACGTTTACCGATGGGGAAGACCTGATTAAGAAGTGATTCATCGCACCCAAAAATTCGGCCCACGGACTTCTCGAGTGCCCGTATGGCCGAAGCAGGGCAACTGCGGACTATTGAGGTCTCAGAATCAAGACGCTGCTCTTGTTTGCTCGTTCTCAATTACCATTATTCTCATTTATTCACCCCGCCTTGCCGATACCAGTTATAAAATGAGATTAATATCGCGTATTCCGGTATATAAAGTGTATTAATCTTAAAATGGACATTGCGGGTCGCTTAACGCTTCGTTGGTGCAGATCCGTACCCGATACGGCTCATGTCCGGCACGACTGCAATACGCTAACTCGTCGTTAAGACTTCTTTGATATACAGCCGCCTCGTTTCAACGAGTCGGCCCGGAATTGAACAGAACCTAAAATATCAATAACCGAGTAGTAATCCTTGTGAAGGCGATCATGGCCCTTTATCGATTGGAATTCACATGATTATTGGCTTTGCAAAAGAAACCGTTCCCGGTGAGCGCCGCGTCGCTCTCATTCCATCAGCCCCCGCCATGATCAAACAACCCGGCTTCGAATACATTTGCGAATCTAACTGCGGGCTCGCTTCGGGCCACACCGATGCCGACTATGTGGCGAAGGGATTTCGCATCGTCGAAAGTTTGCAGGTCGGGTTCACAAGGCATCATCGAACCCGACATCCCAACTACATTGGTGCCATTGTGACTTGACACCCTTTATGGTCGTGACAGAAACTCTTTTTCATGCGGCGAAGTTTCGACAACCGCGTCAGCAGATCGAAGCTCGATATCTGAGAATTGAGGGCGGAGCTTGCTGATATCAATCTGTTTCGTATAAAAAACTGCATCTGTCAAGATGACGCCGTCAGATAGCAGCGTATCGCTGTGAAAACGCAAGGTATCAACGGTGATTCATGATTCGAGTGAATCCATCACTGCAATTTCGACCTGAAGGCGCACGGAATCTTTGGCTCGCCAAAGTTCCAGATCGAGGACATCGCCATTCTGTCCCCGGCTCATTAGCATCCTCGGTCGATGCCATGTAAATGTAAGCCTTGCTACGGATCGAGCAACGCGTGCATTTGCGAATCGCGCCCGGGAGCCAAGGCTCCTCCGGAACTTGTGCCTCCACAAGCGCCGCAAGCTATTCGGGGTCGTAATCTTGCCATTGCATGTCCACTGGAAATACTACTTTGTCGGGTGTGGACTGAGGCTCTTGCGCACTCGACTTGCCCTCGCGTTTGGACGCCATCCAATTAAAAACACCCCCGACAGGATTCGAACCTGTTACCCTCTGCTTAGAAGGCAGATGCTCTATCCGAATGAGCTACGGGGGCGTGAATGCTTGTCCTGCAATAGCTAGCTGTGAGGCAGTCGCCTCGAAGCCCTTGAGTAGTTGGGGCACCAAGATAGTGCGCCAAATCTGCTCGTTCGTAAACCTTGCAATTTATAACCTACAGCTATCGGGGAAATGTCACAACAAAAAAATCGTCTTGTTGAATGTAAGCCAAAGCCAATAATTTCCTTGACAAAGTTCGCAAAATTGCGAACTTTTGCTTGAGACTGAGGTTATAATTGCCGAAGACTGAAATAGTCATTTACTGCGAATTGGATGGTACCGCGCCTTTTTTGACGTGGTTTGACAAGCTGCCCGAAAAGGCCCAGGACAAGGTAACGGTCAGAATCGAGCGACTGAAGGAACTCGGACATGAACTTCGTCGCCCCGAGGCCGACTATTTACAGCAGGATATATATGAACTTCGAATCAAGTCGCAGTCTGTCAATTACCGTGTGCTCTACTTCTTCCATCGACGGCAACTCGTTGTATTGTCGCACGGATTTTCTAAGCAACAGGCAAAAGTACCGGAGAGTGAATTGAAATTAGCGATCCGAAGACGAGCAGAGTTCCAGAAATCGCCTAAGCAACACACATTTGAGGAATGAAGAAAATGAAAAAGAAAACGTCGGATGCGGTTCAAATCCTCCATGACCGCCATTATAAAGACAATCCGAAACGCCAGTTTTCGCTTGAGCGTGAGCGAGTGAATGCCAAGATCGCGAGGGACATCTACGAGCTTCGTACCAAAGGTAAGCTCACACAGAAGCAACTGGCAAAGTTGATCAAAACCACCCCCTCAGTGATCTCACGGCTGGAGAATGCCGATTATTCGGGTCATTCATTGAACATACTCCAGCGAATCGCGGCGGTGTTCAATCAAAGAGTCGAGGTGAGATTCTTTCCCACGAAAATGCAAGCGGGCAGAACAACAGCGGCTCGGGGCGTTTAGATCGGATCATCGAGTTCTGTGAACTTCGAACTCCGATTGGTTTCTGCTTAGTCTGCCGAACGGATGATCGAGACTATACATCACAAGCTCCAGGACGAAATCGCTTGGCTTGAGACTTGGCTTAGATCAGGTTAGTGAGATTTCAAGCAGTTGTGAATCCGATGGCGAATTATCGACGTGCTGGCTACTGGCCTCGTCCATTGAGACCGAGGTTCGGCGGTTGCTTAGAAGGCAGATGCTCTATCCAAATGAGCTACGGGGGCGTGATCCTTCCAATACTACGTCCGTCTCTCAAATGTGTCAATCTAAAGTTTGAGCGTCATTTGGTCCGATCTACCTTCGTGCTGCTCCACACCTACATCGTCGCATCCAACGCAAACGAGGGATAGGGATTGATCCACGGAAATTCCGGCAGGTGCACCAAATGCAATTTCACATCACGATACTAATACGAGATCATCAACGTCGCGTACTTGGCGGTTCGCTTGTAAGAGTCTTCATGCATGGCCGCCTCAACGTAATACTGGCTTCGCTTTCCCTGCGACAACACAAAATGCGCACCAACTCCGGGATTGCGCTCATTGAACCGATACCCGGTCACGTCGCGGCCGTCAATGTGATAAGAAAAACTGTAGAGGCTGATCCCGAATTCTGACCCTTCAAAAATTGCTGCCGGTGCGAACAATGTCATAACCAAAGCAAGAAGTAAAATATCCCCAATTATGTTCGTGTGTAGCTTCATAGGCTTGATTACTAAACTTCGAAAATGGTCGGGGTGATAGGATTTGAACCTACGACATCTTGCTCCCAAAGCAAGCGCGCTACCAAGCTGCGCCACACCCCGATTGAGTGACCACGTATTTAAGCTGCCGATCGGCCCTAAGTCAAGGACTAATCAGGTCAACCAATCTGCTCTTCGAAATCGTCATTTTTCTCTTCACATTCACGCTGTACTTCTATTATCATCAATTCAGTGCTTTTTTTAGCGGTCTTCTGGAAGTTGAGGTGAGTGATGGCTGATGAAGTAGTTCGCGAGGAGATGGAAGTCGATGTCCTTCTGGTCGGCGCCGGCCCGGCTAATCTGGCTTGCGCTTGGCGACTAATGGACCTAATCGAGCAGGATACGGCCAGTGGCGGCAATCTCGGCGAAGCCGTAATCATGGTTATCGAAAAGGCCGCCCATGTCGGCGCCCACTCAATCTCCGGCGCGGTACTCGACCCCGTCGCTCTCAATGAGCTTATCCCAAACCGCAAAGATCTCGGCTCGCCGGTCAAAACCCCCGTCTCCCGCGACTCAATGATTTACCTGACCAAAAACGGCAAACTGCCGGTACCGTGGGTGCCTTCCTCGTTGCACCACCACGGCTGCTACGTCATCTCGCTCAACGAACTCAGCTCATGGATGGGCGCCCAGCTCGAAGCGCGCGGCTGCCAAATCTTTCCCGGTACGGCTGGAGCCGAGCCGCTGATGGACGACAACAAAGTCGTCGGTGTTCGAACTGACGATAAGGGCATCAGCAAGGAGGGCCACAACAAATCAAATTTCGAACCGGGCATGAACCTGCGCGCAAAGGTCACCGTCTTCGGCGAGGGTGTTCGCGGCTCGCTCACTAAAGACTTGATCAAGCGGCTGAAACTCGATGAAGGCAAAAACCCTCAGAACTACACCACCGGTGTCAAAGAGCTGTGGGAGTTTCCGGCCGGTACACTCGATCCCGGCCTGGTCTACCACACGATGGGGTATCCGCTCGACAATCAAACCTTTGGCGGCGGCTTCGTCTATAATCTCTCCGACACCCTGATGTCGATCGGTTTGGTCGTCGGATTGAACTACCGCAATCCCTTCACCGAGCCGCAGGCGCTTTTCTCGCAAATGAAGCAACAACCATTTGTCGCCAATCTTCTCGCGAAAGGGAAGATGCTCCGTTATGGCGCCAAAGCTATCCCCGAGGGCGGCTATTGGTCGATACCGAAAAACTACGGCGATGGTTTCTTGATCGTCGGCGATTCCACGGCTTTCCTCAATCCGGCACGGCTCAAAGGAATCCATCTCGCCATGAAGTCCGGCATGCTCGCCGCCGAGACAATTTTCAATTCGCTGAAGAAAAATGATGCGTCCGAACAATCGCTGGCCGAGTACGACCGCAAATGGCGCAGCTCATACATCTACGACGAACTCTACAAGCAGCGGAATTTCCATTACATGTTCGAGCGCGGCGTATTCTCAGCTCCCGGCTTTATTCTCAAGCATCTGTTTACTGGCTTCAAGGCCATGCCGAAAATGGACGAAGACCACCTCAGCATGCGCAAGCTTTCCGATTATTTCGGCAGTTCCAGACCGTTGCCGGACAAGTGGCGCCCCAAACCGGACGGCAAACTGATCTTCAATAAGCTGGATTCCGTATATTACTCCGGCACTAATCACGAAGAGGACCAGCCGACGCATCTCCTCGTCTCAGACACTAACATCTGTGCGACCAAATGCGTCGAGGAATACGGCAATCCCTGCCAGTACTTCTGCCCGGCACAGGTCTATGAAATGGAAGAGGACGCCGGCGCCAAGAAACTCAAGATCAACGCCTCAAATTGCGTTCACTGCAAAACCTGCGACATCGCCGATCCGTACGGCATCATCACTTGGACCGTCCCCGAAGGCGGCGGCGGACCCAAATACGACGGGCTATAGTTCAATCGGCGGACAATAAAAAGGGCCGGCTATTTCGCCGGCCCCTTCAAGCGCAATTCTTAGAATTCACTCTGCTTATTCTGTGTCAACTACCCTCGACACCATCTTGTCAAATCCATCCAGCAGTTTCTTCTCGACCCTGAACCGCAATGTGCTGCCCGACTTGTCTGCCAGCGGTTGATCGGATGTCACCCCCACGATATACTTGCCCGTGATTTCGTTCGTGTAATAGTTGTATGTGCCGGCCTCTGCCGCTGAAAACCGGATGCCGTAAACTTGATTGAAGTACGTCGAATCCGTAAACTGTTCGCCGAACAGAAAGCTCTTATACGGCGATGGCCCCATATTTGCCAATAACAACGCGCCCTGCGCATCATTCTGTGCCAGCTTCACAACAAAATTATAGTGTGTGCTGTCTTCGACGACTCGAACCTGCAGCGCTGATGTCCCGGACTCCAACACGAGATTCCCTTGATCCTGCGATCCCGGGGCTATGCCGGAGTACTTCGTTTGCTTGATTCCTTCCTTGAATTCCGCCTCAATCGCCGCCCAATCACTGCCAAGAGCTGTCGCGACCGCCTGCTTAAACTGGTCGACAGTAATCGCCTCGACCTGCGCGCGAGTGCCGGACATTTGGCGGTACAACTCAAAATACTTTGTGCGCCCGATTTTATTCCACACGAATTCACAAAACAGCCCGGCGATCGGATAGGCGAAATCAGGATTGGCTTCGAATGTCTCGAACCATGCCGGCGGAATCAGCGTATCGATCGGAGACAGATCATTCAGATAGAGATAGCTGCCCAGTGAATGCAGCACCTCCGGCGAACGACCCCATCGGCCGCCAAGAAACGTCGCTGTGCCGTACTTCAATATCGGCAGAGTGTGCGACGGAGCGTCCTTCAGCGAATAATTCACCAAAAACTGGCTGATCTCATGATAGGGCGGCATATACTTGCTAATGACCGCATCCATCGACGGCATCATCGCACCCAGCGCCAATTTACCTGCTATCTGCTCGACTTCGCCGTATGACTCGCACAAAAACGCGTTGAATTTCAGCGTCTCGAGAATCATCATCTTCTCGTTCGAGATTCCCAGTTTCTTCGCCGTCTCTTCCACGAATACATCCGCATCCTCAAGCGCCGTCGTCTGGAATAGCGACGGATCGCGGTACTTCAGCCGGATAAACCGAGAGCTCGTCTCTTCCCATGCTTCGCAGTACACATGCACCGCCGAGACAAACGAGGGATTGAGCACCGATTCGGAAATCGCATAGCTGCGTCCAACGTAGGACTTACCGTCCGTCTTGACCGCATAGTAAATCTGTGCAAAATCGCGGCTGAACCGAATTGTGTCGACCTCAACCGTCGCCGTGCCCGCGCGAATTGCTTCGATATTCCGCCACAGCGGCGACTCCATCTCCAGCTTAATCGGTTCATTCGCATATTGAAGCTTAAGCTGATCGGAAATCGTGCGGTCAAGCAGCCCCCAACAATTCAACGCCTCCGGATAATCAGCCTTTTTCAATAGCTCGACGTAGTTTGTAAAGAACTTCTCTATATCGTGCTCTTTGTCTTGCGCAAAAACAGTCTGGGATATTAACAACATTGTGATCGCGAGCAGGCGCTTCATTGCTTCTCCTTTAATTCATTACCTATCTTCAACCTGGAGTTGTCGGGTCATTGACTATTATATTACATAACTCGTCTCGTGGAGACGATTTTTTACATCAATTTACCCGCAAATCACCGATTCTGTTTCAATCCGAAATCGTCCGCTAACCGGCCCACTTGACTAATTTCGGCCAAATTTCTACCTTTCAGAGCACTATAAGCTATCGAATTGTCTTTGAACCGATTAGCATGTTACCCGACAGAAGAGTTGTGGCTAATATGCGTGTGCGAACGTATTTCCTTGCGATGGGAAGCTAATCGATGGAAACAAATTTCAGCAAGTCCGCCGACTCCAAACATCAAATAACCCTCCAATCCGGCATCGTATATGCCGTCTGGCTTTCCGGAACCGCACAGCAGGGCCGCGACGCCTACCTTGAAGTCGGCACCAGCTTTGTCGGTTTCGGCGCTGCTATCGAAATCAGAGCCAAATCCCAGGCAGGGAAGACCCTTGGCTCAATCAGTGACAAAATTCGCAATAACAAATACGTCGGCAAGATCGCAATCTCCGAAGAAGCCGAACTCGGCGACCTCGCTTATTTCCAGGTCAAACTCCCCGGTCTCAATCTCGAAGCCGAATCCAACCGCATCGCTATCGTCTTGCCAATTAAAGTTTCGAACATGCAGTGGAGCGCCACCGAAGCTCGCCGCGGCGACGTCTTGACTCTCAAAGCCGACATCAAAAATGTCAACGAGGAAGTCCCCGTCAAGGTCATCATCTTTGAGTCAGACCAGGACGGCGCGCACGACCGGATCTGCGAAATCGAAACGAAGGTTAAAAACAGCAAAGTCGAACTGCTCTGGGAATACGAATATCACGAAGACACCGACGAAATTCCCACCCAGGCTGAGCTCGAACGCTATGGGCGCAACTACAATCCACCTGAATATTTCTTCGTCCTCGAAATCGACAAACAAGAATTTGGCCGCGAGCAGGAATCGGGACTTCTGACTTTCAGGGACTGGATTGAAATTGAGCTTACCGACGAAAATGGAATTGCGATGAGTGGAAAATCATATGTACTTACTCTACCCGACGGAAGCGAACGTCGTGGCACTCTGGACAACAACGGTTTTGCCCGGGAAGAACAGGTCCCGCCTGGCGCTGTGACCATTGATTTTCCTGACGTGGACAGAGTCGGTCTCATTTCGCAAGGATAGTTCCAAGTGGCAGATGACAGCGTAGATTATCGCAATGAATCGGCGGGTGGCCGCGACGGCGGCTCCGGTGGCACATCCGATGCCGGCTCCCCCGCTGGTGGCGTAGGGGCGCGCGACACTACACCGAATCGTGTACTTACGACGAGTGGTGGCCGGGCCCGAGTTTCGCGGCAGGTCTACTCCGTCAGCGTCGCCCGTTGGCTCTGGGAGGAGGCCTACTGTGGTGATCGTGTCGCTCTTGAAGTTGTCGTTTTGGGTTACCCGCCCGAGGTTTCGGCCGATATAGATGTAATCCACGTCGACGAAAACAACGCCGAAACCGTTATCGAGACGTTAAGTTCGACATTGCGCGGCGGCCGTATCGATGCTGAATGGGTCGCCAAAGGCGCTTCCGCTGATGCTCTGAGTGGTCGCATTGTGTTTCGAGCAACCATATCTGTGGTCGACAATCCAATTGAATCATCCAATGCTGTCGCGTTGAGGAGGGTCTTTGAGCTTCCCAAGACTCATTGCACCTCAGGCCGGGCGCATTTTGACCTCACCTTAGCGCTCGGCGCCGCCAAACTGGAAAGCACAGTCGAATTTGTGAAAGGCTGGGGCGGTCGACGCGTTAAACTCGGAGCCGCAGTTCCGGCAAACACGGGCGGCCTGATCGCAGGGTTCAGGATTTCCGGTGATTGGCGCTGGATGAAACAGGTAGGCGTGACTAACAAATTTTGGAATGGCGAGTCTTGGCAGGACCTTCCAACGGGATTTGTGCTGCAAAACGGAAATAACTATAGCACGGGCTTTTACCGGAACGAAGGCCATTATGTCAGTCAGCTCGGTGGCGAGTGGCCCGAAACCTTCGCAGACTACGACATCGATTCATCGACGAATCGCAACAAGATCCGCGACTGGAAAGACAACATCGAAACTACGTGGACTGGCAAGCATTACATAAAACGCCGGAGTTGTGAAAGCACCGCTGCTGAATGTTGTCGGTTCCCGGTCGAGGCGCACGTCGAAATACTCAAGCGAGACGCGTTTGCCTCCGGTACGTTGATTATTGCCAACGGAAATATCCGTTCCAATGATTCACTCTGGTTCCTCGGTGAACCGAGGATCGCGATGGCAGCGCATGAGTTTGGCCACCACCTGGGCAACCCTGACGAATATCAAACGGTAAGGACCGATACATCATTGAATGGCGACGGCGCTGTCAATGGAGTCGATCCCGATTCGATCATGGGCCAGAATCTTACGCTTGTTAAGAAACGCCATTATCGCACAATCTGTTCTCACTTGCAGGCAATGGTTCGAACTGCCACGACCCGAACGTACCATTATGCGGCAATCGACATTTAAGGTAGCGGTATCAATTGCTGCTCTGGCCGTGCTTCTAAGCTTAACCGGATGTCGCTCGTCAGACGAATCAGCGAAAAGACCGGAAGGAGACCATATGCCTGACAAAAATAGTTCAACTCAAACGCCGGCAAAGTCGCTTGAGTCCGAATTTCGATTTAGCAGTGTCAGCGGACCGAGGCTCGGATCCGACCTTAACGAATTCCAATCGTTGCTCATTCTTGATGCCGTCGCCGGAACCATGACTCTGGAAAAGCATCGCTCGGAATCTGACGCCGAAGAAGCCCCGATCGGGCGATTCGAAGCTCCGCTCGACACCAAAACATTCAACCAACTGATAGAACTCGTCGACTCGCTTGGGCTGTTTAATTTGCCGCCAAGTACCGGCGGTGGACCAGGCGCAACTGTCTTTACGTTCGAGTATCACCATGACACTTCACGCAGCATTCACAGCATCGGCAGCTTTGATCACGAGCAAGTTGCTCAGGTTGAATCCGTGCTTGACCTCTTATATCAAATTCAATCGAAGCTCGAAACCGGCGCCCAAACTGCGATTGTTGTCTCAATCAAGCGCCTCGGCAGTTTCAACGACGGCCACTTCGAACTCACAATCCGCAACATCGGTAATGCCCCGCTTTACTTCGCCGATCCGCGCTGGCTGGATGTTGATCTCGACAACTGGGCCGGTGCTCGCGTCGCCATCCTGCCGGAAGAAATTCCCGGCGTGACATCAAGTCCGCTCGAGTGGACGGAAGTGTATATCGCCAGACCTCAGACTCAAAAGCCCGATTCTGTCGATGTGCTCCTGCATCCGCAAAGTGAAATGACGTACGCAACCGTGAATTGGACTCCAAAACGAGCCGGCAATCGGTACATCATTCAGGGTATCTACATGAGTTATCAAGGCCCCAAAGAAATACACGGCGTATACAGAATCCGTGGTGCAGCCTTTTCGAAGGCAATCGAGAAATCTTATTAGTTCCTAATTTACAGCTATGTGGAGATTCGCCGCCCTTTACACAATTCGTGCTGCCGACTCACTCAAGCTTCACGTATACGATACCGTCTTCAACCTTTGAGTCATATATCTTGATCTTCAGGCTCGGCGCATCCAGCGACTGGCCGGTGCAGATATTCGCCCGCCAACCGTGGAGCGGGCAGGTCAGCACTTCATCCTCAATCTCGCCGCCTTCAAAGCTCGCACCCTGGTGCGGGCACACGTCCTCAAGAGCATATACCTGTTCGCCGATGCGGCATAGAGCTACCGGCTCGCCGTCGATTTCGACGATTAACGGCTCATTTAAGGGAATATCGTTGAGAGCACAGACCTTGACGAATTCAACCATTAATACCTAATAATCGATAACGACTGCAAAAGCAAGCGGGGAGTAAGGCCGTCCAACAAAAAACGCCGGCTGCTCTGCAACCGGCGTTATGCGTAAACTCTGTTGAAAACTATCTATCGCCACGAGGCGTTGCGCAATAGCGGCGAATCCGGCGAATTGCGCTGATAAGGATTTACCGGGCGAACATACGGCCGATAGCTCTGATACTGCGACGACGCAAACGAAGCCACCGGGCGGTTCAACGCACGGTTCATATTGCCCATGCGACGCATATATTCGGCATAAAGAGAATCAATCTTGGCGTTCGCCAATTGCAGCGAGCGAACATTCTGCACAGTGGTCGCGCGATAGTTCGAGCGTTCACCCGATACGCCAAGAATATATTCCCAAACGCCGGCAGGTTCCTGCTTCCGTGTCACCGATGCGAATTGTGCATTCTGTGTCGCTGCCGGGGCCGGAGTCACAACCGCAGTGGTGATCACCGCAGCCGAATCATTATTGATGACGTCAGGCGCCTTGTCGGAGCGCATAAACATGAATGCAAAAACAGCTACCGCGCCAACCGTTGCAACCGATGACAGCCACGCAATCGGGCGACTGAATATCGACGGCTCGCGCAACGGAAGATAGCTCTCAGTCTGATTATTCTGCTCGGCAAAAATACGGTTCATCAACTGAAGATTGAAATCCTCAGCGACTTGCTTCTGCGGCAGCGACCGGGCGGCGATTAAGATTTCTTCTAAATAAAGTGCTTCGCGTTCACAACTTTTGCAATTTCTTATATGCGCCTCCATTTCCCTGAGGAGGTCAGTTCTATCTGACCCGTCACAGGATGCTGATAGGTAGGACCGTACCTTTTGACAGTTCATACGACTCCTCCATGCGCGGTTTGAGACGATTGCGCAGGATCGCCCGTGCTCTGTTGACACGCGACTTCACGGTGCCCAGCGGAACGCTCAACACCTGGGCAATCTCTTCATAGGAAAGATTGTCCACATCGCGCAACAAAAACGCGGTTTTGTATTTTTCCGGTAAACGTTTGATTTCCGTATCGAGCAGGTTCTTGAGCGCACTGTTGTTCTCGACCTTTTCTTCCTTCGCCGGTAGTTTCTCGGCAAAATCAAATATGTCAAAAAACTTAATCTTCTTGCGCCGGCGTAGCTCGTTGCGCGCAAGATTCAGCGCGATCGTATATATCCAGGTTGAAAATGCAAAGCGGAAATCGTATGACATCTTATGCTGCCATACTCTCAGAAAAGTATCTTGGAGCAAATCTTGAGCCTCATCCTCGGACGAGAGCATACGATTAAGGACGTTGAACAAACGATCCTTGTATCGATTGACGAGAGTATTGTAGGAAACCATGTCTCCTGCCTGTACTCGTTTCATCAACTCGAGATCCGGTAGTGATTCTCTGTTCAGCATCGTAATCCTTTCGTTTTTCTAGCCCGACAACTGCTACTCAAAAATACAAATCGAACACCGTAATGTTCCATGATTTTTATTCTTCGTTCGTCCTTAGACGCGCAATTCCCTTTGCTAAGTTGTCGGAAAAGAGTAACTTAAGATCAATCGCCCATTTCGCAGGAGTATTGTAAGTGAATGTAGCAGAAGTAATTATAAATCGCCGGTCGATCCGCTCCTTCGCCAAAAAGAAGGTCGAACCGGAAAAACTCAACACCGTCCTTGAAGCCGCCCGGCTTTCCCCCTCTGCCCGAAACGAACAACAATGGCTCTTTATCGTCGTTCGCCAGCCGGAGACGCTCAAAAAACTGGCTTTCGCCTGCGATAACCAGCAGCATATCGCCGAGGCCGACACCGCCATTTGCTGCTGTATACCCGATGCCGACCGGCTCTCTGACGAAAACAAGCCGCTCCGTCAACAAGACATCGCCATCGCCAACGCTTTCATGATGCTCCAGGCGACCGAATTGGGCCTGGGCACGTGCTGGATCGGCAGCTTCAATCAAAAAAAGCTCAAAACCCTGCTGCGAATCCCTGACACCGTCGCGATTCATTCGCTGCTTGCAATCGGCTATCCGCACTATACGCCGCCGCAGACCGAGCGCAAATCACCAGCGGAGATTTTTCGCTCCGAAGAATATCCTCGCACTTTCGGCGAATAGCCAGGCTGTCTCACAAGTCAAAACCGAGTCAGGTGCCCCGCCCCTTGCGGTGGGATTGTTGTATCTCGACCACAACATATATTGGGCGGCGCCCGCTGAATTGAACTTCTGGGACGGCCTCAATAGCCGCCAGTCCGCGCACAATGTTAGTGCCGCCGCTAAGCGCAAATGAATAGAAAGTGGGCGCATCCCGCTGTTAATAACTCGCTAATTCCTCATTTCATCTACGATTTACGCCAATTTCCCGCGAATTTCGAATTAAGGCAAGTTTATTGCTTCTATTCGTGTCTATTAGCCAAGTGCGGGAATGTTTTTATTGACCCGCCATGACAATGCCGTAGATTCAAAGCAGAATGAGTGCTGCAAATCCATGGAGGCACGGATGCCGCGTTTACTGCTGATTGGTTCACTTCTACTGCTTTGGTCAACATGCTTGTTTGCGCAATCGGAGAGGATTGCCCGTCGTGACAGTGACAGAGATGATGATGTTCAACGCATCTACTCTTACGATAACCTACCGCCCCGACAACTGGTAGACTGTCCTACTGCGGCGACGCTCCCGCGAGCAAGTTTTGATTTCCAGGTTCGTTCTTCGTCAAACGGCTCACTCGTCGGACAGACCACGATTGGATTGCACCGGCGATTTATGGTCGGAATGTCCTACGGAGGTGAAAAAGTCCTTGGCGATGAGAAAGCCGACTGGTACAACGAGATGCAATTCCTCGTCAAGTATCAGTTGATCACCGAAACCGTCTACATGCCGGCTATCGCGCTTGGATATGAAGGACAAGGTTATGGACGCTACTTTAATGACCTCGAACGCTACATGTTTAAGTCGAAAGGTTTCTACGGCGTCGTTTCGAAAGGCTATCGCACTTACAAATGGTCTTCGGGTCTTCATGCTGGCGTCAACTATTCGCTCGAGGACAATGGCGACAACGATGATGATGTCTCGATTTTTCTCGGCGGTGACTTGCAGCTCCAGAATGATCTGCTCCTGGTCGCCGAGTACGATCTGGCTCTCGCCGACAATCGCGATTCGGAACACTCCGGCAAGGGTTGGGGTTATCTTAATATAGGGATTCGCTGGATATTCTCCGAACGCCTGGAAATCGGCTTCGATATGGAGAACCTCCTGGGTAATCGCAACGACACCAAGAATCCCACTCGTGGCCTGCGAATTACGTACCTCGAGTTCTTCTAAGAAGTGTATAACCGAGAGGTGATATGAGAGCAAAGAAAATCATAATTGGAATAACGGCCCTGCTTGCGCTGGCCATCACCTCGCTCGGTTGTTACACAATCATTAAGCATCCGGCCATGACCGTCGAGCAAGAAACCGATGACTCATCCTCTTCATATTCCCATGGGGATGCCGACCGCGACTGCATGCGCTGTCATCAGGATTACGGCACATATCCTTATGGATACTACTATGGCTACTATCCCGATTATTACTGGTCCAATCCGAACTGGGGCAGCTACTACGCCTATCCTTGGTGGTGGGAAGAATACTGGTACTCCGACAAGTCCGGCGGCGGCGCTTCGGTCCCCGTCGATACTGTCGATCAGGTTTCACAACCAGATCGTCGACGCGGTATCGCGCCTCCATACTCGCGCGGTGCTGATCCCATACTCAATCCGCCTCCCTTCAATAGCGGCAATACGACTCCGACAGTCGGCGGCACCGGCGGCACGACTACCGGTGGCGGCGCTATCGTAACTCCTCCCGCAAATACCGACGATGGCAAAAAAGAAGAACAAAAACCGCCGCGTCGTCGCGGGAAATAGACTTCAAACAACGGAGGGCTTTCTGTGAAGAAGCTCCTAATATCATTTTCTCTTCTGATCGCATTCTCGTTCAGCCTGCCCGCCTCGGCTCAAGACGAACAAACATTCATGACCGAAGTTTCTGCCGGCAACTCGTTTGGTGTCGGCGGACGTGCCGTCGGCATGAGCGAAGCCGTCATCGTCTCGATCAAAGACGGCACTGCGATCGTATACAATCCCGCGGCATTGACCAAGATCCTTCGCCCCGAATTCTATCTCGCTATGTCGCATGAAAAATTCCGCAACGAATCCGTCGGTCCCGGTGGGGGCGGATCCTTTGCCGAAAACGACGTAACCAAAACACGCTTTTCGTCCCTGAATCTCACCGTCCCGGTCCCAACCTACCGTGGCGCTCTCGTCGTCGCATTTGGTGTTAACCGCACGAAATCTTTCGACCGGACCTTTAACTTCGAAATCGACGATGTTGACCTCTATATGAGCGGCTTCGAAGAAGAGAAGGGCGGTGTCCGCGAATACTCTGCCGCCGGCGCTATCGAGCTATCTCCGAAAATCTCAGTCGGAGCGACCTTGATCTATTACTATGGCGGTGAAGATTACTTCTGGAATTACAATGAGTCGACGGCCTCAACTAGCTTGGAATACATCGATAACATCGAGGACACCTATTCCGGCGTCGGCGCGCGTTTGGGCATGCTCTTGGAAATGAGCCCCAATGTCAGCGCCGCCGTAACCGTTGATGCGCCGACACAGTACAAAATCGAAGAAGACTATGTCCAACGCACCATCGACAATGGCGATGACAATACAGATGTTGGCTACTACGAATATGATCTTTCGCATCCGTTCATCTTCAATGCCGGCTTGGCTTTCCGCTCAGAGACATTCTTGATCGAGGGCAATCTCGGTTACGCCGACTGGTCGCAGATGGAGTACAGCGGCGATTTCTCGTTCGCCGAAGACAACATCGCGCTCCAGAATTCTTACAAGGAAGCAGTCAACTTCCGCATCGGCGCCGAAGCAATCCTGCCGCAGTTTGGCTTGGTTTTTCGCGGCGGATTCAAACACGACCCGCTGCCGTTCAGCAAGTTCTTCCCATCAAATCAAATCGAAAAGGATCGCAACTCCTTCTCGTTCGGCTTGAGCTATCTGATCGACCGCGTCGCTATGCTCGACATCGGCTTCGCCCGCGCGAACTACGAAATCTACGACGCCAACCTCGACCTGTCCCAGAAGTACACCTCAAACAAACTAATGGCGTCGATCGCATATCGCATATAGCGCCTTTTGGAAATTCCTAATTACAGAGGCGGGTCTCTTTTCGAGTCCCGCCTTGTTTTTTGCATCTTGAATAACTGAAATGCGAGTCTATTGTTTGAAGAACTTATCCCAGCGGACAAAAACTTCTTCCAAAAAATCCCCCATCTTCTTCTTTACTTTTTCTGCATAGAGCTTGCCCTTTTCCGGATCAAAGTCCGGTTCGCCGCGTCCGTCCTTGTCATACAACAACACTGACCCCGGTATCGGATAAACATCTGCGCCGTTGCTGGAAATGTACGCCATCTTCTTATCGTACCGCGCCTGGTTGCCGTACTTCGAATTGATCCCCATTACGAATCCGGTTTCGTCAATACCTGCATGACCGCCCGGCCCGCCGTACACTTCCTGCGTCACATCAGCGCACAACTGCCACCAATGCACCACCGCGACCTTAATACCGTAATCCTGATATGCCTGATACGCCGCATCCTTAAGCGCATTGTTGTTTCCGCCATGACCGTTCACGATCACGCAACGCTTGAATTTCTTGTCGCTCAGCGAATGCAGAATGTCAAGAATGTAGCCCGTGAAGATTACGGGTCTGATCGTCAGCGATCCCGCATACCCATAGAGCGACCGGGTAATTCCGTAATTAACACACGGCGCCATAATCGCATTGAACCGCTCCGCCAGATACTCGCTTATCGATAGGGGAATTATATTGTCGGTTCCAATTGCCGCCGATCCGTGCGCCTCGATCGTGCCCACCGGCAGAAACACCAAATCACACTTTTCCGGAACGACTTCCTGGACTTCCTGCCAGATCATCTCTTCAAGTTTGTGCCACGCCACGTCTACGCCTCGCCGTCCTGCAACTTTTGCAATACCGATTCAAGTACCGCTTCAGTCGCTTTTGCCGAAGTCTCATCGCCGATAATCCGGTAGGCGTTTATGTCGCGTACGAGAAATTCCAAGTCGCCGGGCTGACGCAAATCGTACCACAACTCCAGCTCTTCCCAATTCAACGCCACGTCGCGCGCGATTTCAACCATGCGGCTGTAGATGTTGTCTGTGTTTGACCAATCGACGAGCCGCAGCACCTCCGGAACCAGCTTGCGCATGCCCAGCAGGTAATATGATCCTTCCAGCGTTGGTCCGAAAACCACATCCTTCTTCTTCAAAACTTTGTAGGCATTATCCAGCATCCGCTTGTTAATGGTTGGCGTCACGCAGTCGATTAAGACGACTTGCGAATAGCCCTGGTCGAAACAACGCTTGAAAGTAATTTCGAAATTTGCGCCAATATCGCCATCGCTCCCTTGTACCAATTCGATCTCGTCATTCTCGAGCCGCGCCCGGCATTTGCCCTTGAGCGTACTCTTCAGGTTGTTAATGGCTTCAAGAACGAACTTCTTCGCCTTCTCACTGGAATAAACCACCAGCAATTCCGCTGTATCGACCTGCAAACAAGCTGCTATTGTATCTTCGATAAACGCCTGGTAAAGCGTCTGCACGTCGCTCGCTTCAACCGATTCGGAAAATTGCGACTGCACCCGCAAACGATGTTTGTCTTCGAGATAGATGACTAATGCGCTTTTTGTGATGTCTGGTTTTGTTTTTGTCATGTTCAGAATCAGCTTGAATTTATTGGCTGCTCCTTGTTCTGAATATATCGCAGCAGCCCGCGAACACAAAGATTTTTCGCGCGCTCAAGAAAATAAATTCGAGGAAGTACTTGACAGTCGTAGATGTGGTCGTGAGAGAACTAACTAATTTTGCGCAG
Source organism: uncultured bacterium (assembly GCA_963707485.1). Taxonomy (GTDB): domain Bacteria; phylum Zixibacteria; class MSB-5A5; order CAIYYT01; family CAIYYT01; genus JADJGC01. The sequence goes on from CAVPQS010000037.1 coordinate 104,652, forward strand.
CTCGGCAATCATGTCTTCCGGGTCCACGACTCCCTGAAGTATCCGCCGCACACGACCGGATGAATCAAGCAACAAGGTCGTCGGCAGCGAGTAATGCTTCAACCCGAATCGCGCCATGAAGTCCTTAGTGATCGGCGTGTCCGAATTCTCTAACTGGACCTTAAGCGCGACAAACCGTTTCGCTTCGTCCGCTACCGCCGCATTTCCAAAAGTCTTCTTGTCCAATATCCGGCAGTTGACGCACCATGTCGCCCACGTGTCAATCAGCGCCGGCCGGCCTTCGCTCTTGGCTTGTGCCAATCCCGATTCAAGATCGTCACTCCAGTTGATGAGCGACTTCTCGCTTGGCTCCACCGTTCCGGAAGACATCGGCAACCATTCCGCCGCGGGCGGGAGTATCAACCCCTGCCGCAGTATCGTCCCGCCAAGCAAGTACACTCCAACCAGCAGCGCCAGAATACCAACGAACTTCTTCAGTCGCAGGAAAAATCCCGACTCTGCCGTCAACCGGTCAAATCCGCCGCCAAAAACGCCCAGCGCCAATAACAACAATCCAGTCGTGATGGCAGTGATCTCAGGCGCAACAATCGTCTTCAGAAAATAGACCGCCATCAATAAGAGCACAAATCCAAAGAACTTCTTCACTTGCTCCATCCAACCGCCGGAGCCGGGCAGGGAACTAATGGCGGAAGAAAACGTCCCGATGATGATATAAAGCGTCCCCAATCCGATAGCGAAAACGAACAGCACTAAGAATCCGATAACCGGAGATCCAGCAGTCGCGATATACAGCAGTATTCCCGCCACGAACGGTCCGACACAAGGCGACACCACCAGCGCTGCCACCACCCCGAGAACTATCGCTCCGCCGATTCCGCCTCCTGCGGCTCGCCGCCCAAGCTTGTTGCGCAGCGATGCCGGCACCTGCAATTCATAGAGCCCGAACATCGACAGCGAGAAAATTACGAACACGATGACAATTCCTATTACCACCGCCGGACTCGCTAGCCAGGCCCCAAAAACGCCGCCCACCAGCGAGACTATTAACCCCATAATTCCATACACCACAGCCATCGATCCGACGTAGAACAGCGACATGATAAACCCACGCCCCAGCGATCGCTGCTGACCCGCGAAAATGCTGACTGTAATCGGTATCATCGGATATGTACATGGTGAGAAAGAAAGCAGTAGCCCCGTTACAAACGCCAATCCCAATGCAATGATATATCCCCAGAATCCGTGCTCATCAATCAACTTCTGAATTTCGTTGTCGGATTCAACTTGTGACTGTACGGGAGCGGTCTCCGCATTTACCGGTTTAACTTCCGCCGGGGTTGAACCAAAGATCTCTGAATTTAATGCGTTGCCGAGCGCACCCACCGTAATCGGAATATCAACCTCTACTGTTGTCGGCGCTCGACACTCTCTGTCATTGCACGGCTGATACGTGAACTTGACCGGCGCCACATACTCGCCCGCGGCAACACTCGCCGCGATATCGATCTTGAACTTGATTACGACGTCGCCCTCATAGACCGACATCTTTTCGCCGATAAGTTGGGCATCCACGGACTTGGGATATAGAATTGTCCGGGGCGTTATTCCCGGCAGTGTGTCAAATGCGACCTTGGCGGGAATCAGATAGCTTTCATATGGCCGCGCCGAATTAATGTGCCAGCCCGGTTCGATCTTTGCCAGTACGGCCGCTTCGTATGTCTTTCCTGACGCCGCCGACGTAACTGAAAACACCGACGAAACTTTCACCAGCGCCTCATCGCCCGCGCTCGATCCCAGTCCCGACAAGTCAAACGACTCTTGCGCCACTATCGGCCAAGCGCTCAGCAGCAATAACAGACCGGTTAAGGCCAGCCTCTGAATTGCGCGAAGAGGATTCTTTTGCATTTCTTGATTGATCATTCTCAGGGGATTATAAAATCAATGTGTGGAAAAGACGCAAGATTATTTCTCTTGCTTCACATTTGTCAGCTCTTCGATGCGCGTGAGCACTTTATTGAAATCGACACCCTTCACAATTTCCTTCGCCAGGGCTTCCGCAAAGAACCGCAGGAACTGGGTCTTAACATCGATTTTGCCGGAATCATTGCGTCCCATCCCGCTCAAATCCGTATCAGCTTCCAGCGGCGCATTGAGTTTTTCGATATAGACCTTCGTCTTGATGTCTTCCTCTGCTTGCTGCATCTTCTTCAGTTGATTAAGCGAAATCTTAGTGGTTCCGATCTCCTCCACCTGGAATTTGCCCGTATTGCCCGGCGGAATAAACGGCTTGGCCTCTGTCTTGCGGTGTTCTTCGCCGCCCATTTCGCGAATGAACCAATCATAATCATGCGGCGAGTCCTCTTCCTTCGACTCTGGCCGAGCGGCCTCAACGTCATACTGGTCTTCGGTCAAATCCAACTTGTCGATTTTCGGCCGCTCGCGTTTTTTCGGCTGGTCCGTCGTGCTCTGTTTGAGCATGCTCAGAAATATCTTGTCGGTCGCGCTCGAAATCTTCTTTTCAAAGCTGTTCTCGTCGTCGGCAAGCAGGCTTTCAATGTCATTCGCCGGCTCGTCGCTCGCGCCTGTGGCGCCGATCTTGAACAGCTTGTCGATCTTGAACAACAACTCCTGCGGCGAAAACGGTTTGCTCAATGTCTCGTTTGGCGCGATCTGCACTAACTCCCGGGTGTCGAGAAGCTCCGAGCTCCCCAGCAGCATCAGAATCGGCATCTGCGCCTTCACGCGGTCCTTCTTCAGTTCTTCAACGATGAAATATCCGCTGCAGGTCTGGGTGGAAGTCGCTATCACAGCCAAATCGTATTCCGCCCGCTTCAATTCCTCCAGCGCCTTCGTGCCGTCCTGGAAAAGCGTAACGTCATAGCCATTCTGCGTAAGTAATTTCCGGCAGACGGCGATAATCGTCTCCGAGGCGTCAGCTACTAATATCTTTTTGCGTATTGTCATTTCTGTCGCTCCGATAGCTTTTTCGAGGCGCTCTCGAGAACCTTCTTCTCACGCTCGCTCAGGTTTTCATATCCGCCTAACTCAGTGATTCGGTCGAGTATGCGATCAACCTCATCCATCAGCTCATCAGGCTGCCGGGTCGTGTTAACCGGCTTCGGTCCCTTTCGCCGGAGGCGAAATACTTTCTTCAGCGGTGCGAGCCGGTGAACCATCCGCCAGTCTGCCTTGAGGTACAAGTACCCTATCAAGGCGCCGCCAAGGTGAGTGAAATGCGCGATGCCGTCGCTCTGCTGGCTCCACGATGCCAGTACGCCCAGTCCGATCAGCGCCATCACCAGGTACTTTACTTTTATCGGAAATAGAAACCAAATATAGACCAATCGATTCGGATACAGCACCGCAAATGCAACCAGCACTCCGTAAATCGCTCCCGAAGCGCCGATCACTGGAATCGTGCTGTTGACCTGAAGTAGGAACGTTATTACCGCCGCACCAATGCCCGTGACAAAATAAAATTTGAGAAATTCGCGCGTTCCCCATTGTCGCTCCAGGTCCGTGCCGAACATATATAACGCGAACATATTAAAGAAAATGTGCATGAACCCGCCGTGCAGGAACATGTACGTCACCACCTGCCAAACGGCAAGCGAATGAACGATCGCGTATGGCACCAACCCCAGATTCCGTTCGAGGCGCAACACCGGCGCAATCATTTGCAGCAGAAACACGCCGACATTCGCAATCAGGAGATACTTTATCCCCGGAGTTATCCCTTGCTGGAATCCGAATGAGGTTTCTTGATAAGTACTGTTGCGAATCATGACTGTGCCTGTAATACGTATCGGTAGTTTACGCGCTTGAGTATAATAACTTACGTCAGTTTTGGCAAGTAAGCAGCGTCTATTTGTTCTACTCTAAAACAATCGACGCGAAACAATAGCAAGAAAAAATGAGCCGCTACTGCCAAAAAAATGCGGTAGCGGCTTTGTTCATTCCTACGCAGCTTTATAACCGCATCAATTCCTTGGCGATACAGCGGTCCTGAATGACCTTCAGTCCGGCTTCCTGCGCCCGCACTGCCCCGGATTCGTTTATAACGTCCTCCTGAAGCCACAGAACCTTCGCCTTGATCGCGATCGCCTCGTCAATAATCGGGTCCGTCTGATCTGACCGCCGGAATACGTCGACGATGTCAATCGCCCCCGGAATGTCCCTCAGACTGCCGTACGACTTCAACCCGAGAACCTCTGGTTCCAGTGGATTCACCGGGATCACTTCATATCCGCGACTAATCAAGTGTTGCGAAACCCCGTGCGATGCGCGCTCCGGTTTGGACGACATCCCAACTACCGCTATTCGCTTGGCGGACTTTAGGATTTCGACGATTTCCTCGTGACTCGGGTTTTTGAACTCGCTCATGCCAGAAATTTCTCGACCTTTTCCTGCAGCATCTTCTTCGGCAAAGCGCCCACAACCTGGTCTTGAACCTTGCCGTTCTTAAAGAACAACAACGTCGGTATCGACATCACACTGAACTGTGAAGCCGTCTGGCTGTTCGAATCGACATCGACCTTCACAACCTTCAAGCGACCCGCATAGCTCGCGGCAATCTCGTCCAAAATCGGCGCTATCATCCGGCAAGGGCCGCACCATTCGGCCCAAAAGTCCACTATTACCGGTACGCTGCTATTGACAACTTCGGCTTCAAAAGTCGCATCTGATACTGCTGTTGCATTCGACATGAAAACTCCTTCCTTAACTAAATCAATCTATCAAATGAGTAAACCTATTCGTGACTACAAATGTTCCAGCAAAGCTCTCCTTGCCAAGCTGAGCGGTACTGACCCCAGCGCCAACAAACGGTCGTGAAATTCGCGCAAAGAGAATCGCGCACCCCACGCCTTGCGGCAGTCGGCGCGAAGATCCATTATTTGCCGTTTGCCGACCAGATAACTCAACGGTTGGGTCGGTGATTGCGAATAACGCTTCACTTCCGCAATCGCACTTAGCTTATCAAATTTTGCTGTTTCTACAAGCAGATTTACCGCCTCGGTAAAGGACATTTGGCTCGTGTGCAGCTTAACGTCGATGACCACGCGACACGCCCGCCAAAGCTCCAAATTCAGTTGCATCAGCCGGTAGCGCGGGTCGGTGAAATATCCCTGCTCCCACATCAGCTCCTCGCAATACAGCGCCCAACCCTCCAAATAGACATTGGAGTCAAATAACTTGCGCGTCCGCGAGGCGTGCCGGCCCGCAATCGTCATTTGCACGTGATGCCCCGGAAAGCCCTCATGCAAGGCAATTAAATGCGACTGATAAGGGTTGTGCTTAAGTAACGCCGCCGCAAGCTCCTCGCCGGTCAAATCTGCCGCCACCGGCGTCACCCAGAACATCCCTTTCTGGCTCGGATCAAGCGGGGCAGGGGGCGAGTATGCCGCAAACGGATAAGTATGCCGCACAAATTCCGGCGTCTCCACGACCTCCAACTCCATGTCCGGAGGCAGAGTCATCAATCCCTTCTCGCGCAGAAAATTCTCCGAACTCTTGACATACCCGGCGTAGACCGACAACAGATCGTTGCTGGACGGTGCTGTTTCCTTCAATTCCTTCAAAATTTCGTCAACGCTTCGTGCGGAATCGATTTCTCCGGCCACCCGCGCCATCTCCGCCTTAATGTCGTCGATTTCTGACTCGCCAAATCCAACTAATTCTTCCGCACTCATCGTCAAACCGTGCTGGTCGCTGAGCAGCGATTCAAACGCATCCCATCCCAGCGCATACGACCCGCGCGAACGATTGGTCAATTGTGTCTTCAAAAATGCTTCATACTCGCTAATTGCAGTCTTGCCATCCAGCGCCGCTGCGGCCAACTCTTCAGTTTGCGCTGGAATCGCTCCTCTATCTCCGACCAGCGAATCAAGAAATCCTTCTGCCGACTTGCAAAGATCTTCCGCCATCTCCGCCCAAACCGTCGGTGCTTCGTGCTCGCGCGCCAGATTGATTTTCGCCTCTTCCAGTAACCGAGGTATCGCTTTTACCCTACCGACCAGGCTCTCCATACGCACTTTGCTTGGCGCAAAATCGCGCATGATCAGCGCCAAACAACCGTATAGCGCGATCTCCAGCGCCAGCGTCGGATCACGATCCCAGCGGCGATATATCTTGTCGTAGGTGTATTCAGCGCGCAGGTTTCCGATCAAAATTTCACGGTCAAATTCATCGTCGCGACTCAGCCTGTTTATGTCAACCGCCTCAAGCTGCTCGACAAACTCGATCAACTTCGCGTCCCGCTTCATCCGAAACTCGGCATCCGCCGAATCAAGCAACCCATCGTAATCATGCAACCCCGCCTGCGTGGCGCGAACCGGCGAAGTCTCCAGCAGATAATCAATCGCCGCATCGGCGACCTTGCGAAATTCTAAACTTGTTGTCATAAGGCGCGTGATGATAGGGAAGTTCTTCCGAACCGACAATCAGATATTGCCCTCGATTTAGCGATAATAAAAAGGGCGGCGGCCGCTGCCGTCGCCCTGTATTGACTATCCAATCAAGCCGCAATTATTCGGTCAATCCCGACAGCGAACGGCTCGGCGTTGCTTCCGGTATCGAGTAATTCTGCACTGCTGCGAACTGCAGTTTCCGGCGTCGAATAAACGAAACGAATGTGCCCAGAACCACCATGATCAAACCAACCCAAACGAGATTGATCAATGGCTTCTTCGAAACTTCCAGCACCAGCAAATCAATCACATCCATTCCCGGCACGCCGGCAAACTGAAGTGACACCGCACCGGCATCAGCCTGAATATCCTGCAACATGACCAAGCCTTGACCTTCCGGCATATCGGCCTTGATAAACTGCTTGCCGCTCTGCGTAAACGCAACCTTCGGAGTTACGGTCTGCGTCTGTCCGTTCTTCGTGACTTCCATAATCGCGCCCACCTGCATGGTGTTCGGATCGCTATGGTTGCCCATGTCGAAGTTCAGGAACTTCACGTCAAACTCGCCGATGCGCTTGACCTCGCCCTTGGTCAGGACCATCTTGTCGCCGTCACCAACATTCTGCTGCTGTTGTGGCGAAAGGTAAAGGTCGTGCAGGAAATACTTCCGAATAAACGGCTTGCGCATCATCCCCTGATTTTCCTTCGCGATAAACATCTTCGGATCGGCGTGGAACTCCGAATGTCCATCCTGCACCTGCAAGTGAACCGCATTGTCCTTGTTCATGACGTCGCCTTCCATGCCGCTGTACGAAATGGCATATTCGAACGACTTCACGGCGCCTTGGCCGTTGTATAGATTCACCGTCTCGGTTTGCGAGAATGCCGATGAAATCACAATCCCCACCATCATGATGCCAAAACCCATATGCGTAACGAACCCGCCAATGCGTAGTCCGACTTTGCCCGGCTGCAGAAAGATCACGAAGAAATTTCCGAACAACGCAAACGAAGCCATCAGAATCATCAGCAAATACATAACTTGCGTGACGCCAAATACCATCGCCACAACCGTGCTGATTAACGACAATGCTAGCGCCGGCGTCAGGCGCTTAAACAGCGTCGGCCACGAACGGTCCTTGCTCACGAGGAATGGCGATATTCCGGCCAGCAACGCCAGTATCACCGCCATCGGCAAGGCAGTCTTATTGTAAAAGTCCATCGACACATTCGCCGCTTCGCCGAATATGCGCGTAATCAGCGGCGCGGAGGTGCCAATCAACGTCAATATCGAAAGTAACGTCAGGAAAAAGATCCCGACCGCTATCGCAAAATCAACCGAATACGGGTCCTTTATCCCCGCGCCCGTTTTTGCTGTCTTTGACCGGACTACCAAGAGTACAACCGATAGCGTAAGGAAGAACAGCATGAAGAACACCAAGTAACCCGAAATTCCCAGATCGGTGAACGAATGCACCGAGAAGTCCGCCAATATCCCCGAGCGCGTCAGGAACGTGCCGTAAACGACCAGCAAGAACGAGAATATCGCCAGCACCATATTCGATCTGCGGAATACTCCCTTATTTCTCTCGATCAACAATCCATGCATCAACGCTAAATTGAGCATCCAGGGAATCAGCGAAGTATTCTCAACCGGATCCCAAGCCCAATAGCCGCCCCATCCGAGCGTCTCGTACGCCCAGTATCCGCCCATGAAGATGCCTGTCCCAAGGAAGAACGACGCCAGCGCCGTCCATGGGAAAGCGTTCTTTACCCAATCGCGGAAATTGTTCTTTGCCAGCGCGCCCAGTGCATATGAGAACGGCACCGCCAAAAGGGAAAAGCCCATGAACACGATCGGCGGATGAATCACCATCCAGTAATTCTGCAGCAAAGGATTAAGTCCCTGTCCATCCGGCGGTACACCGCCCGGGAATTGGGCCAAAAACTCTGCCGGTATCAAAGTGAACGGCGAACGCGCCGCCAGCAGCGTCAGGAAGAACGAAATCACCAGCATGTAAAAGAACATCACCGCCGAGTGATTCTCAGTCTCCTTGCGAATCAGGAAGATTCCGATGATCGTTATGAACAAAAGCCAGAGCGAGAACGAACCAGTCTGTCCGGCCCAGAAAGTCGAAATCAAGAAACCCATCCCCAGATCTCTGGATGAGTAATCGTGTACGTATTCGAGCGCGAAGTTATGGTTGATGATCTGCATCATCAAATATCCGCACATCAGTATCGTCGCCGCCGCAAAGACGTAATATGACTTGCGCGCCAACGAAACCATCGTGTCGCGATTGAATAATGTCATGCCGTAACCGACCAGCGACACCAGCGCTGTCGCACAAGCTATGGCAAGAAGAGTATTTCCTATCGGCATATTAACCCTCTTCTCCCTGGTATTTAGAAGGACACTTAATCAACAACTGCTCCGCTTCAAATACTTTGCCGTTGTACTTGCCGATGCAAACTGCATGAGACGCCTGGGAAAAATTCCCCGGCATGGTGCCGTCGTAACGCACCGTCATCGCCACACCGGCTTCGTCCGTGATCTCAAATTCCAGCGTTTGCTTGTCAACGTCGTAGCTGACCTTATCATGATCGACGGCGCCCATCACCTGAACGCGTGATGCGCGCTTTTGCGCTTCGCCGAAATCGACGTATGAGGTCATGGACTTCGTGAAGGACGAAAACCCCCACGCTGCCACGCTCACGACGATTACGGTCGCCAGGATCAGTTTGACTTTCATTTCATCTTCTCCATATCCTTAACTTTTTTATCCAATCGGAAAAGAAACAGGAATATCCCTGCCCATATTACCAGATTCGCGAATAGAACCGTATAGTTCGAAGTCTCCATCTATCGATTACTCCGTTCGAGATATTTTTACGCGGTGAATTCTGATTCCCAAAGTGTACAGCCAGAAAAATAGGGCAGTAAACGCCGCCAACGATATGAAAAATATCCAGCCGACGCCGCCTGCCATCTGAAACCTCAGATTGGAATCAACGACTGAATCCGACGGATGCAGCGACGCCATCATGCGCGGCATCACAAAAATGAAAAATGGCACCGTCGGAAATACGAATATCGAATAAACCGCCGCCATCGTGCCGCGCCGCTCGGGACTCGAAGTCGCCCCGCGCAACGCCAGGTATGCTCCGTAAATCATCAATAATACAAATATCGATAGCATGCGTGGCTCGCTCCAATTCCAATATATCCCCCACGTCACCTTCGCGAACAGCGATCCGCTGATCGTCGCCAGCACGCAAAACATCGTCCCGATTTCCGCCGCCCACAACGCACGGTAATCGTCGATCTCAGCCTTGGTCTTCAAGTACTTGATCGAGAAAATCAAATTTATCGAATAGGCCACGACCGTCAACCATGCCACCGGAATGTGATAATAGAAAATCCGCGATGCCTCGCCGATTTGCTGCTGCGGCGCCGGCGTCGTAAAACTGAACCAGATCACCCCGGTCAGAATCAGGAACAATGCAATCTGTAGTATCCGTTTAACCATTCCAAACAAAGTCAAATAAGACCGCTGATGCAGTAATCATTATAACCGCGTAGGCAGCCAATAGTTTAATGTCATTTTCCGCGCCTGCCCAACCTTCGTTGCTCAGCGCGGAATTCGTGCCGGAGATCGCCGCTACCAACAGCGGCAACAGTACCGGGAAAGCAAGAACTGCAAACAAAGCTCCGCGAACATTCGCCTTGGCGACGATCGCTCCTATTATCGTTGTTGCGCCTGCAAGTCCGATCGCACCCAACGTGACGATCACCCCGAATAGTACGGGATCAGGCACGTTTACATGCATAAAAATTACAAAAAGAGGCGTTATTAGCAAACACAACACGAACAGCAGGAAAGTGTTGTAAATCAGTTTGCCAGTGTAAATTATCGACGGTCGGGCGTACATTCTTAAGGTCTGCGCCGTCTTTGTGTCTTCCTCTTTGATAAATACTCCCCCCAACGCCGACGTCGCCGAGAAAAACAGCACGATCCAGTAAAGCGCAGAATGGACCGACGTACTCAACGATACCTGCCCCAGTGAAAAACTTATGACCACCAGTGTTGTAAACGCGAACATAAAGAGCGCGTTGAGCGCATATCGCGTCCGCAACTCCGTCCGCATGTCCTTCATCAGGACCGCGACGGACTTGCTAGCCCAACTCGACAATGCTCGCGACACGTCCCAGGTCCTCATGCTCGTTGGTGGCGATGATCAATATCTTGTCTTGTTTCTGCCTCTCCATGATCTCAACGACTATAGCCTTGCCCTCGTCATCAAGATTGGAAGTCGGTTCGTCCAGTAGCAAAATATCCGGCTTCGCCAATAATGCTACCGCGTATTTCAACCTCTGCTTCATCCCCGATGAATACGCTCCCACCATATCATCGCCACGACCCGCCAGTCCCATCAGATCCAAAAGCCTATCTTGCTCCGTGCGCGGCATCGGCGCCTCGGCCAACTTGGCGAAAAACTGCATGTTTTCGTAGGCAGTTAGCATCTCATAAAGCGCCATTTCCGGAGCGACCATCTTGATCACTTCCGCGTGCCGGTCAAACGCCAAAGGCTGACCATCCTGTTTTACGGTCACTTTTCCACGGGTAGGGGAGAGGATCTGGGCCAGTATCTTCATCAGAGTCGACTTGCCGGAACCGTTGTGCCCGGTAATTCCGACCGAATTTGGCGCCGAGAGCGCAAAGTTTATGTCTTTGAGAACCTTACGGTCTCCAAAACTCTTCGCAATCCCGTCTACTTCTATGCTTACAGACATACCAATCTCAAGATCACCTATACCTCGTCGACAAACTTATTGATATATAAGAGAAAGTCAACCCTTTTTTGCGAAATTTTTCACAAGGCGACTCAACCAGAAGAGTTACAAGGTCTACTAAGTTCTGTTATCTGCAGACAAATCTGTCACCTGTCCAGATCAACTCAGTACTTGCCCCAGTCGCTCCCAACGGACACGTTCATGGAAGTGGATAAAATTGTACCAGAACCCGCTTGGCCACGTAATTGGATTCATCCAGTCGATTTTCGGCGCATTGGCATCCGGCGCGGCGCCCCACGACCAGTGGACAACGAGTGCCTTTCCAAGTATGAATCTTTGCGGCACCGGCCCCCAGTATCGCGAGTCGTACGAATTGTCCCGATTGTCACCCATCATGAAATAGGTCCCCTGCGGAACTCGGTAGGGTCCAAACGTATCCCGCTTTTTGTCAATATTCGGATCCTCGTGCTTAAGAAACTGCCAATCCGGTATCTGCTTCCCGTCCACGAAAAGTTGCTTTTCCCGCAACTCCACGACTTGCCCTCCGACCGCGATGCAGCGCTTGACATAGTTCGTCGTCGAGTCTCCCGGAAATTTGAATACCACAATATCACCCGGCTCCGGATTGCGAATTCCCGCGATTGTGATATTGGTCAACGGAATGTGAATCCCGTAGAGAAACTTGTTTGCCAGCAGAAAGTCGCCGACCAGGATCGTATCTTCCATCGAACTCGTCGGAACATTATATGCCTCGATAACCGAGTGTTTAATCAACAGCGCCATAATGAACGCCAGCGCCAACGACTTTACCGTCCCCAAAGTTGATGCTATTGCCGATGGGCGTTTATGTTCCGGTCTGCTCTTGCGTGCCCCGGTGGTATTTGACATGTTTTCTCCTAATTAATTGTATGAAACAACCGGTCCCAGCGAACTCGCTCTGGAAGATGATATATATGATACGCAGTTGCACCTAATACGGAAATCGGATTCCACCATGTAATTGAAGGAGCGTTTTCGTCTGGTTTCAGCGACCAGTGTATGAGAATCGCCTTTCCGGAAATATGATCTCGCGGCACAGTGCCCCAAAAACGCGAATCCGAAGAATTATCCCGGTTGTCCCCCAAAACGAAATAATGGCCATATGGTATAGTCACCGGTCCGAAATTATCCCGTGGCTGGGTTGTCCCGGCTGGTATGATCAACGAATCCGAGTGAACCGCATATCGCGATTCATCCACTACTTTGCCGTTGACATAGACCGCTTTGTCGAGCAATTGAACTTCGTCCCCGCCCTTCGCTACTACTCGCTTGATGAAATTCTTGCTCGGATTGTCTGGAAAACGAAAAACCACAACATCGCCGACCTTCGGATCGCGCAGCGCCGGCAACCTAATGCCGAGGATCGGCAGGCGGGGACCATATGTCAATTTGTCGGCAATCAGAAAATCGCCCACCAATAGCGTGTTTTCCATCGATTCCGATGGAATATTGTACGCCTCAACCAGCAATATCTTGATCAGAAACGCCAATATAACGGCAACGACGGCAAGCCGAAAGTAGCGCAGTCCGCTGCGGATAAGTGATGAAATACGCTCTCCTCCTGTTGCGAGACTACTTGAAGCTGCGCCGATGTCGTTGGTACTCATGATCGCTGTGACTCTAACATATTCCAAATCTTCCTGCAATCAGGTTTTATAACGCCTTCCCACCACACAAGTTTCATTCATTTGCTTTCAGCACCGTCAGATGGGGAGGGCTGTCTCACAAATCAAGACCGAGTCGGGTGCCCCACCGCTTGGGGACTGTTGAAAAACTGTATCGCGCTCGATAAATTACTCACCAATGGTTTGCAGACTCGGAGTTAAGTCTTTCCCGCGCATGCGGGAATCCAGCTTCGACAGGCCGCTTGCGGTGGGATTGTTGCTTCTCGACTACAACTAATGGTCGGCGGTCGCTGAATTGAACTTCGGGGACAGCCCCGGCAGTTTAGCCGCACGGCCAGCCTTGACAATACACTCCCAATTACATAACTTCCGCCTTCGTTTTGCACCGAGGAGTTATTATGCAAGTTCCATTCTTAGATCTGAAAGCTCAGTACCAGTCGATTAAACATGAGATCGACCCGGCTATGCAGAGTGTCTGTGCCGATGCCGCGTTCGTCCTGGGCAAATATGTTTACGAGTTCGAAAAAAACTTCGCCAAATACTGCCAGGCGGCTGATTGTGTGGCGGTCGACACCGGCACAACAGCTTTGCATCTTGCTATGTTGGCGCTCGACATCGGCGTCGGCGATGAAGTCATCACTGCCGCCAACACCTTTATCGCCACCTGCGAAGCTATCAGCTACACCGGTGCCCGTCCGGTTTTGGTTGACTGCGATGAAAAAACCTACAATCTTGATCCCGCTAAGCTCGAAGCCAAAATCACCCGTCGCACCAAGGCGATCATCCCGGTTCACCTCTACGGACAACCCGCCGATATGGACCCGATTTTCGAAATCGCCAAAAAACACGGAATCCCGGTGATCGAGGACTCGGCGCAAGGGCACGGCGCCACCTATAAAGGCAAGCGCACCGGCAGCATGGGACTGATGGCCTGCTTCTCGTTCTATCCGGGTAAAAATCTCGGCGCTTATGGCGAAGGCGGTGCAATCACAACATCCGATGCCGACTTGGCCGCCAAGATTCGCAAACTTCGCGATCACGGATCGGCAAAAAAATACTATCATGACGTGATTGGGTATAACTATCGCATGGAAGGCATTCAGGGCGCCGTCCTTGATGTCAAACTCAAGCACCTCAACAAGTGGAATGAAAGCCGACGCAAAAACGTCGAACTCTACCGGAAATATCTCGCCGGCGCCGACGTCATCATCCCGACTGAGGCCGACGGCTGCAAGAGCGTCTTCCATCTCTATGTCGTTCGCCATAAACGCCGCGAAGATTTGATTACCTTTCTCGGTCAGCAGGGTGTGAGTGCTCTAATTCACTATCCGATCCCTGTCCACCTGCAGAAAGCTTATCGTTTCCTCGGACTTAGCGAAGGCGAATATCCTGTCACCGAGACAGTCGCAAAGGAAATTGTCAGCTTGCCGATGTTCCCCGAACTTACCGAAGAACAGATTCGGTACGTGGCTGACAAAATCAAAGAGTTCAAGTAGGTTCTAACGTTTGAAAAAGGTCGTTGATAAAATTGATGCCGTTGTAGCAGGGAAAGCCTTTTTCTTGCTGCTCGGCATCATTCTATTATGTGGACTGACATTTCGGGTCGCTTATCTCGACGCCGATCCGCCCGCCGGAATTACTAAGTCCCAGGATTTCTCGACCGATCCGCCGCAGTACAACTACTTTGCCAAAAACAGCGTCGATCACGGCTCGGCCAATCCCTACGGTGATCCGCGCTTTGCCCAATGGCAAAAATCCAGTCAGAACTTCCTCGCACTGATAGTCTTTAATCTCTTTGGCACCGGGCGTGCGGCAGAAAACGGCGTAGCCGTTGTCTTCAACCTCGCCGCTATTCTCCTGCTTGCTCTTGCCATCAAGAACTTCGGCTCCCGCCTCGCGGCTCTGTTGTTTGCCGCTTTCGCGTGCTTCGATTTCACCATGCTGTGGTTTGGCCGGACGCCGTTCCTCGAAGGCGCCCAGAACTTCTGGATTTGCCTTTCTGTCTACCTTTTTTCCAAGGGGCCAGCCAAGTCCCTTTTCTATATCTTCGCAGGTATTGCCTGCGCTGCCGCGGCATTTTTCGGCAAAATGATCGCGCTTTTCATGGCAGGTGTCTTCCTCGTTGTCTTCCTCATGAAATACTTGAATGACAACGAAACGAAGAAAGCCGCACTTAAGAACGCCATCTGGTTCGGTGGCGGCTATCTGTTCACGGCGATTGTTTACCTCGTCGCCGTATACCTGCCTTCTCGTAGCCAGGTTGCCGGCTACTTGACCGAGCAGGCTTTCGGCCTCTATGGCGCACCCAAAGCGCTCGATTCGCCGAACGACTTCCTCTACCAATTGATGACCTTGTTGTGGGACGCACAGTTCTTCACCAAAATGCCGATCATCACCATCCTCGCTTTCATCGGCGGCGCCGGAATCCTCACTTGGTTCGCGGTGGCGCAATCCCGGGACAAAAAACTATTCGGCGATTTCAATACCGGCTGGCTGCTGGTATTGGTTTGGTTTGGCGCCGGATATGTCTCCCTCTTTCCTTGGAATTACCGCCCGCTCCGTTATCAGACCACCATCATGTTTCCCGCTTTTGCTTTGGCTGCAATCGCTCTGGCTTACATGATCGAGTTTCTGAAATCCGCCCGCCCGCAAGCAAAGAAAGCCGTCGAACGCACAGTTCGATTGCCGGTTCTGCTCGCCTCTTGGGGCTTGTGGCTCCTGCCTCTGATCGCTTTGATCGCGCTGACCCTGACTGTGAAAGATGGTGCGCCGACTAGCCAACCCTTTATTGGCAAGTCCCCGTTTGCCGCCGGGATGATATTCATCGCCGTTGGCGCCGTCATCGCTTTCGCCTATACGGCGCTTGCGGCCTCGTTTCGCAAGGCTGCTTCATTTGGCGTCATCATCGCCGGAGTGCTGGTAGTTGTCGTGCTCGGCTTGAATATCGCCAATTTTGTGACCTGGACCGGCCGGCGTCAGTATAGCCTGGTGTCAGCCGACCGCGATTTGGCGGCCATCCTCGGCAAAGGCGCAGTCATCACCGGACCCTATGCTCCGGCTTTTACGCTCGAAAACAAATTTGGCGCCGTCATTCACATGTTCGGCGTCGTCAATGTCGACAAGGATTTCTTCTCGAAATACCCGATGACGCACATTGCAATGGACGAAGGCAACGAAAAATTCGCCCGCGAACAATATCCGGACTTGATGAACCGGGCCAAATTTGTCACCCGCTACTTCGCGCGCGGTGTGCCGGTCAAGGTCTACAACATTGTGGACGCTTCGCCAAACGCCGCAATCAAGAGTTATGTCCCGACCGACTACGAAATCGCGCAGTCTTACATCGCCGCAAATCGCGCCGATTCTGCCGAATTCTACATGCGCCGCTACCTCGACAGCGGCATCCCGAACTTCTCAGCCAACATGTATGTCGGAGACGCCCTCAACTCGCAGGACAATTGGGAACGCGCTATCGAGTACTACCGCAAAGTGCAGGAGTTCTCGCGCGGCGACGCCCAGAGCGCAATTGCCATCGCAAACTGCTTCCTCTCGCTCGGGGGAGCGCAGACGAATGCCGCCTATTTCGATTCTGCGCTCGTATACTTTAAGAAGGTCCGTGGTCTCTATCGAAACGACCCGCGCCTCGAAAACACGATCAATCAACTTGAAAGACGAAAACAATGAACGGAAGACATACTAACTATACCAAAGTCTCGATCGTCATTCCTGCCCATAATGAAGAGGGCAACATCGAGCCGTTGACCGAGGAACTCGCCAAGGTCATTGCGCTCATGAAATACGGAGTGGAGGTCGTCTTAGTCAATGACGGCTCAACTGACCGCACCGAACAAAAAATGGTCGACGCTATGCGTCGCTATCGCTGGGTCCGCATCGTCAAAAACCGCGTCCGACTTGGACTCACAACTGCCCTTACCAGAGGCTTCGCGCAGGCTCGTGGCGATATCCTGGTATTTTATCCAGCCGATCTCCAATTCCACCCGCGCGATATCCCCAAGATGGTCGAAGCCATCGACAACGGCGCCGACATGGTCTGCGGAAAAAAACAGGGCCAATACGGCAAATGGCTCGTCTCCTGGATCTACAATATCATGACCCGGATGCTGTTCCCGAAACTCAAAGTCTCTGACATGAATTCAGTCAAGGCGTTTACTCGTGAAGTTTACAGCGAATTCCCAACCATGCGCGAAGGCTGGCACCGCTACCTGGCCGCATTCGCCGCCACCAAAGACTACGTCGTCCGCGAAGTTCCGGTCACGCTGCAAAAACGTCACTCCGGCAAAAGCAAATTCGCCGGAAAGTCCCGCATTCTCAAAGGACTCACCGACCTCATCGCAGTCAAATTCCAGGTCTCCGTCTTTGGTGATCCGATGCATCTTTTCGGAAGAGCCGCCCTGTGGTTCTTCTTTATCGGAGTACTTATTGCCGGCGTGGCATTCTACTTAAGATTCGTCGAACACAACGGCTACCGCCCGTTGCTCTACGCGGTCATTCTCTTTGAACTCGCGGCGCTGGTAACCTTTGTCATGGGCATCATAACCGAGGCGCTCGTTTATTTGCGCGACTCGCTTTCCGAAATGAAAACCCAAAATCAGCGCCTTCTCGATGAGCTCAGCCGTCGCTCTGGCATCCGCGGGAGCCTCCAGCACGACGAGTCCGAAAATCGCTACTACGAACCGCGTGAAGAGCGTGTCGATGACCGCCGCGATGATCGCCGCGACGAACGTCGTGACGAGCGCCCCCAGGATCGCAGCGAATCCCGCCGGCCCGAACGTCGCGATGTCCGGCCCGACTCGCGCCGCCGCGATTCCCGCGATACCCGGCCGCCCCGCGAACCGCGTGAGACCAAGCGTGAAGAAGTCCGCGAACCTCGCGCTGAGCAGGTCCGCGAGCCGCGTGAACCAAGAGAACCGCGTCGCGAGGGTCGCCCCGATGGCCGCCGTGGACGCGATGATCGCCGCCCGCAACGCGGCGACCGCGACCGCCGGCCAGACCGTCAGCCGCGTCCCGAGACGCGCGAAACCGCTGCCCCGGTAGAGTCCGAAGAGCAACCGACAATGGCAATCGAATCAAACCCTACACCAAGTCCGATTCCGGTCGTGGCACCTTCGCCTGACTTCGAGCCGCGCGAAACGTATAGCGATCCGGAACCCAGAACTGACGAGCCCGCCAACGAACCGGCAAATGAACCGCAGGGACTTCAGCTTGGCGACCAGGATCAATCTCCGGATGAGCCGCGTAGACAATTCCAGCACCGCAGCGGGAGACGCCCGCGTCGTGCCCGCCCAATCAACAATCCGCCGTCGTCCGGCGAGCAATCACCGTCTGGCGACACCAACGCGCCCCGTCAAAATGGTGCCGACATTCCGGATCGTCCGCTGACGATAAAAGTCCGCGAGCTGCCGCCATCCTCCGGCGACTCAAGCGAAAACGACTGAGCCGGATATTGGAGTAACGCGACATGGTATCGCAGCCGCGTCCGCGCGTTCTCGTTCTAACGCACAACTTCCCCCGGTTCCTGAACGACATTTCGGGAATCGGGTTTCAACCGCTCTACCAGAGCCTGGTCCGCCGACTTGACCTGCATTTCGTCGTGCCGCACGATGCCGGACTGCCCGAGTACGAGTTGGTTAATGGCCTCCACGTCCACCGGTTTCGTTACGCCGCAGACGAAAAAGAAACCCTCGCCTATCGCGGAGAAATGCACAAGCGCGTCCTCGGATCGCCCTTTCTCGCACAGCAATTTCTCAAAAAATACCTGGATAAGGCTGGTTCAGTCGCCCGCGAAATCCGGCCGCTGACAATCTGGTCACACTGGTGGATTCCCGGCGGCATCGTTGCCCGAAAAACTTCCGCTCAAACCGGCGTTCCCTTCGTCGTCACCTGTCATGGAACCGACATCCATTTGCTCCAGAAAATGTCCTTCCTGAAACCGATGGCAAAGCGCGTCTTTTCCGAAGCCAAACGCATCAACGTCGTTTCATCATTCTTGAAAAACAACCTCGTCGAATCGATAGGGGAGGAGTTCTCCGAAAAAATCGCCGTCGCCCCTTTAATCGTCGACACCGCCAAAATATTCTTCGATCCCAGCCACATCCGTCGTACGGCCAGTATCATCAGCGCCTCGCGCTACACCAGGCAAAAAAACCTCGACATCCTCCTTCGCGCGATTCACAAGCTGAAATCCGAGGGCGTCGCTTGCACCCTCGACTTGCACGGCAACGGTCCGGAAGAATCTGCCCTCCGAGCGCTCGCCTCCGATCTGCAGCTCGCCGATCGCGTCCAATTCCTCCCGCCGGTCACGCAGGCTGAATTAGCGGATCGCTACCGCGCTTCCGAAATAGTCTGCCTTGTCTCCGAACGCGAAGGTTTTGGTCTGATGTTAGTCGAAGCCATGATGTGTGGCTGCGTTGCTGTCGGCGCTAACTCCGGCGGCATCGCCGATATCATCAGCAAAGACGGTTTCGACGGTATGCTCGTCGAACCGCGAAGTGTCGATTCGCTCGCCGACGCACTCCGCAAACTCCTCACCGACAAATCACTATTGAATTCAATCGCCGCATCCGGCCGCCAATCAGTGCAGAAGAACTTTTCCCCCGAATTCATCACTTCCGAATTTCTGACCCTTTTAACAAAATAGGGAAGACTCTTCCGTCAAATACCATTGATACCATAAGATTTCAGTTCCGAAGATACAAGCTTTCTGGAAAGGTCGTGCAAGCTTTAAACGAGCAATTGGCATTGGCTCAGTTCCCCTCTCCCGCTGGGGACTGTTGAAAAAGTGCTTTACGGTAGCTAAATCCTTAAACCGGATATTGCAGACTCAGAGTTAAGTCATTCCCGCGCACGCGGGAATCCAGCAAGGCCCCTTTGTAGTCTCGTCGGCTATTTCTGTGAATCTAGCTTTTTCAACCCTCTCCCGCTGGGAGAGTAACTATGTTATCAAACGATTGAGCCTCAGCCGTTCGGGTTGTATTGTTAGAAAAAGCTCTCTCAAACAATCAACTCAAACGAGCAGGAGGCTCAGATGCGAAGTTACGATGAAGCGAGAAGTGATTCCAACACTATTTATGTTGGTATCGATGTCCACAAGAAGAGTTGGCACGTGACGATCCGCACGGCTGACCGGCAGGAATGGTCGGGGAGTATCGTCGCGGAGTGGGAGGTCTTGGAGAAAGTGTTGGGTCGCTATTCGGATGGCAAGGTTGTGGCGGTTTACGAGGCCGGTTTCAGCGGCTTCTGGCTTTACGATCGTCTGGTGTCGTGGGGAGCGGAGTGTCTTGTGACACCGCCGAGTTTGATCCCGTCCACGTACGGCAATCACGTTAAGACGGATCGGTTGGATAGCGCCAAGCTGGCGCTGCTGCTGTCGCGCGGCCTGTTGAAAGCGGTTTGGGTGCCCGATCCGGAGGCGCGTCGTCACCGGCAGGTGATACGTCGGCGTCGGCAGTTGATCGGTGATCGCATCCGCACGCAATGTCGGATCAAAAGTGAACTGGCCTGTTTTGGCGTCCCGCTTCCGGAGATTAACGGCAAGTGGAGCCGGGCCTTCGAGCAGCATTTGTGGCAGATTCGCTTTGCTGATCGTTGGCAAACGGAAAGCTTTCAAGGCTTACTAAAGCAGTATCAGATGCTCAGTGAATTGATTGATCAGCAGACACGTTTATTGAGAGAACTGTCATTAACTGAACGCTATGGCCAGGCGGTGAAGCACTTGTGCAGCATACCGGGGATTGGTTTGTTGACGGCGATGGAACTATTGTTAGAACTGGGCGACTTCACCCGTTTTCCTCGTGGATCCAAGCTGGCTGCTTATGTCGGATTGACTCCGAGTCAATACTCATCCGGCGAGAAAGTTCGTCTGGGACGGATCACCGGAATCGGCAAGCCGCAGTTGCGGGCTTCCTTGATCGAGTCGGCCTGGGTACTGATTCGCAAAGACGCCGCACAAAGATTGCGTTACGAACAACTGCGTCAGCGCTGTGGTTCGAAACGAGCGATTGTGGCGATGGCCCGACGACTGCTGTTGATTGCACGCCGACTGTTGCTGGATCAACAGAGCTACCGCCTCAAGCCGGCAGCCTAAGGACATCGCAGCAAAGATCGTTCAATAAAACGAGGACCGGGAACGGCGTCCCGTCCCCTGTGGTCCCGCCTTGCGGGAACCACGCTGGAGAGTGTGCCGTCCCGATCACAATAACCTCGGATTGATTACCTGTGGTCCCGTCCTGCGGGAACCACGAATAGCAGGCTGATCGTTATTAATAAGTAACCTGGCAACCAGGTGTTGTCCCAATTTGAGTTTCCTGCCCCCCTGGCAAAGAAAGGAACAAGCGCGAATACAACACAACCCGAAAATATCAATTGATTTGATACATAGCAGGGGTCGGGGTGAGGGCTACAATATCTTCTCCCCCTCCGGCACCGCCACATCCGCAATCACCCGCGCCGGCATTCCAAATGCAATCTTGTAAGGCGGCACATCCTTCGTCACGACACTACCGGCCCCGACAATCGCGCCGTTGCCGATCGTCACGCCCGGCAAAATCGTCACATTCGCGCCGATCCAGGCGTCTTGCCCAATAACCACTTTCCCGCGCGGCGTCGAAACATAAGGCCGAATTCGCGAATTATTCGGATGCGACGATGTCACAATCGTCACTCGCGGCGCAAGACTCGCGCGGTCGCCGATAACCACATTCTCGCGGTCAAGCAACTCCTCGACAATAATCAGCCCATCGGCGATATAGACATCCTTGCCGATAACGAATCCGCATGAACGCAACAGCGCGATGCGGATCTTGTACCACCCGATATTGGTGGCAATCATCTTGAATATCTTCTTCTTCAGCTTGCGCAATCTCGAGAGTCCTTAGGCCAGATGTTTATACAGCCACGTCAAACGCGCCGTCACGGATAACGGCATCTTGGAGAACATAAACGTTGTTATCCGGAACTTCAAAGATTTTCTGTTCACTGCGCCGACGCCTCTCTTCTCCGGCCAGTAATAATAATGCAGCCGCGCTGTCGCTGCGCCCCAGCGCTGCTTGAACTCTTTCAGCCCCGGATTATCGTCCGACACTCGCCCAAGATCAAAGGTCATCATCCCCTTGTCCTTCGCGCGCATAATCGCCTCCCATAACAGGAGATGATTCGGCCTCTGCGCCAGAAATCGCTCGTCGCTCGCGCCATACATATAAGTCGCCGTCCCGCGGTGATAAAATATCACCATCGCTGCGATCGGCTCGTCCATGTAATAAGCAAACAGAAAATCCGCCTTCTGATTCAACGCCAGCGAATTCCAAACCTCGCGGTGAAACGCCAGCGGCTGCGCAGGAATCCCATGTTTGCGGCACGTCAGTAAATTCAGATGGTGAAACATCTCTGCGCAGTTCTCGTCATTACCGACTTTGATCTCTACCCCTTCTTTTTTCGCCTTGTTGACTCCGCGCTGGATAATGCTTTTGTGTGTTTTCGCCCAGATTTCTTCCTCTGAAACGATCAGATCAAGCAGATACGTCTCGAACTGGCCGCTTTCGACAAAACTCTTTTCCGCCACAGGATCCGCGAATCGACACTTGAGTTCGTAATACGACGCGCCATTCTCGCGCGAAATCTCCTTTGCCTTCTCGAGTAGTGCGCCGCCAATCGCTTCGTCGTCTGCCAAAGGATCGCAAATGTAAGAAAACGGCGCGCTCACCATTCGCTTTCCCGTCAATTTGCTCGCCACCAGATACACTGGCAGCACGCCGACGATTTCGCCCTCAGTGTTGATCGCGTAAACGCCGAAAAACCGATATGGGTAACAAGTCGTCAGCACAACTTGCCAGATGCGCGCATGAAAAATCGCTGCATGCGGATGCCCGCCGGCGTACCCGTCCCAGCCTTCCGGAATCTCCGCCGCGCTCACTGCAACTTCAATGTGCAATTCGCTGCTTCTTCCGGACAAGTTTAATCAGTCCTTTGACGATGTTGCCGGTCGTATCGTAGGCGAGATTGTATGACCAGATCAGTGGTTTTGAACTCCAGCGGTTGGGATGCGCGCTGATACAGACATCCTCAATATTGCTCTGCACATATCGAATCAGACTCGGTGTATCGGTCAGTCTTAGCTCCGTCACAGTCTTTCCCATGTCCAGCAAGTTTCCTCGCGTCTCGTCCCAATTGCGCCCGGTGTCATTGAAATATTTGAGCTTGTCGCTGATGATCTGATACGCTTCCAGATTGATCCCAAAATCGCGATAATCATACTTCGTCCACAAGTCGCGATTATCATACGGCGTCAACGGATTCCCATGCATCGCCATTGTCGTCACCGGTGCAATCGCGCGCAGCTCCGCCAAATCGTCGCGCGTAATCGCAATTGCCTTCTCATAATCGCCCTTGGCCCGGTCAAGCGTCTCATAGTGATACCCGCATTCCATGCCCATCTCATGTATCGTCGCTATCACAGCCGGATCAAATGCCGATTTCACGCAGCGGAAAAAATAAGTTGCTGCCAGCCCATGCTCCTTTTCAATCTTTGCCAAGTCAATCGCCGAGTGGGGCATACTGTCAACGTCATGACGCAGGAATAACCGCGCCTTGCCGGTTTCCGCCCGTGTTTCTGCAAAATCGCGCATTAGCAGCGACCGGTACCCGGACTCCGCCAGCGCTCCGCAAAGCCTGCGGTACATCTCCAGCGTAAAATCAAGCATCGCGTCACGATTATACAATACTTCTCAAATTACAAGCGATTCGATTTGCGTGAATATACAAGCGGTGCTCTAATTGTGTGGATTATACTCGTTCATCGCTCGCCGATCATTTCCAATCGGCGAGCCATTTCATTGCGCCGTACTCGTCATCCCCGGATGAACTGCTACCCCTCGTAGCTGACTTCGCCGCCCAGAATCGTAAACTTCACTTTGCCCTGAAGCTTCCAACCATCATACGGCGAATTGCGCGAGCGCGAATAAAATTTGTCAACCTTGACCGTCCACGACGCCTTCGGATTGACTATCGTTATGTCAGCAGTCGCTCCCGCGCGCAGGTCACCGCCCGGCGTCCGCAGTATCTTTGCCGGCGCTGCCGACATCTTGCGCGCAACTTCATTCCAGCTCAAGTGCCCTGGTTTGACCAGATATGTTGCCACCAGCCCGAGCGAAGTCTCCAATCCAATAATCCCATTCGGCGCCTGATCGAATTCAACTTCTTTCTCTTCCGGCGCATGTGGCGCGTGATCCGAGGCAATCACATCGATCGTTCCGTCCTTCAATCCTTCGATAATCGCATCAACATCCGCCTGCGTCCGCAACGGCGGATTCATTTTCATATTCGTGCTGAATTCCTTGCCGATCTCCGCATCCGTCAGCGTAAAATGATGCGCGCAGGCCTCCGCAGTAACATTTACCCCTTCCGCCTTCGCCTGTCTGATCAATTCCACCGAACCTTTTGTCGACACATGCGCGATATGCAGCGGCGTGCCGATGTACTTGCACAAAATGATGTCGCGTGAAATGCACACTTCCTCCGAAAACGGCGGAATCCCGTGCATCCCCAAACGCGTCGATTCGTAACCCTCGTTCATCACACCCTTGCCGCTCAGCGACATGTCCTCCGCGTGGCTGATCACCGCGATCCCGAACATCCCCGCGTACTCCAGCGCGCGTCGCATCATTCCCGCGTCATGTACCGGCGATCCGTCGTCGGTTACGGCAACGGCGCCCGTTTGCACCATCTCGCCGATATCCGCCATTTCTTTGCCGGCGCGTCCGCGGCTGACTGCGCCAATCGGATAAACCCGCGCCTTGCACCCGACCGCGCGCTGTTTGACGAACAATACCGACTCCTGATTGTCCAATGGCGGCATTGTGTTCGGCATGCAAGCTACAGCCGTAAACCCGCCTGCTGCTGCTGCCATTGTTCCGGTCTCGATCGTTTCCGTATCTTCGCGACCCGGTTCGCGCAGATGAACGTGCATATCTATCAAACCGGGGAAAACCAGCATTCCCGCCGCATCGATTACTTCGTCTTTCTTGAAGTTCGCTTTGGCCGCCGATTTCTTTCCTTTGTCGCCCTTGAGTTCGATTCGCTTGATCTTCTCGCCGTCAATGTATATGTCACCCTGCATCGGGTCGGCTTTGTCGGGGAAGACGATCATCCCATTTTTGATCAGCCTAATCTTCATCGGTTTTTCTCCCCTCACCACCGGCAAGCAGATATAACACTGCCATGCGCACGGCGACCCCGTTGGTTACTTGTTCCAATATCACCGACTGCTCGCAATCGGCAATATCATCCGCCATTTCCAGACCGCGATTTATCGGACCCGGATGCATGATCGTGTAATTCTTGTTCAGACGCTTCAGCCTGTCTTTGGTGATCCCAAATAGGGAAGTGTACTCGCGCAGCGACGGCAGAAGTCCCGCCTGCTGTCTCTCAAGTTGAATTCGCATCACATTGACCACATCCGCACCATCCAGCGCCTTGTCAATATCGGTGTAAACTTCCACACCCATATTTTCCAGTCCGACCGGTAACAATGTCGATGGCCCGCAGACTGCCACCGAAGCCCCCAACTTTGTCAAACCCCAAATGTTCGATCTCAGCACCCGCGAATGCTTCGCGTCTCCCATCAACACCACGCGCAGACCCTTGATTTTTGTGTACTTCATCCACATTGTGTACATGTCAAGCAGCCCCTGCGTCGGATGCTCATGTTGCCCGTCGCCGGCGTTGATCACACCCGAGCTGCAAAACCGCGTCAGGAAATATGGCACACCCGACGACGAATGCCGGATCACCACCATGTCGATTTTCATCGCTTCCAGATTGCGCACCGTATCCTTGAGCGTTTCGCCCTTCTTGACCGATGATGTCGCCGCCGTGAACGTCACCGTGTCCGCCGATAGACGCTTCTCTGCCAATTCAAACGATACCCGTGTGCGCGTCGATGGCTCGAAGAACAAATTCGCGACCGTCAGACCGCGCAAGGGCGCAACCTTCTTAATCGGCCGATCGAGTACTTCGCGGAATACCTTCGATGTCTCGAGAATCGTCATCATCTCGGTTGCTTCAAGCTCTTCCAGGCTCAATAAATGACGCCGCTTAAAAGTCATTTTTTCCTCGCTTTCGCCGCTGTCGCTTTGCTGGGCTTCGCAACTACCTTGGCTCCCCGGCTCAGCAACACTTCATCGCGTCCGCCGCGTTCGACCAGCGAAACTTTCACGTCATCCTTCGAACTGCTGGGAATGTTCTTGCCGACAAAATCCGCGCGAATCGGCAACTCGCGCCCGCCGCGGTCGATCAATACCGCCAGCCGCACGGCGCGCGGCCTGCCGTAATCGGGAATCTGGTTCAACGCCGCGCGGATCGTCCGCCCGGTGAAAAGTACATCATCCACCAGAATGATAATCTTGTCGTCGACGGGAAAAAGGATCTCCGTCGCTTTGATCTCCGGATGCTCCGGATTCGTCAGCAGGTCGTCGCGATAAAGCGTAATGTCCATGTACCCGACGTCCGCTTTGCGTCCGTCAATCTTGCGAATCTCTTTCGCCAGCCGGTCGGCCAGATGGTCGCCGTTGGATCGGATACCGATCACCGCCAGCTTCGCGACATCATCGATTGATTCGACGATTTCGTGTGCGATGCGCGAGATCGCATGCGAGATCTGCTTTGCATCCATGAGAACTGCGAATTCTTTCTCAGGCAAGGTTACTCCTAATCATGAAAATAGTAGATATATATAGCGATATTATACGTGGGTGTGATGAAAAATTGGCCATATCTGAATTCAGCCATCCTTTCGGTCTCGCAGGACCAGATTAAAGGTGGTTGTCGGCCGTCAATGTAGAAAAATCCCTGCCACTGTCAAGCCATTTCAGCCCGACTCAACACTCGCGGATAAATCCAATTGTAATTGTCGGAAATCTGTGCAGTACTCGCGCCTAAAACATCGCCAGCTTGTCCATCAACTCGCGCCGATGGTTCATCTTGACCGTGAGCATGCGGTTAATCAGCTTGCGGGTCTCATCGTCGTTTGATAAGTATCTCAGTGATTGTTTGTACACTTCGACCAATTCCGTCTCCCAATCGAGCACTTGCTTAAGCAGTTGGTTCCGGTCCTTGCGGCCCGCGCGCAAATTCAAAATCCCTTCCCCGACTTTTTCGAGCATACTGGGATCGATATCCTCGTTGCCGTAACGGCGGTTGATCTCATGAAGCACCTGCAAATCGCCGCCCTGGTCTTCTCGCGCCTTTAGAAAAAACTCGTCGGCGGCTGCCCCCTCGCCATCTTGATCCAGCAGGCTGGTGTACAGTAGATTCACCTTCCGCTCGCGTAGAAATGCGTCCTTTAATATGCTTTGCAGTTCCTCACTCACACAGCGAGCATCGCTAACATTAATATCGTCCGCAACGAAAAACTTCGCTCCGACTTCGCGCATCCGCGCAAACTGATCTCCCTAATTCATCGTCTTGTTGTTTTGATCATCATGTCTACGAAAGGTACTATCATGTTGGCAGTCGGCGACACCTTACCCGCGTTCAGCCTCAAGCAGACCGACGGAACTACCGTCAATACCTCGGACTGGAAAGGCAAAACTGTCGTGCTCTTCTTCTATCCTAAAGACGACACGCCCGGTTGCACTGTTGAAGCCTGTTCTCTGCGCGACGGCTACGCTGCCCTCGAGAAAAAGGGCGCACTGGTCTTTGGTATTTCTCCCGACAGCGTCGATAGCCATGTCATGTTCGCCAGGAAGTTCAACTTGCCCTATCCGCTCCTCGCCGATCCCGGCCATATCATCGCCGAAAAGTTCGGCGTCTGGGTCGAGAAAAACCTCTTATGGCAAAAAAACGATGGGCATCGTCCGTACAACCTTTGTCATTGGTCCGGACGGCAAAATCGCCCAAGTCATTAAGCGGGTAAATAAGGAAGAGCACGCTGCTCAACTGCTCGAACTGCTCTAATTCGGCAGTCCCGAGAAATCCGCTTAACTCCGCATCAACCGCTGTTATGGTCGTCGCGTGCTTGCCATCCCACGTCCAAACAACTCCATTTTCTTCTATTCTTGAATCCAAAATCAATTACATTACAGTAAGGGAATGTGGAAAAGAAAAGAGTGAGTCCGCAGACGACCTAATGGCTGCATGCAGTAATTCTGCTAAGTCATTCCCGCGCATGCGGGAATCCAGCAATGCTCAGACTAAATGACGACGTCGGTCTCCTATACTCCGCCCTTTTCAACACTCTCTATAAGTGGAAGTGTTTTTGCCGGGAGTGGAAGTCACTAAGTTCATGGAAAGAATACACTTCGTCGGGAAGCTGGCCAACGCGCTCTCGCCGGACAAAAAGGATTATCTCGAAAATTCCTTCGCCGCGCTTGTGCCTGATCCGATTCCCGTTGTCGTCGCTTATGAGATTTTGCTGCAAAGCTACCTCTTCTTCGGCTATGCGCAGGCAATCGAATCGGCCAAAACGTTTTCTGCCGCTTTGCTCAAAAAGCAACTCCTGATCCCGCATTCTTCGGACAAATCCGATGTCCCTAACCCATGGCGAAAACGCGGGGAAGCGCTCTGTCGCAAAATCTACACACCCAACTACGAACGCCTCGTCGCCAACATGGCAACCGTTTCGCCGGAATTGTCTGATTGGATGATTGACGAAGGCTACGGCAAAGTTCTCTCTCGTCCCGGACCCACCGAGTTGGAGAGGGAAGTCGCCTCGGTTGTCTTTCTCGCAATCACCGGCCATCCCGTCCAACTCTATTCGCACGTCCGCGGTGCAAAGAATCTCGGCGCAACGCAATCGCTGATGGTATCAATTTCAGAGCAGTCGGATCTCACCGATGCTCAGCAGAAGTTGGTCCTTTTGACGATTGAAAAGGTATTTGGCAGTTGAAATATTTCTTTCACATACCGGTTGCGCTGATCCTGGCGTTTGTTGCCGCCGTCGTGCTCACGTTTTATCTCGTGACCCAGACCAATTTGGCATACAAAATTGTCAACTTCGCCCTCGCTAAGTACATCGAGACCCAGTACGACGTGCGCATTCAATTCGCCCATCTCGGCGGTTCGCTCTGGGACGACATCGTCATCGACAACATTCGCATCGATACCAAAATGCCCGGCGAACAATATCGTCTCGCCCGCATCGAACAAATCCGTGTCTACTACGACTATCGCAAGCTTTTCCGTCGTCAGTGGGTATTCGATAGCTTGTTCATCACCGGTCCGACTGTCATCATCCGCTCCGATACTTCCGGCGCCATGATGCTGCCCAAACTTTCCTCGGGCGAACCGAATCCTGACAAGACCGGCGCCTCACCGAACATCAATGTCGGCCATTTTGTGCTGGAACGCGGTCGCTTTCAGTTGAACAAAAATCATAATTCATTGCTCCTCGACAGCATCCATATTGGATTGAGCGGCTCGCTCACCGATGGCGTTTTGGCCGCCAATATCGACTCTCTCGCGCTCAACTATCCGCTCAAAGGCTTCCGCCTGCGCGAGCTTCACGCCGGAATCGCGCTCTCGAGCAGCGCCATCGGCATCGACTCGATGCTTATCGCCACAGACTCATCCCGCATCATCGGCGGTGGCGTCTATCCGCTCGACCGCACGACGCCCTTTCGTTTCAGTCTGCGCAATAGCCGTGTCTCGCTGACGGAAATTGGTCATGCCCTCGGAATTGGCGTCAAGGGCGTCTTCGACGTCAGCGCCGAACTCACCGGTCAGCTCGATAATTTCGCCGGCCAAACCGGTGCCAAAGGCGTCCTCTATGGCCGCGAGATCGGCCCATTCACATCCGACTACGAATACAATCAGGGGATCCTCGCCTTCTCAAATTTCGAAGGCGAGCTGTTCGGCGGTACAATGCGCGGAAGTCTCGACATCAACTTCCTCGCCCGCCCGGAAACCTTCAAAGCCGAACTTGAAGCTCGCGGCTTCGATCTGCTGAAAGTCCTTCCCACGACATTCCCGTCTCGACTCAACGGCAACGTCGTTCTCAATGGATCCGGGTTCAACGAAGCTACCTTCAATATGGATATCTCCGCAAAACTCGGACCCGGCCAATTCGATTTCGTCCGCTTCGACTCCGTCAATGGCGACATGAGCCTTAACGTCAAAGACATGTACTTCCAACCCGGCTTCACGCTCTGGTACGAAAACTCCGTCTTCACCACCGAGGGCGTCGTCAACTACGACGGCGAAATGCTCCTCAACGGCGATTTCCACACCGCGCAACTTGCCGATTTCTGGGGCGACGTCTTTATCAAGGAACTCTCCGGTCGCGCTCAAGCTACTTACGAAGTCTCCGGTCCGGTCCTCGATCCCGATATTCGCGGCCAATTCTTCGGCGACTCCTGCAGCTTCTATGGATTCTCTACCGACAGCATCGTTGCCGGCTTCGACATTGCCAGTTTCCTCTATGGTCGTCGTGGTCACGTCGATGCGCTGGCTTGGAAGAGTGATGTCTGGAGCTTGCCCGCCGACAGCGTCCGGTTTTCCGTCGATATCGACTCCAATCTCGTCGACATCACTCGCGCCACGCAATACAGCCCGCGCATGTTGCTTGATGCAAAGGCGAATGCCACTCTCGTCGACAGCACCGCTTTCGTGACCGTCACCGACTTCCTCTTTCAGTTCGATTCTCTCAAATACAACAATGCCGTCCCGATCAAGGTCGATTTCCTTGCTGATAGAATCGTCGTGCGCGACCTACGCCTGCAGGGCAACGAGGGCCTCATCAACATCGACGCCGACTATGGCTACGACTCAACCATCGACCTCCACGTCGTCACCGAAAACTTTAACTTCGCCACCTGGCTCAAACAACTCGAGGTGGACTCCTCCGTTATTGGCGGTCTCAGTCTCGACGGGCGCATGACCGGCAAACTCGCCAATCCGACCATTGTCATCACTGGCGCCGTTAACGACATCCTCTTCAACACCGACTCGCTCGGCAGTGCCACCTCGGAGCTTAGGTTCCAGGACTCGACTCTGACCTTTCACAACTTTACCCTTCGCCATCCCGGATTCGAAATTTACGCCGACGGCTACTATCCCCTCGTGCTGAACCTCGACAGCGGCGTGGTATATGTCCCCACCGACCGGCAAATACAGATCAATCTCAAATCTTCCGGCGCCGACTTGGGTATCGTCTCGTCGTTCAATTCCGACGTTGAAAGCTTCTCCGGGGACTTTCAGCTCGACCTGCAGATTTATGGCACGTCCGACCAGCCGCAGTCGAAAGGAACTTTCAATCTGCAAAACGGCAAAATCAAGGTCTACCAGATGGCAAACATGATCGAAGACCTCCAGGCACAGGTCTCTTCCAATGACAAGCAAATCATCGTCGAGTGGGTCGAAGGTCGCGTCAACCACAAGCGCAAGAAATTATTCGGCAGCAGCACTCGGTCGGGAACGGTCCGGGCAGCCGGCGAAATCAACATTATCAGCAAAGATGTCTTTGACTACTCGCTCGCAATCGTCGGCGATGACGTCCCGTTCCAGTATGACTTAGGCGAGATCTTTGCCCGTGCTGACTTCGACCTCTCAATTCGCGGCGCTTATCCTCCGCTCATCAGCGGCGACATCACAGCCCTCGAGGCCGAATATCTTGACGAATTTGACGATGAGTTAACCTCTACCGCCATCGCCGCCGCCGATACCGTTGCGACCTGGGATTACGACATCAACCTCGAAATGCTCCCCGCTTCAGTCAGCGTCAAGAACTCAACCATGAACATGGTCGTCGACGGAAAACTTCGCGTCCTCCGCGAAAACGCCCGCGACAATTACTTCGGCACCCTCAATATCGTCCGCGGAACAATGTATGTCGGTGATCTGAATTTCCGTATTCAGGAAGGCAGCTACCTGTCCTTCGACAATATCGAAGAGCCTGACCCGCAGCTCTATATCAATGCAACTTGGAAAGTCCGCAACATGGGCGGGGATATCACCAGTTCGTCGTTCAGTGAGGTTCCGCTGCAAATTCGCGGAACCATCGCTCGCCCGACTCTCGGTGCCGGCAGCGGGTCGCAGTATTCCGACGAGGATATCGCGACACTCATGCTCATCAACCAATCCGCGTCTGGCCAGTCAAACTCGCAACTCGGTTCGGACTTCCAAAACCGTCTTCAGGTTGGCGGAGCCGGTTATGTCTTCGCCCGCACGAGCCAGGTCCTTACCCGGACCTTCGGGCTCGAAACTTTTGAGATCACACCGGTCTATGGCGACAGAAATAATATTTCCGGCGCTGCCCTCTCGCTCGGGGCCGAGACGCTCCCGAATGTCTACACCTACGTCTCGTCGCTCTCCACCGACGGCCGCGCCGACTACGGCGCCGAGTATCGTCTCGGTCGCCACGTCACTCTCGGCGGGCAGTATGACCGCGACCGACTCTGGCGACTAAACATGCTTCTGAATTGGGAGTTCCGTTGATTCGAAGCGCTAATGTCCTGCTCATCTTGCTGGCGTTATTCTCGCTTCCAGCCCTTGCCGCATCTCCCGAACAGGAATTGATACGCCAATTGACCAAGCGCCCCCAAATCGAGCGCATCGAAATCGACGGCAACGTAACCTACGACGATAAAAAAATCAAAAGCAAGATGTACTCCAATGAAGATGGCTTCTGGCAGGGTATTGGCCTGATGCGCTCCAATCGCTACACAAAAGCAGCCTATGAGCGCGACCGCGTCTTACTCGACTATTTCTATAAGAGCGAAGGCTTTGATGACGCCGTCATCGATATCAATCTTGTTCCGGCAAACAAGCCGGAGAAGACCATC
The DNA here is from genome assembly GCA_963707485.1 of uncultured bacterium. Lineage (GTDB taxonomy): Bacteria > Zixibacteria > MSB-5A5 > CAIYYT01 > CAIYYT01 > JADJGC01. The sequence continues at coordinate 137,308 of CAVPQS010000037.1, forward strand.
GTCCGGGTCAGCATCATCGAGGGCATCCGCTATCGCATCTCGCGACTCGACCTCACCGGCGATGTCGGCGCCGAAGGTTACAATGTCGCTGTCGCAGCTCGCGGTGTCGAAGCCGGTAATTACCTCAACTCGTTCGCGATCAACGACGCCAGAGCCGCAGTCAAGACCATTTTTGCCAATAAGGGCTATCCCTACAACGACGTGATTATCTCCGTTGCCAAGAATTCTTCGGACAGCACGGCGGCTCTCACACTGAACGTCGTCCGCAACCAACTAGCGTTGTTTGGCGACATAATTATCGATACCAACCTGACCACCCAGCCGCGCGTCTTTACCCGCGAAATCAGCTTCAAAAAAGGCGACATCTATACCCGCGACAAATATTTCGAGTCGCAGCAACGCCTCATTCGTACCGGCTTATTCAACTTTGTCAACTTGCGTACCGCCGAATCGATGAGCAGTCTCGACAGTCTGCAGCCCGATTTCTATGTTAGCGCCGTTGAGCGCCCGCCGCGCTATATCGGAATTGGTGTCGGCGCCGGGCAGGACAAAGACGCCGGCGTCGCGATGAGTGCCCTCGGCCGTTTCGGCGACCGTAACATCAGCGGAAGCGCGCGCAAAGTCGGTATCTCGCTCACGACTCTTTTCACCGTGAAAGATTCTTTGCTGATTCGCCCCGAGTTCGAGTTTTCCTACACGGAACCTTACCTGTTCAAGACACGTTTGCCGCTGATACTCACCTTCCAATATGAGCCGCGTGCCACGTCGCCCAAAGGCAACTATCGCGTCCGCTCCTTCAGCTTCGATGCCACGGCAGTCAGGGAATTCTCGCTCAAAACCAAACTGTCGACTTCCCTCAACTACGAAGAAGTCAACCTCTTCGTCAATGCCGACTCTGACTCAACCCCCGATCAGATCAAAGAAAGCGCCGGCATCAGTATTAGCCGCCGCTTAATCCTTCTGCTCGAGCGCGACGCCCGCCCCATTCAAAGTCGTTTCAATCCGTCCAGCGGTTCCTACACAAGCTACCGCTTCGAATATGTCGGCGGCATTCTCGGCGGCGACAACGACTTCATGAAATTCGTCTGGAGTTGGTCTAAATACAATCTCTGGGGACGCAATACGATCTTTGCCTCGCGCGTCCGTCTTGGTTATGTGAACGAATTCGGCGCCTCTGACGAAGTTCCTCTGCTCGAACGCTTTTATCTCGGCGGCGCCTATACAATTCGCGGATTCCCCGAAAACGAATTTGGTCCCCATGAGTTGACTGTCAATGGTGCCGACACCACGCTCGTCGCGGTCGGCGGTGAAGGAATCTTCTTGCTCAACCTCGAACTGCGCAAACCCCTGCTCGGCAAACTCTGGGGCTCGTACTTCATCGATACCGGCATGAACGTGTCCAAACTCAGTGATATCGGCCTCAACCAATTCGCCGTCACCACCGGAGTCGGACTGCAATTTATCTCGCCGGTCGGTCCAATCCGGCTCGACTATGGCCAGCGCATTGGCCTCAACGACACTGACGCCGGCGGCCATTTCCACATCGGGATCCTCTATGCCTTCTAACCAACGGAAATCGACATGAATGAACCAATCATCGGCGTCGTCCTCGCGCAAACTCCCGAGGACCACCAATTCAAGGTCTTGCCCGCTTATCGATTCGAGTTTCTCAAACAGCACTACTACGAAGCCGTCGAAGCTGCCGGAGCTGTCGCCATTGCTATTCCGCTGACCGAACGCCACGAACATATCCATCGCTACGTCAGCATTGTCGACGGGCTATTCATTGTCGGCGGCGACGACGTCCACCCGGAACTCTACGGCGAGCCTATCGACCCCCTCTGTCATCCGCAAATGCCGCGTCGCGACAACTTCGAAGTCGCTCTAATCAAAGCCACCTTCGCTGCTCGCAAACCGATTCTTGGCATCTGCCGCGGTTTGCAAATCATGAACGTCGCTTTTGGTGGATCATTATATCAGGACCTCTCCTACCAGTCCGGCGCCGGCAATCACTCACAGCAAGGCGAACTCGATTTCGCCACCAGACATCGGGTCAACGTTGTCCCGAATTCGCTCCTGTCCCGATTAACTGGCGAAAGCGCCTTCGAAACGAACACCGCTCACCACCAAGGGATCAAACGCGTCGGCAACGGCATCAAAATCGCCGCCACCGCCGAGGACGGCGTCATCGAGGCTATCGAAGCCGACGGTTTCACCCTTGGCGTCCAATGGCACCCTGAAGCTTGGGGGCAAGACAAAGTCAGTCGCAGTATTTTCAGCGCGTTTGTCCAGACAGCCGGGGCAGGGAACTGACATTGATGCGGCAAACAGCCAACAAATCACTTGCTGCTCAGATTTAACTTCATAACTTGCATCGATTTTTTCGAGGATGAAGTTACTGAATGTCGATATTTAGCAGATTTTCAAACGATATTGGCATCGATCTCGGTACCGCTAATACCCTTGTGTATGTCCGCGGTCAGGGAATCGTGCTCAATGAACCGTCCGTCGTCGCTGTCGAAGTCTCCACCGGCAAGATTCTTGCCATCGGCTCCGAAGCCCGCCGCATGCTCGGCCGTACACCAGGTGAAATCTCCGCTATTCGCCCGCTCAAAGACGGCGTTATCGCCGACTTCGAAGTCACCGAGCGATTGCTCTCCGACTTCATCCGTCGTGTCGTCCGTCATAAGTTCCTGATGAAACCTCGCGTCGTGATCTGCGTTCCCTCCGGTATCACCGAGGTCGAAAAGCGCGCCGTTCGCGACTCCGCCGAAAACGCCGGCGCCCGCGATGTCTACTTGATTCAAGAACCAATGGCTGCTGCGATCGGCGTTGGACTGCCCGTCGATCAACCGTCCGGCATAATGATTATCGATATCGGCGGCGGTACCTCCGAAATCGCCGTCATTGCTCTCAACGGCATCGTGAACAACACCTCGATCCGAATCGCCGGCGATGAAATGAGCGAGGCCATCGTCATCTACCTGAAGAAGAACTACAATCTTCTCATCGGCGAGCTCACAGCCGAGGAAATCAAAATCAAAATCGGATCGGCATTCGAACTCGAACGCGAAGAAACCATGGAAATCAAAGGCCGCGACCTGGTCGCCGGCGTTCCAAAAAATATCAAGGTCTCTTCCGCTCAAATTCGCGAAGCCCTCACCGAGCCAATCGCCGCAATCATCGACGCCGTTCGCCTCTCGCTCGAACAAACTCCGCCCGAACTTGCATCAGATATCCTCGATCGCGGTATTGTCCTCACTGGCGGTGGAGCATTGCTGCGCGGCCTCGACAAACGTATCCGCCAAGAGACCAATCTGCCGGTTATCGTCGCCGATGACCCGCTCACTTGCGTCGCCCGCGGCACCGGCTACGTCCTCGAAAACATGCAGAAATTCCAAAAAGTCTTGATGCGCAGCCGCCGCGATTAGATTCTCAGATACATTAACTCTCGATTGTCCTGCCACTTTGGCGCTTTTCTTGCCATTCCTGTCAGTTTTTATTGACCCGCTCTCCAATTGAATGTAGAATAATTGCATGAATAAACTCGAAGCTAAAATTCTCGCCGGCGTCAACGCTCCCGGATTTCGCCCGCTCAAAATCCGCGAACTTGCCAAAGCCCTTGGATTCACTGAGAAAGAATATGGCGACTTCCGCCGTGCCGTCAAAGACATGCTCTATCACGGCAAACTTGTCAAAGTCCGCGGCGGTCGCATCGGCAGGGAAGTCGCCCGCCAGGACACCGTCCTCGGTACTCTCTCCATGACCAAATCCGGCCGCGCCTTTGTTATTCCCGAAGCCGGCGGCGATGACATCGCCATCGGCGACTGGGGACTCGACACCGCGCTCCATGGCGATAAGGTAGAAGTCCGCCTTCTCCCGCAGAAGAAAGACGCCCGTCTCTCCGGCGAAATCGTCAAGATCGTCGAACGACTCGATCGCGACGTCGTCGGCAAATATTTCCAGAGTCGCTTCCACTCTTTTGTCTTGCCCGATGACCAGCGCCTGAAAATCGAAATCCGCGTCGACCCGCCCAAGGGCGCTGTGCTCCGCGACGGCACCAAAGTCGTCGTCCACCTGCTCGAATGGACCAACGCCAAGGACTATCCCAAAGGCAAAATTCTTCATATCCTCGGCATGGCCGGCGACAAAGACGTCGACATAATGTCCACGATCTACAAGTTCAAACTACCGACAAGTTTTCCGCCTGGCGTAATAGCCGAATCCGAAGATATCCCTGCCGAAATTCCGGCGTCCGAAATCAAGCGCCGCCTCGACTTGCGCAAAACCGTGACCTTCACAATCGATCCCGAAGATGCCAAGGATCATGACGACGCTATCTCCATCGAAGAAACTGAGGAAGGTTACCGTCTCGGCGTCCATATCGCCGATGTCAGCCACTACGTCACCTCCGGAACCAAACTCGACAAAGAGGCACGACACCGCACAGCTTCCGCTTATCTCGTTGATCGCGTCTTGCCGATGCTTCCCGAGCGCCTCTCCAATGATCTCTGCTCGCTCAAAGAAAAAGTCGACCGACTCACGATGAGCGTCATGATCGACCTCGATAAATCCGGCAACGTCATTCGCTTCAAGATCCACGAAAGCATCATCCGCTCGCACGCCAAACTTTCCTACGAGCAAGTGCAGACGTTTCTCGATACCGGCGAAGGGTTGGAGAAATACAAAAAGGTCTCAGCCTGTATGCCGATCATGCACGAACTCGCCAAACGACTCATTGAACGGCGCGAACAGCAAGGCTCAATCGACTTTGATTTGCCCGAGTACAAAGTCTATGTCGACGACCTCGGCATCGTCGACAAGATCACCAAACGCGAACGCAAAATGAGCAACCGCATCATCGAAGAATTCATGCTGCTCGCCAATCGCCTCGTCGCGCAGGAAAAACTCTCCAAATCCATTCCGACGCTTTTCCGAATTCACCCGGCGCCCAACGAGGAAAAACTCGCCAACTTCGCCGAATTCGCCAAAAGTTTCGGGCACCAGGTCTCGTTTGGTTCGCCGCCAAAACCGAAAAATATCGCCGAGTTCATTCGCAACCTCGAGGGTCGTACCGAGGCCGACTTACTCAACGAACTCCTCGTTCGCTCGATGCAAAAAGCCACCTACTCCGCCGAGAACATCGGCCATTTCGGTCTCGCGTTTCCGCACTACCTGCACTTTACGTCGCCGATTCGCCGTTATCCCGACTTGATAGTCCATCGCATTCTGAAACAGGTGCTGAACGGCGAGTACAAGAAATCCCAGGGCGGCATCCTGACCGCAACCCTTGAGCGCATCGGCAAACATTGCACCGAACAGGAAGTTGTCATCATGGAGGCCGAACGCGAAACAATTTCCGTCAAGCAGGCCGAATATCTTTCGCGCCAGCTCGGCGAAATCTTCGAAGGCGTCATCAGTGGCATGTTGGGCTTCGGTTTCTTCGTCCGGCTCAACGACATCGGCGCCGAAGGCATGGTCCGTCTCGCCAGCATGGATGATGACTACTACATCATCGATGTCAACCGCTACGTCATCATCGGCAAACGCACTGGCCGTAAGTACCACCTTGGCGACAAGGTCCGTGTCCAGGTCGCCAATGTCTCAATCGAACTCGGCCAGGTCGACTTCCGCCTCATCGCCGAACAAATGAAACCGCGCGTCCAGGCTCACTCATATCGAAACCGCAAGAGGTGGAGATAATGGATTTGCAGTATCGACTTCTGGCCGTCAAATCCGGCGGCTTATTGGAACAAGTCGTCAATTCGCTCGCGCAGAGCGACGTCACAGTCGAAACTGTCGATGGCATCTCCCAGGCGCTCCAGTCGCTTGCGAAATCTCTATATCGCTTTGTCGCCCTCGATTTTGATTCGCTCGGCGCCGAGGCCATCCCGTTCCTCAAACGTCTGAATCGCCACTCGCCGCTTTCTGATATCATTCTATTCGTGCGCCAAGCCGAGCTCGACGATCTCGTCATCGACTGCGTTGTTGATAAATCGCTCCCCATCGACGAAATTCGCTCCGAAATTCGCGAAGCCATCGACCGCCGCCGCATACTCGACGATGCCGGCATGTTCGGCCACTCGCAAAACTTGCGCGACTCGGCCACGCGCATCAAACAGGTTGCCCCAACCGACATCTCCGTTCTCGTCATGGGACCCTCCGGCACCGGCAAGGAACTCATCGCGCGTTCGATTCACGCCCACTCGCCGCGCAACAATAACGAGTACGTCTCCATCAACTGTGCCTCCATTCCCGAAACGCTTTTGGAATCCGAACTCTTCGGCTATGAAAAAGGCGCTTTCACCGGCGCCGACCGCAGCCAACCCGGCTTGCTCCAGCAGGCCCACAAGGGCACACTTTTCCTCGACGAAATCGGCGAACTCCACATGCACCTGCAGGCAAAACTCCTGCGCGCCATCGACACCAAGTCGTTCATGCCCGTCGGCGCTCGCAAACCGGTCTCCGTCGATGTCCGCTTTCTTGCCGCCACAAACCGCGACCTTCAGTCCGAAGTCGAATCCGGCAACTTCCGCGCAGACCTATACTATCGCCTCAGCGTGATCACGTTCCAAATGCAACGTCTCGCCGAGCGCCCCGAGGATATCCTGCCCATCGTCGCGCATCTTATGGGCCGCCTCAAAAGCAATGTCCGTTTTTCTCCCGAAGCAACCGATCTCTTGCTCAAATATGGCTGGCCCGGAAATGTCCGCGAACTGACTAACTTTCTCCAGCGCCTGCTCATCACTTCGCCGCAGGGTGAAATCAACCGCGAAAGCGTTGCGGCCTTGCTCGACAAGCACCGCGTCGATGATCGCTCGCTCCCTGTCGTCACTGGAATCACACCGGAAGAGTCCGGTTATCGCTTGATCTATCAAGCCCTCTTAAATTTAGCCAACGAAGTGATTGACTTGAAGCGCACCATTAACGAACATTTTGATGGTCATATTCGTCCATCTAACGAAATCGCGCCGGAGCATCACGATTCCGGCGACCTTGAGGCTATGGAAGAAAAAATGATTCGCGATACGCTCGACCGCGTCGACGGCAACCGCAAACGCGCCGCCGATATCCTCGGCATCGGCGAACGCACGCTCTATCGCAAATTGAAAAAGTACAACCTGACGTGATCTAAAGAAGGCCGCGATGGCAAAGTGGGTGGCCGCGTTCATCCTGCTGATGTTCGCGACGGGCAGTTCCTTTCCAATCTATTTCACCGATCAAGTCTTCCGCTCCCTCGACCAACTCGACGAAGCCCTCGCCAATGGCGAGATTTCGCAGGAGTACTATGATGATGTACTCGCAGAGTTCGTTGGCCCAGTGCCTATTGAATCCCTGGTTCGCGACGACGTGCGGCAGCAACAAAGGGTCGTAGCTGAAAACCGCCAGTTCCCAGAATGGTACTACAGGGCTGATTATAGACAAGGTCTGGAACAGGATTTTGTAAATACTCGATACGATCGTTTGGCACTGGCGGGACGGAAGTGCTTCGTAACGGCATCGCTCGAAAAGCGAAGCAACAGGTCCTACTTGCTTCGGGATATTGAATTCTCCGTGCGCAGACCCTACTGGAAGCTTGAGATCGGTAATATCAATCCTTCGTATGCCTCCGGACTGACTGTAGGCCGCTCCGGACTTCATCGCGAGCTGCATTCTGCCGATGATTTCGGTTCAAGCGTTCTCTTTCCGACACAGAATCGCAAAAACGGTGTTGCGTTCAGCCGCGAGTTTCGCAGTTCCAACTTATCCGCATTCGCTTCGCGAGTCGAGGGGGACCGCTATTTTGACCAAAGCCTCGGAAGTGACTTTGCACTCAATATAGGCCGGGTTAAACTCGGTCTCGTGATGCTGCGACAGCAAATCGGCGAGTTTGGAGCCAAATCGCGCATTATCAACTACTTGGCGCCTCATTTCCAATTGGGAGAGAGATTCCGAGTACTAACGTCCGAATCGTCCTTCCAGCTCGGCGGAGCAGCAGCTCATCTAGTCCAATTTCAAATGAAATCAAGACAGCTCACCCAATCGTATACCGCCTTTTGCTATGGCTCAAAATACCAAAACCTCGAATCCGGTGGCTATGCCTACTCCGATTACGATGACGCAACCATCGACGAAGTCGGTATGGAGTATCGCGACAAGCGCGCCGGTAGAGGCGGCATCGCAATAGAACAAGCGTTTCGCTTCCATCCCGAATCCCTCACCGCCCAGCTCGTCCGCTGGCAAAACCGCCTCGACGACCGCCAATGTGTCGCCGGTCGTCTGACATTCGAGCAATCCAACCGATTCCGAATCCTCACCAAACTCCGCTTCCAAGCCATCTACCAGGACCTCGACATCGAGCACGCTACCGACACGCGCCAACTCATCACACTCTCAACCGAATTGCAGCCGTTGCGATCCTTCGTCTATGAAAATCAGCACAAGATCGAGCAACGCGTGCTGAACAGTAACAAGAAGTACCCCTTTCGCAGCCGCCACGATTTCGCTCTGAAAATAAATCCCCAACTCGAGTCCATCGCCATGATCAACTTCTATGACAGCGATCTGAATACCTCCGGTAATTCCCAACTGACGCTCGCGATAGGGGAGGAGCTGCAATCCGACCGCGACTTCCGCTTTTCAACCCGTCTCCAAACCCGTTACAAATTTTCAACCGGCCAACTCGACAACTGGGAACTCCGACTCAACCTCGAAGTCATCCTGTAGCGCCCATCTGTTACCCATGCGCTCGGTCCAATTTGTCACCCATCCGTCCGGTCAGTCTCCAGCAAATTCCCCTCCTGGGAGCAGTTGGAAAAATTGAGTCGGCCGTTAAGATCGTTGTTTCGGCATATGTGTTCGTCTCGTTGAGTCGTTCCCGCGAAGGCGGGAACCTACCAAGGCTTACTTAGACTATCGCCTGCGGTTCATTCGACACCGCCATTTTCAATAGTCCCGCATGCCGCTGCCGAAGGCGTCCAGCAAGGCTTAGTTAAAGTTTCGTCTGCGGTTTTCTTGAATTCGACTTTTTCAACAGTCCCCTTGGAGCGGTGGATCGTCCCGACTTGTGGGACGAGACGGGGTGGGTCTGCTTTCTATCTCCACCAGATTTCAACCGTCCCGAAATACTCTTGACATTCAAATTCACACTTCGTTATTTACGTGGTCAAAAAGGTAGATAATCCGTTTCACCAGAGTTGCATGTCATGCAAAGCGGCGCCTTTCATAAACCTCTTGTCCTTTCGCTCCTTTTCGCCTTCTCCATTGCGCATTGTGCCTTCGCCGCAAATCGCCTCGTCATCAACGAGGTCATGATCAACGAACCCGGAAGCGAAACCTCCCTCGAATGGGTCGAATTGTTCAACGCCGCCGAAGACTCCATCAATCTTCTTGACTACATTTTCATCGAGGCCGCCGACACCACGCGCTTCGCTTCTCACTGGTTGCCAACGCGCGCCTTCGTCGTCCTCTCGCGCAAACCGCTCTCGACCGACAATAGCGCCTCATTCGAACGCCAGTGGGGCAACGCATCCAATATCTGGGGCGATGACTCGCTCGAGAATTATTTGCTCCTGCCTGCTAAAATGTCCCTCCGCAATTCCAACAATTCAATCACAATCGTCGAACTCTCGTCTGGAATTACGGAAACCGTCAAATGGGGAAGTACCCCTCCCGACGGCGTCAGCCTCGAACGCGTCAATCCCGCGACTCAGTCCACGCCCAAGAACTTCATATTCTGCAAATCGCCGGAACACTCAACTCCCGGCCGCGTCAATTCCGTCATTGCCAAAATGCGCGATTGGGGCTTTATCGAAAACGACTGCGAAATCTTCGTCCCGCCCGATTCCATTCATCCAATTCAATTCCAGTTGGCCGTCGGCAACTTTGGACAATCCGCAGCCGCGTCGCTTTTTTGCGATGTATTTTTCGACCGCGACTTCACCGGCACATTAACCGATCGCGATTCGTTGTTTCAAATTCCTCTCGGTCCTCTGTCGCCTGATTCCACTCTCACGATCTCTTTTGACTTGAGTGCCAATTCCGGTCGACACGCTTTCATCTTTCAACTTGCTCCCGATGACGACACTGCAGGCAACACAATTCAATTCGAATGTGTCGTCGGACCGCTCGCGCGCGAAATGCTCATCACCGAATTTGTGCCCGGCGCCGAATCTTCCTCCGGTTGCGAATGGATCGAACTCCAAAGTGTCGTCAACTATGATCTGTCGCTGCAAGGCTGGACTCTCGCCATCGACGACCGCGAAGTCTCCCTCGATAGCGCATTTCAAGTTCGGCCCGCTGATAAAATCATTCTCTGCGAGGACAGTGTTTGCTTCCATCGCGGCTTCTCAACTGTTTCCTGCCCTGTGTTTCAGCCATCCACTTGGCAGCCGCTCGCTGACAATTCCGGCTCGATAGTATTGCGCATGCATCTCGCCGCAATCTCCGACAGCGTATCTTATCGCGGCCCAATCGAACCGGTCCGAAGTTGGGAGCGCGACCTCGATTCCAACTCGGCAACCTTTGAATCCCTATTCTATCGTTCGACATCGCCTTTGGGCAGCACTCCCTGCAGCGACAACTCAATCCGCCCCGCGCCTATCGCAGTCGATCTTGCTTTTGTTTCCGAATCCCTTATGCTTACAAAAAATTCTCTCGATGACTCGCAAATTCGCGCTCATGTCAAAGTCGTCAACAAAGGCTACCAGACTTCGCCATCAGTCGTCATCCGTGTCTTCGAGGACTCCAACCGCGACGGCGTTGCTGCCGAAAACGAGCTGCTCCTATTACACGAATCTCTGGCAGTCGCAAGCGGCGACTCTGCCGCGATTGAAATCTCAATCGGTACTTCGCCCGGCCGCAAATGTTTCATCTTTACCTTATCCGGCGGCGACTCACTCGCAGTCGACATCGTCTCGGCAACAATCACAGTCGGTCCCGTTACGCGTGAGCTCAGCATCACCGAATTTCTCGCCAACCCGGAAGGTTCCTTGGAAACCGAGTGGATCGAAATCCGCAACATCGCCGACTACCCGATCAATATGTCTAATTGGTCCTGTGGCGACCGCACAGCGTTGCATTTGCTTCTTTGCGATCTGATCGTGCCACCCGGCGACTATTTGATCATCGCGCAAGACAGCGCCGCCTTTGCCCAATTCTACGGTGAAGCCTGCCGGATTTTATCGCCCGCCAGTTGGTCAAGCCTCAACAACTCCGGCGATGCCATTATTCTCCGCGACGAATTTGGCACGATCTCCGACAGCCTGACATATTTCGATTGCCCGGACGACAACCGTTCGCTCGAACGCAACGAATCTGGCGATCAAATCAGCGCCGTCTGGTATCCGTCGACCGCACAAACCGGCTCAACTCCCTGCGCCGCCAATTCCGTCTCCGGCAATTACACCGGTAGCGCTTCAATCACTCTGCTCAATCGCGTTTTCTCACCGCTGGCAGGGGAGGAACTCCGCTTCAATCTCCAATGCCCGCCCGCCAGCAAATTCACTATCGAGATTTTCGACCTCTCCGGCCGTCGGCAGCGCATCATCGCGGATGCCCAGTATTTTTCATCCGGTGAATTCTCTTACGACGGCGCTTCCGACCACGCTGGCCGTTTGTCGATCGGCGCTTACATTCTAAAAATCGAATCCGAAAACGGCGACTACTCGCAGAAAGTTGGCTTTGCCGTTGCCCCGCCTAAGTAAAATCCGCCCAAAACTAGTCATCGTTATGGTTTTTGCGCTGTCAGTAGTCGCACATGCCGAAATTCCCCGCGGCTCCGTTTCAGCATTCTCACTCGGTGGTATTCCCAATCTTGCTGCGCCATCAGCCCTCGATGCCTACTTCAATCCCGCACTTGCCTGCTCTTCGAAATATTCCCTGGAAACCTCTGCGTCCCGCCTTTTCGAAATGAGCGATCTCGACATCGCCTCGGGAGCAGCCAGGTTCAACTTCCGCAGATCGTCCCTGGGAATAGCCGCAACTCAACTGATTGGCGCCAACTACTACTCTGAACGATCCTTCCTCGTCGCCGCGTCCGTTTCAATGCATCCCCGTTGGCGCTTCGGCGTTGGCGTCGAGCATCAACGCCTCGAATTCGGCGAGGGATACGGCAGCGCTTCAGCGACATCGTTTTCACTTGGCCTGACCTCCACTCCCGTAGAAAGAGTCCGGCTCGCCATCTCCTCTTCAAACATAAACCGGCCCCGCTTCGATGACCAAGATGATCGCTTGCCGCTGCAATTCGAAATCGCCGGAGCCTTCCAGGCAAATTCATCCTTCTCTGTCCTTGTCGCTCATCACCTCGATCAGCGCTTTCCCGACCGTTTTAGCATTGGCGAAATCACTGCAATCAGCCGCGAATTCGACCTGCTCCTCGGCCTCAAAACCGACCCCGTCGAGATTTCCGGCGGCTTTTCTCTCAAACTCCGCGGTTTTAGTTTGGAATATGGGTACGCAAACAATGTATATTTAGGCGGTACTCATCGCGTGGGTTTGAGGTATAGCCATTGATTTCTGATTACACGAACAGCCGCCTACTCATCGAACAGCACGAAGCGCTCGTCCTCGCGCCGTATGCCGCCATGAGCGGCAATTCGCGTGGCCGCCAATTCCCTGAACCCGAGCACGAATACCGCAGTTGCTTCCAGCGCGATCGCGACCGCGTCATCCATTCCGCCGGATTTCGCCGCCTCAAACACAAGACGCAGGTCTTTGCCTCCCCCGATGATGACCACTTCCGCACGCGCCTGACCCACACTATGGAGGTCGCCCAGATCTCCCGCACCATCGCCCGCGCGCTCCGTCTCAACGAAGACCTCGCGGAGACCGTCGCTCTCGTGCACGATCTCGGCCATACGCCTTTTGGCCATGCCGGCGAGGATGCCCTCCGCCATATCCTAAAAGATGACGGCGGCTTCAATCACAATGCCCAGTCGTTGCGCGTCGTCGATTACATCGAGGACCGCTACCCCAATTTTCGCGGCCTCAACCTCTCCTATGAAACGCGCGAAGGCATCGTCAAACACGAAACCGACTACGACATGCCCGTCTACGGCGATTTCGAACCTAATCTGCGCCCGACTCTCGAAGGCCAACTCGTCAACTTCGCTGACGAGATCGCCTATAACGCCCACGATGTCGATGACGGCTACTTCTCCAAGTACCTCTCCATCACGGATCTTCTCGAGGTCCCCATCATCGCCAAACTCTACGAGCAGTCGCAGCGCGCCTATCCCGACTTGTCGCCGCGCAAACGCCACTATCATTTGATCCGCCTCTTGATCAATTGGGGCGTCTCGGATATCATCACGACCTCCGCGCGCCGTCTCGAAGAATTCCACATCAAAACCTTCGCCGATGTCGTCAACTGCCCCGAGAATATCGTCCGCTTCTCCGATGAGGCCAAGCCCGCCGGAAGGGAATTGAAGAAATTCCTCTTTGACAAGCTCTATCGCCATCCGCGTCTCGTCGAAATTAATCAGATGGCTTTCAAAATCATCAGCGAACTCTTCGACGCTTACACCGCCAACCCGGAACTGCTGCCGCAAAAATTCCGCCGGCGCCTTTATGACCAGCCCCCCAAGACCATAATGAAAGATTACATCGCCGGCATGACCGACCGCTTCGCGCTTCAGGAATACGAACGCATCCTCGGCGGCCCCGTCCCCGACATGAAGACTTGAGTTCTTCACCGTCGCGCTCATTGAAGCGCACAATACTAATGCGCGACTAAGAAAAACTTGCGCATGGTCACCGCCAAAAGGCTATATTCCACATTGTGGCTGACTCATCACAAAAGGCATTTCATACCGCACCCACGCTGTTGGCAATTCTTGCCGCGGCTTTGTTCGGAGCCGCGACGCCTGCAAGCAAATATCTCTTGGGCGGTATGTCCGCTTTTCATTTGGCTGGACTGCTTTATCTTGGCGCCGCGATTGCGGTGCTTCCTCTTTCACTAAAATCGCGGATTCGAGTAGGTACTTGGAAAATAGATGGAAAGAATCGCTGGCGGCTTCTCGGCGCAGTAGTCTGCGGCGGCCTATTCGGGCCGGTCTTCCTTCTACTGGGACTGAAGGTAGCTTCGGCTGCTTCCGTCTCAATGTGGCTTAACCTGGAGCTTGTCGCCACTGCGCTTCTCGGCCGACTCCTCTTCCACGATCACTTAGGACGATTCGGTTGGATTGGCGTGATCGGTGTCGTCGCTTCCGGTATTTTGCTGAGTTATGGTGGGGGTGCCGCCGGTTTAATCGCCGGAGGACTGGTTGCTCTGGCATGCCTTTGCTGGGGATTCGATAATCACTTTACCGCCCTCATCGACGGCATTACGCCAGCAGAAAGCACGCTCTGGAAAGGTCTTACGGCCGGACTCGTAAATCTTGTCATCGGGATCACTTTCCAGCCTTCTGATGTCACAACAACAACCGTCTCGTTGGGCTTGCTGATTGGTGCTTTTGCCTATGGCGCGAGCATTGTTCTGTACATCACGAGCGCGCAGCAAATTGGCGCGACCCGGGCACAGATGCTTTTTGCAACTTCTCCGTTTTTCGGTGTGTTCCTGTCTGCATTCGTTCTGCAGGAACCGATTTCAATTGTGCAGGGGATTGCTGCCGCAATACTGGCTGCGTCAGTCGGCGCGATGTTCATAGACAAGCACGAGCACGAACACTTACATTTTGAGTTGGAACACACTCATTCTCATCGTCATGACGACCAGCATCACGATCATCTTCATGAAGACAAAACCGAACCAGGACTGCGGCATTCTCATAAACACCGGCACACCGAAATAACCCACAGCCATCCACACTGGCCCGATTTGCATCATCGGCATCAGCACAAGAACGATGATCGCAAATGAGTGTTCCTTTCAACGTCGAATTATTGCCCGGAGACAATGAAACGACACCGGGCATCCAAAGCTTCATTGACGCAAGGTGCCGTCATGCAGCGGCCGTCAGGGTATCCCGATTCCCGTTTTGCAATAGTGTGAACCCCATTGCATCGATTTCCCTTGTGTCATTCTGCACCAAGTGACAATCGTAACAACAGCGCCAATATCCTCTCCTCGTAACTTCCCACAATTCTTCAGGATAGGGAAGAGGCTCGCTCGTTTGCCTGCCTAACTCGCTGCATCTTGTAATCGCCCGCCTCCGGCACACGCTTTGCATTAGACACTTCTCAGAACTCAACGAGGAGGAACCAAATGGAGTGCTACTTTTACACCCA
Source organism: uncultured bacterium (assembly GCA_963707485.1). GTDB lineage: Bacteria > Zixibacteria > MSB-5A5 > CAIYYT01 > CAIYYT01 > JADJGC01. The sequence goes on from CAVPQS010000037.1 coordinate 152,515, forward strand.
GGTACAAGACAAACGCGAAGATGGCCTTCACGCCGCGGTCCTTTCATTCTCCGTTCCCGACGCCGGAATCGTCTTCCGCACCCGCTTCGCCGGCTCGCCCGCCGAATGTGAATATGCCGCGCTCCTCACTTTGCTCGAATTCGTTGAACTCAACCCGCAGGTCTTCCGCGACCGCACCATCGAAATCTATGGCGACAGCTTCACGGTAGTGAATCAGATCAACGAAAAAATGTACTGCACCAAAGATCTCCAGCCTTTCCGGAATATGGCGCTCCTCTTCAAGAACAAATTTTCCTATTCGATCAACTGGATTCCCCAGCGCGAAAATCCGGCCCAATTAAGTTTGAATGCGGACTGACATTACTCATACCCTCCCTTGAATCAGGCGAGACCACCCGGTCCCGCCTGCTTCATTTCCAATCCACCACGCCAAAGGCGATACATCCTCCGTTTCTCGCTCAACTCGTGTTGCGTACACGTCATTCCCGCGCAAGCGGGAATCCAGCAAGGCCTGATTAAACTACCGCATGCGGTAGTTTCGACTCCACCCTTTTGTCAACAGAAGTAGGGCAGATCTCCTTACCGGAATTACTCATGGATTTAGAAACGTCTTTCCCGGAGACCTGCCACGCCTGCCCGTTATTCAAGAAGCGGCAGGGGTGAGGGCTTTGAAGGCGGTATTGACATCCCCCCTAAAAACTCCTACCATCCTTCCATGGCCAAACTCTCTTTCACCCAAGCCCTCGAAAAAGTTGAATCCGGCAAACTTGACCCGGCCTACATCCTCATCGGCGAGGACTACTACCAGCGCTTCCTCCTCACCGAAAAAATCAGCAAAGCCAAACTTGGCGCCGGCGGCTCGCTCAACAAACACTCGCTCATTGGCCGCAAAGCCACCGCGCAGGTTTTGGAACAGCTCCTCGCCGGCGTCCCGCTCTTTGGCGGCGCGACCGTCGTCATCGTCTCCGATGTCGACAAGCTCCCGGAAAAATCGCAGGAATTCGTCGCGCGCTCATTGAAATCACTTGACCCATCCGTCCTTTTCATCGGCAGCGCCAAAAAACTCGATGGCCGCACATCATTCGCGAAAGCTCTCAGCTCCGTCGGCGCTGTCGTCGAAACCAAAGAACTTTACGACAATCATCTGCCTCCTTACGTCCGCTCTCGCTTCGGCGCGCGTCGTATGTTGATTGACGAAGACGCCGTCACCGAATTCTGCCGCATCGTCGGCAGCGACTGCGGCGACATCGAAAACGAAGTCGAAAAAATCTCCATCGTCCACGCGGACAAAAAGCGCATCGCCCTCAATGATGTCCGCAGCTACCTTTCCGACAGCCGCTTTTTCAGCCAATTCCAAGTCGCCGAAAGTGTCGCTGCACGCAAGCCCCGCGCAACTTTCGCTGCCCTTCGCCAATATCTCGAAAGCTCCGGCGCCGATGGTCGCGGCAAACTCATCTGGGCGCTCTACAGCCAGTTCGAACGACTCCTCCAGGTCCGAGCCTATTCCGGCAAAATCAGCCGCGAAGACCTCGCCGGCAAACTTCGCATCCATCCGTTCTTCTTGCAGAAAATCCAGGAGCAAGCCGGTCAATTCCAGCCTGCCGAACTCGTTGCCGCCCTTCGTGCTGTCTATGAAACCGAACTGGCCGACCGCTTTTCTACCGAATCCAAAGAGCAAATCTTCGAACGCATGACCTTACGGATACTTCGTTCTGCTGGGGAATAAGCCTTGTTCTTCTTGGTATTAATGATGGTGGGGTCAACTGACTCGTCCGACCGCGACCTGATCCGGCGAGCGAAAGAGGGTGACCGCCGGGCATTCGGTGACTTGGTCCGTCGTTATCAACGCAAGGTCTACGCACTCTGTTTCCGTCTGGGCGGATCGCACGACGCCGCCGACGATCTGACGCAGGAGGCATTTATCAAGGCATATCAGGCTATCGCAACTTTTGACGAGTCCTTTCCGTTTCAGGCTTGGATATTTCGCATCGCGTCCAACAACGCGCTCAACTATATCAAGCGGCAGAAATTTCAGGTCTCCGGCGAGGAGGGCGGTTTGGTTCTCGATGCTCAAGTCTCCTCCCGCTCCGAAGACGATCCGCACCAAAATCTTAACCAGCAGGAGATCGATGCCCGTTATCAAGCCGCGATCAATCACCTGCCCGAGGAATTTCGCGTCGTATTCGTATTGCGCATGCATGAAGAATTGAGCTACGAGGAAATCGCGGCTCGCATGAAAACCAGCGTCGGCACCGTGATGTCGCGGCTGCACCGCGCCCGCCAGCGCCTCGCCGCTGAATTGAAAGACCTGTTGGAACCATAGTGGATAGAAATTTTCTCAAAGATAATATGTCGGCTTACCTCGACGGCGAACTTGCGCCCAAACAAATGCGCGAGTTCGAGCGGGATATTCAGCAATACCCCGATCTCTTCGCCGAATTACAAACGCTCCAGCGGCTCAACAAACTCGCGCTCGACTCCAAAGTTCCTCTGCCCGATGATCGCTATTTCGATAAACTCGCCGGTCAAATCGATTCCCAAATAAAACGCGAATCACCGCAGGATCGCGGCCGTTTCGTCAACTTCCTGCTCGAGCGTCGCAAAACCGTCGCCATCGTCAGCTCCGTCGCGGCAGTCTTCCTCGTCGCAATCATCGGCATGAACTTGTTCGGCCCCTCGGCCAAGCGCTATCCCCAGGAAATTCGCAATATCGAACTCAAGCCGGCTATTATCGAGAAACCCAAAACCGACACCGTCACCATCTGGCCAGAACACGAACAACAAATCGTCCCACCGCCCGTGGTCGACGACGAAATCAAACGCGACTCTGTCGCAAGACGACCGCGCACGAATGAAGCCGAGAAAAACGAAAGGCAATCGTCATCATCCAGCGTTAATGTCCCGTCGCTCATTATCAGGCAAGAACCCGCGCCGCCCGTGCCGGTGCCTGACACAATCACACAAGAGTATGGCGCAGTAGAACACAGAGTCGTAACACCGCACCCAACAGTCAAACCATCGGAGACAACCAAACACAGTCTTACCGAATCACAAAAATCCACATCGCCTGCGACAGTGGATCTTCAAAACTCCATACACAGGAGTGGCATCGCGTCACCACCGCAACGAGTCGACTCAATTGTTGTCCATACCGAGCCATTTGTCCGCATTACCGCTGGAAGTGAACGAATCGACGATGTCGACCCAAAGTCCGTCGGACCCGATACAGCGCAGTTTCGCGACAAAGGCAATCGCTCATTGGATGTCTACATCAGCGCGTTCAACAGTACGAGTCGGGGAGTTTTTGACGGCTGGCGGCTGACAGCTTTGGCAACTTCGCGCGACTCGCTTCAAGCCTGGGTTGACTCCATCCATGCCATCGGCCCCGAACTTTGGTACGCCGAACAAGCCTACCGCTCGCTCCAACAAAAAGACATCTCATGGGAAAACTACCAACTCTGGCGCGCTTACATCGATTACTACCTCGCCGACACACCCGACGCCGACCGCACCCTCTGGAACCGACGCCTAACTATCCTCAACGAAATCCTCGAACGCTTCCTCGGCAAACAAATCCAGCATTAGTTCCTTCACGCGAACAATTCCTCTTTCGTTCAATTCCCCTCTTGAGGGATCGTTGAAAAACCCCTCCCGTGTCATTCTGAACGAAGTGAAGAATCTGTTAGTCATTGATACGCAACACGAACAGATCTTTCGCTTCGCTCAAGATGACACTATCGGACGGTTTTTCAACAGACCCTTGAGAGGGGTGGATCACGTCCGACGGAGGAGGACGTGAGACGGGGTGTGTTTAGGAAATGATTCCCCACCGGTGCGACGCTCACTCCCCACGTTCTTTCCCTCTCCCGTTGGGAGAGGGATCAAGGGTGAGGGCTAACATCGCGATTGACATTACCTCTCATCCTCGCCACATTCCCACATGACCTATTCCAGCAACCCCGCCGAAATCGCCATCACCTACCTCAAAGGCGTCGGTCCCAAAAAAGCTGAGGTCCTCCAGCGTATCGGCATCGAAACCGTCGCCGATTTGCTCCTTTATATGCCGCGCCGCTATCTCGACCGCTCCAATCTCATGCCCATCGCGAGCCTGAAAATCGGCGAAGAAGTCACCGTCGTCGGCAAAATCGTCATGCAGGGACTCCTCCGCGCGCGCAAAAAATTCTACGAAATCGTCATTCAGGACGACTCCGGCCATCTCCCGCTGCTTTGGTTCAACGGCATCAAATTCATCGAAAAAAAATACAAGCGCGGTATGACCTTGTCAGTCTCCGGTACCGTCTCCGACTTTCGCGGTGGCGCGCGCATTATCCACCCCGAAGTCGAAGTCATCTTCGAAGATGAGGAAGAGGCTAAAGTTCACACCGGTCGCATCATCCCGATCTATCCCTCCTCCGAATTGCTGAAATCGAATTGGCTCGACTCCCGCGGATTTCGCCGCATTATTAAGCCGGCGCTCGATCAATTTGTCGACCGACTCGAAGATCTCGTTCCTGCATCCGTCGTCGCCGACGCCAAACTTATGCCGCTATCGCAGGCAGTCAGGCAAATCCACTATCCCGACGACTTCGAAGTTCGTGCTCAGGCGCGCCACTCGCTCGCTTTCCGAGAACTCCTGCTCTTCCAACTCCAGGTCGCCGACCGCCGTCATCGCATCGCGCATAAACACAAGACCCACACGATCGCCAAGCCTGATGCCGCATTTCATGAGTGGGTTAAATCTCTGCCTTTCAAATTGACCCGATCGCAAAACAAAGCTATCGCCGAAATTCTCGCCGACCTTTACAAACCGGAACCAATGCTCAAGCTTCTCCAGGGCGACGTCGGCTCCGGCAAAACCGTCGTCGCGACCATCGCCATGGCGCTCGTCGCACATTCAGGATTTCAAGCCGCAGTCATGGCGCCAACCGAGTTGCTTGCTCAACAGCATTTCCAGACGATCAGCAAACTGCTTGCCGGCGCTGGTCAGACTCCAGCATTATTAACCGGCTCAACGCCAACCCGAGAACGCAACGTTATCCTCCGCTCGCTCGCAAGCGGCGTCACCAAAATCATCGTCGGCACTCACGCGCTGATCTCCGACGACGTCAAATACGCCAATCTCGCTTTCGCCGTCGTCGACGAGCAGCACCGTTTTGGCGTTGCGCAGCGCGAAGCGCTCCTCGCCAAAGGCAACTCTCCCGACCTTCTCGTCATGACCGCAACACCGATTCCGCGAACACTTGCATTGACGGCTTATGGTGACTTGGACCTGTCGATCATCGACGAAATGCCCGTCGGTCGCATTCCAGTAAAAACGGCGCTGCGCACCGATTCCGATCGCCCCAAAATTTACAGTTTCATTCGCAACGAGGTCAAATCCGGCAATCAAATTTTCATCATCTATCCGTTAGTGGAGGAATCTCTCAAGGTCCAACTCCGGGCGGCTACAAAAGCCTACAAAGATCTTGCCGAAGAGATCTTTCCTGACCTCTCCGTCGGGTTGGTGCATGGCCAGATGGATCGGGAAGAGCGCGCTGCGACCATGGCGCGCTTCTCAAAGCGCGAAATCGGAATCCTCGTTTCCACTACCGTCGTCGAAGTCGGCATTGATATTCCCGATGCCACCGTCATGGTGATCGAACATGCCGATCGTTTCGGGCTGAGCCAACTCCACCAGCTTCGTGGCCGCGTCGGGCGCTCGAATAAAAAATCGTACTGCATTCTGCTGACCGACATCGATCCGCTTAGCGATGGCTACCGTCGCTTGGTGCGCTTTGTCGAAAGCAACGACGGTTTCAAGATCGCCGAACTGGACCTCGAATTGCGCGGCCCCGGCGAATTGCTCGGTATTCGACAAAGCGGAATGCCCGAATTCCGCGTCGCCAACCTCGCCACCGACCTAAGTTTAATCTTGACGGCGCGTGATTATGCCCATAAATTAATGACGAATGCACTGGCGATGTCCGATCAGGAGCGCCTAAAACTCAACATGTTTATCAAGGAACAGCGGGAGAAAGAGCACATTGGCGGCGTCTCGTAGCACAAAAACATTCAAGCAGGAACTCAAGCAAGTTCTCGCGGATACGCGCAAGCTCTCGGCCAACCTTGCTCGGCTTATCGAAAACACTTCGGATTACGACATCATCCGCCAACTCAAGAAGGTCGATGCCGAATTGCTCGATGTGCAACACAACCTTGCCCTTGCTCTCGAAATGGAAGAAAAAATCAATGGCTGAACTTAACGGACCTGCCCGCGAACAAGCATTGTTTAGTGCTCTCCTCTTCAGTCTTCATGCCGCGGGAATGCAGCAACTCGGTAAAATCATGAATCCGATGAGCGGAAAAGTCGAGCGCGATCTCGAACAGGCGCAAGCTACCATCGATATGATGGAGACCATCAAAAAACGTACCGCCGGAAATCTCGACGAATACGAAACTAAGCTTCTGGGTCGCCTCCTCGCTGAATTGCAGATGAATTATGTCGATGAAGTAAATAGAGAACAAAAACCCGGAACACCGGATGATGGCTCTGGTAAAACAATATTGGGTAGTAACTAAATAGGGTTTCTAATTCCTCGCCCGTATTCCTTTAATCTCGAATCGGGAGATTGATTCACGATGTCAGCTTCATCAAACAAACACTCGGCGGCTCACTCTGCTGTTGCGGCAAGTTATCGCCTCGAAGTAAACTACCCCATAAGTCGCCTCACCACTTTCGGCATCGGCGGCCCCGCCGATGCGGTCGCTTTCTGCAAAACTCCCGAGCAGGTCATCGAGGCCGTCAGCTATTGCAAAACCAACAATATCGAATACTTCGTCATCGGCGGCGGCTCAAATATTCTCGCCTCCGACAAAGGCTACCGCGGCATGATCATTGTGCCGCAGCTCGACTTTTTCAAAATCACCGATGACACCATTCATGTCGGCGCGGCATACTCGCTCGCTAAAATGGTCGAACATACCGTGGAAGGCGGACTCGCTGGTCTCGAATCACTGTCTGGAATCGCCGGCACCGTTGGCGGCGCCATCGTCGGCAATGCCGGCGCCTATGGCCAGTCGATCTCAGATACTTTGATCGATGTCGAACTCTTCCACCCGGTTCAGGGACTCTATACCGATGTTAAAGCTAATCTCGGCTTCCACTATCGTCACAGCGCGCTCAAATGGTCGAAAAATATCGTCCTCTCGGCTCGCTTCAAATTGAAACACGAAGACGTCGAATTGCTGCGCAATCGCGCCACCGAAATTCTCGAACAACGCTGGTCGCGGCATCCCCACGAAAATATTTCTGCCGGCTGTTTCTTCAAAAACATAGAGGACAAAAGTGCTCCTCATGGCAAGATCGCCGCTGGCTATCTCATCGAACAGATCGGCGGTAAGGGAATGACCGTCGGAAAAGCCGGAATTTATCCGAATCATGCTAATATACTGATAAACAAAGGTGGCGCCTCAGCGTCCGAAGTGCGCGAGCTTTCGCTGAAACTTAAGAAAAAAGTTAAAGAAGTTTATGGCGTCGAGCTCTCAGAAGAAGTAATCTTACTCGGAGACTTTAGCTAACGGAGGAATCTATCGAAAAGATATGTAACGAATGAATATGACACTGTGTAGTTAAGTTGAATCATCTCCATTTTATGCTCATCCGTCTTCTCGCGGTTTGCTGTCTCAGTGTACTTCTGCAGACAGTAAATTCATATGCTGGTGGCTTGGACATTTCCCTCGAAATGCCGCCCACTCGCTTGACAAGACTCACTTTCACCACTCCCGATCAAACCGGTTTCACTGTTTCGCAGGAACCTCGAGCCTATTTCGAATCAGCCTTGCTAAAAAGAACCTTGACCTTCAACTACGATGAAGCCAGCGGTTTACTCGTCTTCAACGAAGGCACCGGCAGATTCACAGGCTATGCCGTCCCGATCGCAGTTGATCCAAAACAAACTCAGGATCGCGAATTCGACCGCGAGTCTCGATTGCTCTTCCAGAAGGGCGTCAAGGATGCATTCGCGCGTCGCGCTCAAGGCGCCAGCGGCGGATTGCTCGAATTCGAAATCCCAATCAAAACTCCGCGAATGATCAAGTCCATCATCGGTGAGGGTGGCGCCGGTCTCAAAGTCAACGGCTATCGCAAAATCACCTTCGGCGGTCGCAGCCAATGGAATGACGGCGAACAGGTCATTGCCGGTCAAAGCAAATTCCCGTCGCTCCAAATGGAGCAAATCTCCAGCTTCACAATCAACGGAACCATCGGCTCCAAGATCACGGTCGATGTTAACCAGGACTCCAAACGCCAAGAGTCGCTCGCCAACCGCATCCAACTGCGCTACAAGGGTGATGAGGACGACATCATCAAGACCATCGAACTCGGCAACACCAACCTCGCGTTGCCGTCGACCCGATTCTCAGGTTATTCCCAACGCATTCAGGGACTCTTCGGCGTCAAAACCACTGCCGAGATCGGCGGCTTCCGATTGACCGGCATCGCTTCGCAGGAAAAATCATCCAATAAATCCGCATCATTCAAGGCCGGCGCCGAATCCTCTAGTCGCATCATCCGCGACTGGAACTACCTCGACAATCAATATTTCGACTTGACTCGTCGTGATTCGGTTCGCTCTTTCGCCGACCTGCTCCCCGGCGACAGTATCATAAATCTCAAGGTCTACATCTCGTATCGCGACGATCAGGATCAGCGCATTCCCAAGAAAACTGCGCGCATGTACGTCGATCCATTCGATAGTACAAGGTACGTCGATGAAAGTTTTGCCGGAACTGTCATCGAATATGGCGCCGATCGGGGACAGCAGCAGAATCCGGAAGACTTCTACTTCCTTCATCGCAAGTCCCAATACATCCTTTTTGATCAGCGAATTCCCGAAGGCAAGGCTGTGGGCGTGTTTCTGGAATATCGTCGTTGGAATCCGGACGGAACCTATCAGGATATTTCCGTCGGCGACCTCGGCAGCGACACAAATTCCGTAATTATCCTAAAAGCTATTCGCACCAATAATCCCCGGCCCTCTTTCGTTACCTGGGACTACGTCTGGCGAAATGTCTACGATGTCGGTCGCGTCGATGATCCCGATGGATTTAACGTCGCCATCTATCGCGGCGACGCTAACCAGCCCTCGGAAAAAGATGCTTCGGACCTGTCCCATCTGAACGGCAGGGAGTTGGTGACCCTCCTTGGGCTCGACGAAAACAACGACACGAGAGTTGATGCCTTCAACGACCAGATGCTCGATCGCTATCGTGGCCACTTGCGCTTCCCAGATGCCAGACCCTTTGACGATCCAGAGCTAGTCGACAGAGTCCCCGAAATCTACGATGTCGCAACTCAACAAGACCGCACTAATGCGTCCAAGTACTATCTCGAAGTCAACTCGGCTTCGCGACAAAGCGAATTCCAACTCGGCAACTACGACATTGTCCCGGAATCAGAAACTGTAACTCTTAACGGTCGTACGCTCAAGAAAGACATCGATTATCGCATCTCCTACGAAATTGGACGAATCAGCTTCTTAAATGAAGAGGCGCTCAGCGCTTCCGCCGACGTCAAAGTTGACTACGAGTTCGCGCCGCTCATCTCTTCGCAGAAGAAGACGCTTCTCGGTGCTCGCGGCGAGTATGAATTCTCCCGCAATTTCAAGATCGGCGCCATGGCGCTCTACAAATCGGAAAAAGAAACCGACCGCAAACCAAAGCTCGGCGAAGAACAGGCACAGTTCCTCAATCTCGACGTCGACGCATCCTATAGCTTTGATACTTGGGCTCTGACCAAACTGGTCGACGCCATTCCCTTTATTGAAACTAAACAGCTTTCTCGGGTCGCGCTTCAGGGCGAAATCGGCCAGTCGCTGCCAAATCCCAACGTCAAAGGCGAAGCTTCAATCGACGACTTCGAGGGTTCCAAAGAACGCTACTCGCTCGGAATTACTCGTACTTCGTGGGGGCCCATGTCCGTGCCGATCCAACTCGACACCCTCGCAATTCGCCGCGGCGCGCTTATCTGGTACAACCCCTATGACCAAATCCCAGTTACCGATATCTACGACCGCGAAGTCAAAGCCGGCGAAAATCGCACCAACATCCTCGTTCTCCGCTTTGCTCCGCGTGCTGACGAAGTCAACATCAAAACTGGTTCCTTTGCCGGTATTATGAAACCGTTCTCGAAGAGCGCTTATGACCAAACAAAAACCCGCTTCATCGAACTTCGGATGCGTGGCAAGGTTGGCATAGTTCACATAGACTTGGGTGAAATTAGCGAAGACCTCAATGGCGACGGAAACATCGATACTGAAGATACCTTCAACAAGAACCAACTCGTCGAAGAAGTAGAAGACGTCGGTCTCGACGGCCTCTCCGACGCGCAGGAAATAGCTCTCTGCGCCGACAGCACCGTACCCGATTGGTATGACTGCGAGAGTACCGATCCCGCCGGCGACAACTGGTCTTATACCAGCGATGACCGCAACAACTACGAACGCATCAACGGCACCGAAAACAACCGCGAGGACCAGTCTCGCATCAACCGCCCCGATACCGAAGACCTCGACAACGACGGTGCTGTCGAAAGACGAAATAACTATTTTAGCTGGACCATCGACCTCGCCAATAACCCGTTCCGCGTTGTCGGTACCGAGCGCAACGACTGGTACAGCGTCCGCATTCCATTTCAGGATAGCACCCTCTACGAGCGCATCGGCGCCAGCCCTGATCGCGGCAACATCAAAATGATGCGAATCTGGCTCAATGGCGTTGAGACCGACACTTCCTATGTTGAAATCGCCGAAATCGAATTAACCAAAAACTCCTGGGAGGCCGCGCCGCTTCTCCCCGTCGACAAAATTCGCACCGAGGATACCCGCTTTGAAGTCTCCGTTATTAATACCGAAGAAGATTCGATCTATACGCCTCCACCCAGCGTTGAGGGTTTCTACGACAAGACAACCGGTCTGCGTGAACGCGAACAGTCGTTGCGCTTCGACTTCCTCAATCTCGCGCCCGGTGACTCCGGCATGGCTGCCAAAATCCCCTTCAAGTCGCAGGATTTGAGCGGCTATAACAAATTGGAAATGTGGATTCATGGTGACCTCCCGCGCGAGAACTTGCTCTTCTTCTTCCGCTTCGGCCCTGACGAAAGAAACTATTATGAATTCCGTACCACGCTGAATGAAGGCTGGGATCCTAATCACTCTGTCAACATCGTCTTTGACGAACTCACTCAGGTCAAATTGAAGCTCCAGGAATTGCAGCAACAATTCCCCGATACACTCGAATACAGCGGTGGAAAATTCCGCGTCTTTGGCAATCCATCGATTACCCGTGTTAAGTACTATGCCCTCGGTATCACCAACAGCGATTCCCTCCAGTCCGGCAATCTGCTTACCGGCAATATCTGGATCGACGAACTGCGCGCCACTCAGGTCCGACGCGACAAGGGCGTCGCCGCTTTCGTCACCGGGTCGGTCACTTTTGCTGACGTCGCCTCGTTTTCCGCCAATTATTCGAAACAAGACGAATTTTTCCGGACGCTAACTCAGGCAGACCGGCGCGATCTCGGTTCTGGAAGCAAAAACACAAACTACGGATTCAGCGCCAGCTTCAACATTGACAAGTTCTTCCCGCCCAACGACGGCGTCTCCATTCCCTTTAGCTACAACTGGAATCGATCCGAGCTTTCACCTCGTCTAATCACCGGCTCCGATATCGTCGTCCCGAATGAACGCATCGAATCCGAAAAAAGTATTACAACCACCTACGGCTTCTCGATCAGCGAACGCTGGAACAAAAAGTCCGGCAATCCGCTCTATTCAGTCCTCTTGAACAAGTTTACTTCCAGCTTCTCATGGAACAAAACGATCGCAAGCTCGCCGACCGTTCCGGTAAATGATGTCGACCGCTATAACGCCAAGGGCCGCTACACCGTCACGTCGCCGCTGCGCAGTGGACTTAAGATGTTCTCCTGGCTGCGCGGCATCCCACTCGTTCCTAAACGCGTCCTCGAGACTCAGCTTAATCCGGTGCCAAATCGGCTTTCCTTTGACGGTGACGTCACTCGCTCCGAGGAGACCCGTGTCAACAACTTCGGCGTAAGCACCTATCGCTACTCGCGCATCTTGAAAGGCTCCTTCGAAACGGGTCTGAACCCGCTGACCGGTTGGGAACTGGGCTATCGTTTCACCACCGACCGCGACATCAGCAACCCCAAACTTGTCAAGTTTTCGTTTAACCCCAAGAGTATTATGCTCGGTCAAGAGCGTCGCTACGATGAATCCTTCACAGCAAATTACAGCCCGAATATCGTCCCCTTTGTTACAGGCACTAAACTCGGATTCACCAGTTCACATGGCGAAACTTTTGAGCAGGGCGGTGCCGAAGGCATAATCAGCAACGAACGCCGCATTTCCAATTCGCGCAGCTTTACTGCCGGCGCAACTTTTAACCTGCAGAAACTCATCGGCCAGTACAAAGCCGGCGTTCCCAAACGTACGCCTCCGGCAAAAGCGCCGGTCAAAAACCCGCAACTTGATTCGCTACGCAAGAACACCGGCGCCGACTCGCTGCCGAAACCAAAATTAGAAGAAAAACCGAGTGCTCCCGGTACGCCGTTCTATTCGCACGGCCTCCGCTTTATCCACTTTTTCACCGACCAGGTCGACCCCGTATCCGTTTCCTATAAGTGGGACGAGCGTCTCAGCCTCGACGGGTTTATCGAGCGCCCAAGCTTAATGTATCGACTGGGATTCTCAAGTGACCCCCAAGCTCGTCGCGTCGCCACGACTTCCACTAACAACTTAGTCGACGGCTACGGCAAGGGACGAACTTACTCCGCCCGTTCCGGCGTCCGCTTGCCGATGGGTTTCTCCGTGGGCGCCAACTGGGCTTACAACATCGCCGAGGGCTCCAACAAACAAACTCGTGACGACTCCCGCACCTGGCCCGACCTTGGTTTGAAATTTGGGAAACTCGACTGGCTGATGTTCCCCAAGTTCTTTACGAAGACTCTTTCGCTTGATTCAAAGTACTCAGTCAAAAAGAATTGGCAGTTTAACGTCTCCACTGGACAAAAACGCAGCGAGATTCACACCGTCGACTATTCACCGTTGCTTTCAGCAGGTTGGGATTGGAAATTCGCGAGCGGTCTGCGCACTACTATCGGCTATAGCAAGAGTACAGCCTCCCGTTCGTCTTTCCGTGATGGCGCCAATCAGGACGGCAGCTTAACGGTACTTACCAAGGACTTCACAACCGGCATCACATTCAAGACGAGCTATTCTTTCCGCGGCGGCAGCAATGTCTGGCTGCCTTTGTTCGGACGCGTGAAAATCCAGTCGAATCTGTCTCTTGACCTCGATATCTCGAAACGCCGTACGCGTAGCGAGAATCACACTCCTACAAAAGACCCGGAAACAGGCTTAATAATCATCGATGTCAACGAAACTTCGAATCGCTCCGAATTCACCGTTCAGCCGGCCGCGACTTATAACTTCTCGACCAACATCAAGGGCGGTATGCGCGCCCGTTGGTCCGATTCCGACGACATCAAGTCCGGCGGCCGTCACGTCCGCGAACTCGAAATGTGGGTGGAAATTAGATTCTAACGTTTTAGATTTGGTCCGTCAGTAACGGACTTGGGCCCAGCAGCATGGATAGTCTCAAGGAAATCTTCTCTTTTTCGCGCGCCGAAACCATAGCTCTTTCGATACTGTTGACTGTCTGTCTTGTCGGCGGCGGAATCCTAATTTACGAACATAGCCGCCAATCTCTGCCTCCCCAACTCATCTTCGAGTCGCTCGAAGCTACCCCGCTGTCGCAGCAAGCCCCCGCGTCCGATGCCCAACCGGCCTCCGCCCGAACCGAAAATGTCTCCGCGCAATCCCCCGAACAGCAGTTCCAACGCACACGCAACTTGGTTCTCAATATCAACACGGCGCCCGCCGAGAGTCTGGCGTTGCTGCCGTTCATTGGCGAAACACTCAGTCGCCGTATTGTCGATTATCGCGCCAATCACGGCGCTTTTTCTTCCGTCGACCAATTGATTTCAGTCTATGGAATCGGGCCAAAAAATATCGTCAAAATGCGGCCCTACTTGATCTGCAATTGACCCCAACTCCGCAATCTCCAATCACCCCCATATTTCGGTTGAATTGACAGCCCCGATCTCGTAGATTGGACGATTAGTTTGACTAACATGGAAGGATTTAGTGGATGATCGCTGAGCAACAGACTATCCGCCAATCAGCCAGCGGTTTCGGCATGGGACTGCACACCGGTTGTAAGGCAACAATCACCTTCAAACCTGCCGAGGTCGGCACTGGCGTCCGCTTTGTCCGCACCGATCTCAAAGACAGCCCCGAGGTTCCTGCTGATATTGATCACGTCGTCGGTCTCGAACGCGGCACAACTCTGCAAAAAGGCGAAGCCCGGGTTCACACCGTCGAACATGTCCTCGCCTCTGTTGCCGGTCTGCAAATTGACAACCTCATCATTGAACTCGATAATGTCGAACCGCCGGTCTTCGACGGTTCCGCCAAACCATTTGTCGATATCTTATTGCAGGGCGAAATCGTTAAACAGTCCCAGCCCAAGAACTATTTCGAAATCGATACCCACGTCAGCTATTCCGAAAAAGACCGCGGCGTCGACATCGTCGTCGTTCCCAGTGACCAATTCCGCATTACTTACATGGTGGACTACAAAAACCCCGCATTGGGTACCCAATACACTTCTTTGGTCAGCCTCGAAGAAGAATTTGTCGAAGAGTTCGCTCCCGCCCGCACGTTCTGCTTCCTCTCCGAAGTCGAAATGCTCAAAGAGCGCGGCATCATCAAGGGCGGTGGCCTCGATTCCGCCATCGTTATCTGCGACCGCGAACTGGATGACGCCGAATTGGCGCGCCTCAAAAGCCTGTTCGAATTGACCGGCAACGTCTTCATCGGCAAAAACGGTATTCTCAACGACCGGAAGCTTCGTTTCTACAACGAGCCGGTCCGCCACAAAGCAGTCGACCTGATCGGCGACCTTTTCTTAATCGGCGCCCCGATCAAGGGCCACATTCTCGCCGCTCGCTCCGGCCATGCCGCCAACGTCGCCCTCGCCAAAAAACTGCGCTCGGTGTTCCAAAGGAAACAGATCAAACGTAAGTACTCGGGAAATACTACCGGCGACTACGTTCTCGACATCAACGCCATTATGAAATTATTGCCCCATCGTTACCCGTTCCTCCTGATCGACCGCATCATCGACATCACACCTAATGAATCGGTCACGGCAATTAAGAACGTTACGATCAACGAACCGTTCTTCCAGGGACATTTCCCCGGCCACCCGATTATGCCGGGCGTCTTGATCGTCGAAGCCATGGCACAAGCCGGCGGTTTCTTACTCTTGAATACTGTGGAAAATGCGGAGACTAAAGTCGTATATTTTATGGGCATCGACGGCGTCCGCTTCCGCCGTCCCGTATTGCCCGGAGATCAGTTGCGCTTTGAATTGAAAATGGTTTCGTTCCGTCGTTCGACTTGCAAGATGACCGGCGAAGCTTTCGTCGGCGATCAGCTTGCATGTGAAGCGGAAATGATGGCAGTAGTAGTAGATCGGTGAACACTTTGAATATACATCCAACGGCGATCATCGCACCCGGCGCACACCTCGATGCCGGCGTCAAAGTCGGCCCCTTTAGCATTGTTGAAGACGACGTCCAAATCGGAACCGGAACCGAAATCGCCTCCCACGTGCTCGTCGCCTCCGGAACGCGGCTCGGGAAAGCTGTCAAGCTCCACCACGGCTGCGTCGTCGGCACTGTTCCGCAGGACCTCAAGTTCGGCGGTGAAAAAACACAGTTGTTTATCGGCGACAATACGGTCGTGCGCGAATTCGCAACCATCAATCGCGGAACTCACCATCGTGGCGAAACTCGTATCGGAGTCGGCTGCCTGCTCATGGCTTATTCACACGTCGCGCACGATTGCATCCTCGGCGATAACGTCATCATGTCCAACTCCGTGAATCTGGCCGGCCACGTCGTCATCGGCGAATACGCCATTCTCGGCGGACTCGTTCCCGTGCACCAATTCGTCAAGATCGGCGCCCACGCCATGATCGGCGGCGGCACCCGCGTCCCAATGGACATCCTCCCATATGCGCTTTATGGCGGCTTGCCGCCGATTGTTATGGGCATCAACCAGATCGGACTCAAGCGCCGTGGCTTCTCGCCCGAGGCGCTGGCCGCTCTCGAAAAAGCTTTTCGTTATCTTTTCCGTTCCAAGCTCAACACTTCGCAAGCCGTTGAGCGCATCAAATCTGAAATGGAAATCACGCCTGAGGTGCAAATCGTGCTCGACTTCATCGCGAATTCCGAGCGCGGCATCAGCAAGTGAGCAGCATGCCGGATAAAATCCGCTATGGCGTCGTCGGCTGTGGACACCTCGGCCGCATCCACGCTGAAAAAATCGCCGCCGTTCCCAACGCCGTCCTGGCTGGCGTCTTCGACATCATCCCCGAAAAAACCAACGCCACCGCCGAGAAAAATTCCTGTCGTCCTTGTCGCAGTATCGACGAACTGCTCGACATCGTCGACGCCGTTTCCATCGTCGTCCCCACTGAAATCCACCACCAGGAAGCTCTGCGCGCTTTCAACGCCCGCAAGCACTGCCTCGTCGAGAAACCGATTGCATCAACCGTCGCCGACGCCGAAGAAATCTGCGCGGCCGCCCGCCGCAAAAATCTCAAACTCCAGGTCGGCCATATCGAACGCTTCAACCCGGTCGCCGAAGGATTTTCCTTGCTTCCGGAACAGCCGCGCTTCATCGAGGGGCACCGCCTCTCGCAGTTCTCCGCCCGCGGGCTCGCCGTCGCTGTGATTTTGGAACTGATGATTCACGACATCGACCTGATACTTGCGCACGTCAAGTCTCCTGTCCGCGAGGTCCGCGCCTCCGCCGTTGCCGTCATTTCTGATATGCCCGATATCGCCAACGCTCGCATCGAATTCGAGAACGGGACCGTCGCCAATCTTACCGCGTCGCGCATCTCGGTTCAGAAAATGCGCAAACTCAGATTCTTCGCCCGCGATAACTATCTCTCGCTCGACCTCCTGAATAAAACCGGCGAGCATTTCGTCCTCGCTCAGCTCAAAGAATCTTCTCCGCGCCCCGGTTACATGCCCGTCCTGCAGCACGAAGGCACCGGCCGCAAAATCATGTTCCGGCAACTAAGCTATCCCGACTACGATATGCTCACTGCCGAAATCGCCGCGTTTGTCGACTGCATCATCAACGACTCCAGCGTCCGAATTTCCGGCGAGGATGCTACCGCCGCGCTCGTTCTTGCCAAACGCATCGAACAGACCGCAATGGAGAATCTCAACCGCATCCTCTCATGAAAACTGTGTTCATATCCGCCGGCGAAGCCTCGGGCGATCTGCATGCCGCCGAGCTTTTGAAGCACCTCCAGGCCCGCGGAAGCGGGCTTCAGTTTTTTGGATTGGGCGGGGAATTGATGCGTCGCCAAAACGTCGATCTGCTCCACGACTTGCGCTCCCTTGCTGTCGCCGGATTTTGGGAGGTCGCAAAACGCATTTTCCATTTCCGCAACATCTACATTCGCACCCTGGCCGAAATCGATAAACGCAAACCCGATCTCGCGATCTTCGTCGACTACCCGGGCTTGAACCTGCGTCTTGCCGAACAATGCCACCTGCGCGGCATCAAAACCGTCTTCTACATCGTCCCGCAAGTCTGGGCTTGGAAGAAGGGCCGCATCCACCAGATCGAAAAACACATTGACCTCTTGTTGTCGATCCTGCCGTTTGAGAAAGAACTTTTCGATGCGACCAAGATCCGCTGCGAATTTGTCGGTCATCCGCTGCTGGATTACATCGACGAAGAAGTCGCCCTCCAAGATTTTCGCAAGGTCCACTCAGTCAGTGACGACAAAAAAATCGTCGCTCTCCTGCCTGGGTCGCGCGCCGGCGAGGTCGCAAAACACTACGAAATCATGCTTCGCGCCGTAAAACTATTACAGGACTCCGGACTTCCAATCCGGCCGTTCACTGCAATTCGCAGTGAGCTCGAACCGGCTCTCTACAAGAATGCCGAATCCGCCGCTATGGTGTCGCCTGAACATATCGACCACGAACGCTACAGCCTGCTCAAAAATGCCGATATTTCTATTGTCTCGTCCGGCACCGCTACTCTCGAATCCGCTCTCTGCGGCAAGCCATTTTGCGTCGTCTATCGCACCGGCTGGATCACCTTTCAGATTGCCCGCCGCGTCATCAAATTAAACAACGTCGGCTTGGTCAACATCGTCGCTGGCAAAGAAATCGTTCCCGAGTTCCTGCAAAATCGCATGACGCCGGAGAATCTGTTCCAATTCGGTAAGTCGGTCCTCACTGACGCAAGACTCCGTGAGAGTATCAAAATCGATCTGGCTCAACTCCGCAGCCGCCTCGGCGCTCAAGGCGCCTCCGAGCGCGCGGCTGGCCTCATTCATGAGTCGTTTTTGTCATGAAATACCTTTACGTCTGCTTCACTTGGTGTTACGTGGCGCCACTGACAATTGCAGCCTGGGTCCTGCATCTCTTCGGCAATAAGCATGATCTCGAACGCCTCGGTCGCTCGCTGTCAACACTTGACGGTTCTTCACGACCGGTCTGGCTCGTCGCCTCGTCGGTAGGGGAGGTCACCATCGCGCTCAAAATCATCGAACGCCTCAAACGCGAGACCGCTGTTCCCGTGATCCTGTCTGTCACCACCGCCACCGGTCGGGCCCGCGCCATTCAGGCTGCACCAATTCCCGACGTTGTCTTCTTTCATCCCTTCGATACTTCGGCCAATGTGACCCGCACCCTCCGTCACTTCCATCCTCAATTGATCGTCCTCGTCGAAACCGAGCTTTGGCCGGTTCTCATGGAAAGAGCCTTTGAACTCGACATCAAAATTGCCCAGGTCTCCGGTCGCATTTCCGACAAATCGTTCCGCCGCTATCTTGCCCTGCGTCCGTTCTTCGCCCCGCTATTGCGCCGTTGTTCGCTCCTCTTGATGCAGAGCGAAGACGACGCCGCCCGCATCCGCGCATTGGCCGGTGATTCAGAAAATATCGCCGTCATCGGTTCGGTCAAGGAAGACTATCTTCCGCCGGACACCAATCTTCTCTCCGAATTGCGCTCCACATTGTCGCCCTGGAACAACGCACCGATATTCACCTGCGGCTCGACTCGGCCTGCGGAGGAAGAAATCCTCTGCGACGCATACGCCCTCTTGCTCAAGACACACCCCGGCCTTCGTATGGTCATCGCGCCTCGTCATCTCGATCGCTGTGCCGAAGTCGAAGCCATTTTGAAAGCTCGCAATTTGTCGTATCAACGCTGGACCTCCGGACGGCCAGTCGCCGATACTCAGGTTTTGCTCCTCGACACCATCGGCAAACTCAATGCCGTCTATCACCTTTCGCTTATCGCCTTTGTCGGCGGTACACTCGCCCCGCTCGGTGGTCACAACTTGCTCGAGCCGGCTCTTGCCGGTTGCCCGGTTCTCCATGGTCCGCATTTCTTCGAGCAGATTCGCGGTCACGAACTTCTGCATCGCTTCGAAATGGACTTTGAAGTCTCCGACGCCGCTGATATTATTGCCGCCGTCAGCGCAATCTTGAACGATTCACAGTCGCGCGCAAACTTTGCTGCCAAAGCCGCAAATCTCCGTAATGCATCTTCGCACGTGCTCGACGAATACATCGACCGCCTTTTGACTGTGATGTCCCATGAGTGATCTCCGGTCGTACATGGCAACCGTCCACTCAGGAAAACGGCGTTCGTTCGCCGCATTACTCCTGGTTTCGCTCCTCTGGCCGTTGTCTCTGATTTTCCGTCTTATCGTTGCACTGCGAAATTATTCCTTCGAACGCCGCATCTTCAAAAGTCATTCCCTTGGCTGCAAGGTCCTCTCCGTCGGGAATCTCACTACCGGCGGCACCGGCAAAACGCCTCTAACGATCATGATCGCCGAACGCCTGCAAATATCAAAACGCGTCGCCATTCTCAGCCGCGGCTACCGCTCCGGGAATGAGCACAATTCCATCACGCTTCGCGGTAGCGAAATCACTTCGAGCGCTGCCGCTCTCGTTGGCGATGAACTCGCCCTTATGGCCGCAAGGCTCCCCAACGTTTGGTTTGCGGTCGGCGCCGACCGACTTGCCGGCGGCAAGAAACTGGTCGTCGACGAAAAGATCGAAATTGCCGTTCTCGAAGACGCGTTCCAGCGCCGCCAAATTGCCCGCGACTGCGATATCGTCCTCGTCGACGCCTCCAATCCTCTCGGCAACGGATTATTCCTTCCCGCCGGTCCGCTCCGTGAAAGTCTCAAGTCCCTCAAACGTTCCAGCATCGTCTTGCTCACACGCACCGAATCGGTCGACCCGCTCGTCGTCGATCAATGGCACGACCGCATCGCTCAAATCGTCCCGCACGACCGAATCTTCCGTCTTCACACCGACA
>CAVPQS010000038.1:0-31459 GCA_963707485.1 uncultured bacterium
TAGCCAACTAAATCTCTCAGAGTGGCGGCAAGTAATAGATAGCTTACTCTATTGTATTGATGCGAAGACGCGAAATTTATTTCCGGAATCCTCAGAGACTCTGGTGCGATGTCTCAAAGAGGAACAGGGGATTACAATCGAAATCGAAAAGTCTGTTCAAGCAAAAGTGTACTATATCTCCTTATTCGTGGGAATATTGGACCGCTACGATACTGATTCTGCACTGAGGACTCTGAGTTACGCTGACATGGTCAACCGGGACATTGAATATCGCGCCTTTGACGTAGCAGGGCGTGAGCCTCTTATAGATACCCTTCATGGGCGCTTCGCGATGAAGATATCAGACTTGATTTCTCATAGTGAGCATGACGCTAGAGTCTTGACTTTCGCAATGGCATGCTATCCCGATCTCATAGTCTGTGCAAAAAAGATTGGCGAAGGGTTAGAAGCTGTCTTGAACGCGCACATGCCGCCAAGAATCTGGCTGCGGACCTAAGCGGAATTTTCAAAGTCGACAATAAGGTAAGAGAGAGATGGAAATAATTGGTACTATACTGATGACTATTTCGACCGTTGCATTAGCGATCATCGGATGGCGGCAGTACAAAATAACAAGACTTCAAATCAAAAGTACACTCTATCCAAAACGCCTCGCAATATACAGGCATACTATTGCATTTATGAACAGCAATTTGTGTGATCTTAGCGACGAATCGTTGCATGCCTTCTGGGATGCCGTGGGCGATGAATCGAGATTTGTTCTTGATCCAAAGGTTGTCCAGCATCTGGAGAGGATTTATGACAAGGCGAATAGACTTCTCGAATTACAGAGGAATTCTCGGAGCAAAAGTGGTGAGCCAGTCGAACCAGAGATTCTGGATCTGCGACGATGGTTCAGCGCTGAGAAGAATTTAATTCACGAACAATTTGAACGATACTTGCGTTTCAAGAGGCGGGATTCGGCTTAATGCACGGTACGATTTTGCTGTACCAAATTTTCGCGACAATAGGCGTGAGAAATCCCTTTGCCAACCAATCTATATTTACCATGTTTCTGCGATGGAAAAGACAATAACTCACACTTGGATAAATGTCCTTGCGGGAGACTACGACGACAACGTGGTCGAGATGTCATTTGATGGCTTTTTTGACGATCCCTCGAGAGGAAGGCACTCAAATTGTTGCTACTGTCTAAGAGAGAGCGATATTATGGCTGCTGCTTTATCTTGCGAATTTGACATCGCGATACTGGTGTTAAACAACATAATCTTTGATTCTATCCAGAGCACCGATATGACCGATCGCGTCGAAAAGTGCATGCAATTGATATCTTACATTAACCGACTGCTGAGGCTCCCAGTGGTAGTGCTTTATGGATATCCTCGTGATCCTGGCATCGTCGCCAGGGCCTTAGACGCCGGTGCCTTGTGCGCCGCCTTAATTCCATGTGAGATAAAGTACTTCACTGAGCCAATTGCACAGATTCTCAGATTCGACGATTCGATAGAGCAGTCAATTAGGTCAGGAGCCCCGCACTCCTGACATCTTTCAATCGCCGTTGGAGTCCAGTTCGTAGGTCGGGTTCCCAGTCCGAAGGACGCGGAACCCGACACACACGTGTCTCTTCATTGATGTCGGGTTCGGTGCTTCGCTGCGAACTCGACCTACAAACACGAAACGGGATGCGACTCTGACTTACAAACTAATAATGTGAGGGAGAGAAATTGAGCTTTACGGTGGAAATTGCGAAGCATTTTAGGGAGGTTCACTTCGGGGGGAATTGGACGTCGGTGAATCTTAGGGATTCATTGGCGGTGGTGACTTGGGAGCAGGCGACAACAAAGGTGGATGGTCTTAATACCATTGCGGCGTTGGTGTTTCATATGAACTACTACGTGGCTGCCATCGTGAAGGTATTAGAAGGCGGGCCGCTTGACGCGCATGACAAGTATAGCTTCGACGTGCCGGCGATTGAGTGCCAGGCGGACTGGGATAGTTTGCTGGAAAAAACGTGGACAGATGCGGAGAAGTTCGCGGAGTTGGTTGAGGAGTTGCCGGAGAGCAGGCTGTGGGAAGATTTCGCGGATGGGAAGTACGGGAGTTATTACAGGAATCTTCACGGGGTGATTGAGCATTGTCATTATCATTTGGGACAGGTGGTGGTGATTAAGGAGATGTTGTTGTTGGAAAAGTGAGAGTTGGAAATCCCACCGTGCGCTCGGGGATTGTTTGGCTTTTTGTGTGAATTGACCTTGGCAACAATTGCGGAAGGCTGAGTAGTGATGAAGTCGCGCCGGTGGGGCACCGGCATGGATGGTTGCCGGAAGGAAAGGATTCCTTCCGCCTCATCGAAGTCTTGCTGGATTCCCGCGTGCGCGGGAAAGACTTAACGAGACAACGGCGCATGTTTGGTAAGTTATATTGGTAGTCGACTCGACCTTTTTATCAGCCCTTTTCGTCGGGATGACCTTCCAGCCTGAAGTGGTTCGGAGGATAGATGTCGAGTACGGCGCTACCGGAAGATTGGCAGGTCTCCGACTACGTGCTTTTGCCAATTCTGCAGTTTCGGTAAGGAGACCTACCCTGCGAACTGCAGGCGTCGGCTGGGACCTGATGTCACCATAATCAAGGAGGGACAAATGGGACATTTCGGAAGATTCGTTTTCATTCTACTTGTGGTATCAGTGACGACCGCTGCCTACGCAGGTGAACACAAGCCGCCGGATTTCATGGCCGAAGCGAAGAGACAGAGTGACTCCACGACAATTCGGAAAGCGAAGTTCGGCCTAAGCGGCGGAGTAGCACTGGCGATTCCGTTTGGAGATGAGACCTATCGGTCGGAATTATCCAAAGCGAGGAGTTTTTCTGTCGGCCTGTTTGAGCGAGCGCGTTTAAGGAAATCGCATCTGGCAAGTATTGCTGTCAGTCTTTCCTATTATTACGAACGCTTTCAGTCAGATCATGAATCGATCATCAATCAATTCCGGCCCTGGTTTGATTTTCCGGATACTCCCGTTCAGTCAACAGGGGGTGATCGAACTACGACCGCGATACTTATCGAAAGCTCTATTTGCCCACCGTGGGTGAACCGCCCAGTTTTGCCTTTTGCCCGATTTGCGATCGGGGTCGGTCGTTACAAGGTAGAGGATCTCGAGGCAACCTGGGATGATTATACATTCACCTACCTCGGTTATGATGATTGGATCCTGGTCTTTGGCGGCGGTCTCGGAGTCAAGCACGATTTCCAGTCCGGTCACTTTGTCGCGCTTGAAGTGAGAGTACAATCCTTTAGTTCGCTTACTCAAGAAGGGGAGGCCATCGACACTCCCGGTGGACCAGTCGGACCGCCAATCGAGGGTTCAACTCCCGCAAGCATCGGCATTCATCTGACGGCAGGAGTAGCGGTTTTTTAATTAGAGCCAACTGGTAGGGGATGTTCGACTGAGGTCGAGCCCACAGAGGTTCGGGGGCGGAAGGAAAGGGTTCCTTCCGCCTCATCGAAGTCTTGCTGGATTCCCGCGTGCGCGGGAAAGACTTAACGAGACAACGGCGCATGTTTGGCAAGTTATATTGGTAGTCGATTCGACCTGCTCACTGTTGTTGGAAAAGTGAGAGTTGGAAATCCCACCGTGCGCTCGGGGATTGTTTGGCTTTTTGTGTGAATTGACCTTGGCGACAATTGCGGAAGGCAGAATAGTGATGAAGTCGCGCCGGTGGGGCACCAGCATGGATGGTTGCCGGAAGGAAAGGATTCCTTCCGCCTCATCGAAGTCTTGCTGGATTCCCGCGTGCGCGGGAATGACTTAACGAAACAACGGCGCATGTTTGGCAAGTTATATTGGTAGTCGACTCGACCTGCTCACTGTTGCTGGAAAAGTGAGAGTTGGAAATCCCACCGTGCGCTCGGGGATTGTTTGGCTTTTTGTGTGAATTGACCTTGACAACAATTGCGGAAGGCTGAGTAGTGATGAAGTCGCGCCGGTGGGGCACCGGCATGGATGGTTGCCGGAAGGAAAGGATTCCTTCCGCCTCGCTTTGTTTTTCTTCAATAGTCGCGTGCG
Source organism: uncultured bacterium (assembly GCA_963707485.1). Classification (GTDB taxonomy): domain Bacteria; phylum Zixibacteria; class MSB-5A5; order CAIYYT01; family CAIYYT01; genus JADJGC01. The sequence goes on from CAVPQS010000038.1 coordinate 4,062, forward strand.
TGGGAATGGCCGTAATCGAGCCGTCCTCGGGAACGCAGGGCCGTTTCAGGCGTTACTATTTTTGGGAAATCGCGGTCAAGCAAATCGCTGATTGGCGGCGTAATACCATAGCAAACTTGAAATCATAGAGTAAAGGAATCGATAAAGATGTACCCAGAAGAATTAGTTACTCCGATGCGGAAGGAACTCACCGCAGTGGGCTTTGAAGAATGGCGCTCAGCCGCCGATGTTGAAAAAGCACTTGGCGAAACAAAAGGCAGCGTGCTGGTCGTGTTCAATTCGGTATGCGGATGCGCGGCCGGAAATGCGCGGCCGGGAATCAAGATGGCGCTGAAGAGCAAGAAGATTCCGCAGAAGTTGGCGACCGTGTTTGCGGGACAGGACACTGAAGCCGTCGCAAAGGCGCGGACCTACACGACGGGATATCCGCCGTCATCGCCCTCGGCGGCGTTGTTCAAGGACGGCAAATTAGTGTATATGATGGAGCGGCATCAGATCGAGGGACATCATCCGCAGGAGATTGCGGAGAATTTGACGAAGGCGTTCGAGGCGTATTTGTAGGAACACAAGGCAACGCCCTCACCCTTAGTCCCTCTCCCAAGGGGAGAGGGAAACGAGAAGCGGATTGGTCGCGGACGCCCTCACCCTTGATCCCTCTCTCCCGCAAGGCGGGACTTGAACGGCCAGAGGGAGAAGGAAATGAACTGGCACTGCGGCGCGGAAATGACTAAACCATAAGATTTCGATAGTTGAATATGAAGCTACTTAATGATTTCAGGCCGGAAACGAAGCTGTGGATTTATGCGTTTACGCGCAGGCTTGATGCGGGCGAGGTAACACTCGTTTACAAATTGCTGCGGGAGTTTGTCGACGAATGGAAGTCGCATCAGCATGATGTGCGCGGCGCTTTCGAGATCGTGCATGACCAGTTCGTGTTGATCGCGGCCGAGAGCGACAACGGGATTTCGGGCTGTTCGATCGATTCGAGCGTTGCTGTGTTCAAAGCGCTGATGACGCAGCATAATCTCGATGCGCTGGATCGGAGTTTTGTTTTCTATCGCGACGGCGATGTTGTGCGCACGACGACACGGGCAGATTTTCAGGCGTTAGTTGATTCCGGAAAAGTCGATTCGAAAACAAAAGTCTTCAATAATACGATCACGACGGTCGGCGAGCTTCATGCGGGCAAGTGGGAAGTTCCGCTGGCGCAGAGTTGGCACGCACAGGCGTTTAGCGCAACGTAGAAGGAATGGCTTTATGCCACCGCAAGCGGTGGGGCACCCGACACGGTGTGTTGTGATCGAGCAGTCTTAAACCCACCGCAAGCGGTGGGGCACCCGACACGATCTGTTGTGATCGGGCAGTCTTAATCCCACCGCAAGGGGGGGGCACCCGACACGATCTGTTGTGATCGGGCAGTCTTAATCCCACCGCAAGCGGTGGGGCACCCGACACGATCTGTTGTGATCGGGCAGTCTTAATCCCACCGCAAGCGGTGGGACACCCGACACGATCTGTTGTGATCGAGCAGTCTTAATCCCACCGCAAGCGGTGGGGCACCCGACACGATGTGTTGTGATCGAGCAGTCTTAATCCCACCGCAAGCGGTGGGGCACCCGAAACGGTGTGTTGTCATCGGGCTCCTCCGTTGGTCTCACATTCTCTCCGTGTCCTATTCTACCTTTCGAGAATTGTGGTTCAGATTGTTCTGACTAAATTCGAACCCACAGTGATTGGAGTGGGTCAAGGGGGGGACGGCTCTGGAAAACCGTTTGGAAAAACGGGGCAGCAATCGTTGATTCATTCCCCAAATGAACAAAGATATTCTCAAGCTGGCGATTCCGAGTATTATCACGAATGTTTCGGTGCCGCTGTTGTCGTCGGTGGATACGGCATTGGTCGGGCATTTGGAGCACCAGTTTTATCTGGGCGGCGCGGCAATCGGGGCGATGATTTTCAATTTCATATTCTGGGCATTCGGATTTTTGCGGATGGGTACGACGGGTTTGACGGCGCAGGCGTTCGGCGAAGGAAATCAGCGCGAGTGCGGATTGATCTTGAGCCGGGCGGTGCTCGTGGCCTTATTGGCCGCAGGCGCATTGATAACGCTGCAATATGTGATCAAGTGGGCTGCGTTCCAGACGGTGACGGCGAGCAACGAGGTTGAAGAGCAGGCGGCGATCTATTATAACATCCGGATCTGGAGCGCGCCGGCGGCGTTGTTTATCTACGCGATTCAAGGGTGGTTTCTCGGGATGCAGAACGCGCGGTATCCGATGGTGATTGCGATATTCATCAATTGTGTGACGATCGGGCTGGACGTGTTTTTCCTGCAGGTGCTGCATATGAAAGTGGCCGGTGTGGCGCTGGGGACCTTGATCGCTCAATATTGCGGCGTGATGCTGGCGCTGATTTTGTTTTACATCAAGTATCGCGAGTATGCCAACGGCGTGGCGCGCAAGCAGATTTTGGAGCTGGTTGCGCTGAAGAAGTTTTTCGCGGTCAATCGAGATATCTTTTTGCGAACGATGCTGCTGATAGCGACATATACGTTCTTCACGGCGAAGTCAGCCGGATACGGCGACACGGTACTTTCCGCGAATACGATATTGATGCAGTTGTGGATGATAATGGCTTATGGAATTGATGGATTCGCATTCGCGGCGGAGAGTCTGGTGGGCAGATTTGTCGGGTCGCGCGATTTGCCGAATCTGAAGAAGACAGTAAGGTTGATCTTCGTATGGGCGATTGGACTGGGTCTGTCGGTGTCGCTGGGATATTTGTTGTTTGGCGAGAAGATCGTGCGGTTATTCACGGACAATGAAACGGTTGTTGCGACAGCGATGGCGTTCTTTATCTGGACGATAATTGCTCCGCTAGTGAATGGAGTCTGTTTTGTTTGGGACGGCGTTTTCATTGGCGCGACGGCAACCAAGGCGATGCTGATTTCGATGGGTGTTGCGACGCTGGCGTTTTATTTTCCGGTCTACTATCTGGCGGAACCTTCGCTGGGAAATCATGCGCTGTGGCTGGCGATGATAGCTTATATGGCGGTGCGCGGAGTTACACTGACATTTTATGCACCGGGTGCGATCTTTCGCAGGATTGCCTGAGCGGGAACCGGGATGTCGGCGCGAAAGTTTAAGTATTATGATGCTGCATAATTGAAGAATTGAAGGAGATATTGCCTTGAACTTGAATCTACGAGCATATGCCTTACTCGCAGCGTTGTTGCTTCTGTGGACTGCAACAGCGACGGCGCTGGACCAGACAGCGACAACGGCGGATAGCACAATGAATGTGCTGAGCGAGGACCAGCTTGAGGGGGAGACGTATGCGCCGGATTTTCCCGAGGGGCTGGAGTGGCTGAATACGACTCAGCCGGTGTCGCTTGAGCAACTGCGCGGCAAGATCGTGATTTTGGATTTTTGGACGTTTTGCTGCATTAACTGTATGCATGTGCTTCCGGAATTGAAGAGGCTGGAGGAGAAGTACGCAGAAGAAATTGTCGTGGTCGGGGTGCACTCGGCGAAGTTCACGAACGAAAAGGACAGCGAGGCGATTCGGGAGGCGATTCTGCGGTACGAGATTACGCATCCGGTGGTGAATGACAACAATCTTGCAATTTGGCAGGAGTACGGGATCAAGGCGTGGCCGACATTTATACTGCTTAATCCGGCCGGGCGGGTGATTGGAATTCACTCGGGGGAAGGAATTTTCGATTTGTTTGACGGCGTGATCGCGCAGGCGATAAAGTATTTCGACGAGAATCATCAGCTCAGCCGGCGCGTGATAAATTTCAATACGGAAGTGATGAAGAAAGAAAAGTCGCTGCTGAATTATCCGGGCAAGATTACGGCGGACACAAGCGGCTTGCGGCTGTATTTCACAGACTCGAACAACAATCGGATATTGGGCGTCAGCACGAGCGGACAGATTGAAATTGTGATCGGTTCGGGAATGGCGGGAAATCAAGACGGGTCATTTGCCGAGGCGCGTTTTAACCGACCGCAGGGTGTGGCGATTGACGGGGATGTTTTGTATGTCGCCGACACCGAGAATCACACGATCCGCGCGGCAAATCTGGCGAACAAGACGGTGACGACAATTTTTGGCACGGGCAGACAGGCGCGAGCGGACAATGTTGGCGGAACTAGCACGACGGTGGCGCTGAATTCGCCCTGGGATTTGCTGGCGAGAGAAGGCAAACTTTACATTGCGATGGCGGGGGCGCATCAAATATGGGAGGCGGATTTGCAGAGCAAGGAAGCCAAACCATTTGCGGGTTCGGGACAAGAGGCACGGATTGATGGGCAGCTTCTGGAGTCGGCGCTGGCGCAGCCGAGCGGGATAACGACTGACGGGAAGAAAGTTTACTTTGCCGACAGCGAAGTGAGTTCGATTCGTTCGGCGGATTTCGGAGCGGACGGCGAGGTCGAGACGATAGTCGGCAAAGATTTGTTCGAGTATGGCGATGTCGATGGCGGCGCGCAAACTGCGCTGCTGCAACATCCGCTGGGGGTGACATACCGGGGCGGGTTGCTCCATGTGGCGGATACCTACAATCATAAAATCAAAGTAATCGATCCGGCGCGAAGGACCGCCAAGACGCTTGCAGGCAGCGGCAGGCGCGGACTCAAGGATGGGACGCTAACGAAGGCGGAATTTAATGAGCCGTCGGGGTTGGCTTTTGTCGGCGACAAGTTGTATGTGGCCGATTGCAATAATCATGTGATTCGCGTGATCGATATCAAGACGCAGATGGCGAGCACGCTGCAATTGAGCAATCTCGGTTTGCTGGCGCGGCAGACAATGGACAATTACAACGGCCGCGAAATCAAATTGCAGCCGAACAAACTCAAACCGGGCGCGGGGAAAATCAGTTTTGCGCTGGTGCTGCCGGAGGGTTACAAGCTCAACGAGCAGGCGCCGTTTTTTGTCGATTTCAAGTCGAGCGATACGAAGGCGATTTCATTTAATGCGACGCCGAAGCAGATCACGCTGAACAAGGCGACCGGTGAATTCGAGATTCCAGTGACGGGGACCTCGGGAAGCACCGTAGTTACGATCGAGACAGTGGTTTATTTCTGCAAGGAAGGCGGGACGACGTGTTTGTTCGACATGATTCGGGCGCGGGTACCGATTGAATTGGATGCCAAGGGGCCGGCGATGTTTGGGGTGGGTGTGAATGTGAGGGCGTTGCCGAGGCCGTAGGGGTTGGCGGGGAGTTATGAAGCGCGGGCATCAAAAAGGGTCGTCAATCCCACCGTGCGCTATTGGGATAAGCGGGAGGCAGTTCAACATGACAAGATCATCGCGTTGAGAAAGTCTATGTTGATCGATCGTCGCGCCGGTGGGGCACCTAATTAGTTGCGAAAAAGTGAAGGCGATTATTTAAAGAGGGCTTTGATTTTGCCCCAGGTGGAGAGCTTGACATCGAGAGTGGTTTCGACGCGCAGATCGATTTTGAGATTATCGGTATTGGGATTAAAAGTCGGCTTGGCTTTCTTGCCTTCGAGTTTGACCTGAATGACGTCATCGACGGAGTGGTAGCCTTTGATGTCGGGCTTGGTCGGGTCGTATTCGGGAATCTGCAATTCGAAGGCGCCGTTGTCGCGCGTCTTGGTTTCGGCGATTTTATCCTCACCGATGAAGGCGGCGACGACCTGGTCGGGATCGGCGGGATGGCCCTGTAGTGTAATTGTGCCAGTGACGAGAAACACGTTGGCAAAGAAAAGGGCATTCGCAGTGGGGACGGCGAACGAGATTGCCAAGAGCAACAGCATTATGCAGGTAAGTTTGCGCTTCATCGTTAGATATACTACAACCCATTCGGGCAGATAGCACCGATCAAAATGTAAGGGGATTGTTGAAAAGTGTCAAGTTTTTTTGCGTTCGCCTTTTTTGTTGTTCACGAGGGTGAACGAGAGGTATTCGAGCTCCATCGCCATGTTTTCGGTGCGGATTTCGACGTCGTCGGGGACCTTGAGTTTGATCGGCGCGAAATTGAGGATGGCCTTGATGTTGCAGTGCACGACGTGGTCGACGATGCTTTGCGCGGATGAGGCCGGGACAGCGAGGATGACGACTTCGATCTTGTGCTTCTGAAGTTCTTCCTCGAGCTGCTCGATGCCAAGAACGGTGATGCCCTTGTGGTTGGAACCGATTTTGCGCTGGTCGGAGTCGAATAGCGCTTTGATGTTGAAGCCCTGGCGCTGGAATTCTTTGTAGGAGACCAAGGCGGAACCGATATTACCGACGCCGATCAGGGCGACGTTCCAGGCGCGGTCGATACCGAGGATTTTGGCGATGCGTCCCTTGAGTTCTTTGACGGGATAGCCGAGGCCGCGGGTACCGAAGGAGCCGAAGAAGGAAAGATCTTTGCGGACTTGCGCCGGAGTAAGTTTCTCGCGTTTTGCGAGTTCTTTGGAGGAAATGGTCTCGAAGTGTTCTTTTTCGAGTATATTCAGGGCACGGTAGTAATGCGATAGCCTGTGAATTGTCGATTCCGAAATTTTGCGCTCTCTCATAGACTCCCGATTATACGTGATTTCCGTTTAGAAATGTGAAACGTTTCACAAAAAATAGCTCCGATTGAAGACAAGGTCAAGAAGTTTTTTTCCATATTTGACCTTGTTGGTCTCAATTGACGTTCCTGTGACACAATACTGCCAATTTGGCTGCCACGGGAATAACTACAGGTTCCGGTCAAATTTTGAGGCGGCCCCGGCAACGAAAGCCGCCTCACCCACTAACCTCTGAAAGGTTGCTTGAAGTCAGGATGCGAGACGTTAAATCGGTCGCGTTTATTCTTTAGTGGACGGTAACGCTCATGACGAGCATAACCTTCTCGCTATCATAGTCACAAAGTAGTCGATATCGGTCGTTGGCAGTCAGAGACGCGGTGATGCCGACGGCATCGGCGATGATGTCGCGGTATGACCAGCCTTCGCGGTAGGCGTCGTCATATTCTTTGTACAGACCGAAGGCGAGCACGAGGGCTCCGGCGGCGTACTTATTCATGAAGCGACTGAGAACGGATGTTGAGCCCATAGAGCCCATCATGTGGGTCCACTTGTCGGGGGCCTTGATTTCCCAGTTGTTGTTATCGATGTAATACCAATAATCCTTTGAGTCGGGCAGGCGCTTGAAGACGCCGTTTTTGGGGTACTTGCCGGCGGACGCAGTTGCCGGAAGAGCGATTGCAGAGAAGATAAACATCGCGATGATGCTTAAGATGATCAGCCGGATAGAGGAATATCGTTTCATACGGATACTACATCCCTCAAAAGTCGTGCCGAGACTTGCGCTCACGTAATATGCTGTATTGCAACGGGTTAGTTTTATGGCTCCAGGTGCAGAGTTTTGCAGTTACTGAAATAGGATTCACATTAGTGTGAATTGGAGCTTTGGGACAGCGACTTGCGGGTGAGAGACTTGAAGAATTGCGAGTGACAGATTCGAAGTGACAATCTGACAATTAGTTTCGTACAACATTTATCCAGACGAGTATAATGGGATATGCAAATCGTGACGATTTGAAGAATGTAATTCAGTAATAAGTCACTTCTACTGAGAGGCAATCAGAATGTGCGGAATTGTTGCTTATATCGGTGATCGCGCCGCCAGCCCGATCCTATTGAACGGACTCAAACGCCTTGAGTACCGCGGTTACGATTCTGCCGGAATGGCGTTGATCGAAAACGGCCAAGTCGTATTCGAAAAGGCTGCCGGCAAGATCAAGGTTCTCGAGGAGTTACTTGAGGGCAAGACATTTACAGCAACAACCGGCATTGGACATACAAGATGGGCGACGCACGGAGTACCGAACGACGTTAACGCGCATCCGCATCTGGATTGCACGGGCAAAATTGCCGTGGTGCATAACGGGATTATCGAAAATTTCAAGACGCTGCGGGCGTTTTTGGAGCGTCGCGGGCATCACTTTGAGAGCGACACCGACACCGAAGTAATCGCACACCTGATTGAAGAATATTATGACGGCAACCTGACCAAGGCGGTTCAACTGGCGATCAAGCAGGTTGAGGGCACTTATGGAATCGCGGTCATATCTTTGGCGGCGCCGGATGTTATAGTCGCGGCGCGGCACGGCTCGCCGCTTTGTATCGGCCTGGGCGACACGGAGAATCTGATTGCCTCGGACGTGTCGGCGATGCTCGAGTACACGAAGAAGGTTGTCTATCTTGGCGAAGGCGAAGTTGCCACGGTCTCGCGCGATAGCGTGCAAATTTCGACGATCGACAACTTGCCGGTGCCGACGAAATTCCATGACATTGAGTGGGATTTGGATCAGCTTGAGAAGGGCGGATTCGAGCACTTCATGCTCAAGGAAATCTATGAGCAGCCAATAACGATCCGCAACTCGATGCGCGGACGATTGAACTATGAAGAAGGCACCGCGCGGCTGAGCGGTCTGAAACTGAAATACGAAGAGCTGTTGAACGTAAAACGCATTATCATCTCGGCCTGCGGGACGTCCTGGCACGCGGCGTTGTGCGGTGAATACATGATCGAAGAATTTGCGCGGATACCGGTAGAGGTGGAGTATGCGTCGGAGTTCCGTTACCGGTCGCCGATTATCGACCAGGGCACGCTGGTGTTTGTGATCAGCCAGTCGGGCGAGACAGCAGATACTCTGGCGGCGCTGCGCGAGGCGAAGCGCAAAGGCGCGACGGTGTTTGGAATATGCAACGTAGTCGGTTCGACGATAGCGCGCGAGACGGATGGCGGCATTTACACGCACGCCGGCCCGGAAATCGGTGTGGCCTCGACGAAAGCGTTTACCTCGCAGGTGACGGTGCTGGCGCTGCTGACGATACTGTTAGCGCGACAGCGGAACATGTCGATGGAAAAGGGCCGTCAGTTAATTGATGCGCTTGACCGGCTCCCTGACCAAGTCGAGTCGATGCTGGCAAACGACCAAGTGATAAAAGATATCGCCGAGGAGTACGGCGGCGCGAATAATTTCCTTTATCTGGGACGCGGGATCAATTTCCCGATTGCCCTTGAGGGCGCGCTTAAATTGAAAGAAATTTCATATATCCATGCTGAAGGATATCCAGCGGCTGAGATGAAGCACGGGCCGATTGCGCTGATCGATGAGAAGATGCCGGTGGTGGTATTGGCGCAGCAGGACCAGGTTTATGACAAAGTACTGTCGAATATCCAGGAGGTCAAAGCTCGCGCCGGGCGTGTGATTGCGTTGGCAACGGAAGGCGACACGGAAATTGCGCGTTTGGCCAATCACGTGATTTACCTTCCGAAGGTGCCTTATATGCTGAATCCGATCATTGCGGCAATTCCGCTGCAGTTGTTGGCATATTATATTGCGGTGAAGCGTCATTGCGATGTTGACCAGCCGCGGAACTTAGCGAAGTCAGTTACGGTAGAATAGATCGTGCTGCCAAACATTTGTTGAGGACGGTCGTCAGAAATGGCGGCCGTTTTTTTGTGCCCGCAGCGCTGGCCTTCTCGCCAGAGGTACAGAGGGAGGGACAGACAAGAATGTCTATCCTACCAGGGACAGACGGCAATGTCTATCCTACCAGGGACAGACAGGAATGTCTGTCCTACCGAGAGTTGTTCGTTATGGGAATGGCTGAGATTTAAGGAGTCAACTATTTGCGGACGTTCATGATGTTGCCGTTGTAGTCGGAGAGTTCGGCGTCCCGAAGTTCGCACTTCCCTTTGACCCGCACGAGTGGCGTTCGTCCTGCGGGAACGTGTCCTTGCAAGTTCGCAAGCGACGGCTTGAATAGAAGTGTCGTTAGCGAACCTCGTCTTCCGACGACCATTTCGAGATTGGAGAGATTTTCGAAACCGGTCTCGTCGCCGGCTTTGGATAGAATCAATACTCCGGCGAGACTGTCGTTTGATTCTATATAAATTGTATCATTGAGTTTCTCGATCAAGGCTGACTGCTGGTAGGGCATTAGTTTTGGAAACGGCAAGGCGTCTCCAACGATGACGCGGACGAGATAGACCATGTCGGCGACGGAGCCAGTTGTGCCGTCCTGATTGGCGTCGGACATCTCGATCTGCGCTTGTCGGAATTGCGGATTGATATCGAGTACGGAATCGCCATAAGCCAACCAGCGCGCCATCAGATTGAAATCGGCCACTTCGTAAGGAATGTCGTTTAGAGTTAAATCGCCCGGTGCGACAATATTGCCATTACACATTATGTCAACACCGCCATTCTTGAACACAATGTTCGGCGAGTCGACCATGCCGCGATTTCGTGTGCATCCATTAGGGCAAGGACCGGACAAACTCACTGGATATCTTTGCGAACAGTCCGCACCAGGGTAACTCGCTGCATTGACGCTCCAGTCACAATCGACCACTTGCAGGCTGGTGAAGATCGTGTCAGACTTATCGCTCGTGAATGCGTTATCGCTGCAATCTGACCAGACGAAGTACATTGGAATGAACTGACAATCAAAATCGCGGTCATTTGTGACATAGAACTTGAGGTTGAAGAGCTCGCCATTTTGCAGCGGAACAATCTGCTTTGTTGAGCAATACGCAATGACCTCAATACTCGCGGCCTCCAGCCCAAGCGGAGCGAGTGTTAGCGTTCTCACGTTAGAGAGCTTGTAAGTCCACCCGCGCTCAATAAGTTTGGCGGAAAATGTCAGCGTATCAAATTTCAGCCCGGCGCCATTGTAGCAAAGTCTGATCTTAAAGGAACTGGCCGTCAGCTCACCACCCGACTTGGAAACCGAGACATTCTCCCACATCCCCTGCACTGAACCATGAGCCAGCTCGATTTCAATTACAGCAGGCGCTCGTTTACCAACACGCACCATGAATTCCGCACTAACCGTCAAATTGCGATTGTCGCCGACGGTGATTTCGAATTTGAAAGTGTGGCCGGAATCAGCGATTGACGGCGTGAAGATGAACCTGCCGGAAAAGTAATCCGGCACTTCGAATTTACCTGCCGGTGCGTCGCCGATGGCGCGGACGGACCATTTGAGCGGGGTTTCGAAATCAGTAAGCGAGAAGGAGAAGTCTTTCACGAAGGTTACATTCGGTTGTGCGACGGCGGTGTCAGGCGAGACGGCGATGATGCGGTTGGCGAAGGCGGTCTGAATCGATATAAGCAGGCTAATGACGATTAGTAGGGATCGTATTCGAAAATTCATGTGAGCGCCTTGTGTCGTGAGAAGTTATGAAATCAGGTATTTGCCGCTTCGATCAATTGAACCCACCTGTCGCCACGCCCAGGTGGGGTACCATATTCGCCAAAAGTCGAACCCACAATCAGCCAACGTGTCAGACAGAAAGAGGTTGTCCCAGAAGTTCAATTCAGCGACCGCCGATCCCTATATGTTGTGGTCGAGATGCAACAATCCCACCGCAAGCGGTGGGGCACCTGACTCGGTCTTGACTTGTGAGACAGCCGCGAAATGTCCGACCTACCGCGAATTCTACATTCCCACCGTTCCCCGCCAAGGGCGGGACCGTTGGCCGGTGCGGCACGGCATTGTCGCCTCGATAAATCTTACGGGCCGCAGATTAATTTCATTTCTTGTTATACAGCGCGAGGAGCATATTGCCGGAATAATCTGCCACTTCTATTTTGTCAATCGTAGCCCCGTCATCGATGCGGATTAACTCATTCAAGCCGGCCGGCAGATAAGGCGGAGTGGCATAAGGCACAAATTGGATGAGCACGTGGACCTTTCCCTCGCGAAATGCCTGATCCATTGTGAGCGATGTTAAGTTTGTCACCGAGCTCGCAGAATCAGCCGACATCGTAATGTCGATTCCACCGATGCTCACGGAAGAGTTAACTGTTAGTATGTCATTATCAAGTGAGAAGGACGCACTCGAATGGTAAGGGTGCATTTCTTCCGGAGGAATGCCTTGTCCAAACTTAAATCGGGCAATATAGACCAAATCGCCAATTGATAATGGTCTTCCATCGAAGTTCGCGTCGAGCTGTCTGATACAACCCTGCGACATTCCCTTAATTATCGAATCCCCCTGAAGAACGTATTCAAAAATCGTACGATACATCTCCCTTTCTCGGCAAAAATCGTCGAACTCGAGACAGAAGATTTTATCCCACGGACACAGCCCAAACGGTATATCAATCGAGTCGACGCAGGCAGTTTCAACTCCGCCATTCCACTGTACCAAGTTGCGAATTTCGGTAAGGGGAGCGCAATCCTGGATGAACTTGGGACATTCGCCACCGAGTGAATAGCCGTAGCTGGAGTCACAGTCGAATCCGGACAAGCGAAACGCATGATTGCCCAAGTTGCCATCCCAGCCGTAGTCATAAACCTCAGCGGGCAGAAAAACCGTGTCACCGGACGGAGAATAGGCGGCGTTTTGTTGACAGCCGGTCCAGACAAAGCGCAGCGGCAGGAAAGCGCAATTATAGTAGGAGTCGCCGGATACCTTCATCTTTATCACAAATATCTCCGCATCATTGGGCAAGAACGTGCACGACGGTCCGCCATCAATCAGCGGGTCATCAGCGATCGCGGTCAACCGCAGCAAGTAAAGTGAGTCGGGCGAGCCGGCGGGAAGAGCCTCCAGAGAATACTCGATCCTGTCCCAATTACATCCGCCCGCAGCGATTCCCCGTCCCATTTCTACCGACTGGAATTGCAGCGCGATCGAATCGAATACGATCGAACATTCGATTCGGCCAAGGGATTGGCTACCCTGAATCTTGCTGATCGAAACGTATTCGCTAATTCCTTGAAAGGTTGAGTGAGTTCGTTCAATCGCCAAGATCAGCGGCACATCCCTCGTTACAGAAACGGCAAAGTCGTAATTGTCGACAATGCCGGAACCATCGCTGAGGACGACGCGAAAACCGAACGTCTGGTCACTGTCGCCCTGGGCGGGCGTAAAGCGAAACAGGCCGGTTGGGTTGATTTCGAAGGCGCCTTCGGGGTCGCGACTGATGAAGATTGCTTGCCAGTTGTAGTTATGACCGGTCGGTGCGTTATCGACGGCAAATTGCCTCGACCAACTCAAGCCGCGGAGAATTTGCGGGGTCGAGTCGAGTTTGTTGCCGATGGTGGCGGGCTTGTTTTCGGTCACGTGCTCGGTGCAACTGAAGGTTAGTAGGATAATCAGTTCAAGAGCGAGAAATTGCCAGAATTTGCGATTCATGCTACCCCCGTAGCGGAAGATTGGTTCTTGGCTTGAATATAGCGGGAGGATTCCATTTTGTCAAAGGGATTGGTGGGGGCGTTCGATTGAAGTCGAACCCAACAACGTGCTAAGTGTCAGACAGGAATGTCTGACCTACGGAATCGGGCGAATGCAAGCAGCCAAGATGTCAGACAGGAATGTCTGACCTACGGAATCGGCGAATGCAAGCAGCCAAGATGTCAGACAGGAATGTCTGACCTACGGAGTCGGACGAATGCAAGCGGCCTGAGTGTCAGACAAGAATGTCTGACCTACGCAATCGGCGAACACAAGTAACCAGGGTGTCAGACAAGAATGTCTGACCTACGGAGTCGGCGAACGCAAGCAGCCTGAGTGTCAGACAGGAATGTCCGACCTACTGAATCGGCGAATGCAAGCGGCCTGAGTGTCAGACAAGAATGTCTGACCTACGCAATCGGCGAACACAAGTAACCAGGGTGTCAGACAAGAATGTCTGACCTACTGTTTCATGCGCTGGTAGTAGCCGGAGAAGGTGGTGATCCAATTGTCGCCGCCATCGCGGGATTGTTCGATGACCATATTGACGCGGTCACTCGAGACCGGTGTGATGGTTGAGCGATCGAGGATTTTTTGGCCGGTAGTATTATCGGGGAGTTCGCCCTGGAAACGAACGCCGCCATTGTCATCGCGCGCGGTCATGACTTTTTCTTTGACGCCGCCGAGCGAAACCGCTGCGCCGGTGATCCAGATCATTTTCCATTCGCCGGAGAGATTGTTGAAGTAGAAGAGATTTTGGCCGACGAAGCCGTCGAGTTGTTCGAAGTTTTCCTGGATGGCGCAGCCGTTGACCATTTTGCGAACGAGGCTGATGCCGATTTTTTGATTGTCGTTGACGAAGACATCCCATTCGCCGAGCCAGAAATCGAGGAGGCGGTAGACCTGGTCAAATTCGCAAGGTCGGGCATTCTGATCGGCCAATTCCATGACTTTGGCGAAGCGATCATCGGAGCGGAGCGTGTCAAGGACCTTGTCGGATTTCAAGATGTCGACGCGACTAAAGCCGGCCTCGAGCGCCTGCGCCAGCCAGACAAACGCTTTTTCATTGTCGTGCAGCATGGTATAAGAGGATGCGATGTTGTAGCGCACGGTTGACGGGCGGTAGCCGCGGGCATCGCAGCGTTCCCACGCCGTCGCGGCTTTTTTGTATTCTTTGGACATATAATAAGCCTGGCCGAGTTGGAAGTAGGCGTGGGTATTAGCAGTATCGGCTTTGGCAGATTGTTCGAAGGCGGCGGCAGCCTCGGGCCATTTTTCCTGCTGAAGCAGTGAATTGCCGGCGAGGAGAAGGCTGTCGCTGAGGGGCCGGTTTTGGGCGATTAAAGGCTGCAATAAAGCTGCGGTCAGGAGAATCGCACAAAGCGCAATAAGCTGAATGCAAACGCGGTGTTTCACTTCAGTATTCTACAATTTAGGGAATCAATGCGCAAGCAGAACGCAAAACGAAACCCCGCTTGTGAACTTAACCAGAAACGGGGTTTCTCGGGAGGCTATATGAGTAAACGTTAGAATGTTCGCGTGGGGGCGTCGAGCACAACACCCATCTTCTCGACGAAGGAGGGGTATTTTCGCAGGAGTTCCTTGCGGAGGCGAAGCCGGGCGCGGTGCAAGTACCAGCGGACGGTAGCTTCGGGCATTCCGAGAATTTCCGAGACTTCCTCGATTTCGTGGCCATCGATGTCGCGCAGGACAAAGGCGGCCTTTTGCTTGTCATTGAGGGCATCCGCAGCCTGGAGGACGCATTCTTTGATATTTTTGCGATAGAGGCTCATATCGGGCGTGTCGCTGTGAGTTTCTATGGAGTCGGTGTAATTCTCGATTGTTTCGTGGCGATGTTTTTTCTGTTTGCGGATATAATCGATCGCCGCGTTGACGGTGATGCGATAGAGCCACGTCGAGAATTTCTTGGTGGTATCGAAACGATCCAGATTGCGGGCAGTTTTGACAAAGACCATTTGGGAAATATCCTTGGCTTCATCGTAGTCGCCGACCATGCGGTAGGCGATACCAGCGACCTGGTTCTTGTATTTCTTCATCAGACTGCCAAATGCAGCCTCCTCACCGGATTGGACGCGCTTGATTAACGCTACCGTTTCGGCTTCGCTCTGATCCGCGGGATCGAGTGATTCGGTAGAATCATCAAGCTCAAGATCGTCCTGATCTACGATGACTTCCTTGCTCTTCTTTATTTTCACATTGACCTCTCTTGACCGTTCGAGTCCATGATAGACCGTTGAGGCCCATCATAATATTGTAACGGTATACTCCCGCGAATGTTCCAGCATTGACACAGATTGGGTCTACGGAGACCGGGCGATTTTAATTTGTTGTTTCTATAATATACAAAACGGCTCCAAATTGGCAGATTGATTAGCGTAAAAAGGGCGGCCATTCGAGCGGCACCCATAAACTACTACTGAGCAAAGACTTGCTTGCCGGCAAAGCGCCAGTATGAGTGACGTGCTTATGAGATGACTGAGTTAGAAATTATTCGAGTAGTTGATGACGTTTTGCATCGGATTGACCGCGTCGCCGTTCTTGAGAACTTCGTAGTGGAGATGCGGTCCGGTCGAGTAGCCGGTGCTGCCCATGAGGGCGATCAACTGTCCGCGAGCGATGGTATCGCCGGGGCGGACCTTGAAGGATGAAAGGTGGCCATAGACGGTTTTGTAACCGTTGCCATGATTGATGATGATGGTTTTGCCGAGGCCATTGGTGAGTTCGGCTCTTTCGACGACGCCGTTGGCAGTGGCAAAGACGTGTGTTCCAGAACTATTTGAGATATCGAGCCCGCTGTGAAGTTTGACCTGGCCGGTAAACGGATCGCGTTTCATACCGTAGCCGCGCATCAGGTAGCCCGTAGTCGGCATGATTGAGGGCGTATGGTCGAGATCGGTTTTCTTCTGAAGCAAGGCGGCATAGACATTATTAAATTGCTCTTTTTCGAAACTGGTCAGGGCGAGCAGGCGGTCAACCTCTGCTTCGGTCTGGTAAGCACCGGAGCGGCTGGGCGCCAGTTCTTCCTCTTGCGGGAGGATATTGGGGCCGCCGATACCGAGTTGGCGTTGCTGGGGATCGATTTCCGGCAGCTCAAAGATGGTGCGAATGGCTTTTTCCTTTTCGGTTAGTGACGCGATTTCATCATGGAGGAAGTTGATAGACTCGCTAATACCGACCAGTTTGGCGGAGAGGAATTGGTTTTCCTTGGTAAGGGAGTCGATCTTGTGCGCTTCGATTCGGCTTGAAAAGAAGCCGTACGAGAAGAAGACCGTGATGACGGCGTAGGTGAAAATAGCGCTGATGACGGTGATCAGCAGAGTTCTTGAAATTGAGAATTGTCTTACTTCCCCAGAGTCGGGAACTATAAAGACCGATAACTTTTTCTTCATCCCTAAAGATTTCCCCAGTGTTCGCATCCAGCCGGTATGAAGCCCCGATTAAGTTGCCGTGAAAATAGGCCGAGTGCAAACCGATGTCAAGTTTTTTTCAAATTGAACTTCTATAAACATGATCGGTTTTGAAACAAAAAAATTAAGAGCAAATTTCACTATGATTGTTACAACTTGAGGCAGGCAATAGGCGAGATTTTTGCCATAAAATAATAGATAGAATGCGCTCGGGGCAGACGGATATTACTTAATGACTTGCCATTCATGTTTCAGGATTTTGTTGACGACCTTAACGAATTTTTCATTGTTAAGTGTTTGCAGGGAATAGAGATGCCAGCATGTCTTTTTTGGGATCTTGTACGCGGATTTGCGCTTTTTAGCCATGATATCCTCCATCTTGCTCGTCGATGGTTTGAGTTTTCGCGGCCGCCCATCAATTATCGTTGTCCTCGTCCCAGCCGGGTATTCTCTGTGCAAAATAAGTGCCGAGTGGAGGATATGATTCCGTCTAGGTTTGTCTCAAACAAGGTTATTACACAACAACGAGTTAGATGATTTATTTGGAATGCAGGGGTTTGATTGCATGTGGTCGAAGTGGGGAGCGTTCCCATAGGTTGCGGGATATATGCAGCAATTGTACAACAGTTTGATCAGGAAGTCAGAATTGGCGAGAGGATTAGTCAATATCCAGACAGGGACGTCTATGCTTGGCAGTTGCGCGAAGAGAAAGTTTTTGGTTTTGATATTGGCTAACAGTATCTTACGCGACTGTGAAACAAGGAAATACCCTCGGCGCATCTAAGAGTTAGGTTGAACCAGTGCTTGAGCCGGACGAACTGTTAATCTCCAAAGCACTTACGGGCGACCAGGCGGCGTACCGGGGACTTCTGACGCGTCACCAGCGGGCGATTTTTCAGATAATACTGAAGATAGTCCGAAACCGGGACGAGGCGGATGATCTGGTACAGGAGACCTTTATGCGGGCCTTCCATTCGCTGGCCAGTTACCGCTCAGAATTCCGGTTTTCGACCTGGCTCTACAAGATAGCGGCGAACTGCGCGATTGATTCGATTCGGAAGAAGAAGATCGAGGCGCTGAGTTTGGACAAGCCGGTAGAGACCCGGGACGGCACAGTCGAGATAGATCTTCCCGACACCTCGTTCAACCCCGAAGAGAAGCTTTGGGAGAAGCAGCGTCAGATATCGATTCAGGAGGCGATAGAATCGCTTCCGGACAAGTATCGCGAGGTTATCCTCTATCGTCACCGTGACGATCAATCATATGAGGAGATAGCGCAGATACTGAAGCTGCCGGTAGGGACCGTGAAGGCGCGGATATTTCGTGCCCGCGAGTTGTTGAAGAAGAAATTGAAGGGTGTCCGTTAGGAGGGTTTCATGAACAGACACATAATAGCGACACTGGCTATTTCGGCGATAATCGTGATGATGACAGCAGCGGGGGCGGATGCCAAGCTGTTTCGATTTGAAGACAGTTACGAGTATGAGGTCAAGAACGGGTTTGAGCTGAATGTCAGCAATACCTCGGGAGATATCAGCGTCAACCGGCAATCGGGCGACAAGGTGATCGTAAAGGTCATTAAGCAAGTTGATGCTTCCTCGCGCGACGAAGCCGAAGAAAAAGAGGACCGGGTCGAGGTTTCGATAAAAGCGGATAAAGATAAGATCGATATCGACACGCGGTATCCCAGAAGGCAGGGATCGGACGGATTTTGGGGTAAGCTATTCGGATTAGACAAGGGCTACAACGGCTCAGTCAGCTATGAGATAGAGGTTCCGGTCGAACTGGACTTGTTTATAGCGACGACTTCAGGTGATGTGTTGCTTGGTGGCCTTGAGGGCAACGCACAGATCGGGGCGACATCTTCGGATATAACGATTCGCGACCACAAGGGCGACTGCGATATTGATAATACCTCCGGCAACATCGTGCTTCGTGATGTGAAGGGTAATGTTAATGTGAATTCGACGTCATCGGATGCGCTCTTTGATAATATCCAGGGGGATGTTGATTTACAGGCGACCTCAGGTGATACTGAGGCGAATTGGATTTCGGGGTCGATTCGGGTGAGCAAGACCTCGGGGTATATCCGAATAGCCAAGTCGTCGGGAGATATCGATATCAATGCGATTTCCGGGGACATTGAGATAGAGCAGAAAGAAGGCGGGTTCACTTTGACGACGTCTTCCGGGGATATAACGGTGGTGTCGGAATTTTGCGGCGGGGCTCGATATGAGGCGGAGACAATTTCGGGCAATATATATGTGCGCGTTCCGAATGAGCTCAAGAGCGACGTTCGGCTGGAGACGGTATCGGGAAATATCGACACCGATTTGGCTTTGGAGGTAAAGTCGTTTAACCGGAACAGACTTGAGGGTCGAGTTCGCGGCGGCGGCACGGGGATTTATCTGACTTCAACGTCGGGCGATATTTCGCTCGAAGAATATTAGAATTACGACAATATGCGGATGCTGCTTGCAACGATAGTAACCGGGTGCTATGCGATAGCTTTGACAGCGGGGATACTCGCCCAAGATCGCACACCGAACTATCGAGGCAAGGTCTACACAGAGATTCGCATTGATAATCAGGGAATAATTCTTGTCGACACAGCCGGAAATGAAGTGATGATTCCGATCGGTTCGACCGGCAGCGACGAAGGGATAGTTCCTCCGATACCACCATTGCCCACCGATGCGGATTTCAATCCTGATGATTATCCGGTGAAGATTTCCAGTATTCGCAAGATTGGCCAAGAAGTAATAATTGAGGCAGACGAGCACGTGCTGGGCGAGGTTGTTGCTGTAGGCGGTGATGCGACAATCCGCGGTCTGGTGGAAGGATCAGTCACTGCAACCGGCACAGTGCGAATTGTGCGCGGCGGTATTGTCATCGGGAATGTTATCGGTAACGAAGTCATCGAGGAGCAGGGCGCGCAGGTATTCGGACATATAACGGAACAGAACATGACGTTGCCGGATCCGGCAGAGAAATGGCGCGATTCCCGAGCCGAGGATGCGTCGACATCGGCGATAGTAGGTATCAGTGTGCTGTCGGGAATGTTCTTATTTACGCTGGCGGTAGCGATGTTATTCCGGCGCCCGACGGACCGCGTCAAGGCGCTGTACACGCAGAATATTCTGAAGACTTTGTTAGTTGGGTTTCTGGCCTGGATTCTTTGCCTGCCGGTATTCCTGCTGTTGTGCATTACGATCGTGGGAATTCCGATCGCGATACTGGGCATGCCGTTGGCGATGATTGCGGCGGCATTTTTGGGCGGTGCGGCATTTTCGCTATTCCTTGCCGATTTTGTCAAGCCGAAGAACGGTGCGGTAGTCGAAAGTAGATTCAAGAAATTGGCGGTAGGTTTCGCGATCGGGCAAATTCCGAGTGTGGGTTTTTTCCTGGGATTGGTGGTTGACTCAGAGGCAATGGCAATTGTTTGCGGGATTGCGGCACTGCTATTGGCCTTGCTGGTGGCGACGCTTGGATTTGGCGGGGCGATCCTGACGCGGTTCGGCGGCAGAGATTACCGCAATGAGAAATTGACGGTGAGTGTTGTTGTAACGGACAGCACGGTGACGTAGAGGAAGCACACGACCCTCACTCTTACTTCTCTCACAGAGGGAAAGTACGGGGCCTCACCCCTACCTCTCTCCCGGGACTGTTGAAGAAGTGCAAGAAAGCTTGGGAGTGCGAGGGATTCGAAAAAAGCCTTGCTGGATTCCCGCGTGCGCGGGAATGACTTAGTCGGTTAGTTGCTCACTGAAATCAAATCACGTTGAGCACGAATTTGACTTTTTCAACAGTCCCTTCCGGGGGGAGAGGGGAAAGTTCAACTAGCGAGATTAGCCTTCAATGGAGGTAATAATGAACAGATGGATTTTTTCGGCAGCGCTGATGCCGGCGCTTGCGGTCGGCGCAGTATACGCTGCCCAGTTGACCAGCGTCTGGAAACAAGTTGAGGCAACAGATGTCAAGTCGCTGGATGTCGAGTTGAATCTTTTGGTGGGCAAGTTTGAGCTTGTCGAATCGCGATTGCCGAAGGGAATAGCGGCGGAATTTCGGGGCGACTATGACGAAAGCAAATACGAGTACACGCAGTCATATGAGCCGCGAAACGGCCGCGGTGATTTTCTGTTTCGGTCGGAGACGAACGGCGGCAAGGGTGTGGTAAAACATGTCGGCGACGAGAACCGTTGGGAGTTTTCGTTTTCGCCGGAAATCGACTGCAATTTTAATATCGAAATCGGAGCGGCACACGCGGATCTTGATTTCGGCAATTTGAGCGTATCTGACCTATCGATGGATATCGGCGCGGCGGAGGCGAACATTGATTTCTCGACGCCAAACCGCACGGTATTGCGCGACCTGAAGATCGGGGCCGGAGCTTGCGAGCTGGATGTGCGGCATTTGGGGAATTCCAAGTTCGAGTTCCTGGAATTTGACGGCGGCATGGGGAGCTTCACGCTGGATTTTTCCGGTGAATTTGATTTCGAAGCCGAGGCGACGATCGAAGTGGGAATGGGTGCGATTGATATTATTATTCCCGACGGCGTTGGTGTCCGGCTTGAGGCGGAAGAGAACTGGTTCAATTCGATCGATTTTTCAAAGCGGGCATTCACTAAGGTGCGCGGTCGCGACGGAATTTGGGAGACCGACAATTATAAGACGGCGACGGGAAAGTTGACGCTGGTTCTTGATGTCGGAATGGGTTCGGCTGATATAAAGTTCAGATAGATTTTTCGAAGATCGCTTTAAGGGTTGGAAGCAGCTCGGTGTGGCGGAACTTGTAGCGGCTATCGAGCAGTTTTTGCGGGATAACCTTGGCGCCGCCGATGAGCGCCTCTTCTGCCATTTCACCAAACAACAATTTCAAGACAAATCCAGGGACAGGAAGAATAGCGGGCCGATGGAGGGCTTTGCCGAGTGCGCGGGTGAATTCGGCGTTTGAGACCGGATTGGGCGCGGTCAAGTTTACCGGTCCGTAAATTGATTGGGTTTCGAGGATGTGTTCGATGATCGGGCCGATTTCGACGAGGGCAACCCAACTCATGATTTGACGGCCCGAGCCGATTTTGCCGCCGAGTCCGAGTCGGAAAAACGGAAGCATACGCTGGACAGCGCCGCCGTCGGAATCGAGAACGATACCGGTGCGGAGGGTAACGACGCGGACGCCGGCATCCTCGGCGATTTTAGTGGCGGCTTCGCTCTTGACGCAACTTTCGGCCAAGAAGCCGGGTCCGGCCGGAGTTTGTTCGGTGATATAATCGGAAGAGCGATGACTGCCGTAGCAGCCGACGGCGGAAGCATTGAGCAGGACAGACGGCTTGATTGAGGAAGCCTCGATGGTTCTGCCGATGAGTTCGGTGGCTACAACGCGGCTGTCGATAATTTCGCGCTTGACGCGATCGTTCCAACGGTCGGCTGCGACGTTTTTGCCCGCGAGATTGATGATGACATCCTGACCATCGACGGCGACGCGGTCGATTTCGCCGGCAGGGGGATTCCAGAGAAGCTGCTTGCGGGGAGAATCGAAACGCCGGCGAACCAGGAGGGTCAGATCGTGGCCGTGTTGGTCGAGATAGTCGGTCAAATAGCTGCCGATGAAACCGTTGGCGCCGGTGATTGTGATTCGCATAGGTAAAGAATAATACGAAAATGTTGAGGAGGCGCATGTATAAATGGCAGAATTCCGAATGGAGTTCGAGAATGTGATTGACGCGAGCGCCAAATCGCGAATCCATTGAAATGAAAGCACTCATGGCGCCGGAATAGAGCCTTTGACGAACATCCTCGTTTACATTCTTCTCTGCCTGATTTGGGGCTCGACGCGGCTGGGGATCAAGATTGGATTGGCTGATGCGCCGCCGATCTGGAGCGCGGCGTTTCGATTTATTCTCGCTGTTGTACTTCTTCAAATCATCAAAGCGGTTACGGGGCAGAAATATCCGCACGGCTGGCGCAACAAGGCGCGAGTTGCCTGACCGGGGCTGTTTTCGTATATGGCGTCGTACTCACTGACTTATCTCGGTAGTCAATATATCAGTTCCGCGCCGGCTTCGATTCTGTTTGCCGTGTTTCCGTTTATGGTGATGCTGCTGATGACGGTGATGCTCGAGAGCGAGCGAATCAATTTTTGATCGGCGCTTGGCATTGTCGTCGGATTCGCGGGCGTGGTGTTGATCTTTGCCGAGCCGATGGACTATGGAAGCAATGCGGCTTTTGGAATGCTGATGCTGCTGTTGTCGCCGCTGGCGGCGGCATTGGGGACGGTTGCGGTGAAGGCGTATCTCAAGGATGAGGATGTTTTCCCGTGGTGACATTGCAGATGGCGGTTGGCGCGATACTTTTGACTTTGACGGCGCTGCGGGCGGATGACATTTCTCTTTTTCAGGTCACCGGCAAGTCGATTGGGGCGATAATTTTTCTCGCGGTATTTGGTTCGGTGATTGCGTTTACAGGGTACTATTGGCTTTTGAAGCGATTGCCGATTATCACCGTGTCGATGATTTCGTTGATCACGCCAATTTCAGCGATGTGGTTAGGGTATGTCGTACTCGACGAAGCGCTGACGACGCAGGATTATGGTGGGGCGGCGTTGGTATTGACCGGAGTGGCGGTCGTGAATCTGAAATCAAAGGCGCATTAGATCGGGATGTTGATGCGATTGGGGATATAATCGGTCACGCGCGACCGGCAGTGTTTGCAAAGCAGGGCTTCTTTCTTGATGACTTCCTTGCAGTAGGGGCAATTTCTTTCATCGAAGCGCAGGGCCGGCGCGTGGGATTTGCAGTGGCTTTTGAGAATAGTCTCGACGCCGTGTGCGGCTGCACGCGGCGCAATACCGTGGAATTCGAAAATCACATTATTGCGGGTGTCGCCGACTTGCCAGTCGATGACAAGACAGTAACCACTCAGGGGACGACGTTTGTTCGAGCCGACGCCGAGATTGGAGAAGTTGATATTCTTCGTCGCGGTCAGGCGCGGTAGCAACTGCGGTTTTTCTTCACAGAATACTTCCACGACGGCGGAGCGGGGGATGCGTCCGAATTCGCGATTGTGTTTGTTGATGATGACGAATGCGGAGTGGTCGATCTGGCAGTCGATTTGATCTTCGGGTGAAGTTGCCGATGCGAATCCGCCGAGGTAGCGGCCAATGGGAAAGCGCGCGGGTTTGGCGAGATTTACCGGACGACGGACGCGGGCGGAGTAGACAGCGATTGTGACGAGCACGCCGAGCGCAAGGCCGATGAGGAGCGATTCGGGGTGCATGAGCTTAGCGGAGTTTGGTGTCGGTGGTGGTCATATTTTGATTGTCGGAAAGTGAGGGGGAAAGTTGAGGGGGTGAGTGCACAGAAAGGTGTCAAGACCCGCAAGCGATAGAGATCGATTTGAGGCGGTGGCATCGGTCATGTCGGGTTTCCGGTTCCTCTCGGCGCTCCACTCGGAACACGACCAACGGGGCTGAAACAAGAATGAGCCTTGCTGGATTCCCGCCTTCGCGGGAATGACGTAACAAGTCGACGACACGGGAATGACGCAACAAGTCGGCGACACACGTTTGGAAAGTTATTGCAATGGTCGATTCGACTTTTTCAACAGTCCCTTGAGAGGGGAATCGCAAGAGGTGGCCGTCCGGTGATAGAGTAATCAGCGCAAAGTCAAGAAATTGTCAAAAACCCGCGGGCGGCTGGGGTCGGTTTGAGGCGGTGGCATTGGTCTGGTCGGGTTTCCGGTTCCGCTCGGCGCTCCACTCGGAACACGACCTACGGGGCTGAAACAAGAATGAGCCTTGCTGGATTCCCGCCTTCGCGGGAATGACATAACAAGTCGACGACGCGGGAATGACGTAACAGTCGACGACACACGTTTGGAAAGATATTGCAATGGTCGATTCGACTTTTCCATCAGTCCCTTGAGAGGGGAATCGCAAAAGGTGGCCGTCCGGGGATAAAGTAATCAGCGCAAAGTCAAGAAATTGTCAAAAACCCGCGGGCGGCTGGGGTCGGTTTGAGGCGGTGGAATTGGTCATGTCGGGTTTCCGGTTCCGCTTGACGCTCCACAGGGAACACGACCAACGGGGCTGAATCAAGAATGAGCCTTGCTGGATTCCCGCCTTCGCGGGAATGACGTAACAGTCGACGACACGGAAATGACCTAACAAGTCGGCGACACGGAATGACCTAACAAGTCGACGACGCGGGAATGACCTAACAGTCGGCGACACGGGAATGACGGGCGAGGGACAGCGCAAACAAACGCGGGACCGAACGCCGCGCCCCTACGAATTCGGTAGCAATGGGGCGACGGAGGAATGACAGGCGCGCAGACCGGGCGCCTACGGCGAGAGTCTGCAGCGTGGAAGGGATTGGGGGGTATTCGTAGAGGGAGCCGCTGAGTTGGGGGTTATTCGTAGAAGGAGCCGCCGAGGTCGGAGCCGGTGCGGCGTTTGGCGCGGAAGCGTTCCTGGGATTGTTTGATGACGGCATGGGCGGTTTCGCGGTCCTCCCAGCCTTCGATGCCGACTTTCTTTTCTTCGAGATCTTTATAGACGGAGAAGAAGTGCTCGATTTCTTTGAGCAAATGCGGCGGAACATCTTTGAGGGTTTCGATGTGATTCCAGAGCGGATCGGCGATTGGGACACAGAGGATTTTTTCGTCAGGGCCCTTTTCATCGAACATTTTGAAGCAGCCGACGGGTTTGGCGGCGATCACGCAGCCAGGAAAGGTCGGTTCCCAGACGAGGACGAGGGCATCGAGCGGATCGGCATCCTCGGCGAGAGTATCGGGAATGAAGCCGTAGTCGCTGGGATAGTGCATGGCGGAGAAGAGCATGCGATCAAATCGGATGACTTTGCGCTCTTTGTCGTATTCGTACTTGTTACGGCTGCCCTTGGGTATCTCTATCATTACTTCGATAATCATATTTTCACGTTTTGTCTTGTGTCAATGGCGCAAATGCGTTAGCGCGAGTTGCCATTGACCGCGACTTCCTGCGTTTTGAATTGTTTGAGCGTTGCGATGAGACGGTCGATTTCTTCGGTCGTGTTATAGAAATTGACGGCGACACGGACGCCGCCTTCGCGGTAGACCAAAACGAAGCCGCTGTGGAGCAGGTACTTGTGCAGGCGTTCGTTTGCCGGCGAGCTGATGTTCATAATTTGCGAGCGGTGAGCCGGATCGAGCGAACCGTTGACGCGGTAGAAGTCATCGCGGCGGATGTATTCGATGAGGCGGTCGATCAGCGCGAGGTTATGCTTGAAGATATTTTCGACGCCGATATCGTTGATGTATTTCAGCGCCGCAGCCATGCCCCAGAGCTGGATATATGGGTATGTGCCGAGGTTGAAACGACGAGCATCTTCGAACGAGTCGCGGTCGAAGTGCGTGAGGTCGGTGTAGTCGAGTTGCCAGTCGACGCCCATCCATCCGGTAGTGAAGGATTTGAGGGTGCGTTTGGCTTGCCTGGATACATAGAAGAATCCGGATCCAAGCGGCGAGAGCAGCCATTTCTGGGCGCCGCAGGCGAGCAAGTCGATGTGGCATTCTTTGACATTCAACGGGCAAACACCGAGGCCCTGAATGGCATCGACGAGAAAATAGATGCCGCGCTGTTGACAGAATTCGCCGAGCATTTTGATGTCGTTGCGGAAGCCATTGAAATACTGGACGAAGCTGATGGCGAGGACTCTGGTGCGGGGAGTGACGAGTTTGGACATTTCTTCGAAGGAGAAGTTGCGATC
Organism: uncultured bacterium; assembly: GCA_963707485.1. Classification (GTDB taxonomy): domain Bacteria; phylum Zixibacteria; class MSB-5A5; order CAIYYT01; family CAIYYT01; genus JADJGC01. Next base: position 30,436 of record CAVPQS010000038.1, read on the forward strand.
GACAGTCGGTATATATTTGACGACGACGCCCTGATTTTCGAGAACGCGAAACGGATACGGCACTGAAGCGAACTCGTTGTCGGGCATGAGGACCTCATCACCCGGCTGCCAATCGAGACCCAGGACGGCGAGGTTTATTCCCCAGGAAGTATTGATGGCAAACTCGATTTCGTCGGGCTCGGCGCCGATTAAGGAGGCGGCATTTTGGCGAATAGCGGCGAGATGATTTTTGGCTTCGACATCGCCGACATTGAGATTCATGACGCCGGCGATGTAGTCATCGATACTCTGCTTGACGACTTTCAGTACCGGGGCGTAGGTCGCGTTATTGAAGAATACTCTCTGGTCGATACCATAAAAATCATCGCGAACTTTAGGGTCGATCACGTTCAGTCCTCCTAATAATGGTAAAGATACGTAATCGTGCCCAGCGTGACAAGCAAAGTGAGCAGATTCCAGAGCATTTCAAAGGCTGTCAGTGCGGAAGAAAGACGGTATTGATTGTAAGTTCGGACCGACAAAGGCACTTGTCCGACACCGAAAACAAATAGAGCGATGAAAAAGCCGGAGCGGAAACTCGTGAACGGCAGTATTGGATACAGCGCCGAATAGACGACGGCGGGCAACATGACACAGAAGACGAAATTAATAAGGAACGAGGTGAGGAACTGGACATCGACAGATTCGGCAAGACCGAATTTGCGGACTAACATTACGGTAAGGGTGCGGCGCAGGTATTCCAGGACAAGCAGAGCGATGCCGGCGACGACGATGGCGAGGATGAGTTTTTGGGCGTTCATGGGGTCAGGTTACCCACTGATGGAGAGATCGAGGAAGATCCAAGATTTGCACTTCGGAAATTGAACCCACCCGTTGGGTGGGGTAGAGTATCGAAGTCGACGGTAAGTTGAGCGCTAAGTATGCCTTGCTGGATTCCCGCCTGCGCGGGAATGACTTAGTGGGTTGGTTACTATCGTCAAGCTGTATTGCTCGTGAATTTGACTTTTTCAAGAGCCCCTTTCGC
>CAVPQS010000039.1:0-18409 GCA_963707485.1 uncultured bacterium
CTAGAAATGCCGCGCGGACTTCGAGTAATTGGCTCGGAAGCTCGGCAAATTGAAAGTCGCCAACCTGATAGCAGACGGCGAGCCCGCTGCCGGAAGCAACGACAAGGTCGTTCGAGCGGTCAGTGTTTAGATCAAACGCCGCAATGGTCGGCAGCGTTATCGCCAGCCCGCACGACGCTGCAGGCGCAAGGAGATTGTGGCCGAGATTTGCCATCGAACCGTGATCTATCTTGATCAACCGGCCTATCGCAAATCCACTGCGCTCATACTTCATTACTCGCACGCCGTCCCAGCAAGGCAACACTGCATCGAAGCTGCGATCATTATTCAAGTCAAAGAGAAATTCGTATTCAACAATGAAATCCGGGCGCGGCACTGCGTATAACCGCTCAAATCGCGTCAATTCCTTGGGTGTGGCGGCGTATCCGCCGCCGTCAAAGTCAATAGAATAGACGGCTTCGAGACCAAGCAGCGCCACCTCGGTCCGGCCATCTCCGTCCAAGTCGACTGCCTGAATGGCAAATACCGAGGTCGGCAAATCGATTGACAACGCCGGAGTGTTTTCATAATTCCGCGCCGTCGACTCGCGGTAAATTAGGAGCCTAAATCCGCGCTGCTCATTTCTGATAGCCAAAGCCAGCTCTTTGGCGCCGACGCCATCGAATTGAAGTGGGATTATCGCCAGTATCTTGCCGTCCGGGACGAGCGATTGCGCGTAGAAGTTGTCAGTTTCGGCTGCCTGAATTGAGCAAACAGCCGGCAATCCGACCATCACAATCGCTAATAGAATAGTAATTCTGACATAATCGATTACTTTGACTGTATTCTTTATGACTTTATGATTCGAAACGTTCACTTATCCTGCTCTCAAGTAATCACCCAGTAGTCGAATTCGGACGCTTGATCACCTCGTTAGAGTATAATCTACTCAAAAATGTGTCATCAGGTTGCCTGTTTTTTGAAAGCTGAAGCGTCTAAATCTGTGGGGTTATGGCAGCTATTGGAGCCAGTCGCTGCGATCAAAGTCATTCCAGCGGAATCGCGTTACTCCACGTTCGGTGCCGATCCAGACATAGTCGCCGTCACCTGCCAATGAGCGAATGCGCATGCTGATCAATCCGTCGCTGGTCGTATAGCGATACCAATTTCCCTTCCGGCTGTTGTAGCGAAACAGCCCGTCGTTGCCGCCGGTCCAGATGACGCCGTCATGTACCAAAAGCGTAATCAAGTCGGCATTACGAAATACCGTGTTGCGGTCGTAGATCGTGCTTTGAAAGTTGTTGCGATTGACTACTACTACTCCATCCTCGCCGACCGTGTACAGAAGCGAATCCTCAACCTGGATGTCGTAGACGTTGCCGCGCAAATGCGGCGAATCGAGCAACAGTCGTTTCCAGTTGCTGCCTCCCCAAACCAGCGAGAAAATCCCGAGATCGGTAGCCGCATAAATTATCGAATCTCTCTGGGCAAAGTCATACACCAGCCTCGGCAACGTGAGATCAGTATTGGCGTCGTAAAGCGTGTCGCGCTTGACGTCAAACACTGACACCCCGCGGTCGGTTCCGATCAACAGGTTGTTCTTTATCGGCAGCAGAGCTGTAACCCGCTCGCCGCTGATGCCGTCAAACTGCGTATACGACCGAAACCGCCGTGACGAACGATCCATCTGGATAAGCCCCATTTCGCTGCCAATCCAAACATACTTGTCGTCATGCGCAACAGCGTAAAATTGGTCGGAGATTATGTCTCGATCGCGCCGGGAATCAAAATACTCCCACTCGCCACTTGCCCGATCGTAATAGCTGATGGTCCCGGGCATGCCGTTGCCGCCGCCCAAAAACCAAAATTCATCTCCGTCCGAATCGAGATCGGCGACGTCATCGTCAAATGGCCCTTGCGGCATGATCGCCAGATCATTTACTGTCAAATCACCGCGCGCCGGTCCGAGTCCCCAAATCCCCATCCAGGCGATGCTGGTCTCATCTTCCATTATCTGCGTGATTCGATACTCCAACATCTCTCGGTCAGTCAAAATCCCAGGATTGAAGTACGTATAACCCGGCGGCGTAAAAAACTGCGGCAGTTGGTTCACCGAAATTCGCGCCGGTTGAACCATCCCATTCGGAAATTCTGCGATAGTGGACCATTCCTCGAAGCCCGGATTGTAATAACTCGCACCCGAGGGCGTGTCAATCCAGAGATCATCTGTAAGCTGATCCACTGCGATACGGCGGACCCGATTGTCGGGCATACCATCGGAAGTCGTGATCGGATCAAGCCACTTCTGGAATACCTTGTCGTAGCGCAAAATCCCGCCGGTTGTCCCAAAGTAAACAGTATTGAATCCGCGCGCGATGCCCGTCACATAGCGAGTGTTCGTGTAACTGACCCAATCGCCGGGCCGATAGTAATTGTAAATTCGCTGCCCATAAGCCGGCACCGACAGCGCAACCAGCGAGATGAACAAAATTATCTTAGTCATTTAGAAAGTCGATCACTGATTTTGTCATTACAGCCGCGCCAATCGGTATTGCGTCTTCGTCGGCTTTGAATTTCGGGTGATGCCAGGCATGAACAGCCCCCAGCTTGGCGTTACCTATTCCAAGGAAAAACATTGCCCCCGGCGCTTTCTGCACATATCGCGCAAAATCTTCCCCGCCCATGGATGGATTCTTGATATTGACAATGCTCTTATTGCCAAACATTGCCTCGACTGCACTTGAAATGTAGGCATTTGCAGCCGGTTTGTTTATCAACGGCGGGTAACTGGCAATGTATTCAATTTCCGCTTTGCAATCGTAGCTTCGGGCCGTTTGCGATACAATCATGGCAATTCGCTTCTTCAACAAATTTAGCGTCTTGGTACTTTGACCTCTGGCGGTACCTTCGAGCCGGCAAATTGGCGGGATAATGTTGCGTGCAGTCCCTCCTTCTATTCTACCAATTGTGACGACAGCCGGTTCAAAAGGATCGACATTCCGCGATACGATCGTCTGCAACGCCGTTACAATCGCCGAGCCGCACACGATCGGGTCAACAGCGCGGTGCGGAATCGCCCCATGCCCGCCGATTCCGGTAATAATAATGTCAAAATCCACCACTCCGGCAAAAAAAGCTCCGTCGCGGATGGCAACTGTCCCCGTCGGATAGCCCGGCGCAACATGCAGCCCAAAGATCATATCGACCTTTGGCCGTTCCAATGCGCCCTCCTGGATCATCCTTAGCGCCCCGCCGGGTGGAGCTTCCTCCGATGGTTGATACAGTATCTTAACGCTTCCATGAAATTGCTCTTTTAACCGCGAAAGCATGATCGCCGCCGTCGTCACCGTCGCCATGTGCATGTCGTGCCCGCAGGCGTGCATCCGGCCCGGATGCGTCGATTTGAATGGATATCCGGTCTGTTCTTCTATCGGCAGGGCATCAATATCGGTCCGCAAAGCCGCGCACTTGCCCTTACCCGACGTGATTTCCGCCATAATCCCCGTTTTTGCGATTGATTTGAACTTGATGCCGTTGGACTTCAGGACTTTCTTTAAGTAGGCGGACGTTTTGTGTTCGTCCCAGGCTGTCTCAGGAATTCGGTGCAGATCGCGTCGCATCACAATCGCCTTCTTGTGCAGATCGTATGCAAGGCTCTGAATTTTGCCGTCGAGGGTGTTTTGCATTACCGTCCTTTAATATATCAGCAGCCGCAATTCTCTGCTATTGCGATTTTGAAATTAGTCGATAATAACGAAACTTATACGTCTCTATATTGTTGAACTTTGGAGCCGATAATTTCTGTGAATTTAGGAATCTCCTTCCCCGGAGGATATTTGAGAACGCTTGTCCCATTTCTTGCAGTATTTGCAATATTCGCGGTGCTTTTTGGCTGCAGCGATCCGGTTGATCCGGAAGACCCAATCGTCATCATTGACGGCCCCGCTTACTTCCCAGTGAACGATGGCGATACCTGGTACTATACAAGGTTGTCTGATAATGCTATGCTTACAAGGCACATTGATGGCGATACAACTGTGAATGGGTACAGTTGCAAGCGACTATTTTTAGGACCCGAGGTCGATGAGGCTTGGTCGATCACCAGCGCACGATTTGCCCAACATATCGTCGGCGAATGCTGGTGGTTTGATCCTCCTCTCGACATACCCTTAGATCTTGAAAAAGGAAAAGCTCACAGTTTTTCCTCGCTTGGGCGAGTACTTGAATCATGCGAATCCGATGCCGATTCGATGCGTAGCATGGGAACTTTGGTATTCGATGGATACGTCAGTAAGGAAATCAGCGGCGTTATGGTTGATAGTTGCCTGAAGATTCACTACGACTACGTGACCACGATTTATTATAAGGACGGGCGCTCGCAGAACATTCCAGAGGCTTATTCTGAGATTTGGGGTAAAGGCATCGGGCTGCTTGACAACGAAAGCATAGTGCTTCTCTCGGCCGTTATCAACGGCGTCGAACTGCCAAAACGGTAGTTGCGAAATTGCGACTGGACTGTCGAATTTTTTGTTGAAGCACTCCAACCCTTGTCGCTATCATGTTTCAGATTGGCCCTGGCTCTGCCGATATAGATATAAATAGTCCAAATGCCGTAAGCCAAGACGAAGCACCCGTTAATAATAGGTTATTAGTTATGAAAAAAATGACTCTGATTCTATTGACAATCATGCTCCTGCCCGCGAGCCTCTACTTGCTCTCCTGCGGCGATTCCAGCACCGACGGACAGCCGCGCAACAACTGGGAAATCAATGTCCTCCTTGCCAGAAACGGTGAGACTGGCTTCGTTAATGTCTATGCCGAAATTTTCAAGAATGATGCGGCGTACCCATCCGCAGTTCTCAAGATTGACGACTTGGTTGTCCCTTCTGAAGCCAACGGACATTATGTTGTGAGGCTCAGTCCCAGTTCTCTTTCGGACACATCGGAAATATCGATAACGACTTCGCTCGAGTCGTTCCAGTTCATGGCGGCAATTGTCGTCCCCGATACCTTCAGCTTCAATTTCGACCAATTGCCGGACAACCAAGTCTTCAGTTCGACCGACGTGGTTAGTGTCCATTGGAATGGCTCAGACTTCAAAGGCATGACCGGTGGCTACTTCATCGTCACTGAACCAACTTCTTCTGTAAGCACCGCCGTGGGCAGCTTCGACCTGTTCGCCGCTACGCAAGGCTCTATTCCGCGCGATGCCTTCCGCGATTCGCAGGGCAACTTCCAGCTCGGCGCCTACAATGTCTGGGTGGTATCGCGCATCGAACAACCGATCAATTCGCCGAACATACCCTTTACGATTCCGTCCGGCGTGTTCTCGCAAAATGTCGAACGTGTCGGTGTCACCGGCCAGATTGGAGCAATCTATATTTCGCCGCGCAAAACCGTGACAGCCGTAGCCGGCCAATAGGAATGGGCAAGAAACTCTACGACCAGTTAAGAACCCTTACTACCGAATCGCGCAATGACTCATCGCGCGCTCTCGACCGACTCAGTACAGTCGAGATACTCAAGCTCATCAACAACGAAGACCGAACGGTCGCCGAAGCCGTTACTCGCGTTCTTCCGCAAATCGCTAAAACCGTCGAATTGGTTGCTCGCTCTTTTCGTTCAGGCGGTCGGCTGCTTTACGCCGGCGCCGGCACCTCTGGACGCCTCGGCGTGCTTGATGCCGCCGAATGTCCGCCCACTTTCGGCGTGCCACCCCGCATGGTTCAAGCGATAATCGCCGGCGGTCGCCAGACTTTGGTGCGCTCCCGCGAAGGCGTCGAGGACGATACCTCTGCCGCGGTCAAGGATATTGCGCGCTTAAAACCCGGCACTAAAGATACTGTTATCGGGATAGCCGCATCCGGTCGTACTCCCTATTCACTTGCCGTTCTGAAGTATGCAAAACAGAGGAAAGCCGCGACGGTGTTTCTGGTCTGCAACAGCGCCACAAAAAAACCAGCCTATGTTGACGTTCTGATCGCCCCTTTGGTCGGACCCGAAGTACTCACCGGTTCGACCCGAATGAAATCCGGCACCGCCACGAAGCTAATTCTCAACATGATCACGACGACCGCGATGGTGCAAATCGGCAAGAGCTACGGAAATCTCATGGTCGACCTCAAAGCGACCTCGCAAAAACTCTCCGAACGTTCGCGGCGAATTTTAGTGGAAACCTTGGGAGTCAACTACAAGCAAGCCGGCACGTTGTTAGATCAGGCTCATGGTCAAGTTAAAACCGCCATCGCCATGTACTTGCTCGACCTCGAGTATGCCGCCGCGAAAAAACGACTCGCCTTGGCTGACGGAAAACTGTCGCGCGCACTCGATCTGCATAGTTAGTCTCTCTGATTCAAATTGGAACGTTATTTCCGTTTCCTCAAGCCCTAACGGCGAATCTCAACGACTTCTATCCGACCGCTAAAGCATATTCATCCCTTTGACGAACAAGGATATGACACATCACAGTTAAGAGGATTGCGACTTGGAAAATCTGTATCAACCAAGTAATATTTCGTACGGAGTCGGAGAGCTGGCGGAACTGCGGGACATGGTACTCACCCTGTCCAAAGGCGTTCGCGCCTCGCGACAATATCCACCGGACCATCCGATTCCCCAGCAATTCAAGCAAACCTTTCGCACTCAACTCGCACGATACTTCGACCACTCGGATCGCCTTTCGCTGCGAGTGTCAATCGACTCGCTCGAGGCAGCCGACGAGGTTATTTACCGCGCTTCGATCAACAACGACAATCTCGCGCATCTTTTGCATCGCGACGGCGTTCGCAGTCTTGAAATTCTGCCAACTGTCAGTCCGCAGGAAATCGACTTGCTTTTCGACGCCTTTGTCGTCTGTTCGTTGCAGGACGACGAGCGCCACGACATCGTGAACTGCTTCTGGCGCGCCGGTTTTGAAAATATCAAGTACGAAGTTGTCGATTCGTTCGAATTCGGCGAAGTCGGCGAGATGTTCAGCGAGTTCGGCGCCGGCGAACATGTGCGCGATTTGAGCGGCGGGACACAAATAACGTACACGCCCGGATCAAACCTCGCCTGGCCCATGAGCGGTCAGACCCTGCAAAAACAGGCTGAGGAGACTCGCTCGTTTATGCGGCATTCATTCGGTGAGCCGGACAAATTTACCGAGTCAGAGGAACACGCCCTTGCCGATATGCTTCATGATGATCGCAGCAAAGACACCAAACGCGAAGTCGTCGATCTGCTTCTTCAGTTGTGCGCCGAGAATACCGGTCCGCAAGATATGCGTATCACGCTCGAATCGCTGCAATCTACCTATGACCGCCTCATCACCGACGGCGACTTTGATACTCTTAGCAATATCCTCGCAAACATCCGCAGGCTGATGAAATCCGATGTAATTGAGTCGCATGTCGTCAAAAAGCGACTCAGGGAATTTGAAACCCGCTGCGGCGATAGCGTTCGAGTCAAACTCATCACCGGTACGCTCAACAAACGACCGGAAATGGAACTTCCTGCCGTCGAAAGATACCTTAATGAATTGGGTTGGGAATCGCTCAACAACCTCCTCTGGATGCTCGGCGAACTCGCACATTATCCGGCTCGCAAAATGGTGTGCGATCTGCTGGTCAAGAAAGGCTTCGAGAAAATTGACCTCCTCGGCGGAGCTGTCTACGACAGCCGCTGGTTTGTTGCCCGCAACGTCGTGTGGGTACTCGGCGAAATGAAAACCCTGCAGGCGCTTTCATACCTGTCGAAAGCGGCCAAGAATCCCGAACCGCGGGTTAAAACTGAAGTCATTAGGGCGCTCGGAAAACTCGGCGGTGATAAGTCAGCCGGCGTCTTGCTTTCTATGCTCAACGACGAATCGGAAAAAATCCGGGCGTTGGCAGCCAGAGAATTGGGCATTAACCAGACGAATACTGCTTTCACCGGTCTGCTGGAAATCGCCAACGACAAAGACTTCCCTGACGCACTGCCAAGCGAAGTTCGCCTGATTCTCGATGCGATAGTCGTGTGCGGCGGTGATAAAGCGGTCGTTTTCTGTGAAGAAATCCTTGCAAAAACTACGATGTTCAACAAGGCCCGGCTGCAACGCTTTCAGGAAGCAACCATCAACGCTTTGGCTCAGTCCGACTCACCCCAGGTTGCGAACCTCTTGAGCCGGCTCTGCAACGACAACCGTGCCCATATATCGACTGCGGCGCGACGGGTCCAGTCACTCTTACGTAATCGACGGGAGGCAAAATGATCTCGGGCGCGAACGATCCGACCGTCACCGGACAGTTAACTCCTGCCGAAGAAGCCGCATCCTCCCGCTATGGTACTTCTTTGGTCAATCACCTTTGTATTCTGCTGAAAACCGCCAAAATATATGATCGGGACAACAACAGCTTCGTCAATCAATTGTCGAGCCTGAGCAAACTCGTGAACGAATTGCTGCAACTATACGGCGATGTCACCCTGCAGACTCAATCCGGATACCTCTTCTTCTGCAATGTCAGGCTGCGCGCAGAATATGACACCGACTCCAATGCGGCCTACCTCATGGACCTCTTTCAGAATTTGAACATATCCGGTCTGATGATTGATGTCGGCGTCAGTGAAGAACAACTCGTTGAAATGGCCAGGATTCTGAACGAAGCCGAAACCATCGCAGGCTCTGATTTTGACTCGCTGCGCAGACGCTTTTCCGAACGCCAAATCGAATACATCGAAGTCTTACCGCAAGTCTACGAGTCATCCGAACGCGTCGACGAGGTCCGTCGCACGCGGCAAATCGCCAAGCGCACCTTCTTCTCCGCGATCAGCAACCTCAAGTCAGTCGTGACGAACATCGGAGCAAACAAAAATGTCGACTTGACCCGCACGACCAGAATCGTCCACTCCCTCGTCGACCAGGTCGTCGCCGATGATCGCTATCTCCTTGAACTGACCGCTTTGCGCGCGCACGACGAGTATACATTTCTTCATTCCACAAATGTCTGCGTCTACGCAATCTGTCTCGGCGCTGCAATGGATCTGAGCAAGGCAGAATTGGCGAATTTGGGGTTTGCCGCTCTCTTTCACGATATCGGCAAGACTCGTTTACCCCTGCAAATTCTCAACAAGCCGACCGAGTTTGATGAAGCCGAATGGGAGCTAATGCGCAAGCATCCGACCTATGGCGTCCTTGCCATCGCTAAGACGATGCCGTTTGACGAACAAAGCTGCCGCGCCATGCTCGTCGCCTTCGAACATCATTTTAATCTCGACGGCACCGGTTATCCATTAGTTCAGTTCCGGCGCGTCCTCAATCTCTACAGCAAAATCGTCGCGATCTGTGACGTCTTTGACGCGCTGACCTCCGGTCGTATCTATCGCAAGGACCCAATGTCGCCGGAACATGTGCTGCGAACTATGATGGATCAGGCGGGACACAAATTCGATCCGCTGCTTCTGAAGGTATTCATCAAGACCGTCTCCGTCTATCCTCCCGGATCGCTGCTCTTGCTCGATAACCGGAGCCTCGCTCTCGTGGTGGCGCGCAACTCTCATGACTTATTCCGGCCCGTTGTGAAAATCATCGGTAACATGAATGGGCTCTACGAGATGGCGGAAGAAGTCGATCTCAGCCGGCACAATGAAGTTGGCCAGTACGTGGCTCAAATCGTCCGCTCCGTCGAGCCGCAGGAATTGCCTGTCAATTTGTCTAACTATATTCTCCAGTCGTTCAATTAACCAATTTCTGGAGAAATGTCGCATTCACTCAACGCATACAGCAGGAATTCGGTCGAGTCGCAATGAACAATCCCAATCAAGAACACAACGCTCCCCCTGACGCTGCCGACACCAATCGCAACAGTCCAATTGCGACCATTCTCCTTGTCGATGACGAAGAGATGATCACCCGGCTTCATCAGCGCCAATTTGAAAAGTGGGGTTACGAAACCATCGCCTGCAATACGATTACTGCCGCCCTTGCTGTCGTCGACACCGACAAACCTATCGACCTGGTCATCACCGACTATATCATGCCGCAAATGAAAGGCACCGATTTCGCTGCAATCGTCCACCAAAAGCGTCCTAATACACCGATTATCCTCAGCACCGGCAACGATCTTCCGGTTCCAAAGGATGACTTAGTCAACCTCGGTGTTGTCGCCATGCTGCACAAGCCGATGCAAGCTGCGACATTGCATGAAGTCATTCGTACCGCGCTGGCTCGCACCAGTCCGTGACGCTGCTGTGATAATTTAGACCCATACACTCGCTATTCTACAATTGAAAACGACCGCATGCTAACTTGCCTTGACTCTCGTTCGCCGCTTCCGGAAAATTGACCTAATTAGTGTACGAAACATCTTCCGTGATTTCTCTGTCGATGGAAGATATTCTGTCTTTTACATGTCGCCCCCGCTGCGGGTTGAGGAGTTATGTCGTCTAAATTTCGCGTTCTTAGCCTCTTTCTGCTCGTCTTCGTCTTGCTGACGTCGATCTCGATCTACAGTATTCCGCGCCTGTCGCTTGAACACGCGACTCCGTGCGTCACTTGTCATATCAGCCCCAATGGCGGTGAGATGCGAAATGAATTCGGAAACTTCGCTGTCTCCTATAGTGAGTTGACGCTGCAAAGTACCAAAAAGCATCTCGACCCCTACCGGCTCAAACCGCGCATTTCGGACAACGTCACATACGGAATTGACTATCGCATGCTCTATCTCGAGCAAGGGCGCTTCTTCCGGATGCAGACCGACCTTTATCTCAACGTCGAATTGCTCAAAAGTATCAGCTATAACCTTACTTTCGGGCAAACTTATGTCAAAGACAGTTACCTGCTGATGAAATTCAAAGACGAGCGCTACTGGATCAAGGCCGGTCGCTTCTACCCCGCATTTGGTCTGCGCGATCCTGATCACAACGCATTCGTCCGCACGGTGCCGCTACTTGGTCCCGAACTCAATGTTGATGGAGTTTCGGTAGGCGGTAATTTCTTCAACGGATCAAACATCACACTGGAATTTTACGAGCCCGACGGTCAACGCGTAGGAACATTGCACTCGTTCCGCGCCAGTGCTCTTGGACCCGTGGGCCTTCTAACCGGGGTGTCCTGGCGCCAGGCCGAGGAAATGGAAGGGAGCTATCGCGGCTATCCAATCGCCAAATCCGTTTTCGGAGGACTCTCATATGACAGGTTTACGCTCATGGGCGAAGTCGGCGCCGTTGGCAAAGGCAACGAGCAGCGAACTCTGTATGGACAGTTTGCATCGCGAATCGTCTATGGTTTGTACTTTCTGACCGAGTACAACTTCCACGACCCGGATTGGAGCACGAAAAGCGGCGTCAATGAGTATTGGCGCTTCACGTTCGAATTTTTCCCGATTCCCTTTGTGGAGCTGCGCCCGGCGATGACATACATCGGCGATGGTCCCCGCAAAGATCAGGTTGACTTCTTCGTACAGTTGCACATCAGCTATTAGGTGAAATCAAAATGAACCCGCAATTGACACCCCGTTCCAAACGCGCTGCCATCTTGAGCATTGCCGCCTTGTCTCTGCTTCTGCTTTTCCTCTCTGCCTGCAGCGATCACGGCGTAACGATCATTGATGATGGCGGAGGCGGACCACCGCCGCCGGACCCGACAGTCTTCTTTGCCGCCGACGTTCATCCGATCTTGATGCGAACCTGCGCGTTCAATAGCTGCCATGGTGAGGTCAACCCGCAGCATGACTTGAAGGTCACGACCTATACCGACATTACCAAAGTCAGCCCGATTCATGGCCGTATCGTCATTGCCGGTGATGCCGGCGTGAGTGCGCTGTACATTGCCGTCAGTCCGCGCTACCGCGAACTCGGACTCGATTTCCGTATGCCGAGGTTTTCCGATACGCTAACCACGGCTGAACAAGACACGATCCGCATCTGGATCGATGAGGGCGCGCTGGACAATTAATTGCCGCCGGAGGTTTTTATGATTCGCAAAATGAATTTCTCGATAGTCGCCGTGGCGCTGACGCTTGGAGTTCTTTTCTCAACAGCCAGCGCCGAAAAGTTCTACATCGCCGGAATGCCCGAAACCGACTCAGTCATATTCGCGTCCGATGCCAAGCTGGAATTTATCGAGGGCAAGACTAATGCCGTCATCGGCCTGATCGAATTCGATCCGACCAATACCCAAACCCCATGCACTGGACATCTGCGCGTCGAAGCTAAAACCCTCAAGACTGGCATTGACCTGCGCGATCAACACATGCGCGAGCGGCATCTGCATACGGAGCAATATCCATATATAGATTTCGTCCTCAAATCAGTCGCCGGTCTCCCCGCGCAACTACCGTCGAGCGGTTCGACCAAATTTCAGATCAACGGCGAATTTACTGTCCACGGAACGACCAAACCAATTTCCGCGCCGGCAACTGTCGAGCTGTTGCCGGCGAGCGGAGCTGCGAAGTCAGTTCTTGTCACTGCTTCGTTCAATATCAAATTGGACGACTACGGTGTGCCGCGCCCGAAAATGCTGTTACTCAAACTTGCCGAGACTATCAATATCCGCGTTCGATTTATCGCGTCGACGGCAAATCCGCCTGTGACTTTCTAATTCTGGTCGCGTAATTCATTGTCATTTAGCAGGTTCCAATTCCGCCTAAATTGACCAATCTCTCCCGTTTGCGGCGGATTCATTTGATTGTCGCCCGCTTTTTCGCTATATTCGCCTCAGAATGGCTACGACGACGCAATAAGGAGTTGCTATGAACGTCTTTGAATTTGCAATGAAAATGGAAAAAGATGGACAGAACTTTTACGAAAGTGAAGCCGCCAAATCCAAAAACCCCGCTTTGAAAAAAATCTGGCAACAGCTTGCCGGTGATGAAATCAAGCACTACGAAATTTTCAAAAGATTCCGCGATGGCGATGTCAACGAGGCAAAAGCCATGGCGGAACTCGGCACGCAAATACTCAATACTGCGAAGACGATTTTTGAGCAGCTACCGAAGTCCGGAACCGACTTTAATTTCGGCGATGACGTCATTGCCGCCTGGAACAAGGCTCAACACCTCGAAAATGAAACCGAAAAGTTCTATCGCGAAAAAGCCGTCGAAGAGAAACTTCCGGATGTCAAGTCCGCGTTCAAACTCCTCGCCGACGAAGAACACAAACATGTCGTATTAATTGAACATGTGCTCGCGTTCTTACATGAACCGAAGAGTTGGCTCGATGACGCCGAATGGAGCAACATCAGCTACTAATCGGTGTTGCGAACTTAATCATCCAGAATTACAGTGTGGGGATGCGAATACCGTGTCCCCGCTTTATTACAGGGGAAATGAAAAGATACGAATCGAATATCACGGAGGAAATAGATGGGTAACTTTCGCATGGCTCAGCCGGTAAATGAACCGATTTATTCATACGCGCCGGGCAGCGCCGAACGCGCGAAACTGCAGGCCGCAATTGTAGATCTTAAATCGAAGCAAATTGACGTGCCGCTGATCATCAACGGCAAGGAAGTCCGAGTCGGCGAAAAAGTCAAAATGACCGCGCCGCACGATCACTCGCTTGTCCTTGGCTATACCTATAAGGGCGCCAAGAAAGAAACCCAAGATGCCATCGACGCCGCTCTTGCCGCACAAAAGTCGTGGTCCGAACTGCCGATGCAGCATCGCATCGCAGTATTCTTGAAAGCAGCCGATCTGCTCGCGGGACCATACCGTTACATTGTCAATGCCGCGACGATGTTAGCCCATTCAAAAAATCCGTTCCAGGCCGAAATCGACGCCGTTTGCGAACTGGCGGATTTCTTCCGCTTCAACGCTTATTTCATGCAACAGATCGCCGATCTCCAGCCAATCAATCCCGACCCCACGATCTGGAACCGTAACGACTACCGCCCGCTTGAAGGCTTTATTTTTGCCGTCTCGCCATTTAATTTTGTCTCGATCAATGGAAACCTTCCGACTGCTCCGGCGCTGTGGGGCAATGTCGCCGTCTGGAAACCGGCATCGAGCGTGATGTACACTTCGCACTTCCTGATGCAAATCCTCATGGAAGCCGGTCTCCCGCCTGGCGTGATCAATCTCGTCACCGGCAAAGCATCCGAAATTTCCGATGTCGTCTTGAATCACGAATATCTGGCCGGCATCCACTTCACCGGCTCGACTCCGGTGTTCCAATCTATGTGGAAGACCGTCGGCGAGAATATCGCTAAGAATAAGTACAAAGGCTACCCTCGCCTCGTCGGCGAAACCGGCGGCAAAGATTTCGTTTTCGTTCACAAGTCGGCAGTGCCGGATCAGGTCGCCACGGCGCTGACGCGCGGCGCATTCGAATATCAGGGCCAAAAATGCTCGGCTGCGTCGCGGGCGTACATTCCTAAGTCACTCTGGCCGCAGATCAAGAAGACCATGCTCAAGCAACTTGCCGAAATCAAGCTCGGCGATCCGACCGATTTCTCGAACTTTATGAATGCAGTTATTGATCGCGGCGCCTACGACAGCATCAAAAAATATGTCGACTTCGCCAAAAAGGCTTCCGACGCCGAAATCATCTCGGGCGGCAATTGCGACGATTCCAAGGGCTACTACATCGACGCCACTCTGATCGAGACCTCGAATCCCAAGTTCAAGACCATGGAAGAAGAAATCTTCGGTCCCGTCATGACGGTCTATGTCTATAAAGACAGCGACTATGAGAAGACGCTCAAACTCTGCGACGAAACTTCGCCTTATGCTCTGACCGGCGCGATCTTCGCCACTGATCGCGAGGCCGTGCTCCTTGCCGAGACCATCCTTCGCCAGGCGGCCGGCAATTTTTACATCAACGACAAGCCGACCGGCGCCGTCGTCGGTCAACAACCCTTTGGCGGCGCGCGAGCTTCCGGCACCAATGACAAAGCCGGCGCGCTTCACAATATGATTCGCTGGACCTCGCCGCGAACCATCAAAGAGAATTTCGTCCCGCCGACCGATTACAAATATCCGTTCCTGCGGGAGAAATAAGAATCCGGCAGGTTATAGGACAAGATAGGAGTACTCATGAAGAACAATGAAGATAAGATGTCGCTTGCCTTGTCTCGCCTCCGCGACGCACAGCAGCAAAAGCAAGATACTGAAGTTCAGCTGATGTTGGAAGCGCGGGAACAAGTATTTGCTCGTTACCGACCAATATTCGCCTCGGCAAGTCTCGATAACCTCTCAAAGGAGGACTTTTACAGTTTTCTACTGTTTGAAAATAACAAGCATTGGTCTCATCTGCACCGGCAAGGCAATCGCATTACTAATGACATGGAATCCCTGCGTCGCGGGCTCAAAATCCTGCTCGATGAGACTCAAGACATTTACTCAAGACTCGACAGACTTCGGCCTCGAAATGGCAATCCAATTGTTCCGGGAGCAGGAAAGGCCATTTTGACGGCCATATTGTTCGTTGCATATCCAGATCGTTATGGCGTCTGGAATCAGCGATCAGAAGATTCGCTACGAAATTTGGGGCTACTGGACGAATTCACATCAAAAGAAAGCTTTGCCGACCGGTATCTTAAGGTGAATGGGCTGCTGCTGGCACTTTCGACCTCCTTGCAGATCGACCTTTGGACACTCGATGCACTCCTGTGGCGTGTCGACACACCGATCGATGGCCCGAGCAAAGGCGACGCAGTCGGAATACCCGGACGGGTTGAAGAATCGTACGGTGCTGAATTTGCCTTCGAACGACATCTCGAAGACCTTTTGGTGGAGAATTGGGACCTTACTGATCTGTCAAAAGAATGGGACCTCTTTTGGAATGACGGCGAGGCCGCACAGCAATATGCCACAAAGGTCGGACTCATCGACCTATTAGCAAGACACAAAACAAAATCTCAATGGTTGGTCATCGAACTTAAGAAGGGGAGTTCAAGTGATGCCGTTGTCGGACAAGTCACTCGTTATATGGGTTGGGTAAAAGAACATTTGGCCAATAGCTCAGATACCGTCGAAGGTTTAATTGTTTCTGGCGAACTTGATGAGAAGCTAAGATATTCAATCAGGCAAATTCCCAACGTCCGGCACATGAGATACAAACTTGACCTCAAATTGATTCCTTCAGACAAATAGGACATCATCCTCCAACCAAACATGGACCTATTTCGACCCGGACCTTCGGCAAGTCGACGGAACGATTCCCCTCCACGATTGTTACAACTTTCATAAAAACTTTAGTCGCAAATCGCAAACTTTGGTGGAGGTTAATGTGTCGGAAGAAACTCGAACTCAAATTGAAAGCGGCGTTACTCGCCGCGAATTTATCCAAAGCGCTGCCGTAATCGGCGCTGCTGCCGTGATCGTGCCGGGTATGCTCGGTGAACAATTGGCGCAAGCGCAAACTTCCGTTGACTTGTACGCCTTGCCGCCGCTCCCCTACGCCTACGATGCCCTCGAACCGCACATCGATAAAATGACCATGGAGATCCATCACGACAAACATCATGCCGCCTATGTCAATAATCTCAACAAAGCTCTCGACGGCTATCCCGATCTGAGAAAAATGTCCCCCGAAGATCTAATTCGTAAGGTCGGAACCTTGCCTGATGCTATCCACACTGCCGTGAAGAACAACGGCGGTGGGCACGTTAACCATACGCTATTCTGGAACATCATGGCGCCCAATGCCGGCGGTGATCCCACCGGCGAGTTGGCGGCGGCAATTGCAGCGACATTCGGCGACCTCGCAAAATTTCGCGAAAAATTCAACGCCGCCGCGACTTCCAGATTTGGCTCCGGCTGGGCTTGGCTCGTCGTTAGCGACGAAGGTCTGGAGATTACGTCCACGGCAAATCAGGATTCGCCATTATCGTACGGACAAACGCCGATCCTCGGCGTCGATGTTTGGGAACATGCCTATTACCTGAAATATCAGAATCGGCGTGCGGATTATTTGACGTCCTGGTGGAATGTCGTCAATTGGCCCGCAGTCGCAAAGCTGTACGCCGCGACCGCAAAGTAGCAATTCAAATGCGCGCCCCTTTTCGCTTTGGAAAAGGGGCGCGCATTTCCAATTTCACTTACAGTAATAAAGTAGGCAGATCGGCACCGGTCCTGCTGAGAAGATGTAGTTTATGATGTAAACGACATCGGAGATTGTAATTATGCAATTGCAGTCGGCATCACCCAAACAGGGGAAGTCTGGCAGCAGTCCGCCTACACCGCGACTGACTCCTCAATAGTATATAGGCCGGTCTCGTTTGGGACTCTCGCAAGTCGCCTGGACCCTCCATGAGAGATTTTTTCATTTGACGAATTTGCCCCGCCCACGTCTTCACAAATAGAGCAGCCGCTCCAACATCATTCCGACAACCGAGCAAAACATGTTAATGGGAAGTTCGTTGCATCCACAGCTATAATTGCACCCTGTTCAAAAACTTCCCAGGAACACTAAGTTCGCACTTTTTCACCGCCAACCGGGGAATAACAGTCCTTACGGACTGTATTGAAGGCAAAGACAAACCAAAAACCTCAAGCGAGGAGGAGAATTTATGAAACGCCTTCTTTTAATCGGAACTGCGCTGGTGATCTATGTTTTGGTGGTCGTGACAACCCAGTTGTTTTCCACCAATACCGGCAAAATTCGGGGCAAAATCATCAACAAGAAAACCAAGGACCCAGTCGCCTTTGTTGTGGTGCAATTGAAGGGTACCACTATGGGCGCACAAGCCAACAAAAACGGCGAGTACATCATAATCAACGTCCCGCCCGGAAAGTATGAGATTTGTGCGTCGTTACACGGCTGGGGCACAGTTTGCGTAACTGAACTTACCGTCGATGTAAACTCTACGACCGTTCAGGACTTTTCGCTCGATGAAGCGGCTGTCGAGACCGAGGCGCAGATCGTCGTCGTGGAACGCGACCGGCTACGCGTTGGCGAAACGTCCGACATGCGACAGTTTAAGAGTCAATCTGTCAAGAACATGCCGATGACCTCCTTCTGCGCGCCTCTGCCTGGGGGCTATCATCCCCCCGCACATGGCGGTAACACACCACCAAACGGCGAACCGGTCGATGCTATGTTCTTCAAACACTACGGTGTTAACCCATTCGTCTCGACCGAGGATGACCACCTCTCCACATTCGCAATCGACTGCGACAACGCCTCCTACACGATGACGCGTGCCTATCTCAATGACGGAAATCTTCCGCCGGAAGAAGCTGTTCGTGTTGAGGAATTCGTCAATAATTTCAAGTACAATTTCCAGTTTCCGCATGACCGTGCCTTTTCCGTGCAGCTTGAGGGCGCTCCCTCCCGCTTTGGCAACGGCTATCAACTGCTCAAGGTCGACATCATCGGCAAGAAGATTCGTCCAGAAAATCGCAAGGACGCCAACCTAACCTTCGTCGTCGATGTCTCCGGCTCTATGGCTCGCGAGGATCGCCTCGGCATGGTCCGCCGCAGTCTGCGCATGCTCGTCGACGAGCTTACTCCGCGCGACAATGTCGGCGTG
>CAVPQS010000040.1:0-47915 GCA_963707485.1 uncultured bacterium
CCGTTTGTCCAGATTGATACGAAGAACATTCTCTTTGTCTGCGGCGGAGCTTTCGATGGGTTGGAGAAGATTATCGCACGCAGGGTCGGCAAACAACAGGTGGGGTTCAAGGTCGACCGCAGCGAGGTGAGCATTGATGACACCAGCGCATTGCTGCATATGGTCGAAAACCAGGATTTGCTCGAGTATGGCCTGATACCTGAACTGATTGGTCGATTGCCGGTGGTAACTGTGCTTGATGACTTGTCAGATGAAGCGATGCACCAGATCCTTACTGAGCCAAAGAACTGTCTGACCAGGCAATACATGAAGATATTCCAGCTTGAGAACATCGAGTTGGAGTTTACTACTGAAGCCCTCACGGCAATCGTCAAAATTGCGAGAAAACGCAAGACTGGCGCTCGCGCCTTGCGGTCGATTTTTGAAGAAAAGATGCTCGACATCATGTACGAAGCGCCCTCCTATCGCAACGTTGCCAAGATCATCATTACTGAAGAGACAATTTCTGCCGGGGAGCCGCCGATTATCGAGCGGTCCTCGAAGTCGGGTAAGCAGAGCGCCTGACAAAACACATGATCTATCATTACGGTTCGGAAAGGCTGACAATCAAGGAATTCCTGCCGGTACTGCCGGTGCGGGATACCATAGTGTTTCCCTACATGGTCTATCCAATGATCGTGGGCCGGCAATTTTCGGTCGACGCACTTCAGGAAGCCATGGTGCGGGATAAACAAATATTGCTCCTGGCGCAACGCGACAAAGAGACTGAAATACCATCTGCTTCCGACCTGTACACCTTTGGCACAATCTCGCGCGTTCTGCAAGTCATGAAGCTTTCCAACGGCACTATGAAGGTCTTGATGGAGGGCATCGGGCGTGCAAGTGTCAAACGATTGACTTCGAGCGACGGCTACATCGGGGCGTACATCAAAGTTGTCGGCGATATTGCCGATGATGATACCCTGCGGCTGGAGGCGCTGGCGCGTACCGTAACGACCTCATTTACTGAATATGTGAATCTTAATCGCCGGTTGCCCGACGAGATTCTTTCTTACACCACCGAATCCGGCGAACCGGGAAAACTTGCCGATGTCATCGCCGCGCATTTGCTTTTACCGATCGAGATTCGTCAAAGAATGCTCGAAACTGTCTCTGTCGTTAAGAGACTTGAGTTGTTGGCGAAAAACTTGTCGTCGGAAATTGAGATCCTCAAGCTTGAGCAGGAAATCGATACCGGCGTGCGCGAGTCGCTGAACAAAACTCAGCGCGAATTCTATCTTCAGCACCAATTGAAGGTCATCAAGGAAGAACTCGGTCAATTCGACGATTCGGCTGACATCACCGATTACGAGGAGAAGATCACTAAACTCGGACTGCCTGATGAGGTTAAGAAGAAAGCACTGGAGGAAGTCAACCGCCTCGGACGTATGCACTCTTCATCTGCCGAAGCAAACGTTATTCGCAATTACCTCGAGTGGATTCTGGCGATGCCATGGAATCTGCGCACCGAAGACCGCACGAACTTTCAAGAGGTCGAGACAATTCTCGACGGCGAGCACTTCGGATTGGACAAAGCCAAACGACGCATTCTCCAACATCTCGCTGTTCTACAACTCTCCAAGAACGTCAAGGGCCCGATTCTTTGTCTGGTTGGCCCTCCCGGTGTCGGCAAGACTTCGCTGGGAAAGTCAATCGCTCATGCCTTGGATCGCAAGTTCGCCCGCATGTCGCTCGGCGGAATGCGCGACGAAGCGGAAATCCGCGGGCATCGGCGGACATACATTGGCGCTATGCCCGGTCGTATTGTGCAGATGCTGAAAAAAGTCAAGAGCAACAATCCGGTCTTACTGCTCGACGAAATTGACAAAATCGGTTCCGACTTCCATGGCGACCCGGGTTCAGCGTTATTGGAAGTACTCGACCCGGAACAGAATTCGACTTTTCAGGATCATTATCTCGAATGTGAATTTGATCTTTCCCAAATACTCTTCGTCACAACCGCAAATACAACCGCCGGCATACCGCGACCTTTGCTGGACCGCATGGAGATGATTGAACTACCAGGCTACCTTGAACTTGAAAAAGTGCAGATTGCCGAGAAGTTCCTGATTCCAAAACAACAGAAAGAAAACGGTCTGGAGAAATATCGCATCTCGATCGCACGGCCGGTCACTTTTGCGATCGTCCGCGAGTACACGCGCGAATCGGGTGTGCGCGAGCTTGAACGCCAAATCGGTTCCATTATGCGGCAGCTTGCCGAGAAAATCGCCAAGGGTGACCGCAAGAAGAGCTTTACCGTTTCGAAAACCGATCTCAAGAAATACCTTGGCGTCCGCAAGTTCCACGAGACCGAACTGGGCAGGATGGTAACCGGCAAAGCGATTGGATTGGCGTGGACGCGCACAGGCGGGGAGATTCTCCCCGTCGAAGTTGTCTTGACCGACGGCGCCGGCAAAGTCACTTTGACCGGAAAACTCGGCGAAGTGATGCAAGAGTCCGCTCGCGCTGCGCTGACACACTTGAAGTCCCGCGCCGACAAGATCGGAATTTCAAAGGAAGCATTCAAAAACCAGGATGTACACTTGCATCTGCCTGAAGGCGCCGTGCCAAAGGACGGCCCCTCCGCCGGCATAACCATATTAGTTGCGCTCTGTTCAGCGTTTACGAAGAAGGTACCGACCAAGGGCATCGCGTATACCGGCGAAATTACTCTTTCCGGCGAAGTACTGCCTGTCGGCGGCCTAAACGCCAAGTTAATCTCGGCGCTGCGATCCGGGATTCTCAATGTGGTTGTACCGTACGCCAACCGGCCTGATATTGAAGAATTGCCAAAGGACTTAACCTCAAAACTGAAGATTCGCTATGTAAAGAGCGCATCCGAAGTTTTAGCGCTTGCCTTCCCATCATAGTTTCCTTACCTTTTCTCACCGGTAGAAAACTTAAGAGTAAGAGAGAGTAAACCTGACTCTGGTGACTTTGGATAGGACTGCCTATCTACCGGATCAATTGATTTTGGATGGCTTGCCGCAGATTGCATTTGCGGGCCGCTCCAATGTTGGGAAATCTTCGCTGCTGAACAAATTATTCAATCGTCGCAGCTTGGCCAAAGTTTCCCAGACCCCCGGCAAAACCCAATCGATCAATTTTTACCTGGTCGAAAAACGACATTACTTCGTTGACCTGCCCGGTTATGGCTATGCTCGCGCCGGAAAAATCGACCGCGAAAAATGGCAGCGAATGCTGGAGCGCTACTTCGAAAAGAACAAAGCGCTGAGGGGATTGGCGCATTTGATCGACATTCGCCACGAGGCCACGGATTTGGATATCATGCTGCATGAGTGGACGCAGCCGCTCGTAAAGAATCATCTCTATGTCTTGACCAAAGCCGACAAGGTCCCCAGCAGCAAGCGCGCACAGGCGATTGTCAACCTCGCAAAGTTGATGAATATAAAACGCGAGAGCATAATTACTTTTTCAATTGAGTTAGGCGACGGCAAGCAACGGGTTCTCGAATGGGTCGCTTCTTTGACAAAATAGATATCGACGGGAGTTGTTAATGACGAATCGAGTTGTTCTCGGATTGCAGTGGGGAGACGAAGGCAAGGGCAAGATCGTTGACCTGTTGTCAAAGGATTACGACATAGTCGCGCGCTGTCAAGGCGGCGCAAATGCCGGGCATACTGTAACAGTCGGCGATAACAAGTTCGTGCTGCATCTGATTCCCTCCGGCATTCTTCATCCAGACAAAATTTGCATAATTGGCAATGGTGTCGTGCTTGATCTCTTCCAGCTCTTCAAGGAAATGCGCGAGTTGGAAAGTCGCGGAATCGAAGTCGCCGGACGTATTCTCGTCTCGGGACGTGCGCATCTGGTGATGCCGTATCACAAAATTATCGATGCCGTCATGGAAGAGGCGCGCGGCGACGCTCTGCTTGGAACGACAAAGCGCGGTATTGGGCCGGCCTATTTGGACAAGATTGGCCGTTGCGGAATTCAGTTCGCCGATATTTTCGACGATCACGTCCTGCGCTGCAAGATCAAAGAGAACTTTGATATCAAGAAACACATTTTCGACAAATTGCCTGAGGATCAACGCCCAAATGTGGATTTGACCTTCGAGACTTTTGTCGCCAAGCGCGAAGAAGCACGGCCGCTCATTTGCGACGTTTCCGAATTCCTCGACGAGTCGATTCGCCGCGGGAAAAAAATTCTCTTCGAAGGCGCACAAGGCACCTTGCTTGATGTCGATTTCGGCACGTACCCGTTTATTACATCATCAAACACGACTATCGGCGGCGTACTCACGGGACTCGGTATCGGTTGCCAGCATCTTGGCCGCATAACCGGCATCGTCAAGGCTTATCAAACCCGGGTTGGCAGCGGGCCGTTTCCAACCGAACTCCTCGATGAGGTCGGCAACAAGCTGCGCGAACGGGGAAACGAGTATGGCTCGACAACCGGCCGGCCGCGGCGCTGTGGGTGGATTGACTTGGTGCTTTTGAAATACGCCGTGAGAATTAACGGTGTTCAAGACATTGCGTTAATGAAAATGGATGTGCTGGACGGGCTTGATGAAGTCAAAGTCTGTGTCGGTTACAAATTTGCCGGTAAAGTTTGCGAGACTCCGCCGCAATCGAATTTTCATTTTAAGCAAGTGGAACCAGTCTATGAAACACTGCCGGGCTGGAAGAAGCCGATTGGCGAAGCTCGCTCGTTTGCGGACCTCGACCAACAAGCAAAAGCCTACTTGCAGAAGATCGAGACTTTTGTCGGCGCAAAAATAAGCATATTGTCGACCGGCCCCGAGCGCGACCGGACAGTTATCGCCTAATTCTCTTTTTTCGACGCCGTGTCCGTTCGGGTACTCAATGGAAGCCAAAGCGCAGTATTTTCATGACTGAAATACGAATCGTTCGCGTCGGCCCGCAGGCGCTGACATTGTTGACTGATATTCGCGAAAACGCACTGCGAACTGCTCCGACTGAAATCTCTGAATTTCTGTACGATGACTATGCAGAACTTCACGAGCATGCAACCGAATCATCCACCCACTATTTCGTGGGCTTCAAAGATCACTCGCCCTTTGCGTACCTGCGCGCTTCCATCGATGATGGAGAAGCCGAGATCAGGGGACCATTTCTATATCCGGAATTCTTTGCTTCGGGTTTGGGTGTGCAACTTGTCGAACATGCTTTGCGCTTTGTCGGTGAGTTGAAGACTCAAGTCATTTATGCCCTGGTGCCGCCCGGGCAGTTCGATGCCGACAGAACATTCAGCGACACATCCTTCGAGGACATATCCAGCGATACCGAATTCTTGAAGCGTTGGCATGGCGGCACTCTTGCCGATCGGCGTATTCCTGCGCAAACAAAATTATTTGTCCGACTTCTCGAAATCAGCGGACCCAGCCTTGATTCAGTTTGAAACTCTCCTGCTGCTAAAATCCTTCTAAGCAACGATCAGATTATGGTTTCCGGCAAACTGCCGATAACTCAAAGGGCGCCCCATAGCAGCAGTTGCGGTTGTTTCGGGGCTGGGTCGTAAATTTTGGAAAATGGCTAGGGCAAAACTCGGGTGTTTGGCGTCCTTGCACCCGCTACCGAATCAATACTGGTATGAGGTCTGGCCTAAAGTGAGTCAATCACAGCGTGCACCGATCAGCAAGACGGTCGAAAACAATGACCACAGGGGTCGTCGTCATAATCCGCTTTGGCTCCACCTCTTTTTTGTCATGGCGATTCTCTCAGGCATCGTCTCAACTACCACATATGTTGGAGATCGGTCTCTCGAAAAGAGGGTGGACCGATTCGAAGAGTTCCAGGCGAAATGGAGCACCTGGCGTTTAGTCGAGGATTCGATACGCTTCGAATTGGATCATGTCGGGATATACCTCGGAGTTGACACAGTATTTCACAGGCTTGACGGCGCTACCAACAACATGCGCCAGCGAGTTGAGATAATTCGCCGTTGCATTGCTCACTTGCAGATTTCCGACATCCCCAACACAAGCAAAGAAGTTTCCAAACCAATCTATGATGCGATCGCAACCTTGTCAGTCGCCGGAGATAATCTTGCGGCGGTTGTGACGGACTTATCGACTATTCCGTCAGCTCCAGTTCCAAAGTATACATTTGACAACCACAAGCGTGCGGCAACCAGCTACGCTGCCATCGTGCGGGCTCTCAATTCGGTGCGCAATTCCAGAATACAAATCGTCGATGATCTCAACCGGGAATTCAATTCGAGCTTTAAGAGCTGGCAGAGCCTCGAAGAATTCGTCAATACAGCCGCTCTTATCTTACTTGCCGTATTGATCGGCATTGGAGTTTTGATTGCCCGTAAGTATGCGCGCTCGGAAAGTGATCGCGCCCGGCAATTCGCTCAATTGCACGAAAGCGAGTCGCGATTCCGCTCCGTCGTCGCAAATGTGCCGGGAATCATCTTTCGATCGCGAATTGCCAAGGACTGGCCGATTGAGTTTATCAGCGAGAATGTCGAGCGCATCACGGGTTATCCCGCGTCGGATTTTATCGGCAACCGTGTCCGCCGATTTGGAAGCTTGATACACCCGGCGGATGGAGATCGCATGATTGACGCCGTCTCGAGATCGATCGAATTCGGCACACCCTATGCCCTTGAATATCGACTGATCAAGTCCAACGGTGCAATCGTCTGGGTCGCCGAGCACGGCCAGGCAGTAGCGGGCGACAACGGCAAACCGCAATGGCTCGACGGCGCCATCCTGGATATCACCGATCGCAAACAAGCCGCCGACGATCTCGCACAAAGCGAAGAGACGTTGCGAGCGTTAATTGACGCGAGCCCGGGCATTGCTCTCTTGCTGGACGGCGACGGACGGATACTCGCCGCTAACGAGGCTATGGCCCGCAACGTTGGCATCTCGCGCGAAGACCTCGTTGGTATGCTTGGTTACGAAATCGTTACACCCGAAAGGATGCAACCAGGGTGGCAGCATTTTCGCGATGTCGTTGAGCTCGGAAAGAAAATCGATTTTATTCAGGAATTTGAAGGCGCTTATACGCACGTCTACCTGTGTCCCATTTTTGACGCAAGGGGCAATGTCGTACGCGTCGCCGCATTCGGGCAAGACATTACCGACTGGAAATTGGCGCTGAATGAGTCGGCGCGTTTCCAAAATATTCTTGACAGCACCCCCGACATTGTCGGCATCATAAACACCAACTACGAATTCATCTACATGAACCGCGCCAACCGCGAGTTCCTGGAGCTGCACGACGAAGACACCTTAACAAAACTCGACTTTTCCAGGGTCTACACTCCCGATTCATTGCGATTCTTTCATGAAGTGGCGATGCCGGCAGTTTACCGCGATGGAATTTGGCAGGGCGAGGTCACGATGGTCACGCACGAGGGCAAAGAAATGCCGGTGTCGATTGTGATGATGGCGCATCGTTCGAGCTCCGGCGAAGTGGAGTTTTTGTCGTGTATCATCCGCGACATGTCCGACCGCAAGCACGCCGAGGAGGCGCTGGCGCGAAGTGAGCGGCATTTGCGACTGATGACCGCCGGTGTTCCGGGTGTTCTCTACCAATTCAAATTCAATGACGACGGCAGCATGTGTTTCACTTATGTCAGCGACGGCGCGAATGCGATTTTCGGTGTAGACGCAGAGGCCATAATGCTTGACGCCTCGTGCATATTCCGAGTACTGCATCCCGATGATGCCGAAATGGCGCTCGCCTCTGTCGAGCGTAATCCAAATGCAAATTCGATCTGGCGAAAGGAATTTCGCTGCTTCGTCAATGGCGAGGTGCGCTGGGTCAGCGGCTCCGCCCTGCCGCAAGAGCAGCCCGACGGAACGTTTGTCTGGAACGGAATGTTAATCGATATCACAGCGCAAAAAATGGCTGAAGAGCAACTGCGCATAAGTGAGGAGCGGTTCCGGAGGATATTTGCTGCAGCCGGCTTCGGCATGGCAACTACTGACCTTCAGGGCAACCTTAAAGAATCCAACCGGGCATTTCAGGAGATGATTCAGTACAGCGGCGAAGAATTGCGCGGGATGAACTTTGCCGACTTTACTCACCCGGATGATGCAAACCTCGTGCAGGAATCCCTGCCCGAGGTTCCCAACGACTCCGATCAGCCTCAGATCCAATGTGAGAAACGGTACATCCGCAAAGACGGCAGTGTGCTCTGGGCGCGAATTTCGGTGATCGAATTCAAGGGCGAGGCCGGCCAGTCCGGATACTACATCGGGACGGTGGAAGATATCACCGCGCGCAAACAATCCGACGAGAAGATACGCGAAAGCGAAGTGCTCTATCGGACCATATTCAAAAGCTCGGGAGAAGGATTGCTATTGATGACTGATAGTTTCATCGACTGCAATGAGCGCGCGGCGGAAATCTGGAAATGTAAACGCTCGGACATTTGCGGTAAGTCGCCACTCGACTTTTCACCGGAGTTCCAGCCCGACGGCAGCCGGTCTGTCGATAAACTCCACGAATACCTCACTTACGCACTGGAAGGAAATTTCAAGTGCTTCAATTGGAGACATTTGCGGCTCGATGGAGTCGAGATCGACACCGAAGTATCCCTGACGTCTGTGATGATCGCAGGGAGTACATTGCTCTTGGCCACTGTGCGCGATATCAGCGAGCGCGTGCAGATAGAGCAGGAACTGCGAGAAAGTCTCATTCAGCTTCACACGCTTGTTGAGTCGGCGGTTGACGGCATCGTTATCTTCGCACAAGACGGCGCCATCGAATCCGTCAATCCGGCCGCCGAGAAGATCTTCGATGTGGAAGCGAACTCTTTGGTCGGCACCAGCATTATTGACTTGATCGCAGAGCCGCACGGTTCACGATATCTGAAGTTGCTGCGGCGCCACGATTCCGAATATTCATCCAGCCTTCTGCGCGGAGTCCATGAAGTCCTCGGCTTGCGGCTCGGAGGATATGTCTTCCCCATGGATCTCGCAATCAGCCCGCTGAAACTTGGCGCCGATTTGAAGTTTGTTGCAATTATCCGCGACATTTCGGAGCGACGCTTGGCCGAACAACAAATTCTCGAAAATGAAGCTCGGTTGGAGGCAATCCTCAGTTCCGCCGGCGACGGAATTATCGTGATCGACAGCGAGCGCTTGATTCAGGTCGTCAACAAGGCAGCTCAGGAAATATTCGGCTTCGCCGCCAAAGAACTTGTCGGACGATCCGTCGGAGAAATCATTCAAGGCATCGACGAAAAGCCATTACCGATTCAAGGCGAGCGAAGCGTGTTTGACTCGATTGGATTTAATCAAATTCGCGGCGAAGTCCCGCTGCAGGTCTCTGTCAGCCGAGTGACAATCGGCGGCGCCGATTCCTATGCGGTGATTGCCCGCGATATGACCGAGGAATACAATCGCCGCGAACGGCTCATCGAGGCCGACAAGTTGACCTCAATCGGAACTCTCGCTGCGGGTATTGCGCACGAATTCAAAAACTACCTTGCAGGAATCATCGGTAATGCGAGTTTTGCCCTTGATGGCCTCGATGAACCGGACGGCATCAGCGAAGCCCGCGATGCATTCGAGCAGATTATTTCGATTGGCGAAAAAGCGGATGGCATAGCTTCATCACTGCTCACTTATTCGCGCCGCCGCGAGAGTGACTTAGAACTGCTCGATCTGAGGGAGTTAATTAATTCGACTTTGCGATTTACCGGCAAGGAGCTGGCAGAAAAGAATATCGTGGTATTGACCGAATTTGAGGACGTTCCAAAGGTCATGGTCTCGGCGAGTCGAGTTCAACAGGTCTTCTTAAACTTGATTATCAATGCGAGCCAGGCAATACTCGAGCGCGGTAAGATTGAGATTAGAATTGAAAAGTCTGCCGACGACGTGCTGGTCCGGATCAGCGATAACGGTATTGGTATTTCTGCGGAAAATCTTCGCCGCATCTTTGACCCGTTTTTCTCGACCAAGGGAGTTTGGGGTAAAGACGCGGTGCAAGGCACGGGACTTGGACTTTCAGTCTGCCGCAATATCGTCAATTCCTTCGGCGGCGAAATCTCGGCTGAGAGCGCAATTGGAAGAGGTTCGACGTTCACAATTAGTCTGCCGATACCGGAACAGCAACCTGCAAAAGTCTACGAGAGCACGACCGTAACCATAAATTCAATTCTGCTGATATCAACAAACTCCGACATCGAAAATGCATATTCGCTGGCCAGCCAGTCCATTGGTTTCGAATGTCGTTTCCTCCGAAGTCAGAATTTTGCCGGCAGCGCCCAATCAATCGGTCGTGGGACTCTGGTTGTCATAGACTGTAGTTCGCCGAACCTGGCTGATCTAATTCGAGTTATTGAGCTGTGCAATGACAAATTGGTCCGCTTGGCGTACATCAATAAGGTTCAAAGCGCTAAAGAGCTTCGCCCATTCATTCCTGACGATTCGGTTTCGTTCGAGAGAGTTCCGGAACTTAGCGAACTCATTTCCGGGCTTATTCCTGCCAGAACTTAGCCGCTGGTGCGCCTCTATGCCACATCCGTCGGTCCTCCTCACATAACACCCTATGTCATAAATACTTACACAGTTCGGAGAACAGTTTGCATCGCTCCGACTCGATGCGTATATTGTGTGCTTATCTGGTCCTCGATAGTTCGTCGAACGACTGAGACCATAGGATATGTATGAAGGAGTTAGTAATCAAACTTCCGACCGAGTCGCCATCGCGAGCGAATGTTTATCAGATGTTCGACCGCATCAGCCATCGTTATGATCTCCTTAATCGCATCCTTTCCCTTGGACTTGACATCCACTGGCGTAACTCAGCCATCGAGGAGTTGGAGGATGAGCGCCACGAACGTGTGCTTGACTTGGCATGTGGCACCGGTGATGTCGCAATTGCCGCTGCCAGGGCCAACAAGCATCGCCGTGTAGTCGCAGTAGATATGGCCAGTCAAATGTTGACAATAGCCCAATCAAAGATCGAACGTGCCGGTCTGCGCGAACGCATTCAATTGACTCGCGGCGATGGAATGTCCGTCCCGGCTGGAGACAGTTCCTTTGATGCTGCGAGTATCGCCTTCGGAATCCGCAATATGCCCGATACGTTGGCCTGTCTCCGCGAAATGCTGAGGGTAATAAGGTCCGGCGGTACAGTTGTGCTTCTCGAGTTTTCACTGCCCGCAAATACAATTCTCCGCAAGATACACCTGATGTACTTGCGTTGGGTTCTGCCCGTGATTGGCAAAGTGCTTTCGGGCGATAACTATGCTTACAGCTATCTGAATAAGACCATTGAAACATACCCGTACGGCGAACAGTTCTGCGCGTTGATGACGCAAACCGGATTTGTCGCAGTAAAAGCACGTTCGCTTTCGATGGGCATTGTCACGATTTATACAGGAATAAAACCTTGATATATAGCTTCGCGCCGACTGACAAACGCAAACTCGAATTTTTGCAGATACTGCAAAGTTCGGGGATTGATTTTGAAATTACCGAGCATGACCATTCGGTCGTTCGCGTGCTTGGACAAGTCACCGCAGAAATAGCCCAGAAGATTAAAGACGCCGGGATATCGGCACAGTCGCTGGCGCTTAACAGAATTGCTGAGACCAACTGTTACGACTTAATTTCGCGGCGATCAGAATTAACGATAATCGCTGGTCCCTGCGCTGTCGAAAGCGCGGCGCAGCTCGAACTGATCTGCGCCGGCCTGAGCCGCTCCGGCGTAAAATTTCTTCGCGGCGGCGCCTACAAACCGCGGACAAAAGTCGATTCTTTCCAGGGATTGGGAATCGCCGGGCTTAAATTGCTGCGCAACTTTGCGGATAGATTTGGCATGTACGTCGTGACCGAGGTTATGGATCGTTCACAGATTGATCTCGTGGCGGAATATGCGGATATTCTTCAGGTCGGCTCGCGCAACATGTACAATTACACTCTATTGACTGCTCTTGGATCAGTCGACCGTCCCGTCCTTCTCAAACGGGGAATGTCGGCGACTCTTTCCGAGTGGTATTCAGCGGCGGAATATGTCAGTCGCGGCGGAAACGAAAGGCTGATTCTCTGTGAACGCGGCATTCGGACATTTGAACCGGAAATCGCACACACGATGGATGTCGCGGGGATCGTCCTTGCGAAAGCGCACACCGGATATCCAATCATTGCCGATACCTCGCACGCCGCCGGGCGTCCCGACCTGGTCGAGCCGCTGGCGATGGCAGCTGTCGCTGCCGGCGCAGATGGAATCATGATTGAAGTCCACCCGGCCCCGTCACAGGCGTTGTCTGACGGCAAACAGGCATTGATGTTGCCTCAGTTTGAACAGTTGGCTACATCAGCCAGACAATTCTTCGCGGTACGCAAGTCGATTTCGAACTCGGAGCAGGACTAATCGGAGCATGAGTAGCATTCCATCGCTGACCAATACCCGTGCGCTCGCAGAGTTGATTGCCTCACAAAAAAACCGCATACATGACAAAGGAGCGGACATAACCGGACGCCTTTTCTGCATACAGTTTCCGCTCGATTCATTCGATCTGCTCGGGTGGCTCAAGGCACTTCCTGATCAGCAACGCGTTTATTGGAGTAACCGCGAACGGACTCATCAAGTTGCAGGGATTGGCAATATCTTACCACCGGGTTATTTCGGCGCGACTTCGCTACCTGATCAACTTGATCGAATTCATCGAATGCTCCAGGATTCGAGTGATCTGCTCTGCGCGCATATCGCAGGAGCATTCAGCGAAGATCCGTACCGCGACGATGTCTGGAATCAGTTTCCATCGCTCAGCATAGTGATTCCGGAACTATCGGTCGTTCGGCATGAAGATTCTTCGGTTGCCCTTATTACAGTGCTCCTAAATGAAGACTCGACGGCTGAATCGCATCTTCCGCGAATGCTTGAACTAGTCAAACTGCTCCAACAATCACACACGGTCGAGAATTCGAAGATTCGCTTCCTGGATCGGCGTGATTATCCCGGCGCTAACGAATGGAACCCGGCAGTTATTGCTGCGACAAATGCAATAGCTGCGGGACGAATCGATAAGGTCGTTTTGGCGCGCCGAACTGATTTTTCGCTCGACGCTGATACTGACCCTATTGATTTGCTTGCCGGTCTATCGAAGTCAAATCCGCACTGTTATCAAATACTTTTTGCGCCGTCGAATAATGCGGCGTTTCTGAGTGTCTCGCCGGAAAGACTTTTCCGCTGCAGCGGTCAGTTGCTGAGCACGGAAGCAGTCGCAGGCACCGTTTCGCGCGGCGAAAGCGAGATTGAAGACCTTGCACTCGAGAATCGGCTGCGCAACAGCGCCAAGGACCGGGCAGAGCAAGAATTTGTTGTCGACGGCATCACAAAATCACTGGAGCCTCTTTCTGAGAATATCGAGGTCTCCGCAGCAGCGTCGGTCATGAAACTGTCTCGCGTTCAGCATCTGATTTCAGAATTTCGTTCAATTCTCAAGCCGACTACGTCTCTCGGAAACGTCTATGCTGCGTTGCACCCGACTGCTGCGGTCTGTGGAACTCCGCGCGCCGAGGCAATGAAGCTTCTGCAGGAATCGGAAAAGTTCGATCGCGGTTGGTATGCCGGCGGAATTGGCATCGTCTCGGCCAACCAAGCGGAGTTCGCGGTTGGAATTCGTTCGGCGGTGCTTCGAAACGACAAGCTCAGCTTATTCACTGGAGCCGGGATTGTCCGACAGTCGATTCCAAATGAAGAGTGGCTCGAAATCGAAAAGAAGCTGCACTCGATCATTGATCTTATCGATGGGACGGCACTTTGAAGGCGAACGGCGTTAATCATCTGTGGGCGAAGTTGATGATTGCGGAATTAATCAGGTGCGGAATTTCAGAGTTTTGTGTTTCGCCGGGTTCGCGGTCGACGCCTTTGGCGCTGGCTGTAGCAGAGAATCCGGATGCGCGCGCACTTGTGCATTTTGACGAACGCGGCAGCGCCTTTCGAGCGCTCGGCCTGGCAAAGGCGACCGGCAAACCGGCGGTCTTGATTTGCACTTCCGGCACAGCGCCGGCAAATTATTATCCGGCAATTATCGAGGCGAGCCGGTCGGCGACGCCGATGATAATTCTCTCCGCCGATCGGCCGATGGAGTTGCGCGATACCGGTGCAGCGCAAACCATTGATCAAGTGAAGATGTTCGGGGACTACCTTCGCTGGAGCATAGATCTTTTGCCGCCGGACACACAAGTGCCACCTGAAGTCGTGTTGACAACGATCGACCAAGCAGTCAGAATGTCATTCGGAAGGCAGGCAGGGCCGGTACAGTTGAACTGCCAGTATCGCGAGCCGCTGGCGCCGCATGAGAAGACGCAAGACTACAGTGATTACTGCTCCGTACTGTCGAAATGGTTAGGCAACTCCCGGCCCTATACCGAGCAGTTGAGCCCGTCCAGAGTCGACGACGCACAGTCAAATCGACTGATAGAATTGGCAAAGCAAGCTCGACGTGGAGTGATTGTATCAGGTACCTTGCCGTCATGCATGGACCCGACTCCGATTGTCGAGTTGGCTGATCGCTGGCAATGGCCGCTGATTGCTGATGTCTGCTCGGGCGTCAGATCAACCGGTCGATATAGCTCGAATATCATTTGCCATGCCGACCTCTATCTGCGGAATGCAACAATATGCGAAACGCTGAAGCCGGACCTTGTCCTGCAATTCGGAACTTCGCCAATTTCCAAGTCGGTTGCCAATTATGCAGCAAGCTCAAGCGCTGAATACATCGTCGTCGTTGATCAACCGGAACGAATCGATCCACACCATCGCGTGACTTTGCGCATGGAGTCAAGCGCTGTGAAGCTCGCATCGCAATTGTTGCCGGCTGCCGGCGTCCCACGATCGGAGCTGCTGGAGAGATTTGTCAAATACGACTCGCTCGCCGCAGACTCCATTTCAAAAGCCCTTGCTGTGAATGGCCAACAAATATCAGAGCTTCAGGTCGCCTCTGAAATTGCCCGTCTGACGCCTGCCGACAGGGGACTATTCTTGGCGACCAGTATGCCGATTCGTGAATTCGATTGCGTGGCGCCGCAAACTGAGCATCGGCTATCCATCGCTGCTAACCGGGGCGCGAACGGCATCGACGGCACCATCGCCTCGGCGGTTGGCTTTGCCGACGGATTGGGGCTCCCAGTGACACTCTTGATTGGCGACGTCGCGGCGCTGCATGATTTGAATTCGCTGGCGTTGCTCAAGCAGGCACGGCAATCGATCACCGTAATCATTCTCAACAACGATGGCGGCGGTATATTTTCAATGCTGCCGGTGGCAGCGATCAAGTCACACTTTGAGGAATTCTTCGGCACGCCGCATGGTCTTGGATTTCTTAACGCCGCTGATATGTTCGGCATCAAGTACCACTGCCCGAATTCGATCAAGGATTTTTGCGCCGTGTACCGCCACAGCCTTAAATCAAACAAATCGGCAATCATCGAAATTGGCTGCAGCAGAAAAGACAATGTTGAACAACACCGGCAATTATGGAAAGCTGTGCAGGAGCGAGTTGAGAAATATGCCGTCAAGTAAACCGCATCGTAAGCCTGTGGACTGGTATTGTCAAGAGTGCGGCCCCAAAACGGCTCCCCCGCTGATCTTCCTTCACGGTTTCATGGGGATTTCCGACGATTGGTGTGAAGTCACCGAACAGTTGAAGTCTCAATACCGTTGCATCACTCCTGACATGCCCGGCCATGGCAGGAGCGGTCTCCCCATCCGCCGCGAGATGATTACAATTGAATCAGTCGCTGACGGAATCATCGCTCTGATGGAGCAGCTTAAGCTCAAGAAGGCGACTCTTGTCGGCTACTCCTTGGGCGGACGGGCTGCCCTATTCACGGCGCTGCGACATCCTGATAAGATTCACGGATTGGTTTTGGAAAGCGCCGGTCCGGGTTTAGAAGACGAGTACGAGCGGCGGGTGCGCACTGCGCTCGACGATGACAGGGCCTATCACTTGCGCGTACAGGGGCTGGATCCGTTCTTGGACGACTGGTACAAAGCGCCATTGTTCGAATCGCTGAACCGCTTTCCCGATAAACTCGAGCGACTCAAGCGATCGCGCGACATCCACAATGTCGAAGACTTGGCCGCCGCGCTACAGGGACTGAGCACGGGGCGGCAGCCGTCGCTGTGGAACAAACTTGATGGACTGAAAACGCCCGTGCTGCTGATATGTGGAGCTCTTGACCACAAGTTCACGCGCATCAACCGTATCATGGCTGAGTCTATTCCGTTTAATGAATGGAAGATAATAGGCGACGCGGGTCACAACACGCATCTGGAACAGCCAGAGGCGTTCACGACAACTGTCCAGCGATTTCTGGCGGATAAGGTTCACAAAATATAGTAACGAAGGAGAGTTGCGATTACGATGAGTATGCCACAGTGGACAAGCGCCGGGACATTTCAAGACATTGAATACCACAAAGGCGAAGGCATCGCCAAAATTACCATCAATCGTCCGCAAGTGCGCAACGCCTTCAGGCCATTGACGGTGAAAGAAATGTCGGATGCCTTTTCCGACGCTCGTGAGGATGCAGACATTGGTGTCATCATTTTAACCGGCAAAGGGCGCGAGGCATTTTGCTCCGGCGGTGACCAAAAGATTCGCGGCGACTCGGGTTACAGAGACGGCGAAGGCGTGCTGCGGCTTAACGTGCTCGACTTGCAAAGACAGATTCGAACTCTCCCTAAACCGGTTATTGCCATGGTGGCGGGATATGCCATTGGCGGCGGGCACGTTTTGCACATCATGTGCGACCTGACGATTGCCGCCGACAACGCGCGCTTCGGCCAGACCGGTCCGCGTGTCGGCTCCTTCGATGGCGGCTACGGCGCCAGCTACATGGCACGCCTCGTCGGTCAGAAGAAGGCTCGCGAAATCTGGTTCCTCTGCCGGCAATATGATGCCAAGCAAGCTCTTGAGATGGGCCTCGTGAATTGCATCGTCCCATATGAGCAGCTTGAAGCGGAAACCGTTAAGTGGTGCCGGGAAATTTTGGCAAACAGCCCGCTCGCGTTGCGCTGTCTCAAAGCCGCACTCAATGCCGATTGCGACGGACAGGCGGGGCTGCAGGAACTCGCCGGCAATGCCACAATGCTCTACTACATGACGCCGGAGGCTCAAGAGGGCCGCAATGCCTTTGTCGAAAAACGCAAACCCGACTTCTCCAAATTCAAACGTAATCCGTAAGACTTTGCGATGAGTACCGCAGGGCAAGACTATTCTCGATGGCAAATTTGGGCTCTCGCCGCTCGCCCTAAGACGCTATGGGCGGCAATTGGACCGGTTATCATCGGTGCGGCAATTGCATTGGACGACGGCGCATTTCACGCAATGTCATTTGCCGCAGCGCTGCTCGGAGCCGTGTTAATCCAAATCGGAACCAACTTCGCCAACGACCTCTTTGACTTTACTAAGAAAACAGACACCGCCGAACGAGTCGGACCTCTCCGCGTTACGCAGGCCGGCTTGGTTTCGCCAAATCAGATGCGCAATGCGACGATAATTACATTTGGCATCGCTTTCCTGATAGGGACATACCTTGTGTATCGAGGCGGTTTGCCGATCGTCGCGATCGGGCTGCTCTCAATATTGTTCGGTGTTCTCTACACCGCTGGACCATACCCGCTCGGCTACAACGGTCTTGGCGACATCTTCGTTTTTATCTTCTTCGGTCCGGTTGCAGTAGGGGGAACATACTTCGTCATGGCGCAGAACATCACAGCAAGCGCTCTGCTGGCGGGGATTTCGCCCGGATTGCTGTCGGCGGCTATTCTTGCCGTGAATAACACGCGCGATATTGAAACCGATGCCGCCGCCGGCAAGAAGACTCTTGCGGTTCGATTCGGGCGGCGATTCTCGGAAATAGAGTTCATCGTGTTAGTATCAGCAGCGGGCGCGTTTCCGGTCGTCTACTACATTGCGACTCGCTCACATCCCTATGCTGCGATTTCGTCGCTGGCAATTATTCCCGCTGTGTTTGTCGCCCGTCAGTTAATTGCCCAACGTGGAGCCGCATTGAATTCAGCGCTCGCAAGCACCGGCAAGATCCTTGCCTTGTACTCTGTCCTGTTCGCGGTCGGTTGGTTGCTATGAAGATTGATCACATTGATATTCTTAAGTACGCGCTGCCGTTCGTCAAACCATTTGTCACTTCGCAGGGTGCAATAACCGAGCGCCGCGGTCTGATCATTCGGGGAGTGGCCGAAAACGGATTAAGCGGCTATGGCGAGATCGCGCCGCTTGCGGGATTCAGCAGCGAGTCACTCACTGACTGTTTGGAGCCGCTGAAGTCAATTGTTAGAACACTCAACGGGCTGGCGGTTCCCAATTCGCCGATGGCAATCGCAGAATTGATGCGATCGATTGGCCACATTCCCGCGCCAGTCGCCTTTGGGGCCGAGTTGATGCTCTCCGATCTTGCAGCTCAAGTCGCAGGCAAACAACTCGCGCACTGGCTGAGGCCGGATGCAGGCAATAGTGTCGCGATCAACGCGGTGCTGGCGGGTGGAGATATCGAATCGCAAGTACGGAGCAAACTTGCGAATGGCTACGACACTTTCAAGCTCAAGGTCGGCGCAGCCCCATTGGCAGAAGACCTCAAGCGAATCGGCACAATCAGGGCTTTGATCGGTGCCCAATCCAAACTTCGATTGGACGCGAATCGCGCTTACGACTTTGTATCGGCCATCCGGACACTCGCAGAATTGCGCGAATTTGACGTCGAGTATATTGAAGAACCCTTGAGAGCGCCGTCAGTCGACGATTTTAGTAGACTTAGGTCCAAAGCCAACGTGCCAATCGCAGTCGACGAAACCATGAATGAATGGTGCTCAAGCGTTGCTACCGACAACGTCGCGCTATCTCAGGACCAGCTCGCCGCGTTTGATGTCGCTGTTTGCAAACCGGCGCTGTCGGGTGGCATTTTTCGCACACTCAAGCTGGCAGAGCTGCTTAAATCGCATGGCAAAAAAGTGATCGTGACATCGTCACTCGATTCCGGCATCGGCGTCGCCGCTGCGCTTCAGATAGCCTGTGCTCTCAAAATCGAAGCAGCCTGCGGACTAGACACGGGAGGAATTTTTCAACCGCTGTTGATCAAAACCTCACTTGCGCCGCAAAGCGGACGCATGGAGCTGCCAAATCGTACGGGGCTCGGAGTATCACTGGACTTACCCGACTGTGCGCCGGAAGTGTTAAGGAAGATCGATGTTAATTGACTGCCCGTTGCGCCAACGAACGCTCGCAACTCCATCGGCGCCTGCAATTCGTCAAGATGAGCGATCCCTTAACGCGGGGGAGCTTAATGAACTGGTTGATCAATACTGTGCGGGGCTACTGCAGCACGACGTCGCGCCAGGCGATCATGTCGCCATTCTCAGTCGCAATTCGATTGATTACGTTGCTCTGCTGCTCGCGATCATGCGCATCCACGCAGTGGCGGTACCCTTGAATATTCGTCTCAGCGCCACTGAACTTGGCCGCCAGATATCTAAGCTTGAATCGAGTTTGCTCGTAGTCGATTTCGTGAGCCGGGAAGTGGGCGCCGACATTCCCTGTCAGTTGGCGTCTTTCGATAGTCTATCTGAAAGCCGAGACGGCGGTTCAAACATTGGCGAGCATGAGCCACTCGATACGGATCAAGTCTTCAGTGTCTGTTTTACGTCCGGTTCGGACGGCAACCCCAAGGGCGTGGTTTTGACGCTGGGAAATCTCTATTACAACGCTTTGGGATCGAACGAAAACATTGTACTGACACCGGAGGACACCTGGCGCTTGTCGCTTCCTTTGTTTCATGTTGGCGGACTCGGTATCATGTTTCGCAGCCTGCTGTCGGGGGCGCGAATTTGCGTCTCGCCGGCATTCGACCCGCGAGTTTTGAATCGCCAAATCGACCGCGGTGACGTGACACACCTGTCGCTGGTTCCCACCATGTTGCTGCAACTGCTGGAAAGCCGTAACTACGCGCCATTCCCGAAGTCGGTGAAGGCGGTCCTTGTCAGCGGAGCGCCGATTTCAGCGCAACTTCAGGAGCGGATCGACAACCTCGCAATTCCGATTGTGCGGAGCTACGGTCTTACGGAAATGGCATCGCAAATTACGGCCACGCCCGCCGGCAAAAATACCGAGCAATTCGCAACCAGCGGGCGGCCGCTGCGTTATCGTGAGTTGAAGATCGATCCGATTCCCGACCGCGCCGATGGCGAGATTTGCGTGCGTGGCGCCGTTCTATTCAAAGGTTATCTTGGTAATCCCGAAAACCCTGTCGATGCCGATGGCTGGTTCCACACCGGCGACATCGGCTCCATGAATCAGAATGGGAATCTCACTGTCCTCGGCCGCAAGGATGAAATGTTCATTTCCGGCGGTGAGAATATTTTTCCTCAGGAAATCGCTGACGTCGCCGAGCAGATCGCCGGCATCGTTGCTGCCGCAGTGGTGCCGGTTCCGGATGCTACCTGGGGATCCCGCCCCATCATGTTTGTGAAATTCGCCGATGGATTCAAAGTGGATCAGGAGAGAATTTTGCATGAGATGGCGAAGTCGCTTGCGCGCTACAAATTGCCGGACCGAATAATCGTCTTGGATAATATACCGCAAACCGCATTGGGAAAGACGGACAAGCAGGCTCTAATCGAGATTGCCCAGAGGGGTTGACTCGTCTACGGCTGCGCTTGGAACGCTGCCAGCCGATTGCGCAATTGAGCAGGAAGCGGAATTTTCTTGCGTGTGCCGCGGTCAATACTCACCTGAACCGTTTTGGTGCGGCCAACTACGTTTCCCGCTAAGCTCCTAAGTTCGTATTCCAAAGTGTAAGACGTATTTCCAATATTACCGACTGCGACTGAAGCTTCGAGTTCCTGACCAACGCTCAACCCCTCCAGATATTGTGACTCCGCATGTACGATAGGGACAAGAAAATCGGAATGCGCAAGTAAGTCTTCCATTGGCAAGCCGATCGAACTGAGCAACTCTTCATACATATCGTGCGCATAAAAAAACTGATTTGCGAAAAAGAGCAGCCCTGCGGCATCGGTTTCATGCAAGCGAACGACGATCTTTCTCTTTAAAACGGCCATAGAATCTCCTCTTCGAATCAAGATATCACCGCGGGCGTCATTGCCAAAGCAGAATATTCCGCACAATGAGAACCGACTTACAGTTTGCGGCGCGCAAAACGCTTTGTAACTTACGGGCGCTTGGGAGGAATTATGATTATCCGTTTGCTGTTACTTGCTTTAACGTCAGTTTGTCTCTACTCATCCGCGAACTCAGCAGACTTGCTTGATTCAGCTCTGGCGCTTGTGGGCAAATCCCGCAACGATCTCGGCTATCAACCAAAGGGATATTGGAATCGATATCCATTTGAAATTCCCTACAAGCTGCCGGCTTTTGACGACCTTTTCGCCGAGCCATTGCGTGTATACGATTACAGCCAGTCGATGAAATCCTCTTTCGCGACATTCATGGATGACACGCTGTTTGCAGATACTGAGAACTCTGCGTTGTATCAACTAACGTATCAACTTGCCTGGGAGCGACGTATCGGCGGATTTCGCAGTTACTCGCCAAATCTCATCGACTCGACAACCTCAGACTCGCCGCTGGTCATTGCAATCGAGAAGCTCTATGCAGCAACCGGCTTTGCCCTTGAATACCGCACGTTTGGCGCCAAATCGGAACCGGAGCTTTCGCGCGCCCGCTTGGTTGAAATTTCGAGCAAGTTGAGTCCCGACATCCAACGCATTCTGGCGCTGTGGATATCAAACATCATCGAGGCCAAACAGTTTAATGAGTTGGCATTCAGAAATGTTTCCGCTGAAACCATGCGAGAGATCTACGAAATTCAAGACTTGGATGCGACCCAGGGCGATGGGCAGAAATACTATCCGCAGTTCGATGATTGCGCGGCAATGCTCGATTGGCAATCGCTGGTATACTCGTCTTTCAAAGTCATTGCCGCTTCCGACATAACCGTAAAGAAATTGCGATCACTTCCAGCGCCGAAGGACTTCGCGACGATCAACATTCCCACACCGCTCGGCCGCATCGTTATTGGCGATACCCACAACGATAGCTATCGTGCCGGCGATTATCTGCTTATCTGCGATTTTGGCGGGAATGACAATTATGCCGATGGCGCCGGTTCCCGCCCGTGGCTGCCGATCAGCGCAATCATTGACCTGGGCGGCGACGACATTTACGGGGACAGCCTGAACACTCGCGCGTTCGGCTATGGAGTTTGCGGAACCGGAGTGCTGCTTGACGCGAGCGGAAATGATCACTATCACGCCCATCAATTGGCACAGGGCTGCGGAATTTTCGGAACTGGATTAGTCGCCGATTTTGAAGGCAACGACGACTACCGACTCATGGTCTCGGGCCAGGGCTGCGGTTATTTCGGCGTTGGGATGTTGGTTGACCGTCTCGGCGATGACAA
Source organism: uncultured bacterium (assembly GCA_963707485.1). GTDB lineage: Bacteria > Zixibacteria > MSB-5A5 > CAIYYT01 > CAIYYT01 > JADJGC01. The sequence continues at coordinate 22,442 of CAVPQS010000040.1, forward strand.
CTATTACCTCGCCGGCGACGGCCAGGGCGCGGGCAGCATCGGCGGCGGAATCGGCATTCTCGCGGACTATCGCGGCAATGATCATTATGTCGCCGAACCGTATTCGTCGAAGTTCAACCGCGGCGACTATCACTCGCAAATGACGATTAACGCCAACAATGCACAAGGTTGGGGAGGTGGCCGCCGCGGCGATGGTTCGGATGGACACAGTTGGGCCGGCGGAATGGGTGTATTGATTGACTGCTTCGGCGACGACAGCTACTATTCCGGTAATTGGACGCTCGGCGTCGGTTATTGGTTCGGTATTGGAATTCTCTTTGACGTCGAGGGCAACGACATTTACCGAAGCTGTTACTTCACTCAAGCGTCAGGCGCGCACTATTGCATCGGCGCACTATTTGATGAAACCGGCAATGACAAGCACGAACTCTTCGAAACCGCCGGAGCTGGGCTGTCGTTTGGTTGGGACTTTGCGGTCACTTTGATGGCCGACTGGAAAGGCAATGACACTTACATCGGCAAGATCATCTCAATCGCCAACGCACAAATTCGCTCGAATTCTCTATTATTCGATTTCGGCGGCAACGATCTCTATCAACTCTCCGCCGGCACAGACGGAATGGGCGACGCTAGTTTTCGAGAGGATTATCGCACTCCACGCGCTACCGCGCCTTTCTTGTCCTATGCTCAATCTTTCGGCATTCTCCTCGATGTCGGTGGAGTTGATCGATACATCGACCACAGCGATAGCACTGGGTCAGCCAAACCGCGCGCAGGCTGTGCCGACAACACAAGCTGGTTGCGCCCTGCGAAAGGCGCCGCGAACTTTGGCTTTGACAATTTTGGTATTGGGATGGATGTCGAAGCGGGCATCGTCGAAGAGCTGTTTCGTTTCAAATTGGCGAAATAGAAAAGGGCAGTCTTGTAACTGCCCTTGAGAGAGTAGTCTTTTTGAGACTTAAGTTGTCGACTGCGGACTCTTCTTGAGTAGGTCTTCCGTCTGCCAGATCAACTTCTGGTCAGCGCCCGGATCATAACCGACATGGCGGTAGCGGATGATACCGTCCTTATCAATAATGACCAGAGTCGGAATGCCAGTCACTTCGTAGCTGCCGGCGATTTGACTGTTACCATAAAGAACGTTGAACGTATAGCCGAAATCAGCCAGGAACGGACGAACCTTGCTGGTGTCATCTTCCCACACATCCATGGAAATAAACTCGACGCCATCCGGCTTGCGCTCGACAAACTCTTGCAGGAGCGGCATCGTCATTCTGCACGGGCCGCACCAGGTAGCCCAGAAGTCGACGACAACGACTTTGCCGCGCAGGCTCGCAAGCGAAACCGTTTCGCCATCCAGATTAACAAATGCGAACTCCGGCGCCGGTATGTTCATCATTTCTGACAAAGCTTCATTGCGGTTGGCATCGGCATTGGCCATTAGCGGCGCGAGCCGTTGCTCTCTCTGTGTTGCCGAGACTACTTTGAGTCGATTAGTCAGTTCTTCAAATCCGCCCAGCGCGCGAACAGGCGCAAGTACATCATTGCGGAGGAGGCGACGATAGTCGCTATAACCGTGGTCGGCGGCCATGTTAAGATAAACCAATGACGAATCCGGTTGATTCGCCAACGCATGAATTTTCGCCAACTCGATAAGAGCATCCCCAGGCTGCCTGGACGCCGCAACAATCGCATGTTGGACCGACAACGCTTCCTGATAGCGATTTTGATCCTTATACAATTCGACCAACTCGCGCTTGACCTGAGCGTTGTCCTTATGCGCGTTCGCGAATGTTACCAGTACGTCCTCCGCTTGCTTTGCATCACTCATGGCGGTGAAAATCTCGGACTGCATCGCTACGGGACGATATTGATCCGGCGAGGTTACGGCAAACATCTTGGCGTACTTGAGTGCCTCGGGATAGTTCTTTCTGACCATGTGGATATTGGCTACTTGTCCAAATGTAGTCGGGTAAGTTGCGTCAATGGCAATAGCCTTCGTATAATATTCCAACGCCTTGACGGTGTCGGGAGGATTGCTCGCAAGCAGCGAGGCGCCCATGCCAAAATTTCCCCAGAAATAATTGGGGTCCAGATCAACAGCTTTTTTGAAGTACTCAGAGGCTTCCATGCCGCCGAGACAACGCGCGTACAGGTATGCCGCCATTGCAGATTTCGGATCGGCCTCGTACATCGCCTTATAGTATTCGACCTTTTCCTGACCGCGCTCGAAACCATCAAAAAGAGACTGATAGTCGCGATGGAGCACAGTGGAATTGGGATACTTTGCCAAAAAGTGATCGTATACCGCCTTGTAGTCTTCGAACCCGGACTGGCCGGCCATGGAAGCCGCTAAAGCCGAGACTGAGTCATTCAGGCTCTTGATTTCGGCCGGCTCAACATAAGCTTGGGCCGTCGGCTCTGTCTGCATCCGGCTGCATGCTGCGATCAACACCACAACCGCACCCAACGCAAAGTAACGGATTGTCTTCATCGTTCCTCCAATGGACGTAATATCGAATGTGCCTTCATTTCGTTTGTAATAATTATACAACGTCCGACAGGCGCGAAAGTTTCCCGCTCGCAACGCTGGTTAAAGCAATATCAACTTAAGTACGGCGGCAAGAAAGACAAATCTGAGCTTTTGTTAAGCATCAGTCCACAATAGAAAAGGGGTGAACATGACGTTCACCCCATTGAAAACCGATGGTGAAATGCGGAATTAGAATCTGAGGCCCAGCGAGAAACGGTGCACTGAATCCAGTCTGCCAAACTCGGCGTACGCATAGTTAACGCTGAGGTCGGTGCCGCTCCAGACCTTGAGGTCGAGACCGGCGCCAACGGTTGCTGTTTGCTCGTCATGATTCAGCTTGTAACCGCCGCGCAGAAAGAATGTCTCCTGGAATGCAACTTCAGCTCCAAGCGAACCTTGCTGTTCGTTGTCCGAAGGATCGCGAGCCTCGACACTGAACGTCATCCGCGTACTCTGTGAGTACTGGACATCATACGCCGCGCCAATTCTAAACACTAGCGGGAGATCATAGGACTCGACATCGAGAACGCCCTTGGCATCATCGTAATTGTCGTTGTCGCCGCTGGGATTGTAATTGAAATTCAATTCCGGACCACTGTACTTCATTTCCGGTCCGAGATTGGAAATGTTCATTCCGATGCGCAAGTTGCGGTATCCCGGCTGCAGCAAGGTTCCGAAGTCGAACGCAATTCCCGTTGCGCGTTCTTCAGAGATCCTCTCAGTCACGTATTTGGCGCTCAATCCGAACGAGAAGAATTCCGTCCAATGACGAGCATAGCCAAGAGTGATGGCATAACTGGAAGCCGAGAACATCTTGCCTGTACCATCCGGTTGATCAATCGTCGTGATTTCCATATCACCGGAAGTTAGCGCCGTCACCGAAGCGCCAATGGTGCCGAAAGTAAGCGGCTTGGCGAAGGCAACGTAATTCAGATTGACGTCCGACACGTATGAAATCGTCGTGAATTCCAAGTGCGATTGCGTCAGATTACCCAGAGCCGCCGGATTCCAGTAAAGCGAATAGGCATCGCCTACCGCGGCGACAGAAGCATCGCCCATCGCAGTGTAGCGCGCTCCGACCCCGATCTTGAGAAACTGGGCGCCCGATGTTCCGACCTTGGAAAATTCGTCCGCATGAAGTGAAGACACCGCGAAGAAAACGACTGCGGCTGCAATTACTATTTTTGAGATACGCATTTTCGATTCCTCCTTGGCCTTCTCACTTAATCACCGCGAACTTGCCGATTCGCTCGCCCACGGTTGATTCGACGTGGTAAAGGTACAGCCCCGGAGCAATTGTCTGGCCATTGCCCGTAAGCATATTCCAGACAAAAGTGCCGGAGCCGCTGTGATCGAGCGTCTGGACCAAGTCACCGGCAAGTGTATAGACTCTGATAGTCGCGGTTTGCGGCAAGTTTACAAATTCGAGCCGCCGTTCGCCCTCAGTTGTTTCCCAGGCAGCGCGGCCAATGTACGGGTTGGGTACTACTTTGATTTTGTCCATCGCCTGCGCGGCCGCCGCCTTGTCAGTGGACGGCACACTGAATACATATTTGTCGTCAACTCCATTGACCGGCGCACCGCCAACTTCGAAAATGTCTCCGATATTGTAGTTGTAGCTGGCTGTGTCGAGTCGGAAGAACCAGGAGTGACCATAGGGAAATACTTCCGGATGCGCTTGATTGTCATAAGGAGCGTTGACGATTGAAATGTAATCGCGATTGCGCGGATCCCAGGCAGGTTCGCCGCTGTCATTGTGGTATATTTCCGCTATTACTTGCTCATTGGTCGTCGTGTTCCAAACTTCAAAAGGCAGATCGATTGGAGTAACATCGTCGTAGAACGAGTAACCTACTGATCCCGATTGCGTAAAACGGAGTTGATATGTCGACCGGAAATTGACGTCGCCTCCGATCGGGAAACCGAACGCTTCCCCCATCGGTCCATAGCTGAATCCGAGCGCGAGCGTGGTATCTGTTCCCGACGAAAAGCTCACTTGTTTGTAGTGAGTAGGAGTGCGGTCGCCGTTATAGATAAAAACCTGAATTCCGTCCACGATCGGCGCTTGCGCCAAGTCTCCGGTCTGATCGAATAGATCATTTGCCAAAGTGTCGCCGGTAGTCCGATTGACGACATACCAGCTTGTCGCAAACATGTCTTCTTTGAACCCGACTTCATATTCTTCGCCGCTAAATTGCGAATCATCGAATAACACTGGGACGACCGCGCCATCCGAAGCTGTTGCTCCGTCCGCTACTTCGTGCCGGAGCGTGTTTTCGACGGGAACATATCCTGCCGGATTCGATCGCGGTATTGCCGCGCCTGCATTAACGTCATTGCCGGGGCGACCGTATGCTGTTTGCAGCGGCCCAACGCCGGCGATAGTGTCCCCCTTGTCAAAAGCCACAATTGAGTACCAGTATTCGTAGCCGTTGATCAGGCTGCTGTCGACATAAGTATGCGCAATCGGCTCAGACGGGCCCTCGACCCGCCAAATCGCCAGCGGTACAAAGTCTGGGCCAAGACTGCCGTCATTATTGCGAGCCAGGCGTCCCCAAGTTGCGCCTTGATCAGTGGAACGATACAACTTGTATCCCGCAAAATCCGCGGTTCCGAGCATCGGGTCGACACTCTCAGGGGCAGTGCGATCCCACGACAAACGCGCTTCCTGGTTTCCCGACAAAACGGTCAACCGTGACGGAGTCGGCGGGGTCGGCCCGACAAAATGATTCGTGTAAACTGTTTGTGCGATCTTGGATTTGTTGCGGAAATCGTCTTCATCGAATCCCGCAATCAAAGCAAATCCGATTCTGATCGTCTTGCCGCGTTCGAGGCTTATGCCCGAAGTCGCCTGAACATAGTATTGGTCGGTCGGAGGAAGAGACTCCTCGTAGATGTAGTCCGTGATATAGGCGTACTTTTCGCGGTCGTTGGTGTTGGCAATTCGTTCCCATTCGCCGGTACGAAACGCGGTCATGCCGATATTGTCGGGAGTTTCGATGTAACGGGTACCCATCACGCCGGTGACGACGCTGGGGCCCCAACCCGGATCGTAGCCGTCGGCATCATACGTCCAGGCAAGATTCTGCGAGGTGTCAGACGCCACCAAATCACCCAAGCGTCCGTTTTCGCCGGTTCCGTCCGGACCGCCAATGTCGAAGTCGCAATAAAGACCGAAGGCGAAGTTCTCGTAATCGTTGTCGCTCTTGTTCGTAATATCGAGAACAACGAAGATTACATCTTCATTGTATGCATAGTTCCATTGGTAAATCGTCTGGACCATTTCAAGTCCAAGCAGCGATGATCCGAGTCCGGCGTCGCCAAAACGATAGATGCTTTCCTGAAGCGAAGCCGGTCCGCCGGCGAAATAATCCTGTACTTGCGGATCCCAAACCTCGTTGTAGACCCACTGACCGGTTTCCGGATCATAGTTGCGCCAGCCGTAGGCTGGATTATTGTGCCCGGCGCCGACCGTATCTGACGGATCATACTCATATCGCGAAGTATCGGTCGAAAGTCGGATCCGATAGTCCGTCGAAGTCGAGTAGGAAGTGAGCGGCGCGTAGTCATCGTCCGAATCGGCGAGCAACGTGTCGCTTGATGCTACGACTGCTCCCATCCAGTACTTGAGCTCGGCAAGGTAATCATGGCCCGATCCCTTCGGCCATTCACCGGAAGGGTTGCCGAGATGACTCAGTCCGCCGATTGTACCCCAATTAGATACCGTTGTCCGGATATTGCCTTTGTCATGTATGATCATGTCCTGAACTTCGGGCGGCGGCACCATCGAGCCCATAGCGGCGCCAAACAAAGCAACCTTGCCGGCAATGACGTTTATCAACACCGCCAATATGATAATGTGATACTTGCTATGCATGTGCATGGTCCTCTGCACTTTCACCTGGTTTAGAATATCCATTCCAACCCCCATTGAATGCTTCTCGGCGCATCGTAGTTCTGGGGATCTTTGGCCAGAAGCTGTCTATAGTAAGCGACATCATCGATTGTGGCATCACCCGGCGGCTCATAGGCAAGGATCCCGTCAACATCGGCAAGACCGGTGCGCGAGTAGACATTGAGAACATTGCGACGGTCGAGGAGGTTATTGACCTCGACGAATAGTCGAAGCCTGCTGTCCGTCGCCTTGAACGGGAAGATGTCCTTGTCGAAGCGCAAATCAACCCGGTAGTTCGCCGGCATACGTCCCTCATTGAGACCGCCGAGACGTGCCCCTGATTGATCGGTGCGCGTGTACGGCATGCCCGAACCATAGGTGAAGAACGCGTTTAGACCCCATGCCGACGGCACGGCTAAGCCGAACAATTCGATCTTCTGATTCCGGGGAATTCGAAAATCTACGTTGACGTTGAGCGTGTGACGCTGGTCAAAGGCGAGCGGAAATTCCTGAACCGGAATGACCGGCGCATCGTCGCCCGCCGTGAAGTAGTTGTAATAGAATTCATTCGCATCGGACGAATTGCCCTCAGCGATCATATACGAATAGTTGATAGAACCGTTGAGATTCGAGTTGCCCGATTTCGTCAGGGCAAAATCAAATCCCTTGACTGATCCATAGTCACCGTTGTAATACTGCGTGAATCCACCCGACGGAGTAGCGATTTGGCGGCTCGACACCAAGTTCGAGACGTCTTTATAGAACGCCGTGGCATTCATGCGAACATCGTCTGCCAATCGCTGCGTGACGCCCATTTCGTAGGAGATCGTTTTCTCCGGCTCCATATTCGGATTACCAACAATAGGGAACCCGGTCGTCAGGTCAGCCTGCAAGTTGGTGAACATGTATGGATACTGCGGGACCTGATAGTAATAGCCGTAATTTGCGTGAAAAAGCGTGTACTCCGAAACCGGATGTGAAAAACCGAGTCGTGGCGAGATGTGAGTTTTGCTCTTGGAGCGAAGTAGACGCGTCTTTGTCGCCGGATCATCCCAATAGTCGATTTCCGCATTGAGATAGTCGAGGCGCAAGCCGGCGTTGATAATCAAGTAGCCGAGTTCGATTTTGTCCTGAGCAAAAGCCGCCGCATAGCTCGGACCGACGTCATATTTCTCACCATAGGGGCGGACATTAAAGAACTGCTTGTTGTCCCAGATCAGGCGATTTTGCCGAAATTCGGCGCCCAATGCTAATTGGTGGAACTTGTTAACCTGCGAGAGCAGATCAAAACCCGCCGACTTGTACGATGACTTCCGGTACAAATAGTAAGGATAATAGAGTGAGTCATTAACATAACCGGTATAGAAATACGCCGAGTCGGTTGTGTAGTTATCCTGAATCGTTCCATTGTAGAAACCGTTGCCATCAACCGAATACCCGGGCCACTGATCCCAGTAGACATCGAACAAGTGGTCGGGAGCTAGTTTGGTCGAAGTTTCAAAATAACCGGCCTTGAATGACACGACTGTATTTGCCGAGAGCTGCAATGTCGCATTTCCGCCAAAGCGTTTCGCGTCGTTCTTAATTAGTCCGGAATTCTCCAGCGCGAAGTCATACGAATACCCATTGACGTCGCGATGCTGGTAACGTTCTTGTTCGCGGTCGTACAAGGTCGTGTACGCCGTGACTTTGAGATTGCGCAATGGACGGACCGCAAGTTTGGACGTCAACGTCCAGCTCTTTGCCTGGTTGTGCGGCAGATAACCGCCGTTTTTCCAGTATTCGATCGAATTGAAGAAATTGGCGCGATCGTTGTCGACTCCCGGTATGGGTCCGGACAGGTTGAATACGCCGTAATAATTGTCAGTGCGTTTTGTGCCCTCAAAATCGCCGGTCTCAACATTGTAGGGTTTGCTCAAACCATCTGCGAGTTTGAGCTTGCCGGCATACCGGCTTGTGCCTTCTTGGGTAAGCACGTTGACGACGCCGGAAAGCGCTTCGCCATATTCGGCGGAGTATCCGCCCGAGGTGAGGCTGACTGCTTCGAGTGCGTCGGGGTTAACCCGGGTCCCCAAGCCGCCGGAAAATTGGTCTTGTACCGGCATGCCGTCGAAGTAATAAGTCACTTCGCCGAAACGACCGCCGCGGACGTGAAGTCCGCCGTCGTTGTCGCTAACAGCGCCGTTCATTCTTAAAATAACCTGCGTGATGTTGCGTGAATTCGGCTGGAATTCAAGCTCTTCCCGGCTGATCGATCGCACCGATGCGGTCAGGTCTTTTTGAATCAGCGGCCTCTCGGCAATAACCGTCACGACGCTGTCCAATTTTACGGTCACCGGAATGAGTTCGATATCAACCGGGGTTGTCAGGTCAAGCAGCACCTTGAGGCCGCTGCGAATTTCTGTCTTATATCCAATTAGTTCAACTGCGAGATCATAGGTGGCAACTGGAAGATTAAGAATGTAGAATTCGCCTTCGAGGTCGGTTACTGTAACAATGGAATGTCCGACGATCGATACCGTTGCGCCGGGAAGCGGCTCGCCCGATTCAACCGAAATCACGGTTCCGGAAATCTTTCCGGTCGTTTTGGCGTCGAGTGTCGGAGCCCCACTCGCCAGCAGTGCGATTCCAAGCGCACAAAATAATTTAAGAAACTTGCTCAAGCTACCTCCGGCTGTTTCAGCAGTTCGCTGCATCGTTGCCGCACGCCTATCCATTGCATGCAGTAGCGTCGCAGATCTTGCCGGGCGTCATCGAAGCTGTGGAGTCGGATGTGAGAGTTACTCGTGCGAGAACCAGTAACCGATAACGTCGGCCTATTGTTGATCTCATGAGTTGTATCGGAAGGTCGCTTGCTTTTTTAACCAAATCGCAGGACAAATATCGCGAATCTACCGGACACTGGAGTTCAATAGAAGCCGCTGTCAATCGTTGTGTCCTACAGGAGAGCGTTGCCAAATTCGCAGTTTGTTTCGATTCGAGTAGTCTTCGACTGTGAAGGAGCGGGTCATCGACATTTTTGCTGAAATTCGTTTCAACTCGAATCAAAACTCATTCTGAGAAGTAAAGGGGAAGTGGCGATTACCGATACATTCTTTAAGCAGAAGTCCTTATAGCGTGCACTTCGCAGAAGCGATGTTTTTCATTTCGTGACTCGCAGAAGACGCATTCCGACTTTTCGTGCTTCGAACCCGTGACTACCAACAGGAGGGTGCCGGATGGCGCACGTGGCGCCGGGTGAGCAATGTCCGAACCTAACTTCGATCCGCTCCGATTGTTTCTGCCGGAGCAGCGGTCAGTGAAGCGCTTTACAACCATAGCTATTGCCTTGCTCTGCATCGTAGTATTTGGCAAAGGCACGAGTCTGCGCGCGCAACAACGAATCGTTCTGATATACTCCGATTCGACTAAACACACTCTGCGCACTATTTCCGGTCTTGAGTGGTCGCTGAAAAGCTGCGACCCACCCTGTAGCATAGTTCCGTACTACCTCAAATCAGGATCCGAGCCGGAACGCACGGAAATTGCAGCGCTCAAAGGCGCGGTGCTTCTCACAGTAGGCAGTATCGCCACCGCTTTCGCCGACAAGCATTTTCCCCAGACACCGGTGGTCTTTGCGAAGGTCTTGAATCCGATTGAATCTGGTTTCATCTCCTCCTGGGACAATCCTGGCGGCCATGTCACCGGCGCCGCCTTGGACATTCCTGTCGACCAGCAGATTCAAAAATTCTCCACTGTCATCCCCAATCTCAAGCGCATCGGCGTGATCTACTCGATCAGTTCGCAACGCCTTGTCGACGAGGCACGGAAATCTTGCACTGCCCTCGGATTGCAATTAATCGGAATTCAAATAGCTGCGACCAAAGACCTCCCAGGCGCCGTTGATAGCCTCTGCAAAACTGTGGACGGGATTTGGACGATCGCCGACGAACTTCTTTCGACGCCGCAATTTATTCGCCACACTTTAGTCGAAACTCTGCGCGCCCGCATCCCTATCATGGGTTTCAACCAGAATTTTGTGGAGAATGGCGCCCTCTTCTGCCTGGAGGCGGATTATAAATTTATCGGGCGTCAAGCCGGCGAAATAGTGTCTTCCATTCTAAATGGCAAAGAAGTCGGCTCGATTAAGCCAACCGTGCCGGATGTTGTCTATCTCTACCTCAATTTGAAATCCAGCAAGTTGCTGAATATAGACTTGTCGCCCGAACTGATCAGCGTAGCCAAGGAGACATATTGATGTCGATCTTTAGACGGCTACATGACATGGTCGGCCTGAAGTGGCGGCTCATCACTGGAGTAAGTGCGCTGTTGGTGGTAAGCTCCCTGCTACTGTCGATGTTCTTGCTCGAGGAATTTTCGCAGACCGCCACCTACGGACTGCAGCAGCGCGGCAGTTCGCTTGCGCGCAACCTCGCTCACAATGCCGAGTTTGGCGTAATGCTGGAAATCAGCTCTGAACTTGACGGCTTGATTCAGGGTATGCTGACTGAACCGGATCTGCTCTTCGTGCAGATCTTTAACGCCGACGGAGTTCTCCTGAACGAAGGTATCCGCGAGGGCGTGGCAAAGGAGGACATCGCAATCGGGGACAAACGCCTGCGAATGGCGGACACGCTGAGCGCCGACAACCATCATGTCAAAATCAGCGAACTTGTGCTGCCCGGCAACACCGAGTCCATCGAAATTGTCGCGAACGTCATTTCGCACAGGCCGGAAGTTGCCAAGGAAGAATTGGGGTCGGCCAACATCACCAAATTTTCAGAAGAGCAGGGCGAGACCATCGGCTATGTGCGAATTGCCCTCAGCGTCGAAGAGACCAAGGCGAAGATCAGCGAGACACAACAAATGATCGTCTACTTCACGCTCTTGTTGGTGATGCTGGGAATTCTCCTTTCGGTCACTCTCGTCAAGATGATTGCCAGCCCGATTAACACGCTGGTCGACGCAACTGAACGACTTGCATCTGGAGATCTCTCTCAGCGCGTCCACGTACAAACTGATGCCGAACTCGAGCGGCTGGCTTTGGCTTTCAATACTATGTGCGATTCTCTGGAAAAAACGCAGAAAGAGCTGGAGTTGCACAACCAAACGCTTGAGGAAAAAGTCCGCGAACGCACACAGAAACTCGAAGAAGTTCAAAAACAAGTCATTCAATCCGAAAAAATGGCGGCCGTCGGTCAATTGGCTGCCGGGGTCGCTCATGAACTTAACAATCCGCTGGGTGGAATATTGGGGTATGCACAATTTGCTCTCGAAAGATTGGCCGGCGGAAAACTCAGCGAGAAAGACACCCTGGCGTTCCAGCGCTATTTGTCCGACATCGAGCTCCAGGCGCGGCGCTGCAAAATGATTGTCAAGAACCTCCTTAAATTCAGCCGATCTTCCGACAAATTGGAATTCGACCTGGTCGACGTCAATTCGGCGCTCGAAGAAACTTTTGTATTCACGTCCCATCAGTTGGGAATGAAGGACATACATCTGGTCGTTAATCTGCAGCCGAATCTCCCGCACGTGCTTGGCAACGTAAACCTGCTTCAGCAAGTATTCACGAATATCCTGATCAATAGTATGCAGTCCATGCCGCAGGGTGGCGATCTCAAGGTCACCACTTCGTTTAATCCGCCGGTCGGTGAATTCAGCGGAGCAGTCGAAATATCGTTTACCGATACCGGCGTCGGCATTCCGGAAGAAAATCGAAACAAGATTTTTGAACCATTCTTTACCACAAAAAAGGTCGGCGAAGGAACAGGGCTGGGATTATCTGTTTCCTACGGAATTATCCGCGATCATGGCGGCGATATTAAACTCGAATCTTCGGTCGGCGCGGGCTCAACTTTCACGGTAGTTTTACCGATTGTAAGAGAGACAGCGCGAATAACAGCAAACGTCTAAACTTAGTGTCATAGGAACTCGGTATACATGCTGGACAACAAGCGAATCTTAGTCGTTGACGATGAAGAGGTTATGAGGGAATTCCTACTGGAAGTCTTCTCGACTCAGGATCCCTTGGGGGCTCATAACGGCGAAGAGGCCCTTGAAATGATCAAGGCGAATCAGGTCGGATTGGTCATCACCGACCTAAAAATGCCGGGAATGGATGGCTTAACCCTGCTTAAACGGGTCAAGGAAGTTGATAAGTCAATCAAGGTGATTGTCGTGACAGGGTATGCATCTCTGCAGACCGCGTCGGAATGTATTCAGGCCGGCGCTGCCGATTTTCTGAAGAAGCCGTTCTCTATCGCACAGATCCGAAAAGCTGTTCAAGGAGCCATTGGTATTTCATGAACCGGAGTGACCGACACATCCGCAGCGTCCTTGTGGTCGACGACACCGAGATTATCCGCGATCTCCTTGTTGACGTGCTTCGCAACGATGGCTACGAAGTCGAGAAGGCATCGAACGGCATCGAGGCAGTCGAAATGGTTGCCAAGCAGCACTATGATCTTGTCTTCACCGACATGCACATGCCGCGGCAGGATGGTCTGATCACGGCGCGCAAGGTCCACGAGACGGATGCCGCCACGCTGGTTATAATCACTGACAGCTATCCCGACAAGTTGAGTCACGCGGCTCTAAACAAAGCGGTTGTCGGTACAATTTGTAAACCGTTCGATCTGGCAGAACTTCGAGCGGTCCTACTTCGGGTCGAGGAGATCGCCGCTCAGAAAAGCGCATCGGAACAAGGAGCAGTCAAATCGCAAGCGAAAGCGTTCGAATACTAATCGTAGACGACGAGGAAATTGTGCTCCATTTTGCCAGCGACGCTTTGTCGACCGTTGGCCATTGCATTTCGTCTACATCAAATCCCCAGGAAGCACTGCGTCTGATCGGTTCGGAAAAAATCGATTTTCTTCTCACCGATATCAAGATGCCCGACATGGACGGCATTACGCTGGCCAAGAAGGCACTTGAGACCGATCCAGAAATCGGCATACTTTTTATGACCGGTTATGCCGATGTTGAAACGGCAAAGAAAGCCATTGCCACCGGCGCCTACGATTACATCATGAAACCGTTCGAGCTCTCCGAAATCCGCAATTCGGTGAATGCCGCCGTCGTCAAAAGAAAAGATATTCAGAAGAAGCAAGGTTCAAAGGGACTGCAGCATCTCTCAGAACTAATGGGCGCTTTATACACAACCGGCGACGTCGAATCTTTGACGCGCTTGATTTTGCGCTTTGCCCTTTTTCATTTCGGCCTCAAGGAAGGATTGGTGCTTTTCTATAACAAGGCGCTTGAACAACTCCAGATCGTCATGGCCAAAGATGCTGCAACAAATCTGACAGCCAAAGTTGACAATTTTCCGATTAGCGAATTCCCGAGTCAATTGCTCGAAGGCGGCGAAACCGAATGCAGTCAGGATATCGACCACCACCCGTTTTTCTCAAAACTGGTTCCGCGGGAGGAATGCGCTGAGATCGTACAAGCCCTGAGAGTAAGTAAGAACTCGTTCTGCACTTTCTCGCTGCCGGCAACCGAGAAATTGAAGCTGGTTCTCGTCGTCAGGTCGGACGGCGAAATGGCCGTCAACGAAGCCGACCGCCAGATGTTAACGGTATTACTGAGCTTGAGTTCGATCTCGCTCGACAATCTCATCTTGCTGCAGGAAGCGCAGGACGCGATGAGCCGGCTCGAGGACTTTAAGGACCACCTCGTTGGGCTTGAGCGTGTGGCTACGCAGGGAATGATGTCGTCCGAAATCGCGCACGAACTCAACAACTTTATCGCCATCATACTCTCGAACGTGGAACTCTTCGAGATGAAGGCAGCCGGTACTTACCCGGAGGCTTCTTGCAAGTATCTGGATAATGTGAAAAAGAACATCGGCAAGTTCGAGAAGTTTACGAATTCCCTGTCCGATGCCGGCAAATTAGACACGAAACGGCAAAACTCCGACCTGAACGAAATGATCAACGAAATTGCGGCGTTCGCGCGACATCAGAAGCGCTTCCGTAAGATCGCCATCGATCTTGTTCTTGATAGCAACCTTCCGCACATGTTGATCGATCAGTCGCAAATCCAGCAAGTTCTATACAATATGATAAACAACGCAGCCGACGCGATCGGCGACGGCAGATCCGATGGCCGCATCAAGATCGCGACGAAATATGACGCCGAAAAACACGAGTTCATTCTCACTGTTGCCGACAACGGTTGCGGCTTCAGCCCGGAGAACCTGCAAAAAGCCTTCCGGGATCGGTTCACGACCAAGGAAAACGGTCACGGCTTTGGCCTGACGGTAATTCGCAAGGTCATCAGGAATCACGGCGGAACGATCGTCGTCGATTCCCAGCCGGATTCCGGCGCCAACATCATCATCACGGTTCCAATCGCCGATCCGACGTCAGCCATCAACTCGGCTCAATCGCTCTCCGTCGGCTCTCCCGGATAGTCCCCAAAAAAGAAACCCCGGAAGTCCCGGGGTCTGCTATTCTCTTGCTCTGCGAACGACCGTTCGCGTCAATTTACTTTCACGAATACTTAGAATTACTGCAGCCACAACCAGGTGACTTCGATTTGGCGCCGCCGGCGGCAAACGTCGAAAACAGCCGTTCCAAGCGGTTAGATGCGCAATGCGGGCAGTGCTGCTCGTCAGCATATCGTTCACTAATAACCAGCAATTCGAATTGCCGGCCGCATTCTTTGCACGAGTATTCATAAATTGGCATATTAGGATTTCCCTTCACTGAGCCAAGTTCCAAGCAGTGTTCCCAATATGGCTCCGTAAACTGTCGACGCCACCGGCGACGAGGTGATCATTCACGTGCCTGAGTTGCACCCGATGAAATAATAGTAGGCGTACCCTGCGGCTGCGCAAACGAATCCGGGAACTGCTATGATAACCAGCTTCTTCATATTCATAGTATTCGACCTTCATTCACGAAACATAAACCAATCTCGCTTCTTTAACAAGAAAATTGACTATCCGTTCCAGTCTTCCCGCTGATCCGCTGAAGTTGATGGTGTTGACGCGCCTGAATCGAAAAATATCTTGCCGTGATTGGCGAAACCGCGTATCGTTCGACCACTCAAGGAGTTGAAATGAAGTTGGAACTAAAACGTATATCACTCTGGGCGACAATCAAAATCTCGTTCGTTCTCAATCTTGTCTTTGGATTCGTGGTCGGATGCTTTTACGCGCTGATATTTGCGGCAATTGCCGTGCTCCCTTCTGCGGCGTTTCAGGACAGTCCGGTTGGCGAGATCACCGGAGTCTTCGCCCTGATGATTCCGTTTTTCATGGCATTCTTTGTGGCTGTCATCAACACGATATTTGCCTTTGTGCTCGTGTTGGTCTACAATTTCGCAGCTCGAACTATGGGCGGATTCGAATTCGAGTTCAGTAAGGTAGACGATCCTGCGACTACGGCGCCGCCGGCGGTTACGACTATCCCAACTCCGCCTACTCCACCGACTCCGGCGCAGCCGCCGCAATCACCCTACTCACCATATTCACAAAGGCCAACAGAGCCACCACAGGATTTTTCGATATGATTTCAGAACAGGTCCGGGTGCGAATTGCGCCCTCGCCGACCGGATACTTTCACGTCGGGACTGCCCGCACGGCAATCTACAATTGGCTCTTTGCGCGCCATACCGGGGGAAAGTTTTTGCTGCGCATTGAGGACACCGATAAGGAACGCTCCAAAAAAGAATTTGTCGACGTCATCCTTGATGGCCTCAATTGGCTGGGACTTAATTGGGACGAAGAAATCGTCTACCAATCATCGCGCTTGCATACGTACAAACCCTTCGCCGAAGAGTTGGTCGCAGCCGGAAAAGCCTATCGCTGCTTTTGCTCGGCTGAAGATCTGCAGCATAAGCGTGAAGCTGCCCAAGCAGCCAAACACGACTATCACTATGAGCGAACGTGTCGCGAGTTGACCAAGGACCAAGTTGAAGCAAATCTTCACGCCGGAATGCCCTTTGTCATTCGGCTGAAACTTCCGCTCAGCGGAACCGCCTCGTTCGCAGACGTGGTACTCGGCAGGATGGAGAAGGACTATCACGACCTCGATGATTTCATCATCCTGAAATCCGACGGAAATGCCATCTACAATTTTGCCGTCGTAATGGACGATCACGAAATGGGAATTACCCATGTAATTCGCGGCAACGATCATATCACCAACACGTTCCTGCAAAAGGAAATCTACTCTGCTTTCGGTTGGAAACTCCCCGCCTTCGGCCACCTGTCGCTAATTCTTCGTCCCGACAAGACAAAAGTCTCGAAACGCAAAGGCGACAAGAGCGTGGACGAGTATCAGAAGGAGGGATATCTTCCCGAAGCAATTCTGAATTTCCTCGCGTTGCTCGGCTGGTCGCCCAAAGACGATCGCGAGAAAATGTCGCGGCAGGAGTTAATCGACGCCTTTTCCCTCGATGGCATTAATGCCGCCAATGCGATTTTCAATCCGGAAAAACTGACCTGGCTCAACGGCCAGTACATTATGGAAAAGACCAATCATCAACTGGCGGAAATAGTTGCGCCGCTACTGATCGAGTCGGGGCTGACAACGCGATATTATCTCGAAACACGCTGGCAATGGCTGATGAAGATCATGGGAATGCTCAAAGAACGCTGCAAACTGCTGACGGATTTTGTCCCGGCCTGCGTCTATTTCTTCAGCGAAAACTTTGAATATGATGAAAAGGGCGTACAGAAAACTTTCACCAAGGAAGCTGCCGAGCGCCTGAACAAGCTCGCCGACAGTTTCTCGCGCATCGACGATTTCTCACATGATAAAATCGAAGCCGCGGTGCGCGAACTTGCAGAATCGTTGAGCATAAAACCGGCAGTCCTGATTCATCCGACTCGATTGGCGGCAAGCGGGATGACCGGCGGCCCGTCTTTGTTCAGCATGCTTGAGGCAATTGGAAAAGATCGTGTGGTCGCACGCCTTCATCGGGCCGTACAATACATACAGAGTCGTTCATGAAGACAGTTCGCGGGGCTATACTGACGGAAGGGAGTAGTCTATGGCAAACAAAATCGCTTCGCTGAAAAGAGAAATCGAAAACCTCGAAACCGAGTATGCGCAGGCACAAAAACGCCAGCAACCCGATCACAAGCAGGTTGAGCATTTATATAAGAAGTTGAAGAAGACGAAGAAGGAACTGCAGGAACTTGAGGGGAAGTAGCCATCTCATTCCGTCTCGCGCCAATTTTCGACTCACGTATAATTCCGCACTTGAAATAGTCTTTGGGCGGGTGTTGCGTCCCGCCCAGATGAGACCCCACTTGAATCGAACCTTCAGCAAAGTCTTAACAGATCGGTTGCCGAATGTTTTTTAGCGACTTGCTTTCAATCCTTGATTAGTCGGTCGAGTTGTTCCTTCAGCGATTTTCCAGCGCGCGGTTCAATGAAATGGACCGTGAGCCCTTGCGCTGCATAAACCCGCCGCTTCTCTTCCATCCGATCGCGATAAAACGGCATATGCGTGTAACCGCAGATTTCGATGAAGATGCCGAGCTTGGGTAGATAGAAATCGGGGCGGAACTGCCTGCCGGAAAGGAGCAGCAATGGCTCGTAAATGAACTCGACCCCGTTGGCTGCCAGATATTCCGCGCACATTTTTTCGTGCTTCGAGCGTACGGGGCGGCCGGTGGAGGTCGCCACCGTTCCCGAACCAAAGCGTTTCCGCGGCGAGCGTCTTCCCTGCTGAAGCGGGACTCCCGTCTTTCGTCTGAAACTGCGCATGTGTTTCAATTGATCTTCAGTTCCGCCACAAATGTCAAGGGCGGCCATGCGGCCACCCGACTGATTATTGTGAAGAAAAAGGCAGTTGCCAACTGAGACCTTTAAGGGCAACTGGCGCAAGGACTGGCGCCGCCTGCGAAGATGTAATTAACCAAATAGACTGCGTCCGAAATTGTGATGAGGCCGTTGCAATCGGCATCGGCCGCAATCGCCGGACTCGGCGCCGGGCCGCCCGCAAAGATGAAATTGATCAGGAAGACTGCATCCGAGACTGTGATAATGCCATTTCCGTCGGCGTCACCACAAACATAATCGCAGGCATCGCCAACGCCATTACTATTGGAATCTTCCTGGAGCGGATTTGGATCGTTCGGACAGTTGTCGCAAAGCTCACCGACTAAGTCGGCGTCAGAATCTTCCTGGCTCGAGTTCGGAATCGAAGGACAATTGTCAACGTTGCCGCAAACCCCATCGCCGTCGACGTCATTGAGATTGTCAAGCGGGCAAGCGTCGCAGACGTCGCCGACATTATCGCCGTCAGTGTCAAGTTGGCTCGTGTTTGGGACGATCGGGCAGTTATCAACGTCGGCGCAAACTCCGTCGTTATCAACGTCATCGACAAAGTCGCTTGGGCAAGGATCGCATGCGTCGCCGAGCAAGTCACTATCGCCGTTTTCCTGAAGCGGGTTGCTGATTTGCGCGCAATTATCGCACGCATCGCCGCGACCATCGCCGTCAAAATCGACCTGGCTGGTGTTTTGAACAGTAGTGCAGTTATCGCAGACGTCGCCAACATCATCAAAGTCCAGATCCTGCTGGTTGGCGTTCGAGACGCCGGGGCAATTGTCGAGACCATTGACAATTCCGTCACCGTCGTCGTCGAGCGTTTCGCACTCATCTGGAATACCGTTGAGATTCAGGTCAACCGAAACAAACTGGGCGATATCGCAAGCATCCAACTGGAAGTTGCGATTGCAGTCCAGACTCGATCCCGGCCGGAAAGCAAGGCCGGCTGGATTGACAAGCCCTGAATTATCGCCGCGAACCACGCGACGGTAGAAGCGTCCGATTGGGAGGTACTCAATAATACGAGGAGTGCCGCCGCCGAGAGAATTCTCCGAAACAAAGACGTTCCCATTGGGACCGACCTTGACTCCATACGGGCTTGACGGTTGCTGCAGATCATTGAAGGCGCCGATAAACGCGCCCGTCACTCCATTGTACTGGAGTATCTGGTTAGTGTTGAAGCTCGCTACAAGCAGATTGCCGTTCGGCAGGAATGCGATTCCGCGCGGTTGGCTCAACCCGCCCGAACCAGACGTAACGAACGTGCCGAGCGACGCACCGGTCGTAGGATTGTATTGAATCACCGAGTTATTGCCGGCACTGGCAACAAAAAGATTTCCATTTGGTCCGATCGCCATGCCGTAAGGCTGGGACAATCCGCCGACTCCGCTTGCAACCAAAACACCGACAAAAGCGCCGGTGCTGCCGTTGTATTCGAGCACCTGCGACGTTCCGCGTGAGGCAACCAGCAGATTGCCATTGGCGGCACGCATCAACATGAATGTCGGATTTGCCAGCCCGCCCAATCCCGAAGTGACAAATGTTGACACTGTTGCGCTGTCGACATCAACGCGAAGAATCCGATTCCCCGGATAGTCGCTCACCCAAAGTCGATTCGTCGAGTTAAACACAACATCAGTCGGCGCCGAGGAAATTCCCGTAAAGACATCGCGAATCGGGTAGCCGCTGGCGCGGTGGAACTCGCGAACCCGCTGTCCTTGATCGGCAATGAACAAATTATATTCTCTTCCCAAATCGACCCAATCGGTTATGCCGTTGCTGTTGCAGTCTTGGCATTCATCGGGAATTGCGTTGCGATCAAAATCGTCGGAAGCGCCTGTCTCGGTATCGACCCAGTCGTTCTGGCTGTTGCTATTGCAGTCGACATCGCATTCGTCGGGGACATTGTTTCCATCGGCATCAGAGGCGAACCCCTGGGAAATCTCGTAATGGTCGGGAAGGTTGTTGCTGTTGCAGTCGACTTCGCAAACATCGGGAATGCCGTCCAGATCAACATCCGGCGCGCCGTTGTCGATGTCGCTTGGATCCAGAATCGAGTTGCCGTCACAGTCCTGACATTCGTCCGGTATACCGTCAAAATTCGTGTCAAGTGAAGTTCCGTTTACAATATCGAGAACGTCGGAAGTATCGTTGCCGTTGCAGTCGAAGTCATAACAGTTCAGTGTTTCAAATTCCTCCTCAACTACTCCTTCGACCCGCGAGTGCATCCACAAATCGGTGTTGGCCGTGTAACCGGCGAATGTGTGGCAGTAACTCATGATCGTGCCGCGCGAGGGAGTTCCGTTGCCGCAGTCATCGATTGTCGGCGTGTAACCATCGTGGGTATGGAATGTCCCGGAATTGTGACCCATTTCATGGGCAACGACAATGGCATCCCAATTGGAATTGCTCGGCGAATCAAACGGAGTTGGAAAACTACCATTGAGGAATCCGCTGATTCCATAGGTCCCGCTGCCGGAGCATGTGCCGCCGACATAGGCGACGCCGCCGTAAGATAGATCGCGGCGACCGCTAAACATGTGGACGTAGTTGAACGGCGAAGCATCCTCGAATGTCTGCCAGTGCGAACCAAAACCGCCCAAATTGTCGGCCTCAAAAGGTTCGCCGCCGGAAGGCCAAATGCGAACGAGCTTCACGATAAGCTTCATATTGAAATCGCGCATATAAATGTCGCTGACAGCGCCGAGGACAATCAGGGCATAGCCCTGCGCCGACGCAACATCATTGAAAATTTTGAAGTACTCTTGATCCGAGTCGATCGCAACCCGCGCCATGCGCATGCCGCGATTGATCACAGCCATACGCTTATCCAAACCGTGCGGCACAAATCCCGCCGGCGGTTCCACGCCGCAGGAAGCCACTCCGTCGGGCAGGTCGATTCCGCTCGCCGTCGAATGAATGAGAACCTCGCCGGACCAGCCCTTGGCAGCTTCCGATGGAAGCTGCGAAAGATAAACAGTCTCGCCGGTTCCGGTTCTAACGTAGCCGCCCGCCATACCGGTCGAACTTACCGCCAGGTACGCATGCGAATTGGGCTCGCCATCAACTGAACCGCGAAATGCTAACACGTCGGGGCGTGGCGACTCGACGTCGCCGCTGCTTGATCCGATCAGAAACTTGGCGTCCGCTCCAGCTATACTGAAGCGTTCAAGCTTCAATCGCAGGTTTTCCGTAGCACCGGTAGGAATTTCGATGATCCGCTCGACTGGCCCCATACTGAGATCAAAAAAGTCGGATTGGCGCAGATGCGCTTTGGTAACTTGACCATCCGAAACGACCTCGCTCACCTGAAACGGTCTGGTTGCCACAGCGGCGAGATCTGGCGAAGCGTTCTTTGCAAACACAAGCGAAGTCGAAATCAGTAAGAAGAAAAAGAGGCAACTCAACAATGGACGGTGATGACCCCGTTGTAGCAAGCGCTGTCTCCGAAACGGCATTAATTCCTCCGGTAGTATCTTCATATATTTTAATCGGTTAATGAATTGCCCTTCTTAGCGATCGGCCAGAGATTTGCGCAAAGACGTCGATTCGTGTAAGGTGTTGTCAGCGTTGGCTTTTCGACTGCTGAAGCGAGGGAGTAAGCGGCAGACGCGATACACACCAATCGCATGCTTTGTTGCTTGTTTACGTTGATTAACATAGACTGAAACCGTGCTAAAGTCAAGGCGTTTCATACTATGGACGGCAGCAGTCGTCTGCTGGATCATCTCCCCTTTGGGCAGCAATGTGGCGTCTTCGAGTGACCTTAGCTTCCGCCAGGCAGCGCTTGAACTCGGTTATGGCGAAGGAATTGACAACACGAAATTACTGCGGCTGAACCTCCAGTGGACGTATTCGCCGCCACTCTTTACGAACAGGGGATTTGAGGTCGCCGGCATTGCTCAACTTGGCGGTGGAATCTGGCGTGGTGACCGCGACATTGTGGACATTTCAGCAACTCCAGTGTTCCGACTCCAGGGCGCAGACCACAGCCCGAATATTCGGCCCTATTTCGAGGCAGCGATTGGATTTCACTACATAAGCGATATTCAGATGCGACAGCGCGTCCTATCAACAAATTTCCAATTTGGTGACCATCTGGGAATTGGCGTGGTGTTTGGCAAGAGCAAGACTATCGATGTCAGCTACCTCTTTCAGCACCTCTCGAACGCCAGCATCAAACGCCCAAATTCCGGCATTAACTTCCATATCCTGAGAATTGGATACTCGCTTTGAATGGCCGCGCCTGCCGCATCTCCTTGACAATTCCCATTTTACATGGTATAAGGTCATTCATCTGTGGCGACTATGACTAAGAGCAAGCTTCTCAATCGAATAATCCAGATCGTACTTCTTGCCGCGCTGGCATACTTCATGGTGCCGGTCTTCGCCGACAGCTTCCGCAAGTTCAATCCATCCGATTGGAAAATCAACTACTGGTACCTGATTGCATCGCTGTTGCTAATGCAGATTGTCCTGTTCGCTCAGTCCGCAATCTGGTCGACCATCGTCGGTATGTTCGGCAAGAAGGTCGGCTGGCTCAAGGCGTTCCGGATCGCTTATCTCGGTCAGCTCGGGCGCTATCTTCCTGGCCGAATCTGGCAGCTTTTTGCCGTCGTTCATCTCGCGTCCAAGGAGGGCATTCGCAAGGAAGAGGCTACGGCGACCTTCATCCTCAGCCAGCTTTTTGCCACGCCTCCCGGTCTCGTTATAATTATCGCTTACCTTTTCTTCGCCGGATTTGCAGAAAAATATGCTGCTTACGTGCCGGTGGCCTGGGTTTCAGCGGCTTGCTTGGCAGTTTCACTCGCAATTATCATGCGACCGACGCTGTTCGAATCTTCGTTGAATTGGATTCTGAAGATCATCCGCCAGCCAACCGTAACTTTCCACGCCGAAAAAAAGGTGGGAATGAAGGTGCTGTTCTTTTATTTTGTCACTTGGAATCTTTATGGCGTCAGCTTCTACTTGTTTCTGCTGTCAATCCTGCCGGGATATGACTTCAGTCTCGTAGAAATCATCGGCGCCTGGACATTGGCGTATTTGGTCGGTTACTGGGCAATTGTCTTGCCGGCGGGAATTGGAGCGCGGGAAGCTGCTTTGATCATCCTACTGGCGCCGATAATCGGTACCGATCGTGCGGGTATTGCAGTTATTGGAGCAAGACTTTGGTCGATGCTTGGCGAGATTATCTGCACTGTATTGGCTTGGCGAGTAAAATAGGAAATTTGATTAAATGGTAAAACGAAAACAGGTTAGCGAGCGTTCCGCACATCGATCCGATTTCGTCCGCGAACTCGAAGAGAATAAGAATTTCTTCTGGTACTACGCCGGGGCAACCTTGCTCTTCACCATAATCCTCTTCTGGAAATTCGTATTCTCACCCTCGACCGACATGCTTGTCGGATCAGATACTGTTCAAGCAGGTGTTTTCTGGCGTGAATATGTCACCGCCTTCTTCAAGCAAATCGGCGCACTCTTGCCTCTGCATCCGCCAATGTGGAATCCCTACTTATTTGGCGGTCTGCCGCCGGTGGATGCGTTCCACGGCGATATCTTTTATCTCCCGACATTCATCCTTAAGATGCTGTGGCCGATCGACAAAATCTACCGCGCGATGGGATGGGGACTGGTACTGCACGTCTGGCTGGCCGGATTATTTGCCTACAAATGCGCGCGCGGTTTCGGCCTTTCCAGGCTCGCTTCGGCGTTCGCGGGCGTTTCGTATATGTTCTCGGGCTACATGGTATCGCTGGTGGCCCCGGGTCACGACGGCAAGATGTATGTCACTGCGCTGTTCCCCCTGGCGTTCCACTTCTTGAATCGAGGGATGCTAACTTATCATCTAAAATACTTCTTGGGCCTCGGCATTGTCGTCGCCTTCATCATTCTGACGCCGCATCCGCAGATGGCGTATTTCAGTCTTTGGGCGATCGGTTTCTTCGCACTCTACCGCGTGATCTTCATGTTCAAGGATAAAGTCAGCGTCGTGAAAGCCGGCCTTGTGTCTGCAATGTTCGTGCTGGCGATCGTGATCGGACTCCTGGGCTCGGCGATTCAGATGTGGCCCGGCTACAAGTACATTTCGGAATTTTCGCCCCGCGCCGGCGAAGGCGCCGAAGGCCGCAGCGGCTACGAATGGGCTACCTCGTGGTCGATGCATCCCGAAGAAGCAATCGGCCAGATTTTTCCTCTATTTGCCGGTGTTGATGACAATCGCGACCAAGGCGGATATTGGGGACGAAACGCCTTCAAGGATAACACCGAATACGGCGGATTTATTCCGTTACTTCTCGGTATCGTGGCGCTGGCGCTGTGGAGAAAACGCGAAACCTGGTTCCTGTTGGGACTGGCGCTATTCGCTCTTATTTATGCGCTTGGCGACACCACGCCGCTTTTCCACTTATTCTATGCGATCATCCCGAATGTTAAGAAAATGCGCGCCCCATCGATGATCATGTTCCTATTCACCTTCTCATTTTCTATCCTTGCGGCATTCGCCATCGACGCGATTACGAATCTCCGGGCGGACAAGAAGTCAACTGCTGGTCCAAAATTGGCCAAGGCGCTTCTGATCGTCGCTTCGATTCTCACTCTCAAAGCTTTTTTTGCAACTGTGGCCGGCGAATCGCTGATGTCAATTTACACATCGATACTTTATTCCGGCATTGCACCCGACAATCACCAGGCAATGATTGGCACGCTTGGCACAATTCAGATGTCACTGTGGATTGTCGCATTACTATCTTGGCTCACCTGGTTCCTGATAAGAGGCTATTCCGCCGGCACTATTGGAAGAATCGCGATTGTCGGATTGGTGTTCGCGTCTTTAGTCGATCTCTGGCGCGTCGACTTTCGCTTTATCGAGGTCGCTCCTTTCAGCGCCTATTTCCCGAGCAATATGCCGGTTGTGCAGAAGCTCAAGCAGGAATCGGCACAGGAACCGCTGCGTGTAATGGACTTCACGCGAAAATCTTTCAGCTCCAAAAACTACTTATCAATGAATTTTATCGAGCAACTTGTCGGATACCACGGCGCGCAACTAAAGACATTCGATGAATTCATCGGCGGCTTGCAGTTCAAGAATCTTTTCGAAGGCGAGAATTTGAATTACCGGCCATTCCAATTGACCGGAACCAAGTACGTCATTCTCGACCGCGGCGTGGGATTGCCCGAAACCGGCGGAGTCGCAAAAGCCTACGATGGTGAAGTCACCATGTATCAGGTCCCGGATGTACTGCGCCGCGCGACAATTTTTCATGACTACATGATCGGTTC